>QQTG01000004.1 GCA_003370465.1 Kangiella sp. HD9-110m-PIT-SAG07 | reverse complement strand
ATTTCAAGTCGTATTTCAGTCAAAGCGTTATACGGGGTCAGTAGGTTCGCCACAAATTCGTGACTTCAGAGGTGCAATGATGGGGCGAGCTGACAAAGGTTTATTCATTACAACCGGGAACTTTACTAGAGAAGCGAAGGCTGAAGCTAAAAGAGATGGGGCACCCCCAATAGACCTAGTTAATGGCAACCAGTTAGCCGAACATTTGAAGGAATTAAGGCTTGGTGTGAAAGTAGAACAAGTAGAAAAAGTAACTATCGAAAAGAAATGGTTTGACAGCATTTAAATAAACAGGCCTCAATTGAGGCCTGTTTATTTAAAAAAAACTTAAGACTTTGGCTTTCGCTTTTTAGCTTTGGGCTTACCTTTATCTTTGTCCTTTGTCTTGGGTTTACCTTTCCCACCTTCTTGCTTACCAATCGGTGCTAGTTGCATTGGCTTGCCCGCAACGCGTGCTTTAGCAAGAATTGATTGAACTTCTTTCGGCATGCCTGCTGGAAGATCAACCGTAGTAAATTCGTCGAACAAATCGATGCGGCCGATGTATTCACTGTCGATGTCCGCTTCGTTGGCAATAGCACCAACAATACTACCAACTTTAACATCGTGGTTACGGCCTAGTTCAATACGGTAACGTTCCATTTCAACATCTGGATGCTCTGCGAGAGGTTGTGCTTCAGCGGAGAATGTATTTTCACGACGTGGGCGCTCTTTGCTTTTGCGATCACGGTTTCTATCTTTACGAGAATCACGGCGATCGTCGCTCCAGTCATCACGCTCTTTTCGTTCTTTGCGGGGCTTTTCTTTAAGCAGTAACTCTTCGCCAGCTGCCATTTTAGCTAATGCGGCTGCAAGTTGTGGCCAGTCCTGATCATTCTCTTTGACATACTTTTCGACTAAATCAGTATAGAACTTCAAGTCTTGGCTGGCTAATGTTTCTGTAATAGTAGTAGCGAAACGTTCGACGCGAGTTTCATTAATCGCGTCGATTGTTGGCATGTACATTTCTTCAATTGGCTGGTTTGTTGCTCGTTCAATAGCTTTAAGCATGCGCTTTTCGCGGTGCGCAACAAACAAGATAGCATTACCTTCGCGACCAGCACGGCCTGTACGGCCAATACGGTGTACGTAAGATTCAGTATCGTAAGGAATATCGTAGTTAATAACGTGGCTGATTCGCTCCACATCCAGACCGCGCGCTGCAACGTCAGTCGCTAATAAGACATCAATCTTGCCACGTTTTAGTTTATCGACAATTTTCTCACGGGTATTTTGTGGAATATCACCATTGAGTGCATCAGCGCGAAAACCTCGAGCATTTAGCTTCTCTGCCAACTCCATGGTGGCAGTTTTGGTGCGCACGAAAATAATCATGCCGTCGAAGTTTTCAGTTTCAAGAA
>QQTG01000001.1 GCA_003370465.1 Kangiella sp. HD9-110m-PIT-SAG07 | reverse complement strand
GTCTCTGAGGCTTACTTTGAGACACTGAAACTGACGGGTAATGCTGTGTTATTCACGGGCTTAACGCTGGCCATCGGAGTCAGTACTTGGATTTTCTCAGCGTTACAGTATCAGGCTGATATGGGAATTATGCTGACGTTCATGTTCTTGGTGAACATGTTGGGTGCAATTTTCTTATTACCCGCATTAGCTGCATTACTCTATCGCCGCTAAAGTTCCCAACTGGTTGTAGCAGTTGCAAAAAATGGCATCTTAATCGTAAATTAAGGTGCCATTTCCTATCTAAATGTCCTAGAATTAGGTAACGTTGCAGTAACGTGATTTAACCCATAATTATTCTTGGACAGGACAATGGCCAGTGTAAGTAATACCTCCAAATTGTTGGAAAACGTCCAGCAAATCTGCGATCAAAAATTCTCAAAACGACAAGCTGAGCTTGTAAAAAAATTCTCTAAACTTATTTATTCCAGCGTCTCTGAATATGAATTCAGTGAACGTAGCGCTGAAGAGTACTTTAACTCGATCAGCAGTCTTTGGGGTTTCATACAAGATTTTGATGGCTCATCAAAAGTCAGGGTGTTCAATCCTGATCTGAAAAAAGACGGCTGGGAGTCGCGCAACACCATTATAGAAATCGATCACAGAGATATGCCATTTCTGGTCGACTCCATTCGTATGGAGCTGAACCGTCATGGAATCGATGTACTACTGCATATTCATGTGCCCATGTACATCAAGCGCTCTAAAACAGGCAAAATCTCTAAACTGGATGTTTCCTATGATAAAGGAACACAGGAAGGAGAGAATATAGAAACGCCTATGTATTTAGAGGTTGATCGCATTATTGACTCTAAATTCATGAAGTCGTTAGAAGAAGATCTCATTCGGATTTTGCGCGATGTACGCTCAGCAGTGACTGATTGGAAGCCGATGCGAGAGCAAATGGTGAGCATCATTTCTGAGCTTGAAGATGGGCCTCCGCCGCTACGCGATGATCGTATTCAGGAGGCTGTAGACTTCCTGCGTTGGGTTAAGGAAAACCACTTTGTTTTCATGGGTGCAAGGACTTATGACTTAAAAGGTGAAGGTGATGATCTTCACTTAAAGTCGGTGAAAGGTTCTGGGCTAGGAATACTGGCTGATGAGCGCAAATATTCTGAGTATCATTTGTCTCGATCGCCAAAAGGCGCGAAGAAGCTGGCTTTATCATCAGATCATATCTTAGTTCTGACCAAAACGAGCACTCTGTCCACCGTTCATCGTTCTAGCCATATCGATTATATTGGTATCAAGCGCTTTAATGATAAAGGTGAAGTGGTAGGAGAGCATCGCTTCTTTGGTCTATTCACCTCCGCTGCATATAACATGGATCCTCAATTGATTCCTGTTTTACGTAAGAAGATTAATAATGTCCTGACAGAGTCCAAGTTAAAACCTGGTGGTCATGACTATAAAGCTCTGAAAAATATTCTTGAAACGTATCCACGCGATGAATTATTCCAGATCCCAACCTTGAAGTTATTGGATGTTGTGATGGGGATTTTACATATTCAAGAGCGACGTCAGGTTCGTGCTTTTGTACGCAGAGATCCTTTTGGGCGATATTTCTCGGTGTTGACGTTTGTGCCAAGGGATACCTACAACACTAGAATTAGACTTAAGATGACAGACATTCTGTCAGAAATATTTGATAGCAAAGGTGAGATTGAATTTACGACCTACTTCTCCGAATCGAATTTGGTTCGTACTCACTTCCGAGTGCCGGTAGAAAATACTGAAGCGGTTGAGTACGACATCGATAAGCTTGAATCAAAATTAGTAAAAGCGGCTTCAAGCTGGGAAGGAGTATTATCAGACGAAATTAATAAACGTTTTGATGGCGAAGGTTCTGCGGTCTTGTTGAAAAAATATCGACAAGCATTTCCGCCAAGCTTCCAGAATCAACAAAGTGTTGACTCTGCGATGATTGATATCGAAAACATTGAAAATCTGAGTGATGATTGGCCTTTAGGCATGTTCTTGTATCGCGCTGGTGGTGATGAGTCTTTGCGTTTTAAGTTATACCACAAAGATACGCCGCTACCACTGTCAGCCGTAATGCCGATGTTGGAAAATATGGGGCTGACGGTTATTGATGAAACTCCTTATGAGGTGTCTTCTGAATTCTTGGGCGACTATCGAATTCTAGACTTTGATGTGCGTTATGAAGAGTCTTCTATCGACGTTGAAACTATGCGAGACAAGTTTCACAAGGCATTTGGTAAAGCATGGTATAAGCAGGCTGAAAACGATGGCTTTAATCGTCTTATTTTAGCTGCCGGACTCGATTGGCGTCAGGTCGCAGTACTTCGTGCATACGCGAAATACATGTGGCAGATCAACTTCACGTTTAGCCAACTGTATATCGAACAAACGTTGTCACAGTACCCGAGTATTTCTACCGGGTTAGTTGAACTTTTTGAGTTGAAGTTCAACCCACATGACGAATACAGTCAACGTAAATATGCACTGAAAAAGAGCCAGCTATTAAAAGATGTACAAGATGTTGAAAGTCTTGACCAAGACAAAATCATCAACAAGTATATTGAATTAATTGAAGCAACGTTACGAACTAACTTCTTCCAGGCTGATGAAAGTGGTAAGGACAAACCTTACATTTCATTCAAGTTCGCCCCTAGCATTATTACTGAGATGCCAAAGCCGGTGTTGATGTACGAAATTTTCGTATATTCGCCTCGCGTTGAGGGTGTCCACCTGCGTGGCGGTAAAGTTGCGCGTGGTGGCTTGCGTTGGTCGGATCGTCGAGAAGATTTCAGAACCGAAGTTTTAGGATTGGTCAAAGCCCAGCAAGTTAAAAACTCAGTGATTGTTCCTGTCGGTGCCAAGGGCGGGTTTGTTTGTAAGCAGCTCCCTAATGCTGGTGGCCGTGAGGCTTTCTTCGCTGAAGGCGTAGAATGCTACAAAACCTTTATTCGTGCGCTATTGGACATTACCGATAATTATGTTGACGATAAATTAGTGCATCCTCGTGATGTACTGGTGCATGACGAAGAAGATGCTTACTTGGTTGTAGCAGCTGATAAAGGCACAGCGACTTTCTCAGATATTGCGAACGGTATTTCTGAAGAGTATGGGCACTGGCTAGGCGATGCCTTTGCTTCTGGTGGTAGTAATGGTTATGACCATAAGGCCATGGGGATTACTGCAAAAGGGGCTTGGGAGTCGGTTAAACAACATTTCCGTGAAATGGGTGTCGACTGCCAGAGTGAAGACTTCACAGTAGTCGCCTGTGGCGATATGTCGGGTGATGTTTTTGGTAATGGTATGTTGCTGTCGAAGCATATTCGATTGCAGGTTGCTTTTAACCACTTACATATTTTTGTGGATCCAAACCCAGATGCTGCGGATAGCTATAAAGAGCGAGATCGTTTGTTTAACTTACCTCGTTCGGGCTGGGATGATTACAAAAGCGAACTTATCTCGAAGGGCGGTGGCGTCTTTGAGCGTAGCGCGAAAAAAATCGAGCTAACGCCTGAAATCCAAGAAATGCTGGGTGTCAAAGCGAAGTCATTAGCGCCAAACGAGTTTATTAATGCTGCGCTTAAGATGAAAGCGGATCTGTTCTGGAACGGTGGCATTGGTACCTATGTTAAGTCTTCGAGCGAAACGAACCAACAGGTTGGTGATCGCGCCAATGATAACTTGCGTGTAGATGGGAAGGATATGCAGGTTAAGGTGATTGGCGAAGGTGGTAACTTAGGTTGTACCCAGCTCGGCCGTATTGAATATATGCAGCACGGTGGACGAGCAAATGCTGACTTTATTGATAACGCGGGTGGCGTTAACTGTTCCGATAATGAAGTTAACATCAAAATTTTGTTGAATGGCGTTGTTTCTGACGGAGGCTTAACCGTCAAGCGCAGAAATAACCTGTTGGCTCGCATGACCGATGAAGTATCGGATATTGTGATTCAAGACAATTACCGCCAAACCCAATCCATTAGTATCACTGAATCGCGGGCACCGTCGATGGTTAAAGAGCATATGCGCTTTATCCACGGTCTTGAGAAAACGGTTGGACTTGATCGCAGCCTTGAGTTTCTACCCTCAGATGAAGAACTACTAGAACGTGAGGCTAATGGACGAGGACTTACTCGTGCTGAATTAGCTGTATTGCTGGCTTACGGCAAGATTGAATTAAAAGACACCTTATGTATTCCTGAAGTAACCGAGAATAAATACTTCGAAAGTTATTTACTAGAATACTTCCCTAAACCGCTTCGCAAAAACTATGTCGAGAACATGCTTAAGCATCCGCTTAAGGATGAAATTATCGCCATGTGTTTAGCCAATGAGATGGTTAATTTAATGGGGACAAACTTCGCTTTCCGAGTGATTGACGAAGTGGGTGCTAATATTGGTGAGGTCGCCCAGTGCTATGTTATGGCGAAAGAAACATTCAATCTTTCAGGTTTGTGCGAAAGCATTGAGGCTTTGGATAACAAGGTCCCAGCAGAAGTACAGACTAAGATGATGTTTCAAGCACGTCGTATCGTGCGTCGTGCTACGCGCTGGTTTGTACGAAATCGTCGCAAGGATCAAACCATTGATGAAGTGGTTAGCTTCTTTAAGAAGGGTGTTGCTGAGTTACAGAAAAACGTTCATAAAACGCTTGAGGAAAAAGAAGCACAAGGTATTGAGAAAGAAATTAAAGAGCTGGTCCAGCAAGGCGTTCCTGAGAAATTAGCGAAGCAAGTTGGGTACCTCAGTACCTTATTCTCTTCTATGGATATTATTGAGCTAGCGACTGAATACGACTTGCAGGTTCTTTCTGTGGCTGAGGTTTATTATAAACTGGGTGCGAAGATCGAGCTTCACTGGTTCTTGAACCAAATTATTGCTCAGCCAGTCAGCAACCACTGGCAAGCCTTTGCTCGTGCTGCTTTCCGAGAAGAGCTGGACTTCCAGCAGCGCAATCTAATCGAGGCTGTGTTGCCATTAACTGCGAAATATAAGTCACCTGATACTCGTATTAAGCACTTCTTAGCAGATCATGATGACTTGCTGTCACGTTGGACCGAAATGGTCAGCGACTTTAAGCAAAGTAATACTCATGAGTTCGCGAAGTTCTCGGTGGCATTGAGGGAGTTACAAATTCTTGTACAACGTAGTCATCGTTTAATTAAATAGTCTTAGCAAACCTAACTAAAAAGCCCGAGAAATCGGGCTTTTTTCGTGAACTGAACACGAAATGCCAAAATTGCCATAATTCGCCACAATTCATTCATTGAAACTTCAGATTCCTTTGTTCTACTAACCTTAACAAAGCGAATTAGGTTTAATTTTCTGGAGTCAATTATGTGTGTATTAGTCGTACCGGACGAAATGAAGCAATCGAAGGAATATACAGAAGTGTTTGAAGCTTATTGGAAAGAGCAGCAAAGAGACAATTCTGAGCTGGTTGCTACAGAGCGTGGCAAAGATCGTTCATTTTTAAGCATGGTGAAAAAAAGCACCAAGCAATAAGCTGGTGCTTTTGATTTCTTTTTATCTTTTCCCCTCTCTCTTTTTTAGAGAGCGGTAGACTTTACTGAAGTCTGGCTGCTGCATCTAAACGAATAGTTGTACCGTTTAGGTAAGCATTTTCTGTAATATGTTGGACAAGTTTCGCGTACTCTTCGGTAGTACCGAAGCGAGATGGATTAGGGATACCTGCTGCAATTTGTTCGCAAACCTCAGGAGTGATTTTTTCCATCATTGGTGTTTCGAATACACCTGGCGCCACCGCCATAACACGGACTTTAATGCGTGCAAACTCACGTGCTAGCGGTAAAACCATACCGACTATTGCTGATTTGGTTGCAGAATAAGCGGTTTGTCCTTTCTGGCCTTCATAAGCCGCGATAGAAGCGGTATGAATAATGACACCTCGCTCACCATTAACTTCTTCATTTTCCTGCATATAGCGAGACGCCGCACGAGTAAGGAGAAAGCTCCCTACTAAATTTATATCAACAACCTTTTGAAAGTAATCCGCTGGCATTGGACCTTTTTTGCTATGAATCAAGCCAGCACCTAAAATTCCAGCACAACCAACAGCAAGGTTAATTCCGCCCATGAATTCCGCTGCTTTATCAGCTGCGTCTTCAACTTGTTGCTCTTTACTGATATCGGTTGCGATAAATATGGCATTGTCGCCTAATTCTTTAGCTGCTGCGTCGCCTTGTTCTTGATTAATATCTAGAAGTGCAACTTTGCCGCCAGCGGCAATAATATGTTTTGCTGTAGACAACCCAAGACCAGAGGCTCCGCCACTGATTAATGCTTTCGATTGCGAGAAATCCATAGTTGTTAGACTCGTCGTTATATTCGTATGAGGTTGGCATTGTACCAACCCCATTGAATCATGCCAATCGCGGCTAATACGCAGCCATTAGAACTTAATGACGGCGGCGGTATAACTCAGGAAGCTTTTGCTCATTCTTATGAGGGTTTGGGGATTTATAGCCGGCTAATAAGCGTGCCATTTTTCTACCGCGCCATCTTCTAGTTGACGATATGTCATCAGCATGACGTGAATAGCAGTGGTGTTGCAAAAGCTCCAACTCATCGGAAAGCTCGCTTAAACCAGAGTCACGACATAGTCCTATGAACTGTGTGATGTTGGTTGCAGCGGCTGGACTTTCATCGCTTCTTAGCCAAGACGCAAGGGATTGAGCGGTTAGATGAGCGTCATTGTTATTTGCAGCGTTAATGGCATGTTTTAAACCGATAGCGTTGGCGGGTGAGTGAGCTTTAACCTGAGCATCGGTATGGTGTGTATCAGCCATTCGGTGTTTGTTTTTCCGCTGTCGAACCAGCAATAGCGCCGTTAATAACCATAATGCGGCGAGGCCAAAAGTGATGTATTTCCAGTAGTCTTGGTTTATATCATTAACAGTAGTATTAGATTCACTATTCTCAGGGAAAGCCTGGTTATCTTGTTGCATCGCCATTTGTTGATCTTTAGGGATTACCGTTTGCGTTTGGCTACTGCTAATCTGGTTGCTACTTTGCTCGACTCGAATGGTACGAGAGGGTAATGTCGCAAATTCTTGCTGATCGGTTTCAACATTCCACCAAGGTATTTTAACTTCTGGAATCGTTATGCTGCCAGGCTCGCTTGGGATGATAGCGATTTTTTCGAAGTGATAGCTATTAACACCAAAGCGATTGATGCGCTGGCGGTACTGTGGGGTATCACGATAAATCGTAATTCCTTTTTGATCAGGGAATGCTACGGTCGGTAGTTGGGTTTTTAGGAGCCCAGTACCTTTAATAATAAAATCTAAATGTGCCGGATCGCCCACTCTAAATGTTTGGTTTTTAGGCTGCCACTCGGCTTCAAGTTGGAGTTTTGTCGCGGGCAACCATGGCTCAGCTGCATTCTGAGGCTTGGGCTTGACGTTGATGCGGTATTTTTGAGTGCTTAGATTAATCGGCTTTAGCTGAGAGCGCTGCCACGGCGAGCGGCCTTGGTTTTCCTCGAGAACGGTCGCGCTGTATGTGATCGGTTCGATGGTCATTTCGCCGCTCTGTTGAGGGAAAATGGCATACCTTTGCTCAACAACACGGAAGTTATTACCATCTTTGACTACATCAAAAGTTTTATTGTCGCCCAACTGTTCGACTAAAGCATTAGTGACTCGTACCGGTGTGATTTTTTGATTCCTAGCGACCACAGAGCGATAGATTCGGACGGTGAATATCAACTGCTGCTGGACATAAACCTCTTCTTTACTGAGTTTCGCACGCAACTTAATTTGGGCGTTACTAGAGTCTCCAATATCGTCTTGCTCAGGGAAGATACGAATGGTGAAGGCTTCTGAACGCTCGTTACCAATGCTTAACGCAGGAATAGTGTAGGTTCCCGGGCTATTGGCGAGCAACTCAAAGTCCCAGCCCATTTGGGTGTTGTACTGCCCGTTGACGACAATACTGCTGTTATATTCTTGGCGGCTACGAACAGTGATTTCTTCGGGAATGAAATCCATGTTTGCACCAGCATTTAAAGTGTTAACTTCTTCAACCTGTACGCGCAGATGAAAAGTTTCATTCTCATGGATATCGGTTCTATCGAGAGACAGAGTGATTTTGGCAGAAGCAGCTGGGGCTACTGCAAGAAGTAACATGATAAGTAGGCTATAAACTATTTTTTGCTGTTTCATCGAGTTATCACCAGTTTTCTTCTACATGTTGCTTGTGGCCACGGCGCTGATATTCGCGATACATTTTGCGCCTGAGTAGGCCTCCCGGGTCGTCGGAAATTCGCTTTAACCATTGTTCCATTTCTTGATCTTTTTCGTCTTCTTTAAATTGATCTTCAAGTTGTTCCTGGGTTAATTCTGACTGTTGTTCTTGCTCTTGTTCTGATTGCTGCTCACTATCTTGCTCTGAAGATTCTTGTTCAGAGTCTTGTTGATTCTGCTGTTCGGACTCCTGCTGCTGATCTTGCTGGCTTTGAGATTCACCGTCTTGATTCTGATCCTGCTGCTTTTGTTTGTCCTGTTGTTCCTTTAAATTTTCAATAATACTTTTATTGTATTGCGCATCTTCATGGGACGGCTGCTGTTCTAACGCTTTTTCATAGGCGGCAATCGACTCCTCATACCGTCCGTCTAGAGCTAGGGCATTGCCCTGATTGTAGTAATCATCAGCTTTTAGTGAATCATCAGGTAGTTTGTTAAGTAAACTTTCCGCAGCTTTATAACTTCCCATACGATAAGCGGCCATAGCCTTCCAGCGCGAATCTTCGAAGGTATTATAGGCCTTGGTAGCGTTATCTTGATCCAAGAGCTTTTTGCCTTGCTGATCTTTATTGAGAAATATTTGTTCAACCGCTCCTAAGTCTTGATTCGCAGGAGCTGTAGCCTTAGCTGTCGGTGTTATTAGACCCGCAAACATCATGATACATAAACAACCGAGTAGGCTGCGGTGCTTAAAACTCAGAAGTACGATGGGCAGCAAGAGTATAATTAACCAGTAGCCCAGATCGAACCAATCGTCGGCAAATTTATTATCTTTTTCTGAATCAGCTGTATGAATACTTGAAGCTTGCGCCATGAGTTGTACGTCTTGATTATCTACTGTGACGGGAGTCAAAACAGCGCCTACGCTTTCTGCAAAGCGAGCCATTTGAGGGTAGTTGAGTTGTGGTATAACAATATTACCGTTGCGGTCCTTAAGAAAGCCTTCTTCGTCAGATAGCTTAATGGGAGCACCGTCTTCAGTACCGACAGCCAGGATATTAAGTTGGTAGGGTGTATCCTCAATCTGCTCTGTTACAGCTTCTAAACTTTCATTATCTGCTCCATCAGTAAACCATAAAATTTTACCTTGGGATAAGCCTGTATTATTGAGCAACTTAATGGCATGTTCGAACCCCGTTTCTGGGCGGCTACCTAAAATAGGCATAATGTTGGTGGACACCGCGTCTATTAAATTTTCAATGGTGTCTTTGTCGCTGGTTAAAGGGCTGAGAATAAAGCCATCTCCCGCGTAAACCACTAAGCCCGTCAACCCTTCGTGATGAAGCTTTAGGTAGTCTTTGATTTTAAATTTAGCGCGCTCTAGGCGACTCGGTTTAATATCATCCGAACCCATCGATAGGGATAAGTCGAGAAGAATCACTTGTGTCGCTTTGCTGGAAAAAACAGGTTGAGGCGTTTTCTTCCATGTCGGTCCCGCAAGCGCTAAGCTGCCTATAATCCAAAAGATTAATAACATGATGGGGAGGTGTTTTAGGCCTTTGGATTGATTAGAGCGCGGCATTATCCAATCCAACAAGTGTTCATCAATCACTGCGGCCCAGCCTTTCTGCGCTTGACTTTGTTTTTTATAGAACCAGTAGAGAATCACAGCCGGAACAATCAGCAATAATGCCCAAGGACGTATAAAGTGGAACAAACTAAAATCAGGCATTGTTTAACTCCTGATGGGCGTCATCACGCTTAGCGGGTGGAAATATAATTCGAAACATTACTTTGACGAAGCTTAATGCAATGGCTAGCAGCAATGGTATAAAGAACAAGGCTTTGCTGGGCCGATAGCTTTGATCTAGATCTTCTACCGGCTCTAACTCATCAAGCTTAGCGTATATTTGCTCCAGTTCCTGTGTGTTTTTTGCTCTGAAATATTGCCCGCCTGTTTTCTGCGCTACAGCAGTTAACGTCGTTTCATCCAATTCTTTAGACGGGTTGATGGTTCGGTTACCGAAAAAGCTATTTCTAACGACCATCTTCTCAGCGCCAACACCAATGGTGTAAATCGTCACGCCAGCATGCTCCGCGAGCTCGGCGGCCTGAAGCGGGTTAAGAACACCAGTATTGTTCTGCCCATCGGTTAGTAAAATCAGGACTCGGTTATTCGCATCACGATCTCTTAGGCGCTTGACGGCTAAGCCTATGCTATCGCCAATTGCGGTACGCGAAGAACCTGCTAATCCAATCTCAGTTTCATCCAGCATCAGTTGTACGGTTTTAAGGTCGAACGTCAGTGGTGTTTGTAGATAAGCTTGCTCACCGAACAATATCAGCCCCAAGCGATCGCCATCACGTCGTTCAATAAACTCTTTCATTAACGCCTTAACAGCGACTAATCGATTGATTTGTTGGTTATCGATCATCATATCCTCCATTTCCATGGAGCCTGAAATATCGATACTGACCATTAAATCACGGCCACTGCTCGGAAGTGCTACCGAATCCCCGACCCAAGTCGGCCGCGCAACGGCGATGACCAATAGCAACCACAGCAAAAAATTATACCAAGGAAAATGGCTTTTAACTCTCTTACCTTGCTGGCGTTGCATTTTCCAGTATAAAAATAAAGGGGCACGCAAAGCTTGCTGACGTTGTTTACGTTCTTCCAGCCACCACACTATAAGTGGTAGGGGGAGCAATAATAGTAACCAAGGCCATTGAAACTCAAACATGGCGTTGAACCTCTTGGCGCTGCTTGGTGTAGCTTTGCACATGCTCAGGAAGGCGCTCCGCCCATTGAATGATATCGTTAATCACTAAGTCTTTATCAAGCTCGATAGTAGCGCTTTCGGGTTTGTAAGGTAAGTCTTTGAGTGACTCTACTGTTTCGTGGCTCAGGCTTTGTTCGCCGGTTAACTTTAAGAATCTTATCCATTCAGCTTGATTCATCGAGCCCACCAGTTCTTGGTCAACGTAACAAAGGCTTAATCGGCGCATAATATTCTGACTTCTGGCCAGCCAACGAGAACTATTGTCTTGCTGGATTTGTTTAAGTTCTGATTGCGCAAAGCGAACATAGCGATAGTGATGTTTTTTTAGCAAAGCCTTGATTATTAGCAGCAGTGCGATAGTGGCTATAAGTCCAATCACGACCCACCAGCCCCAAGCTAAAGGCCACCAGTCCACGTTTTGTGGTTGATGAACGTCGCGCAATTGTTGCAGCAGCTGGTTTTGTGCTGAGTTAGCCATCAGTAGGTTCACAGTTTCACCTCCCCATTTTTCGAACGGAAAGTGTTCATGGGGGAGGATGAGTTAATAACGTTGGGGTCTAGTGATAAATCCGTGATTGAGTCCGCGGTACTGCACAATGTAAATGCTGACTGTGACAAAGTGAATTGTTGCTGGATATCAGCAACTCGTTGCTCAAAAGCCTGCTGGTGCTTTTGCATATCACTTTTATTACTAGCATCTATACGAATATGTCGCATACCGTCAGTCAGAGTGTATTGACCCGGTAGTGGAATAGTTGCTTCGAGAGGATCGGCAACCATGACGCCGTAAATATCGTTGTGCTGAGCTAAATAGGTTAAATGCTGACGGCAGTCGTCACTTAAATTCATAAAGTCACTGAAAATATAAATTAAACTGCCGCCTTTTACCAAGTGGCGTAGGCGCATTAACATATCTTGCAGTGCATTGGGATTAATGTCGTAAGCGCCCGCGTCGTTGTAGATCGAGTCTAGGCGCTGGTTATGTAGCTCCATTAACTGTTGTAGCAAACGCAAACCGTTTTGTCGGCGGTTTGACGGTTTGAGCTCAATGTGGTCACTGGCGGTGCTGAAAAGTCCTGCCACTCGGTTGCCGCTATTAAATGCTGCCCAGAACGCTCTGGCCGAGTGTAAGCAAGCCAAGGTCGATTTAAAACGATTGCGAGAACCGAAAAACATGGTGTCCTGTAAATCTGTCAGGATATAAACAGGGCGTTCACGTTCTTCCTGGAAGATCTTGGTGTGTACCTTGCCGGTACGAGCTGTCACGCGCCAATCAATGGTTCGAATGTCATCCCCTGGCTGGTACTGTCGCACCTCAGCAAACTCCATGCCGCGGCCTTTAAACGGTGATAGATGACCACCGACGAGGTGCGCACGAGTTTTTTTGTGCGGTAAAGGAATGCTTTCTTTCGCCCAGTATTGGCAGGCGATAAGCTGCTCTAAGCTCAGCTCGATACTGTGCTCGCGTGCTTGTTTGGCTGTTACGTTGTGCTCAGTCATGCAACACTAAAAATTAAGAATCAAGGTGTGGGTACAAGCTGAATCAGCTTAGCGATAACGTCATTGGTACTAACACCTTCCGCTTCTGCCTGATAACTCAGGATAATCCGGTGACGCAAAATTTCGCCCAAGATCATCTGAATATCGCCAGGGGTAACGTAGTCACGATTATCTAGCCAAGCTTGCGCTCGGGCGCATCGGTCAAGAGCTATGGTGGCACGAGGGCTAGCGCCGTATTCAATGTAGTTGGCCAGCTCTGGAGCATGCTGCTCAGGATCGCGGGTGGCGATGATCAGCTGGATTAAGTACTGCTCGACTTCAGGTGCCATATGTACCGTGAGCACTTCTTTGCGGGCAGCGAACAAAGCATCTTGGCTGATGCTTAAGGCTTTCGGCGGCTCACCCGACAAGGCTTCCTGGCGATTGACCGCAAGAATTTGAGCTTCTGCATCGTGATTTGGATAACCCACTTCGACATGCATTAAAAAGCGGTCGAGCTGTGCTTCGGGCAGTGGATAGGTACCTTCTTGTTCAATTGGGTTCTGAGTCGCCATGACTAAGAAGAAAGGAGGCAATTCAAAGCTTTCTCGACCGACCGTAATTTGGCGTTCAGCCATTGCTTCTAGTAATGCTGACTGAACCTTAGCCGGGGCACGGTTGATTTCATCCGCCAAGATCAAGTTATGAAACAAAGGGCCTCGCTGGAAGTGGAAGCTGCCATCTTGTGGACGATAAATTTCAGTGCCCGTCAGGTCAGCCGGTAGCAGGTCAGGCGTAAACTGAACGCGGTGAAAACTGCCTTCCATCGCTGTAGAAAGTTCTTTAATCGCGCGAGTTTTAGCTAAGCCTGGAGCACCTTCTACTAGCAAGTGGCCATCCGCGAGTAACGCGATGATCATCTTATGGACGAGGCTTTCCTGTCCAATGATGCGTGACTTTAGAAATTCATCAAGTTGAATAAATTGTTCTTTTATACTCATGATTGCCTTTGTGCACTTATAGGTTGCTTGGGTCACAATGTAATGGATTTAATGGGGGTTTTGTATCAAAAAACCACAAAAAGTTGCAACTAATTGTTACGACTAGAGGTTTTTAGTATTACTTTGTCGATAACTGTAAGATTTTGAATAAATTCAAACGAGTGTTTGAAATATGGTAGTGATTCGGTAGAATCAAGAATAGAATATTTTATCAGGAGTCATCATGAGCGAGACAAGTGCTTCAAAAACAACTAAGAAGACAACGCGTACTAAGAAGCAAGATCGTGTTGCCATCGTTTCTGGGCTGCGAACCCCGTTTGCAAAACAGGCCAGTCACTTCAGAGGCATTAACGCCATTGAGCTCGGTAAGATGGTGGTGAATGAGCTGATCCAAAAGACTGAACTTGATCCTAAATTGATCGAGCAGGTGGTATTTGGCCAGGTAGTGGTAATGCCGGAAGCGCCGAACATTGCTCGTGAGATAGTGCTTGGAACGCCGATGGATGTGCATACTGACGCTTATTCGGTGTCGCGTGCCTGTGCTACGAGTTTCCAAAGTGTGGCAAGCTTAGCCGAGTCGATTATGGTCGGTGATATTTCTGTGGGTATTGCGGGGGGCGCTGATTCGTCGTCTGTAGTGCCGATTGGTGTTAGTAAAAAGCTATCCTTAGCTTTAGTCGATCTTCAAAAAGCCAAGACATTGGGTCAGAAATTATCAATATTAAAAACGTTACGTCCGAAAGACTTGATGCCGGTACCGCCTGCGATTAAGGAATATTCAACGGGACTAACCATGGGGCAAAATGCTGAGCAGATGGCTCGAGACCGTGGTATTACGCGTCAGGAACAAGATGAGCTGGCACATCGCTCGCACACGCTAGCAGCTCAGGCGTGGGAAGAGGGTAAGCTGGACGAAGAGGTGATGACCGCTTATGTCGAGCCCTATACCAAAGAGCCTCTTACGCGTGACAATATTGTACGATTTAACTCGACGCTGGAGGGGTACGCTAAATTACGTCCAGCTTTCGATAAAAAATATGGCACCTTAACGGCTGCGAATTCGACACCGCTAAGTGACGGTGCTGCGGCGGTGATTTTGATGAAAGAGTCGCAAGCTAAAGCACTTGGTTATGAGCCATTAGGGTATATCAAGAGTTATGCATTTTCAGCGATAGAAGCGACTCACGACATGTTAATGGGTCCTTCTTACGCAACACCAAAAGCATTGAAAAAAGCCAAGTTAAAACTGAGTGACATGGATTTAATTGATATGCATGAAGCTTTTGCGGCACAAACCATTTCTAACATTCAAGCCTTCGGTTCGACCAAGTTCGCGAAAGAGAAACTAGGTCAGCGAACTAAAATTGGTGACATTGATATGGATAAGTTCAATGTGCTGGGTGGTTCGATTGCCTACGGGCATCCCTTCGCGGCGACTGGGTCGAGAATGATTACTCAGACCTTACATGAATTAAAACGTCGTGGTGGAGGCTTGGGCCTTACTACAGCTTGTGCAGCGGGTGGTCTTGGTGCTGCAATGATTTTGGAGGTTGAATAATGTCGAATAATACATTTTTTACACTTGAGCATCAGGACGACGGTATCGCGGTTATCGCTATTGATTTGCCGGGTGAGTCGCAAAATGTTCTGAAGATGGAGTTTATTGAAGAGCTAGAGCCTGTTATTGAGCAGATTAAAACAGATAGCTCGATCAAGGGTTTGATCATTAAAAGTGGCAAAGAAGGAAGCTTCATTGCCGGAGCTGACATCACCATGTTTGGCAAAATGAAAACGGCCGAGGATGCTGAGCAGTTATCAGCTTCTGGACACAAGTTTTTTAATACGTTAGAAAAACTGAACAAGCCTGTGGTGGCTGCTATACATGGTGCTTGTCTTGGTGGTGGCTTGGAGCTTGCGCTGGCCTGTAGCGGGCGTGTGATTTCGGATAGCCCAAAAACCAAGTTAGGTTTACCAGAAGTTCAGTTAGGCGTGTTGCCTGGAGGCGGCGGCACACAGCGCTTACCACGGTTAATCGGTATCGCGCCGTCGCTTGATATGATGCTTACTGGCAAGCAGTTATTCCCCAAGCAAGCTAAAAAGCTGGGGGTAGCTGACGAGGTTGTACCTGCTGCGAACCTGATGAAAGCGGCTAGACAGAGAATCAAGGATTTACGAAAAGGTAAAGAAAAGAAGGCGTCAGTCAGTAGTTACTTTTCAATGAAAGGTATGCAAAAGCTAGTGCTGGAATCTAATCCTATTGGGCGCAACATTATTTTTGACCAAGCGCGTAAAACTGTCGCCAAGAAAACCAAAGGTAATTATCCTGCGCCTAAAAAAATCATTGAATGTGTCGATAAAGGCATGTCTCAAGGTATGAAAGCCGGCTTAGCTATAGAAGCGCGTAACTTTGGTCAGCTGGTTGTGTCTCCAGAAGCCAAAGCTTTAATTAGCGTGTTCTTTGCTACAACTGAGTTGAAAAAAGACAATGGTGTCGATTCCGACGCCGAAGCGGTTAAGTTGAGAAAAGTTGGCGTGTTGGGCGGCGGCCTTATGGGCTCGGGGATTGCTTACGTATCGGTTGATAAAGCAAAGAAACAGGTTCGTATCAAGGATGTAGCCCCGGAAGGCGTTAATGGTGCTTTAAATTACACCTGGAAGCTGATTGCTAAGAAGATGAAGAAGCGAATTATAAGTCCTTCTGACGCTAGACACACGATGTCTTATTTTACGGGCTCTACAGATTATTCTGGTTTTAAAGATGCGGATATGGTGATTGAGGCGGTTTTTGAGGATTTAGACCTTAAGCATCAGATGGTTAAAGATGTTGAAAAACACTGCTCAGGCGACACTATTTTTGCAACTAATACCTCTTCCATCCCCATTACGAAAATTGCAGATGGCGCTAAGAAACCTGAGAAAGTTGTAGGGTTACACTATTTTTCACCGGTGGAAAAGATGCCTTTGGTCGAAATCATCTCAACAGATAAAACCGAAGACTGGGTGATTGCGACTTGTGTAGAGCTCGCAAAACAGCAAGGTAAAACTCCTATTGTGGTGAACGATGGCGCAGGCTTTTACGTCAACCGTATCTTAGCTCCTTATATTAACGAAGCGGGCATTTTGTTGAACGAAGGAGTTGCTATAGAAAAACTGGACAAAGCTATGGTGAATGCAGGATTCCCAGTAGGGCCGATTACCTTGTTGGACGAGGTGGGCATTGATGTTGCTACAAAAGTTGCTCCAATTCTGGAAGATGCTTTTGGCGAGCGGATGGCAACGCCTAAAGCTTTCGATAAACTTAAAGATGATGATCGCAAAGGCAAAAAGAACAAGCGCGGTTTCTATAAGTATGATGGAAGCGCTAAGGGTAAAGAAGTCGATGAGAGCGTTTACTCTGTGCTTGGAGTGAGCCCTGATAAGCATGTTGACGCCAAAGAAATAGCCGAACGCGGTTTGTTGCTAATGGCTAACGAGGCGGCGCGTTGCTTGGACGAAGGTATTATTCGTAGTGCTCGCGATGGTGATATCGGAGCTATTTTTGGTATTGGTTTTCCACCATTCCAAGGCGGTCCTTTCCGTTATATGGATAGCCTTGGTATTGATAATGTTGTGGCTAGGCTTGAGCACTACCAAAAGTTGCACGGGGATCGCTACGCTCCAGCAGAGGTCTTGTTGAAAATGAAGGATAACTCAGACAGTTTCCACTCATAAACCGTTAGTCTCGACGTACTGTTAAAGCCAAAAAAGCCCTGACAAAAAAATTGTCAGGGCTTTTGTATTACTGAAGTATTGTCGAAGTGTAGGGTAGGTAGCCAATACTCAGACAAAAATAAAGGCGGCCTAAGCCACCTTTAAACTTCTATAGGAAGGACGTCTTTTAATCAAAAACTCTTTTCAGTAAAGGTTTGGCCAACAAAGTCAGCACCAAAGCACCCAAGAGCTCTTTATTTTGTTGAGCAGTTTCTAAAATAATGGGCTCTTCGATTAAGAATTTAATGCCCACTACTCCAGCTATTACAGCAAGCACATATTTCATGACTATTAACCTTTGCAGTATGTTCGTTAAGACTGTCTAAAATTTTAACAACATATAAAAAAGGTTCTGTGGTCTAAGTCTCACAGAACCTTGATTTTGTGTGAACAAGTTAGCAAAAGTACGGTTTTTATAGTCAGAAACGTTTACACAAGGTCAATACTTGTCAGTTAGCTCTTACTTACCATGTAACTTACTGTTTCTAAAGTGTTTACAGGTTTAGCCTGAAATCGAAGCCTGATGTTAAGCCAGTGATTTCTTCAGAAACCTTAACGCCAAACGACCAGCTTTTTGACAAATAATAACGTCCTTCTAAGCCGTAACTAGTTGATGTTGAGTCTTCATGTAATGGTTCATTAACATGAGGCGAAAAATCATAATCCTTATAACCTGCAAAGATTTTGTATTCCCAGCTGGTCGATAGGCGGCCACGAAAACCCAAGTTAGCTAACAAGCCTTCCTCGTCATTGCCGTAGGTTGATTGAGGGATAACGCCATCAGCATCAAACCTTACATACCCTGCCTCTACAAAGAAATCGTCTGTGCGCGTGCTTGGGACGTGGAAACCAAAGACCATCTCATATTCTTTAGCGGTAACATCGCCTTTTGAGCCAGCAGCCCATACGTCAGCAGACTGTGATTGCAGAGTGCTTCTAACGTACCAAGTATCATCGAATGCTAGCGATAAATTCAGTTCATAGCCGACTTTATCGCTGGTGCGCTCACCTTCACTGTGAAGGTAGCCTAAATCGATATAGTCATAGCGCAGCTTATCATCCGCCTCGACGGTTGATATTGAAGCAAATAACACTGCTCCGATTATCAATAATTTTTTCATTGTTTTATCAAGTATATGTCTAAAATTTGTGCTTAGTGTACTACAAAGCTTTCGGGTGAGAAACTCACCACGTGTATAAAAAAGGCCGCTCAAAGCGGCCTTTTAAGAGCTGATTAGCTAATTAGAAGCTGTAACGGAAGTTAGCACCATAGTGATTGTCTAACTCATCATCGTTACCCACTTCAACGCCAACCGACATGTTGCGGTTAAAGTGATAGCGACCTTCTAATATTAGGTCTGTAGACTCTAGTACGTCTGAGTATTGGGCGTAACCACCTAACTCAATGTTTTGGCCAGCCATGCCACGAAGACCTGCTAGTGCATTAAAGCCTGAGTCGTCTACTCCAAAGTCTTCATCGATATCTTCAAAGCCAACCTCACCGACGAAATCTACTGCGTTATTGATTGGTGTATGAAAACCGACGTTTAGTCTAACTCGATCGCGATCATTATCAAAACCATCAGTTTCACCTTTTAGTAATTCAGCTTTACCATACCAGTTTTGGTTAAAAGACATTGAGCCTTCGAACTCAACACCATCAAATTGGTCGTCATAATCTTGAATGCCGCCTTGTACATAGTCATAACTAACGCCGTTTGCCATAGCTACGCTTGAAGAAAGAGCGATACTTGTTGCGATAAATAATTTTTTCATTGATATTTTGTTGATAGACATTGTCGTCTCCTCATAAATATTTTGTTAAATAATGCAACTGTATTATGGTTCTAGTAAACTGAATTCAGACTGAACTGAATTTTAATATTCGTACGATAGTGAGACGTTTTTCACAAAATCTTTTATAAGCTAAGGAATCCCATGAATTCACCGATTTTACCTGTTCTAGAACAATTGAATAAAGTGTTATTAGGTAAGCCTTTTCAAGTGAAGCTAGCGGTTGTTTGTTTATTAGCCAAAGGTCACTTGTTAATTGAAGATTTACCAGGGATGGGTAAAACAACTCTAGGTCAAGCGATGGCGAAAGTATTTGGTTTAGACTTTCAGCGAATTCAGTTTACCAGTGATATTTTGCCAGCGGATATCGTTGGAGCAAATATTTTCGACCGCGAAAAATCTGCTTTTGAGTTTCATCCAGGTCCTGTTTTTTCGCAACTGGTTTTAGCGGATGAAATCAATCGTGCCACACCTAAAGCGCAAAGCGCCTTGCTAGAGGCTATGGAAGAGCAGCAGGTTACAGTGGAGGGCACGACTTATGAATTACCCAATCCGTTTTTTGTTATCGCGACTCAAAATCCAACGCACCAAATAGGCACCTACCCTCTACCAGAGTCGCAGCTGGATCGGTTCTTATTTAAAATTAATTTGGGCTATCCTGACCCAGCTTTGGAGAAAGTGTTGCTCAAAGGGGAGTCGGGGCGTACTAAAATGCCTTCTCTACAATCATTGCTGGATTTAGAAACGTTGCAAGGTTTGCAGAGGACGGTGTCGGAGCTGACAGTTACTGAACATTTGTTGCAATACGTCATGGACTTGATTCAAGCGACGCGTCAAAGTCCTGATTTCGCACATGGGCTTTCGCCTCGAGCTGGCTTGGCTGTGGTTAGCGCAGCTAAAGCTTGGGCTTTTGTTGATGGCCGTGACTATGTTTTGCCTGAGGATATACAGCAGGTTTTTGTCGCTTCAGCACGTCACAGACTGCAATCGGTCAAAACATCTTCTGCGTCGACCATTGAGTTGATTGAGGAATTGATTAAAAACGTGCCTGTTCCTGCCTAATGTTAAGCGTAATTAAACAAAAGTTTTTCTCTTGGGTCGATAATCGTGCGCCGAGACAGACTATGACATTACTGCAGCAACGTAATATTTATATATTGCCGACCCGTTATGGCTGGCTGATGCTAATGATCTTAGTTTTGATATTAATCGCTTCGACCAACTATCAGAACAACATGGGTTTCATGGCAGGCTTTGTATTATTAGCCGTTGGCCTGTTATCCGTCTTTTATACTTTCCGCAACTTGAAAGGCTTGGAGGTACGTTGCCTTAAGGCAGCACCAGTCTTTGCTACCGAAAATGCTTCTATAAACGTTCAGTTGACGAATAATACCCAAAGTCAGCGCCTAGCTATCGGCGTTGGGTTGAGTAAAAAGTCTGTGGGCTATGTGGATGTAATGTCACAATCAAAAAGTGCTGCGATTATTTATTTGCCGACAAGTAAGCGTGGACTGGTAGATATTCCAAGAATTGCTTGCTCAACCATCTTTCCGTTTGGAATTTTCGAAGCATGGTCGTGGGTTCGAACGCCGTACCAAGTGCTTGTGTACCCTAAACCGATACCCTGCCCAGAGCCTTTGACTGCGTCGAATTCGGGAATTGATGAAGGGCAAACTCGAGAAAAAGGATCTGAAGACTTTCATAGTCTGAGGGATTACCAAGCAGGTGATCCGATCAAGCAAGTTATGTGGAAAGCTTATGCTCGTGAACGTGGTTTATACAGCAAGGAATTTGAGGATTACGTGGGCGAGCATCAAACCTTAAGTTGGGACAGTGTGGCACACTATGAAAAAGAGCTAGCTATTTCTTATCTTACTGATGCCGTGTTAACAGCGGAGAATAGTCAGCAAGTCTACGGCCTTGAGCTGCCTCAGCAAACAGTCGCCAAAGGGCAGGGACCAGAACATCTGCATACGTGTCTAAAAGCGCTCGCTTTAATGTAGCGGCATCGTGTAGTCGAATAGGGTTATAAAGAATATATGAACGTCAAAGAATTACCCATTAGCCGTCAAGGAATCGTCCCTCTATTAATCGCTATTGAGGCCATGGTGTTATTACCGCTATGGTTTTATATTCCGAGCTGGATAAGCGCTTTAACTGTTGCTTTGCTGTTGGGAAAGTACGTAATGTATCGCAAAGGTATTACGCCACTGCGCTGGGTGTTGTTGATTGTTGTACTGTTGTGTGTCGGCGGTGTCTTTCTGCAGTTCAAAACGCTGAATGGACGCGATGCCGGGATTGGTTTGATTGCTTTAATGTATACATTTAAGCTCCTTGAAGCTCGGAGTTATCGTGATGCATCCTTAATTTTATTTATTTCCTTCTTTATCGTAGTCACGGCCTTCTTTTATAGCGAAGCGATTTGGATGGGGCTGTATTTATTGGTCGCGGTGCTGAGTATTTTATTAGGATTAGTGGCTTTAAATAGTCCTCAGGGCGTCCAAGGGCTTGGTAGCGTCGGCAAAATATCGGGCGTCACGTTATTACAAGCGATACCGATTATGGTGCTATTGTTTTTCTTTTTCCCAAGAAGCTCGACACCTTTATGGTCGATGCCAACGGATACACAGGCGGGTAGTGGTATCGATGACACCATGAGTCCCGGTAGTATTGGCGCCCTGCATACCTTTGATGATATTGCTTTTCGTGTGGACTTTGAGGGGGAGGTACCTCCGCGCTCTGAAATGTATTGGCGAGGTTTGGTGCTTTCTGAGTTCGATGGCTTCACTTGGTTTAAGGAGGAGCATAGTCCTATACGACAAGAATTAGAGTTGCCGATGACATCAACTTATCAATACCGAGTTCAGATGGAGCCGAATAATCGTAATTGGATTTTTGGTTTAGAAGATTTGGCTGAAGCTCCGGATGGAGCTTACCTGTTTAGTGACTTCACATGGAATCGACGTCGCCAGACTACGAAACGATTTATTTATTCCGCACAAGCTTATGATATCGACTTTAGTCAAAGACAGTTAACTGACCTCCAGTCTGAAAGGTATTTACAGCTGCCGTCAAACAGCAACTCAGACACTCGAGAGTGGGCACAAGAGCAACGCAGTAATCACCAAAGTGATGAGGCTTTTACTCGTTGGATCTTGTCTTATATCCATCAAAATCAATACAGCTATACGTTAACTCCGGCGGTAATCGAGGTTGATACCATAGATGGTTTTTGGTTCGACACGCAAGAAGGCTTTTGTGAGCACTATGCCGGCGCATTTGTTTATATTATGCGTTCAGCAGGTATTCCTGCAAGGGTAGTAACTGGTTACCAAGGAGCTGAATACAATCCTTATGGGGACTACTATATCGTGCGTCAGTCCGATGCCCATGCTTGGACCGAAGTGTGGCTTGAAGGGGTAGGGTGGCGTCGAATCGACCCGACAGCAGCGATTCACCCTTCACGTGTAGAAGAAGGTTTACGAAGCGATGCCAGCTCTAGAGATGGTTGGCTAGAAGAGTTTGGTAGCGATGTCGGCTTCGATACACCAAACGGCTTATTTCAGAACTTGGCATTACGCTGGGATGCGATACAAAATTTCTGGAGTGAGACGGTCATGGGTTATAGTCAGGATATGCAATTCAACTGGCTACGAAAGCTGGGCATTGAGCGTCATCAGTATCGCTACCTAGGCTATGGTTTGTTGGCTACCATTTTGTTGGCAGGGCTGGTGTTCGGTTATTTCGTATTAAGAGGGGCGCAAAAACTTGAGCCGGTGACGAAACATTACTTACGGCTTTTGAAGAAACTTCAAAAACACGAAATTCCCTGCGATAGAACCATGGGACCGAGAGATGTTTTACAGCTCACTCGCCATACTTCGCAAAAGGTTTACTCAAGAGCTGCACCAGCGCTCAAAACCTATATTGCCATGCGCTATCAGGAGCAAGCCGTTGATAGTGAGTTATTAAAACGCTTCAAACAGCAGGTGGCAAAGGTTTGAGCCGCCTGACAACGTTGCAGCAAGTGGTTATAATGAGCGCCCTTATTGGCTAGTTCTTGGCAGCTTTGATGTTCGAAACGGTAGAAGATAAAACTGTGGTGAAGAAAACGGAGAAAACCGTAGATATCACTCCTATCCAGCAATTTCTTTATTGCAGCACGCCGCAGGCATGGTTAGAACATGCGGTCACCGATTTGCGGACGCTGCTGATTGATCACGCTCATTGTGAGAAAAAGGCCGCTGGCACTGCCGTGAAGTTGATGTTCCGATACCCGGAGCATATCGACTTACTCAAAAAATTGTCACAGTTGATTCGCGAAGAAGTTTTGCACTTTGAACAGGTGTTGGATTTTATTGAGCAACAAGGTATTAAATATCGTGCCATTAAGCCATCGCGTTATGCAGCGGGATTACATCAGTTTGTCTCAAAGGACGAGCCTCAACGCTTGGTTGATGGGTTAATTATTGGTGGAATTATTGAAGCTCGCTCTTGTGAGCGATTCCATGCTTTAGTGCCCTATCTAAAAGATTCTTATCCGGAGCTAGCGAAATATTATCGATTTTTATTGAAGTCTGAATCACGCCATTTTATGGATTATATTGATTTGGCGAAAGAATACTCCAAAGGACCGATAGATGAACGTATGGATTTCTTCTTACAAAAAGAAAAGGAACTCATAGAGTTGCCAGATCCTTTGTTCAGGTTTCACTCGGGTGTCCCTCAATAAACATATGTACAAATTAAAAGGTTTGTTATGGCTAATAAGCAACTGTCCCATAAAAAATTATTATTACTCAGCTCGTCTCGTGAGGGGCAGACTGATTATTTAGAACACGCGCTACCGTTAATTGACGACTTTTTAGACAGCAACGTTAACAATATTCTTTTCATCCCATACGCCGGTTTCGCCATGGGCTATGATAAATACGAAGATAAAGTTAACCAACCTTTTCAAGCAATTGGAAAAAAAGTCACCTCTATTCATCGTTTTGCTGATCCTGTTAAAGCTGTGCAAGAAGCTGATGCAGTTGCAATCGGTGGTGGTAATACGTTCCACTTACTAAAAGAACTTTATGATAACGAGCTAATCGACGCCATACGTAAACGCGTTGCCCAGGGCATGCCCTATATGGGATGGAGCGCTGGCTCGAACGTTGCAGGTTTAAGCATTTGCACCACCAATGATATGCCAATCGTAGAGCCACGTAGCTTTAATGCTTTGGCTTTGGTGAACTTCCAGATTAACCCGCATTACACCGACTATCAGCCGCCTAACCATAATGGCGAAACTCGCGCTGAACGTTTGTTTGAATACGTTCGTGCCAATCCGCACCGATATGTGGTGGGCACTCGAGAAGGAACTGCGCTGCAACTTAAGGATAACCGCTTGACACTAATCGGCGACAAACCTGGACTAGTTTTCCGTGATGGCGAAAAAACGCGCCCAATTAAATGCAATACTGACATAAGCTGGTTGCTTTAGTTGCAATTATGACTTAAGTGGTTGGATTTGTTGAGAAATTTCTTCCTTCAATAGTCCGAATGAGCTAGTGTGAAGTTACCACGGAGGGTGATAATAAGAAGCTATACCTTCCATGGTATTACTTATAGCACTGAAGGAGAGCTCTATGAAAAAGCAAATATTAGGTTTGATGTCGCTGGCGTTGGCGGCTTCAGCCTCGACTGCCACTGCAGGAAAAAATCACAGTAACGAAAACCTTGTGGGGAAGGTTCCGTTTCTAACGTCAACGTCAATAGACTTTAGCGATGCGAACTCCCCCATTCATCCTTTTACCAACTCTGCCTTACCTAATCCACCCTCTGATGTTTATGACGGTAATCTTTTCCAGTTACGTCATGACTACCCAAGTACCGCTGCGGTGAAAACATCGCCACCTTGGAAAAAAGTGACAAACAACGGCGCTATCACACAGCAGAATGCTATGGCTTATGTCGAGGCACTTAAAAGCTATGTATCTGCTGACATGCGTAAGCTTATTTATGATTATGATAATTGGAACGCGAGTGAAGAACCTTGGTGGGAATCGATTTGGCTGGGTACGGAACGAGAACCTATCCACGGCTTTTATGTGGGGTCGGGATTTCCTGCGGGAACTTTAACTCATCAAAAACTGGATCTAACCACTTACGTACTGACTCTCTATGATGATACTGCGGCGGCGACATTGGGTAATATTTGGGGCACTAGTTTAGTTCAAGCCTACGCACCAAATATTACTAACCCCGGTGCTCAGTACGCAGAGGGTAGCGTGATTGTGAAGTTTGCATTCGTTACTCCTTGTGGAGCCGACTGGTCTCCGATGGAAGGTGCGGCCATGCTTCCGATTTATGCGCCATTGAACAGCAGTAACGGCTCAGGCAATAACCCTGATAAATCGCAATGCTCTAATAATGGTTCCGCAGGTTCAGTCACTGAACCTTCGCTAACCAATATCTACTTAATGCAGTTCGATATCATAGTTAAGGATAGTGAAGCCGCACCAGAAACTGGCTGGGTCTTCTCGACACTGATCTATGACCAAAATGCACCGGGCAATGATTCTTGGGATAAAATGGTGCCGCTCGGAGCTACATGGGGAGGTAATCCTGATGTCATTAATACTTCGAGCTCAGCGTTAACGCCGCCAGCTCAGGTTAACACCAAGTTGACGCAAAACTGGATCAACATGAACACGCCAGAGTATGCACGTTCGACTCTTGGTTGGGATGGTCGTTTATCGGGTCCTAACGATGGTGCCGTTGTGACGCCAGCGTGGGCAGAAGGGCATTATTATCCAGCAGGTCTTTCGAGTGCCGGTTGTTTAGGCTGCCATAGTTCAGCGCAATATAATCCTAAAAGTTTGACGACTGATCAGCCTAATATGGTGTCTTTCTTACTGCCGTCTACTACTCAGCCGCCTCAAGCGAGTGCGCCGCCACTATCTAGCGGGCCGTCAAATGGCTTGGTGCTAAATGAGCCGGGTTCTGCGCTATGGATGAAGTGGTTCCAAAGTCGTGCGGGTAACGTACCGATGGATTCTGGGCAGGTCGCTTTGGATTACGACATGGTGACAGCGTTTAAAGCCATTCCAATGTGGCAAGCAGCCTTAAAAGCTATGGATCGGGAAGATAAGATCAAAGTCGAAGCTTCTGTAAAGCGAAAAGCACACTAACATGACTTCAGGAGTAGCTGCTACTGAAGAGCTGACTGAAGAGGTCATAAGCTTCTGGTTCGGCGCACCTGACTCTGCGGAGTTAGGTGCTAACCGTGTTATTTGGTTCGATTCTAATCCTGCGTTTGATGAGCAAATTCTGCAGCGCTTTGGCCAAGCTAATCAACAAGCAGGAGAGGGTCATCTTGATGCAATGATGAGCAGTCAGCGTGGTTCGTTGGCCCTGATTATTTTGTTGGATCAATTCTCACGCAATATTTATCGCGGTAAGGCTGAAGCCTTTGCGAATGATCCTAAAGCAAGAGAAGTAGCTCAACAATCGCTGGATAGACGCTTTGATGAAGGCCTGTTAACCGTTCAACGCAAGTTTATGTATTTACCTTTTGAGCATGCTGAAGATCTAAAGTTGCAAGATCGAAGTGTCGAACTATTTGTAAAGCTTGGCGATGCTAACTCAACCAGTCATGCACTGTGTCACCGCGATCAAATTATTCGCTTTGGACGTTTTCCCGATCGGAATAAGGCACTTGGAAGGAAAAGTACACTGGCTGAGCAACGTTTTTTAGAAAAGCCTTTTTGTTAGTAGGGTTTAAATGACTCTAAATCCTTAACGTCAACCTCTACTCTTAAAACTTCTAAATAAGGTCTGTGCTTTCGCCATTCCCATGTGTCGTCCATAAGTTGAATATTAGTAAGACCAAACTTCTTCATGTCATCGATAGAGTAATCATAACCTAAGGTTTCGTTAAAGTAGTGATACAGGAAGTTCCAAAAAGTCACTTTGAGTTCTTTATGACCGTATTCGCCTAACAACGGGTGAACATTAATTCTTTTGTAAAACCTGTTTTCAGCAGAGCGGAAGCTCACAGCAAAAATTTCGCCTTGCTCGACCAACTCATTGACGTCTTTTTGGTAAGAGTTCCCGTGCCATATCAAAGCAGAGTCTTTTTGCAAATATTTCTTTTTCCCAGCGGGAAAGACATAGTTAGCACATGAAGAAGCGCAACCTTTACCAACAATAACATCCAACTGATTGTCGAAAACCCAGTTTCCTAGTCTGATGCCTTCCATGACATTCCCGCCATTACTTGTAATTTCTAACTTTGTCGGCTTCCTCGAAAGTGATTGATAAAGCTTAAAAATACGTCCATTGGCTTGTTTATTGATCCCACCGTCGTAATGCAAAACGTGATTATCATCTAAAAAGACTTTGGTTTCGGGGGCTTCTGAGGTACTGAGGGTTGAACAGCCTGATACAAGCAGAAAAGTGATGACGATTAATATTTTGTAGAGCATTAAAAACATCCTTGTATAAAAATTAGAGTGTAAAGTAATGTTCACTAACCGAGTCATCTTCAATCGTAAGGTAGTGACCTTGTTCGCCCCAGTCACTTAAAACGATTCGCTGACAGTGTTTACCGTCGACTTCGATATCGTGGAAGTTTGGGCGATGAGTATGACCATGAATTAACACCTGAGCATTGTGTTCTTGTAGAACTTCTTCAACCGCCTGTGGATGGACATCAGTAATGGCGCTGGCTTTGTTCTCTTGAGCTTCACGGCTTTTGGCCCGCAAATCCGCAGCAATACCGCGTCGCACTTCAAGCGGTTGTGATAAAAGCTGTTGCTGCCACTGCTGCGAGCGAACCATTTCACGAAACTGCATGTATTCTTTATCATCCCAACATAGACTGTCACCATGCATCATGATGGCTTGTTTATCGCCAAGTTGGATAGGGTGCACTTCAGGTAATAACTCGCCACCTGTTTTCTCTGCGAATGTATCGCCTAACAAGAAATCACGATTACCGTGCTGAAAGTAGAGTTCTTTCCCACTTTCGGAATAAGCTTTGAAGAATGCGATAGTAGATTCAACAAATGCAGAGTCATCATCGTCGCCAATCCAACTTTCGTACAGGTCACCAAGAACATATAGCTGGTTAGACTGCGGTGCAACTTCCTTCATGAAATACTTAAAGAGCGCCGTTAGGTCTGGGCGCTCTTCGCAGAGATGTAGATCCGAAATTACTAACGTCATAATTAGCCGTTAATCTCAGCTTTCTCGATGAGCACAGTTTCGGTTGGAACATCTTGGTGCATGCTGTAGCTACCCGTTGGTACATTACGAATGGCTTCAACAACATCCATACCGTCGCTAACTTTACCGAATACGCAGTAACCCCAGCCGTTCATTGATTCATTTTTAAAGTTAAGGAATTCATTGTCATTAATGTTAATAAAGAACTGACAAGAGGCTGAGTGCGGCTCCATGGTACGTGCCATGGCTACGGTGCCGACTTCATTGGCTAAACCATTATTTGCTTCGTTGGCGATAGGTTCCTTAGTTTCTTTCTGCTCCATATCCGCAGTAAAGCCACCGCCTTGAATCATAAAGTTAGGAATCACGCGATGAAAAATCGTTCCGTCATAATGACCTTCTTTAACATAGTTTAAGAAGTTTTCAACTGTTTCAGGAGCTTTGTCTTGATACAGTTCTAATGTGATATCACCATGATTGGTTGTGAAGGTAACCGTAGGGTTGCTCATGAGAATTTCCTCAAAATTAGTGATTTAGCCTTGTTTAAGCTAGCCTGTACGTAACTTGAACGCTACAATGCTAGGCTGTTTGGCGCATATGATACTTATTTTAGTATTAAAATGCGATTTTAGCGAAAAATAGTCTAAATTGATTAGTCAGAAGAGAAGTGAGCATGTTGCAGATTTACAATAACTTAACCCGTCAAAAAGAATCTTTTAAGCCACTAGAAGAAGGCAAGGTTTCTATGTATGTGTGTGGAGTGACGGTTTATGATCTGTGTCATATTGGCCATGCGCGCACCTATGCCGCTTTCGACGTGATTAATCGTTATTTAAAGTTTAAAGGTTTTGACGTCAACTATGTCCGAAACATCACGGATATTGACGACAAAATCATTAATCGTGCCAATGAGACCGGCCAAGCTTTTGATGATGTGACTGAAAAATTCATTGGTGAAATGCACCAAGACTTCGATTCAATCGGACTACAGCGCCCCGATGTTGAGCCTCGTGCAACTGCCACGATGGCCGAAATCATCGAAATGAATAAGACCTTGATTGAAAAAGGTGCGGCGTACGCCACTGATGACGGTGATGTGTATTTTCATGTCCCAGCTTACGATGATTACGGCAAATTAAGTCGCCAAGACTTAACCCAGCTTAATGCTGGCGAACGTATTGATGTGCGCGACTCGAAAAAAGATCCAATGGACTTCGCCTTGTGGAAAGCAGCTAAGCCAGGAGAACCTTCGTGGGACTCTCCTTGGGGACAAGGCCGTCCAGGCTGGCATATCGAATGTTCAGCCATGAGTAAAAAATGCTTAGGCGAAACTTTTGATATTCACGGTGGTGGTTCGGACTTACAGTTCCCGCATCATGAAAACGAAATCGCTCAGTCAGAATGTGCTAATGGTTGTACTTTTGCTAATACTTGGATTCATACGGGGATGGTGCAGGTCGATAAAGAAAAAATGTCCAAGTCACTGGGCAATTTCTTCACGATTCGTGATGTGTTAAAGCAATATCGCCCTGAATCAGTACGTTATTTCTTGATGAGCGGCCATTATCGCAGCCAACTGAGTTATACCCAAGCGAACTTAGAGTCAGCAGACGCCAGCTTAGAGCGTTTATACACGGCATTGCGCGGCGTGGACTTGTCACAAGCTACGGATGAGTCTTTGGAAAGCATGGAAAAAGCGCAAGCTGATTTTACAAAAGCCATGGACGATGACTTCAATGTACCAGAAGCAATGCCGGTATTGTTTGACCTCGCAAAAGAGGTGAATCGCCTGAAAGCTGATGATATGGCCAAGGCGGCGACTATCGCAATAAAACTTAAAGAGTTAGCTGGAGTGTTGAGTTTATTACAGCAGGAACCAGAAGAGTTTTTAAAGTCTAGTGCTGGCGATAGCGATGTGTATGATGAAGATATCGATGCTTTGATTCAAGAGCGCTTACAGGCTAGAGCCGACAAAAACTGGGCTTTGGCCGATAAGATTCGTGACCAACTTCATGCGCTCAAGATCGAACTTGAAGATGGAGCCGGTGGCACCAGCTGGCGTCGGAAGTAGCAAGTAAAGAGATTTTTTGGGTGGTAGTGTTAATATGAGGATGAAAGAGTTAGAAGGAGAAAATATTCTTGCGATAGAGTTACCGGCTGATGAAAGTTATTTAAAATTTGTAGTTTCAGCACCAGAAAGCTCAGAGTACTCTACTTTAAACGCTCGCTTCTTTAATAGTAATAGGCTTAAAGTTGAAGTGGAGTTTTTAACCCTCCATCTAAACTTGCTTTGGGATTCTGATGATAATTCAGTAACACTTGGCGAGTTTGAGTATGTTGACTTGGCAGATGGCGGCTATTTGATTTCAGGTGATTTCGGCCAGGTAATGGTACGCTGTAACTCGTGTTCTCCAAACATCTGATATTGCGTTAAATCTATGTGATAAAGATATCAGGCTGACTTCCTTCTCAAATCATTAAACACCGATAACTCCCAGTTCCTTAATCCCACCACTAAGCTGGTTCCTTTTTTGTCCTCCAACCTGACGTTTTTATCAGTTCTTAATTGTTGTCGGTAAGCAGTGCCGAGCTCTTCTATTAAGCCCTGTATTTTTTTATTGGCGTCATCGCTGAGCATGCCTGAGATAAATAGGATTTTTTCAGTAGGCTGATCAAAGCGTGAGTTAAAAAACTCAGTTTGGATGTGTTCGGCGAAAAACTTTCGCACTGGCCCATCGCTTTGCCACTTGAAGTGGGGACTCACACGTTTTCGTATGCGGTTGTTGGGTAACAGTTCTATAAAGTGAATCCTATCCAATCGCGCAAGGTATTGAATCAGCTGATGTTCGGTCAGGTCATACTTGGATAGCATTTCTTCAAAGGTCCAATCGGATAAGCACAGTTGAGCAACCAGTAGCAACTTGTAATCTGTGATGAGCTCCTTTTCTTGAGCCAGAGTCAGTTCAGAAATTTTATGCTGCTGATTTTGTGCACTTTGCGCAAGGTGCAAAATATCCATGTGAAGTAGGTTGCAGATTGCCTCTAAACGTTCCAAAGAAAGTTTGTTTTGTGAAAACATGCGCTTAACGTTAGCTTCACTCATGGATAAGTGTTTGGCTAAATCTTTATAAGTCACGCTTTGGCTGCGAAGAAGTTGTTTCAGTGTTTCAATTAGCTGTGTTGTTTGTTGGCTCATAATTTGAGTTCACGAAAAGTATAGTTAAACGATACCTTTGGCGTATTTTATCGAGACTATATCACAAAAGGTCGCCTTTTGATCGTCTTTATGGGAAGTTAGCACTATCGAAGCTTAACAAGATGTCCAAACAAGCTCAAGCAAGAGCTAAAGGATTCAACATGATTTCAGTCTATCAACTCAAACCTAAATTCCAGCAGCTTTTACGCCCGCTAACTAACCGCCTAGCGAAAGCTGGCATCAGTGCGAATCAAGTGACGGTCTTCGCGATGCTACTAAGTATTGCTACAGGCGCGGTCATTGTGTGGCAGCAAAGCCTCGTCTGGTTTTACCTTCTTCCTGTCGTGTTGTTGGTGCGTATGGCTTTGAACGCTATCGACGGCATGTTGGCTCGTGAGCATAACCAGAAATCAAAACTAGGGGCTTATCTAAATGAACTGGGCGATGTGGTGTCAGATGTTGCCTTGCTGTTGCCTTTATTTATCGTGCCAAACATCTCGCCATGGCTAATCGGTGGCTTTATTTTTATGGCTATGATCGTTGAGTTTGTCGGTGTAATCGCGCCAATGGTAGGCAAAGATCGCCAGTATCAAGGTCCTATGGGGAAAAGTGATCGGGCGCTCGTTTTAGGTTTATTGGGAATTGCGTTGCCTTTGTGGCCGGTTGTGAGCAGTTATTTGGATTACGTGCTTGTTGGGTTAATTGTCTTATCCCTTGTGACCATGATTAATCGTGTTAAAGCAGCGCTTTAAGAACTGAATAAAAAGAATTTTAAGGAGAAAACCATGTTATTTGATTTTGAAAGTATGCGAACCGTGACTCAGGTCTTTATGTTTTTATTGGCGGGACTGTCCTTAGCGACAGTTATTGGTTGGGTATTATCGCTGACCAATAAACAGAAAGATTATACCGAGTTAAAACAGCGTATTAGTTCTTGGTGGATCATGATTGGTATTTTTGGGTTAGCACTGATCATGGGGCCGTTAGTGACTGTTTTGTTGTTTGCGATGTTAAGCTTTATTGCGCTGAAGGAATACTTCTCAATGACGCCAACGCGTTTAGTCGATCGTAAAGTGCTGTTTTGGGCCTACCTAACGATTCCAATACAGTATTACTGGATTGCAACGGGTTGGTACGGCATGTTCATTATTTTTATTCCAGTCTATGCTTTCTTATTTATTCCATTCCGAATGGTCTTAGCGGGCGAAACAAAGAACTATTTGCGTGCTGTGGGTAATATTCATTGGGGTTTGATGCTAACGGTGTTTACGCTAAGCCACTTGGCGTACTTAGTCATGCTACCGAGCGAAGGTGAGTATCAGTCTTTGACTATGTCGGGAGATGGCGCAGCGTTACTGCTTTATTTGGTGATGCTGACTCAGCTGAATGATGTCGCGCAATATGTCTGGGGCAAGATTTTGGGTACAACGCCGATTGCGCCGACCATTAGCCCAAACAAAACTCGTGAAGGTTTGATTGGTGGTGTCATTACCACTGGTGTTTTGGCCATGATTTTAGCAGGTTTATTAACACCGATGATCTGGTGGCAGGGGCTGTTAGTCGGCTTGGGTATTGGTATTGCAGGTTTTATTGGCGACGTTTCTTTGTCTGCGATTAAACGCGATATCGGTATTAAAGATTCGGGGCAATTAATTCCTGGCCATGGTGGCATACTTGACCGGTTAGATAGCCTGACGTTTACCGCACCACTATTTTTCCACGTGATGCGTTATTTCTACTTCTAGGAGGGAGCGAGTATGAAGTACATTAATTTAGCATTACGCTGGTTATTTTTTGCGGTGATTATTAAACCTATCGTCAAAATAGTCATTGGCTTACGTTATCAGAACCAGCCCATCTTGCCGAAAGGTGGGCCCGCGATTTTAATCGCGAACCATAACAGCCATTTAGACACGATGGTTTTGATCTCGCTACTACCACTTAAGATATTGCATAAAGTGCAACCAGTAGCCGCAGCAGATTACTTTTTGAAGAATAAATTTATGGCGTGGTTTGCACTGAACATCATCGGCATCTTGCCTATCGAGCGTCAAGGAAAAGATAAAACCGCTGATCCTGTAGGCCAATGTGCCGCGGCGCTAGGGATGGGCAAGATATTGATCTTCTTTCCGGAAGGTTCGCGCGGTGAGCCTGAAAAAATGACCGACTTAAAATATGGCGTAGTTAAACTGGCTGAACGCTGCCCAACCGTTCCGTTATATCCAATATATATGCATGGCTTAGGCAAAGCCTTACCTAAAGGCGATGCACTGTTTGTTCCTTTCTTTTGCGATGTGGTGTTTTCAGAGCCGATGACTTATGAAGCGAATGGTGAAAATTTTTATGACAATGTGAAAGTTAGGTTTGCAGAATTGCAGGATTCGATCAAGCTGCCAAAGTGGGACTAGCCATGCATACTTCAACCAAAAAATACTTATCTACCGGTTGGGGCTTCGCTGAGGCAACACTCTTCTTTATTTTGCCGGATGTTTTACTCAGTTATTTTGCGTTAGATAAAAAAGCAAAGCTGTTACTTCTTGTATTGTGGGCATTGGTTGGGGCTATTGCTGGTGGCCTCGTTATGTACTATTGGGGACGTATTTTGCCTGAGGCCGCTTGGCAAACCGTTGAATCAGTGCCGGCCATTAATACAGAGCTTATGAATAAGGTGGCAGATCAATTAAACCAGCTTGGTGTTGCTTCTGTTATCTTAGGTCCGTTCCAAGGATTACCCTACAAGACTTATGCCGCACAAGCATCAAATGCTGACATAGGTATTATTCTCTTTGTTATAGCTTCAATAGTGGCGAGGCTATTTAGGTTTTTGCTGATTGCTTACATAGCCAGAGGAGTTAGCGTGTTGTTAATTTCGCACACAGCGCTAACGAAAAAAGGAGTGATGATTATTTGGTTTGGGTCATGGAGTAGTATCTATATCTTTTATTTTTTGCACTTCCCCTCATAGAGGTTAATAAGATAAGAGGCAATAGAGCGAGGCTTGAAAAAGACGGGGCGAGGTGTGTTAGTGGAAACACACCTCAAAGCTAAAGCTTAAAGAATTAGTGCTAATAAGGCACATATCGCTAAAGCAATACCTAAAGGAATTTGGATCGATGTTAACTTCTTAGCTACCTGAGCGCCTTTTTCTTGAGCTGTTTCATTCTTCGACAATAGTTTCTCCGAAAGCAAACCGTAAGAAAGAATAAAGCCGACTAAGATCATGAGGATCTGCATGATGAGGCTAAATAAGCCCGCCGAATACTTCATCATCGCGCCCAAGTGCGCCAAACTATGGAACAGGAAGTAATACAAACCTAACACTAATAAGATGACACCAATGATACCTTGGTAAGGAGCAAGCTTTTTTAAAGCCTGCCCAGCATCTTGAGATTTCTGCGCGATAAGGCTTGAAGCCGCCAGTAAACCACCAATAATGGCTAAGATAGGAATAAGAATATCCATATGTGAGTCCTTTATTTGAATAAGTCGTTTAAGATTATCGCAAGTACTTGAACTCAAATAGTTTTTTGGCGGGAAATGGTGATGCAGTTCACGTTATTTTAGGCGGCATTGCGGGTCACTGAAGGGAGTTTGAGATGGGCTAGCGGTTACGCGTAACCCATCAAAGGAGAGAAAGCCTTTTCGGGAATGGTGGGCTTAATCGTGTAAGTGCTCGCAAGCAAATAAAGTGTTGCTCATTAGCATAGCAACCGTCATAGGTCCTACACCGCCTGGGACGGGAGTAATCCATGAGGCACGCTCTTTCGCGACCTCATATTCGACATCGCCAGCTAATTTGCCAGTTTCTAGGCGATTAATGCCCACATCGATTACGATTGCGCCCGGCTTAATCCAGTCGCCTTTGACCATGTTTGGGATGCCAACGCCTACGACGACGATATCTGCTTCAGAGACTTTCTTCGCTAAGTCTTTGGTTTTACTATGAGTAAAGGTGACTGTGCAGCGTTCCATCAGTAGCTCTAAGCCCATTGGGCGACCGACAATATTGGATACACCAACAACGACAGCGTCTTTACCGATGAGGTCGATACCGGTTTCTTTCAGCATCACCATCACACCATACGGCGTGCAAGGGCGCATGGTAGGCATTTTTTGCGCCAAACGACCCATATTATAAGGGTGGAAACCATCGACATCTTTATCTGCTTCGATCCGCTCCAGAATGACGTTAGAATCCAAGTGTTCTGGTAGTGGTAATTGAACCAAAATACCATCAATTGCTGGGTCAGCATTCAGCAAGTCAATTTGCTCAAGCAATGCGTCTTGGCTGGTATCATCTTCCATCACAATTTTGCGAGAAATGAAGCCAACCTTTTCACATGCTTCGACCTTTTTGTTAACATAGATTTGTGACGCGGGATCCACCCCAACAAGGATCACCGCCAGACCCGGCGCACGAAGGCCTTTGTCTAGGCGAGCCTTTACTTTTAGGGCTAATTCGTCTTTAACTTTGGCTGAGATGGCTTTGCCATCAAGGATTTGAGCAGTCATGCAGATTAAATTCAAATGATTGTTTGAAAGGCGCTATTGTCGCAATATTGAGCAACATACTCAATGCTTTTATAAGTGACGAAGAAAATAGAAAAAAAGCGACGAAAAGTGTTGACGGGTATGGGGGAAATCAGTAATATGCGCGTCTCGCAGGGGCAAGCCCCTAGCGACAAAATTCGGAGATTAGCGCAGTCTGGTAGCGCGCCTGCTTTGGGTGCAGGATGTCGGGGGTTCAAATCCCTCATCTCCGACCAATTATTTTCTCGCCTCGACGTCAGGATAAACATGCGTCCGTAGCTCAGTCGGATAGAGCAACGGCCTTCTAAGCCGTGGGTCGCAGGTTCGAATCCTGCCGGACGCGCCATTGCTTCGAGCAAGCGGGTCGGGGAGAACAGTAAAGAGAAAGGTTGATGGTGGGCGTAGCTCAGTTGGTAGAGCCCCGGATTGTGATTCCGGTTGTCGTGGGTTCAAATCCCATCGTCCACCCCAGATTTCTGTTAACGTTACTTATGTTACGCAGAAATTACAATATGGTTCGATGAGGGCTCAGGGCCCGCAATCTAAAACGCGAGAGTGGTGGAATTGGTAGACACGCTGGATTTAGGTTCCAGTGCCGCGAGGCGTGAGAGTTCGAGTCTCTCCTTTCGCACCATCTTTTGACTAGGTTTATAAAGACTAGTATTGAAAGATGGTTCCTCCCTTATAGTCTTCATCTGAAAACCTGGTCATATATTATTAATAGCTATGAAAGAATAGCCTATCGGAGATCAGCGAATGCAAGTTTCAGTTGAAGCCAGTAAAGGTCTAGAAAGAAAATTAGTTATCGATGTACCTGCCGAGAATATCGACGGCGCAGTGCAAAAACGCCTTCAAGAAATGACACGTACCGTGAAAATGAACGGTTTCCGTCCAGGCAAAGTCCCTTTTAAAGTCGTGAAAAAGCGTTATGGTGATGCCGTTCGTCAAGAAATTCTTGGTGAAGTGATGCAGCGTAACTACTTTGAGGCTGTTCAAAAAGAAGAATTAACCCCAGCTGGCTATCCTCAGCTAGAGCTTATTGAGAACAAAGATGGTGCTAACCTGAAGTTCTCTGCAACGTTCGAAGTTTATCCTGAAATTGAAGTTGCTGACCTTTCTGATTTAGAAATTGAAAAGCCTGCATCTGACGTTGATGACGAAGATTTATCAAAAATGATGGATACTCTTCGTGAGCAGCGCGCTTCTTGGGCTGAAGTAAAGCGTAAAGCGAAAGAAGGTGACCAAGTGGTTATCGATTTCAAAGGCTTTATTGATGGCGAAGCATTCCAAGGTGGTGAAGCAACTCAATTCCCACTAGAAATTGGTGCGGGTAATATGATTCCTGGCTTTGAAGATCAACTTGTTGGTGCATCTGCGGACAGCGACGTTGAAGTTAAAGTCACTTTCCCTGACGACTACCACGTTGAAGATTTGAAGGGAAAAGAAGCAACTTTCGAAACTCACGTTCATGCTGTTAACAAGAAAGAATTACCGACAGTCACTGAGCTGGCTGAGCAACTAGGCGCTGACGACTTAGCGGCATTAAAAGATGACGTTAAGAAAAACATGGAGCGTGAGCTTCGTAACGCTATCAAGTCACGCGTTAAAGGCGCTGTGATGGATAAGCTTATTGAGAAGCATGAATTCGATATGCCTAAAGCGATGGTTGATCAAGAAATTGACCGTATGCGTCAAGAAATGGCTCAGCGTATGAACGCACCTAAAGATCAAACGCCTGATCTTCCTGCTGACTTATTTGAAGAACAAGCGACTCGTCGCGTAAAGCTTGGTTTAGTGGTTGCAGAAATCATTAAGTCTGAGGAGCTTAAAGCTGATGAAGCGAAAGTTCGCGCACAAGTTGAAGACTTGGCGTCAGTCTACGAAGAGCCACAAGAAGTGATCGAATGGTACTATGGCGACCCTCAGCGTTTACGTGAAGTAGAGTCGTTAGTATTAGAAGACTCTGTGGTTGACTTGGTGCTAGAAAAAGCTAAAGTAACCGAGAAAGCCGTTAAATTTGACGAGTTGCTAAACACGAATCAACAGTAAGTTTAGCCTCCAATCACATGATTCATTAGAAGCGGATTTATTCCGCTTCTTTTGTCTTTAGATTAAGGAATACTTCTAACATGAGCAAAATTGATCAACCCATCAGCAATGCTTTAATTCCAATGGTTGTCGAACAAACCTCGCGTGGCGAGCGTTCTTATGACATCTATTCACGCCTATTAAAAGAGCGTGTTATTTTCTGTGTTGGTCCTGTTGAAGATAACATGGCTAATTCTATCGTGGCTCAGATGTTGTTTTTAGAGTCTGATAATCCTGATAAAGATATCTATTTATATATCAATTCTCCAGGTGGTGTTGTCACCGCTGGTATGGGCATTTACGACACGATGCAATTTATTCGCCCTGACGTTTCTACCGTTTGTGTCGGACAAGCTGCTAGTATGGGAGCCTTGTTGTTGGCGGGAGGTGCTGCCGGTAAGCGTCACTGTTTACCAAACTCGCGCATGATGATTCACCAACCTCTTGGTGGATTCCAGGGACAAGCATCTGATATCGCTATTCATGCTCAAGAGATTTATGAAATGAAGAAGCGACTCAATGGTATTTTGTCACATCATTGTGATAAGCCAATCGAGCAAGTGGAAAAAGACACGGATCGTGATAACTTCCTATCAGCTGAAGAAGCTATTGACTACGGTTTAGTCGATTCTATTATCAATTCTAGAAAATAATATTTCCCAATCCAAATCTTGTAAATCGCTGCAAAAAGCCCACGGCCGTGGGCTTTTTGCTTTTGTTGCTGGGATTTATTTGGTACTGTTAAGTTATGACGATGAGGAAGTTAAGGCGTTGAAGCCAGATTAAGTACCTCAGACGTACTTGAAAAATCCAAATTCAGCCTTATTTCTTCTATGTGGAAGAGCCTGCTTTGAGAGAGCCTATTTACAAAAGATAGGCGATAAGCACTAAATAAAGCCACGCCATACATTTATGGCGCATGCTTGAGGTAGATAATGAGTAACGAGAACTCCGACGATAAAACACTCTATTGTTCATTTTGTGGTAAGAGTCAGCATGAAGTTAAAAAGCTGATCGCAGGACCGCGTGTTTTTATTTGTAATGAATGCGTAGATTTATGCAACGACATCATCATAGAAGAAATTCAAGAAATTGCCTCAAAAGAAGCAAAAGATAAGCTGCCTAAGCCTAAAGAAATTGCAGAATTCTTAGAGCAATACGTTATTGGCCAAGAAGATGCTAAGAAAGTACTTTCAGTAGCGGTTTATAACCACTATAAGCGTTTAGAGCATGAACCTCATTCGAGCGAGCACCAAGATGTAGAGCTTGGAAAAAGTAATATTCTACTGATAGGCCCTACGGGTAGCGGTAAAACTTTGCTGGCTGAAACTTTAGCTCGCATGCTTGATGTGCCCTTTACTATGGCAGATGCTACCACATTAACAGAAGCTGGCTATGTGGGTGAGGATGTTGAAAACATCATTCAGAAGCTTCTTCAGAAGTGTGACTATGATGTTGAGAAAGCTGAACGAGGCATTGTCTACATCGATGAGATCGATAAGATTTCTCGTAAGTCAGATAATCCTTCCATAACGCGCGATGTGTCTGGTGAAGGTGTGCAACAAGCCTTACTTAAGCTGATTGAGGGTACGGTAGCATCGGTTCCGCCTCAGGGTGGTCGTAAACATCCGCAGCAAGAGTTTCTGCAAGTTAATACAGGAAGCATTTTGTTCGTCTGTGGTGGTGCCTTTGCGGGTCTTGAAAAAGTGATTCAAGAACGTACAGAAAAAGGCGGTATCGGTTTTGGTGCTGACGTAAAAGAAGTTAACGACAGTGCAAAAGTCGGCGAAATGCTACAGAAAGTCGAGCCAGATGATTTAGTTAAGTTTGGTTTGATTCCTGAGTTTATTGGTCGATTACCTATTTTGACCACGCTTAAAGAGTTGGACGAAAACGCGTTGGTTCGTATTCTAACCGAACCCAAAAATGCTCTTACAAAGCAATACAGCAAACTATTTTCTCTTGAAGATGTTGATTTAGAGTTCCGCAAAGATGCTTTAACAGCTATTGCCCATAAAGCGATGGCACGTCGTACCGGTGCTCGTGGTTTGCGCTCGATACTTGAAGAAATATTATTAGACACCATGTATGACTTACCGTCTTTAGAAGGCGTAAGCAAAGTATGTATTGATGGTGCAGTCGTTAAAGGCGAAGCTGAGCCTTTATTGATTTACGATAATCAATCAAAAGCTGCATCAGAGTAATAAATACGATTGGCTGTGCTCATACCAAGCACAGCCATGTCCCACTGATTGACAAATCCCAGGAAAATTGAATTCATGCCATTAGAAACGAAACAACTTCCATTGTTACCGCTGCGTGATGTGGTGGTTTTCCCACACATGGTCATTCCGCTGTTTGTAGGTCGAGAGAAGTCGATTCAAGCGCTAGAAGAAGCGACCAATGGCGATAAGCAAGTCATGTTAGTGGCACAAAAAGAAGCCACAGAGGACATGCCAGACACTGATCAAGTCTTTGATTACGGGTGTGTTGCGACTATTTTACAAATGCTAAAGCTACCTGACGGCAACGTTAAAGTATTGGTCGAAGGTGTTCAGCGTGCAAAAGTGATTAACTATACACAAACCGATCCGATGTTTGTGGCTGAGGTTGAGTATGTTGATAACCAATCTGGTCAAGAAGATCAGGAGGATGCATTATCTCGTGCTGCTTTAAATAGTTTTGATAAGTACGTAAAACTCAACAAGAAAATTCCTAGTGAAATCCTGACCACGCTGTCTGGAATCGAGAGTCCGAGTCGCTTAGCAGATAGTATCGCTGCACATATGTCGTTGAGCATTGAAGACAAGCAAGAGATTTTGCAGATGGAATCTGTAGTCGAACGTCTTGAGCACTTGATGAGCAAGATGGAAAGCGAAATGGATCTGCTTGAAGTTGAGAAACGCATCCGCGGCCGTGTTAAGAATCAGATGGAGAAAAACCAGCGCGAATATTACTTAAATGAGCAGATTAAAGCGATTCAAAAAGAGCTGGGAGATGGTGAAGAAACGGCTTCTGAGCATGAAGAGCTGGCGAAAAAGATAGAAGAAGCCGGAATGAGCAAAGAGGCTAAGGAAAAGGCCGAAGCTGAGCTTAAAAAGTTAAAGATGATGTCACCAATGTCAGCCGAAGCGACAGTTGTCCGTGGTTATATCGACTGGCTATTAGGTATCCCGTGGAAAAAGCGTAGTCGTGTTAAACACGATTTGCTGAAAGCGGAAGAGGTCTTGGATGAAGATCATTATGGTCTAGAAAAAATTAAAGACCGCATCCTTGAGTATTTAGCGGTACAACAGCGTGTGAAGAAGTTGAAAGGTCCGGTGTTGTGTTTAGTAGGACCTCCAGGTGTAGGTAAAACTTCACTGGGTCAGTCTATCGCTCGCGCAACCGGCCGTAAATACACTCGTATGGCGCTTGGCGGCGTTCGCGATGAGGCTGAGATTCGTGGTCACCGCCGGACGTATATTGGAGCTATGCCAGGTAAGTTAATGCAGCGAATGAGCAAAGTTGGTGTTAAAAACCCACTTTTCTTATTGGATGAAATCGACAAAATGGCCATGGATATGCGTGGCGATCCATCCTCAGCATTATTAGAGGTATTGGATCCTGAACAAAATCATACCTTTAGCGATCATTATCTTGAAGTAGATTATGATTTATCGGAAGTGATGTTCATTGCAACTTCTAACTCTATGAATATTCCAGCACCGTTGCTAGACCGTATGGAAGTTATCCGAATTCCAGGCTATACCGAAGACGAAAAAGTCGAGATTGCGAAGCGGTATCTTTTACCAAAGCAAATCAAGAATGCTGGCCTGAAGAAAGGTGAGTTGGAGCTTGCGGATGATGCTATACGCAGTATGATTCGTTACTATACAAGAGAGTCGGGCGTTCGTAATCTAGAGCGTGAGATTTCAAAAGTGTGCCGTAAAACGGTAAAAGAACAGCTTTTGGCAAAGAAAGAGCAGAAAACGGTTAAGATCACTGAGAAAAACATCAACAATTACCTTGGTGTGCAGCGTCATGACTATGGGCGTGCTGGAGAAAATAACAAGGTTGGGCAGGTTACAGGCTTAGCTTGGACGTCGGTGGGCGGTGAGCTACTGACCATTGAATCTGTCGTTGTGAAGGGTAAAGGCAAACCTGTCTTTACAGGTCAGCTTGGTGATGTCATGAAAGAGTCGATTCAAGCAGCGATGACTGTAGTTCGTAGTCGTTGCTTGGCTCTAGGTATTGAGCCGGACTTTTACGAAACCAAAGATCTTCATATTCACGTCCCTGAAGGTGCCACGCCAAAAGACGGCCCAAGCGCCGGTATCGGCATGTGCACGGCGTTAATTTCTAGCCTTACGGATATACCTGTAAGACGAGATGTCGCCATGACAGGCGAAATTACGTTACGGGGTGAGGTGTTACCAATCGGTGGTTTGAAAGAAAAGCTGTTAGCAGCTCACAGAGGCGGTATTAAGACCGTTATCATTCCAAAAGAAAATGAACGAAATCTTGAAGATATTCCAAAAAATATTAAACAAGATCTTAAAATTATTGCGGTTAAATGGATTGACGAAGTGATAGATATTGCACTTGAAAGGCTTCCAGAACCAATCAGTAAACCGGTTGAATCGAAACCTGAAACTGCTTCATCAAAGCAAGATGAACAGAACAAAATTCAACCACATTAAGCGTGAAATGCTGATTTCTAGAGACTTTTAGCGATATTGCTCTAAATTATCTTGACAGTTTTAATAGTCAGTTGATATAACAGAGCACCTTGAGTTATGCATAAAAACTCTAAGAAACGCAGTATGTTTTTTAATCACAGATTTTCTAAAAAATTAAAGGGGAAAGTGAGTGAATAAATCAGAATTAATTGATGCTATCGCAGCAGGCGCAGATATTTCTAAAGCAGCAGCAGGTCGTGCACTAGACTCAATGCTTGACGCAGTAACAGATTCTTTGCAAAAAGGCGAAGGTGTTTCTCTAGTTGGATTCGGTACATTCTCTGTAAAAGAGCGTGCAGCACGTCAAGGCCGTAACCCAAAAACTGGTGAAACTATCCAAATTAAAGCCGCTAAAGTTCCTGGTTTTAAAGCTGGTAAAGCGCTTAAAGACGCGGTAAACTAATCGCCGATTTTTTGCGGGTGGTTAGCTCAGTTGGGAGAGCATCGCCCTTACAAGGCGAGGGTCACTGGTTCGAGCCCAGTACCACCCACCAAGTCTTTCATCACAAGTATCGTTGAACGCTTGTGATGAGGACTCAAAAATTCGGAGCGGTAGTTCAGCTGGTTAGAATACCGGCCTGTCACGCCGGGGGTCGCGGGTTCGAGTCCCGTCCGCTCCGCCATTATTTTGAGCGCGCCTTTAGGGCGCGTTTTTTATAACTAGGGTATGAAACTGGTTATAAGAGTCAGTTAAAAGTCACCGATAAGATAAACTAAAGGTAATTTCAGCCATGATGTTGGAAAAAATTCAGCAGAGCATGCAAAGCCCAATAATGAAGGCGTTGATGTTCATCATTATTGTATTCTTCATAGGGGCAGGCTATTTCGGCGCCAACATGTTTGGTGGCGACCCAGAAAAAATTGCGGAAGTTGAAGGCGTATCAATCAGTGGGCAAGCCGTCCAAAGACGTATTGACAATATGCGCCAACGCGATGGTGCTGATTTTGAGAAGCGCTACCCGACAGAAGCAAGCCGTCAGCAATTAAGACAATCAATTGCACAGCAGTTAATTGATCAGGAAGTGGTCAATGCGGGTATCGCAAATTCTGGTATGACAGCTTCTGATGGACAGGTTAAGCAATGGGTTCGCACTTTTGAGCCGTTCCAATTAGCAGGTACTTATTCGCAAAGCCAAGCGAGAGAGTTCTTAAGAGCAAATGGTTGGTCAGAAGACTACTTAAACGAATTTGCCCAAGAGCGTATCGCAGCCCAGCAACTGCAGAATGGTTTGAATTCAAGCGGCTTTGCTTTAGATAACGAGGTTGAAACTCTGTATCGCTTACAGGAGCAAACGCGTGACGTACGAGTTTTACGTGTTCCAGTATCGAGCTTTGCTGAAGATGTTTCTTTTGATGATAGTGAAATTGAAGACTATTACAGCAAGAATCAAAGTCGCTTTATGCAGCCTGAGCAAATTAATTTGAAATATGTTCGTTTGTCTGCGGATGCTTTAATCGAAGCCAAAAAAGCTGAGATTTCTGAGGAAGAAGTCGTCGCTTATTATGAGCAGCAGAAAAGTAATTATAGTGAGCCGTCAGAAATTCAAGTCGCTCATATTTTAATTGATAACTCAGTTGATGATGCGGAGCAGAAAACCGCAGACTTATTAAAGCAAGTCCAAGAGGGTGAAGATTTTGCTCAGTTAGCAGAAGAGCACTCGAGTGATACGTTTAGCGCTGAGAATGGCGGTAAACTGGACTGGGTTGATGCTTTCGAACAAAGCGATAATTCTGCTGGAACTGGCTGGGCTCCTGAGTTTGAGAAAGCTGCTTTGGCATTAGAGTCAGAAGGTGATGTCAGTGATGTGGTTGAAACACAGTTTGGTTTTCATATCATTAAACTGATCGAGCGTCGCGAAGGTGAAACAACGCCACTTTCGGAAGTACGCGAGGATATCATTGCTGATTTAGCAGAAGATAAAGCTAATGATGAGTTTTATGCTAAAGAGTCTAAGCTTAACGATGTTTTGTTTGAATACGGCGATGACATTGAGAAGTTTGCTGAACAAGCGGGTTTAAATGTCGAAGAGACTGGCATGTTTAATCGCAGTAATGCAACTGGTATCGCAGCTGAACCTGCGTTATTAGAAAAAGCATTCTCGGCACAAGTTATTGACTCTGAAGAAGTCAGTGACAAGATTGTGTTAAGCAGCAAAGATATTGTCTATGTCACTGCGACAGACTATAAAGCTGAGTCTGTAAAGCCTCTCGAAGAGGTGAAGCCACAGATTATCACAACGCTAACTAAAGAAAAGTCTGCAAAAGAGGCAGAAAACTTTGCCAATGCAGTTTTAGAAGCATTAGATTCTGATGAGTCAGTCGAAGCATTGGTTGCGGAAAGAGAGCTAGAGTGGAATGAAAACTCTGCATTGAAGCGTCGTGACTCTAGTATGGACTTTGCTTTAGTTTCTGCGGTCTATCAAATGTCGGCGCCTGAGGAAGACAAAACCGTGCGCACGGTAAAGCCTTTGTTTAACGGTGACTTTGCTGTTGTTGAACTTAACGGTGTTAACTACCCAGATGTTACAGCGATGGACGAAGCGACTAAAACTCAGTTGAAACAAACAGCAAAGAGTTTAAGTGTTCAGTCTGACACAGCAAGCATTATTGAAAACTTTAAGAGCTCGATAAAAGTTGAACAGTAATTAGCGTGACTATATTAAAAAAGCCACTCTTTTGAGTGGCTTTTTTGTTTAAGGAAATTATTATTCTAACCAGCTGTGGCCAATAATGAATAGGGTCAAGAGATGGGCTTTTGGTAGCCTGCAGAAGCATTCAGTAGTTCTAAAGTGTACTTGGATTTAGGCTGGCTAAAGACATCAGAAACTCGTCCGTACTCTTCTTGCGTACCATTATTAAGGACTAAAACTTTATTACTAAAGTGCTGCACTAACCCTAAGTCGTGCGATATAAACACATAAGCTAGATCTAGCTGATCCTGCAAGTCGAGTAGTAAGTTGATAATCTGAGCTTGGACAGAGACATCTAGCGCAGATACAGGCTCATCAGCAACGATAACTTTAGGTCGCAATAACAAAGCTCTGGCTATGGCAATACGTTGACGCTGACCGCCAGAAAATGTGTGGGGATAACGTTCGGCATACTCTGGACGCAGCCCAACCAATTCTAAAACTTCGATAATACGATCACGCCTCTGGCTTGCGGTGTAGTTAGTACCGTTATGCAAGGGTTCTTCAAGACTTTGTTGGATGGTGGCTCTAGGGTTGAGTGATGCTGCAGCATCTTGAAAAATCATTCGAATATTTTTATACCATTCAAATTTACGATTTTTCTTAAGGATATTGTTTCCTTCGAACAACAACTCGCCACTATCGGGTCGATCAGCGCCTACTAAAATACGCGCCAGCGTGGACTTGCCGGAGCCTGACTCACCTACCACAGCCAGTGTCTGTCCCGCGTTTAAGCTGAAATTGACACCGTGAAGGACTTCAAGCTCTCCTTTTTTTAAAGGATTGTTCGAAACTTTATAACTTTTTCGGATATCTTTAGCGCTAAATAGATTAGGCATTACTTATCCTCCTCTAATAGAGGAAAGTGACATCGAACTTTGCGACCTTTGAGCGAGCGAAGTTCTGGAGGCTGAACACACTTTTTATTAGCATACGGACAACGTGGGCCTAGATAGCAACCGACTGGCAGGTGGTCGAGCGATGGCGTACTGCCTTTGAGGTTGAATAGACGACGGCCTTTTTTATAGTGCATGCCGTAATGGGGTACGCTGTCGAGCAATGCCTTGGTATATGGATGATATGGCTGACTCAATAAATTATAGGTTCGGCCTGACTCGACAATTTGGCCGCCATACATAACGTACACTTTATCCGTAGTCTCTGACAGAATGGAAAAGTCGTGTGTAATCAGCATCAAGGCCATGTTGTGTTCTTCGTTAAGTCGAAGCAGTAAGTCTAATATTTGCGATTGAACCGTTACGTCAAGCGCTGTCGTTGGCTCATCAGCGATCAATAACTTAGGTTCGCAAGCTAGTGCCATGGCGATCATTACGCGTTGATTCAAGCCACCGGAAAGTTGGTGAGGATATTCTTTATAACGCCGCTTACCGTCGTGAATACCAACCTGCGCGAGTAGCTCCTGGGCTTTTTCATAGCGCTGTTTTCGAGTACCACCGCCATGAAAGCGTATGGTTTCATCCAGTTGATAACCGATGGTAAGCGAAGGGTTGAGGCTAGAGGTTGGTTCTTGAAAGATAATCGAGATATTGCTGCTAATGATTTTCTGGCGTTCAGCAGAACTCATCCGAGTTAAATCATGGCCGTCTAGGTTAAATAAGTCTGCGCGCATCGTTGCGGCGGGAGAAAGCAGGCCTGCAATCGCCAAAGCCATGACGCTTTTACCTGAGCCAGACTCTCCAATAACGCCTTGGACTTGTCCTGCGTTAATCGACATTTTCGCACTATCGACCGCAGGAATAATGCCGCTATCCGTCTGGAAGTCGACACTGAGGTTTTCTACTTGTAGCAATCCCATAATCGTCAGCCTTAACGGTTCAGTCGTGGATCTAGTGCATCACGCACGCCGTCGCCCACTAAGTTAATCGAGAGCACGGTTAGGAAAATAGCAAGTCCCGGCAGTGTCATGGTCCATGGAGCGAATTGTATGAAGGCTCGGGACTCTGACAGCATAGTACCCCACTCAGCCATCGGTGGCTGTGCCCCCAATCCTAGGAAGCCTAGTGCTGCGATATCTAGCAGTGCGGTGGAGAAACTAAAGGTCAATTGTACGATAAGTGCCGGGATAATGTTGGGCCATACGTGATGTGCCAGTAATCGTAGTCGCTTCGCGCCATCGAGCCTTGCCGCCATGACATAATCTTTATTCAGCTCTTCTGCGATAGAAGATTGAGTAATGCGCACAAATTGTGGAATTAATACAATCACCACGGCGTAGATAGCGTTCGGTAAGCCAGGGCCAATGATGGCAACGATGGCGATGGCTAAGAGTAATGATGGAAATGATAATAGCAAATCCATGATTCTCATCAGCAAAGAGCGTAACGTAGGGTTAATAAAGGCCGCTGCGGCGCCTATGATGATACCTATCAGCGCGGCTAACAACACAACCATGTAAGTGAGCTGTAAGGACAGTCGGGCACCATAAAGCAGTCGGGATAGCATGTCGCGGCCTAAATCATCAGTACCGAGAAAGTATTGAAAGTCACCCGAGGAGTCCCAAATCGGCGGCACTAAAACTTTGGTATTGAATTGGTGGGCGGGATCGTAAGGGGCTATCCATGGGCCAATTAATGCCATCAACAGAATCAACGCTAGAACCATTAACCCAATCATGGCACCTTTATTCTGGCGGAATATTACCCACGCTGCTTTTTGGTTGGCTCTGACCATTCGTTTTATCATGATGGCCTCCTCAACCTGGGGTTAAGGTAGATACTGATAAAATCCAAAGCGAGATTAAAGGCGATCACAATAATGGATAACGCCAGAACGCCACCTTGAATACTGGCAAAATCACGGCGTGACACGGCTTCGAGTAGCCACTTGCCAATACCTGGCCAAGCAAAGATGTACTCGGTGATAATGACACCAGACATGATAATACTGATTTGCACACCACTAATGGTTAAAATCGGTTGTAGCGCATTGCGCAGTGCGTGTACCCAAATTATGCGCTGTTTGCTGATTCCTTTAGAGCGGGCTGTGCGAACGTATTCTGACTTTAAAACGGCCAATAGCGAAGAGCGCGTCATGCGAGCGATAATAGCCATGGGGATCGTGCTCAGCGTAATTGCCGGTAGAACTAAGTGGTGCAGAGCATTTAAAAAAGCACTAAAGCCATACTGATTATGGTGTAGCAGCGTATCAATCAACATAAAGCGCGTATAGGGCTCAATGTCATAAGCAAAATCGATGCGACCAGCGACCGGAGTCCAACCGAGGGTAAGCGAGAATAGTAGCACTAGTAACATTCCCCACCAGAATATAGGCATCGAATAGCCCACAAGCGAGGATGTCATGAGTGTGTTATCTAGCCAGCCACCACGTCGCGTCGAAGCAATAATCCCTAGCGCTAATCCTGTAGTGACGGCTAAAATCATAGCTAGCAGGATTAATTCGATAGTTGCTGGAAAGTGTTGCAAGAAATCCTTAAGGACACTACGTTTATGAATACTAGAGGTTCCCCAATCACCATTGAGTAAAAACTGAAGGTACTCAAAGTATTGCAGGATAACACTGTCGCTCTGAAATTGGTGAACCGGCGTGTCTGACTGCAGACTTAAGATGAAGGTTAGAATCGTCAGCCCCAGCAGGCTAATGGCCAAGGTGCTGAGTTGCTTGAGTAATGTTGCAAACATTACTGGCTCACCTTATCGTCTATAGGATCTGCCACTTGCACTTCTAAAGTTACGCCTTCAAAGTTAATGTTACCGATCGGCGACACCATTAAGCCAGCAACCTCAGGTTGAATTAGCACGCTGTTGTTAGCATGAGCAATGGTTAGCCATGGCGCTTCTTGTTTAAAAACTTCCTGAGCCTTTAAATAGTATTGAGTTCTTTCGCTCTGCTCAGAAGACGTTCGTGCTTTAAGGATGAGCTGATCAAACTCGCTGCTACACCACTTAGCGTAATTGTTGCCACTGATCGCAGAGCTGCAGCTTAGCAGTGGGCTGAAGAAATTGTTGGGGTCAGCGTTATCGGCATTCCAGCCAAGTAAAACACTGTGATGTAACCCTTGAGAAACCCGAGATAGGAAAGTTCCCCATTCGTAAGTGATGATACGAACGTCAATATTAATGTCCGCTAAGTCCTGCTGAATCATCTCAGCCATTTTACGTGCGTTAGGGTTGTAAGCACGCTGGATCGGCATGGCCCAAATATCAATGGAAAAGCCGTTTTCGTAACCCGCTTCTTTTAATAGCTCAAGAGCTTTGCGTTTGCTGTAAGTGACCTTAGTAATATCTTTATTGTAAGCCCAAGATGATGGTGGTATCGGATTCTTGGCCATAGTTGCTTGGCGATCGTAAACCGTTTGTAAGATAGCCTCACGATCGACAGCCATGGTTAGCGCGCGACGAACCTTGGCATCATGGAACGGCGGCTTTTCAGTATTAAAAGCCCAATAGGCGACGTTGAGCCCAGGAGTCTGTACGGACTTTAGATCGTTCTTTTGGGCTACGCGTAAATGCACCGGAAGCGGATAACTCATCACATCACACTCACCCGCGCTAAAGCGTGCGAAGCGCATAGCTGCATCAGGAGTGATAGCGAAAACTAAATTCTTCACACGTTTACTATCAGAAAAGTAGTCGTCAAAGCGCTTGTAGCGAATGTAGGCGTCGGGCTCATATCGTTCGAAACGAAAGGGCCCAGTGCCGACCGGTTTGTTATCGATCCATTCGGGGTGGCGTAGGCGGTTCAGCTGCTTGGCATACTCAGCAGAAAGAATGGATGCGAAAGGAGTGGCTAAAATTGATAAGAAGGGACTTTCCCGACGCGTTAATATGAATTCAACCTGATGCTCGCCAGTTTTTCGAATATCCTTGATTAACTGTTCCATACTCTGAGCTTTAAAGTAGGGATATCGCCCACCAGAAATGCCGTGGAAAGGATGGCTCTCTAACCGCTGCCTGTTAAAACTAAACAGAACATCATCGGCATTCATGGTGCGGCTTGGCGTGAAAATCTGACTACCGTGAAAAGGCACATCCTCTCTTAAGTTGAAGGTGTACCGAAGGCCGTCGTTGCTGATAGACCAAGATTTCGCCAGAGAAGGAGTAATTTCAGTGGTGCCAGGTTTATAAGTGACCAGTTGATTGTAGAGGATGTTAGCGGTCGCATCGTATGAGGTTCCAGAGGTCACAAGTTGGGGGTTGAAGCTATCTGGGCTACCTTCTGAACAGTAAACGAGCAAGTCTCTGGCTTCATCACCAGCCTCATCGCGGTTTGGGCTACAGGAACAGCAAATCAAAGCCGTTAGCGAGAGTAATAGCTTGGTTGGCCATGCGGTGTCTCTGTAAAGGCTACTGTTTATCATCAGGTCATTGTTTTCGTTAGATTTCTTAATCATAACAAGCTTATTGGCTAGTGCCTAGAGTTGTCTGCCTTAGGTTTAATATCAATAAGTCTCTGCAACTTGTAACAAGCTGTGAACAGACGCTAAGTTTGGGTTCTAACAAGTTGAAAGGGCAGGGGAAACTGCTATACTTGATGTAGCGTCTTTATGGGCGCCCCACATTGTTAAAAGCCAAGCTGAACTTTTAACTAAGCTTTTAAGGCAGTGTACTAACAATACTAAAACTGCAAACGCGAATAATAAAATACAGCGTTGTAGCAACAAGTGACTAGAGTGACAGCATGAAATCAATGAGCCGGGTAAAATTAGTTACTGCATTAGCGTTTATGTCTCTATCTGGCATCGCATTGGCTAAAGATGTCAGTGAACAGGAGAGAACCAGCTGGACACCTTACTCATTCGATTCTTCTTTATCGACCTCTCAGGCTGTACCTCTTTATTCAAGCGAGTTTGATTCGAGTGTTATGAACTCTGAAGCGTTATCGATAGGAATTGAAGACGGTAGTGAAGGGTTTTGGAAATTTTCACTCGATCTGAACCAATCTCAAGAGGCTCTTTTTGCAGAAGAGCAGTACCAGCTAAACGCTTCGTATAGCCCTGATACTGATAACTCAACCTTCTATATAAATTACGGTAACCGTCGTGTTCCTGTATCTATTAAAGTAGATGAGTTTCTGGACTATAACCGAGCTGGAGCGGAAGGCTCATTACTTGGTTTAGGTTTTGAACAAAATGTAAACGATAGCTGGGCAGTAAGTATTAGTTATACTAAGTCTGAACTGCAAAAAGTAGATTCTGATAGCGGTATATTAGACTTCGGTAATAGTTCGTTAATTAACCAACAATATTGGTTTGACTTAAATAAGGATGGTTTGCCTGAAGCAGTCAGTTTATTTTCAGACTTAGGTGTTTCTCCGGGTTATGACAGCGCCACAGATGGTATTGAAATTCGTTTGACTCGTCAGGTAAGCGATAAGATATCTTTAGGGAGCAGTCTTTACCAAAGTGAAACGTCGGCCGACTGGGAACCTTTGCAGTTGAACGAGTTTGAAGCCGTAGCCAGCGAGCTTAAAAAGAGTGGAATATCACTTTTTAGCCAGATAGATTTTTCACCCGAGTGGTCGGTTGAAACCCAGATAAACCATAGGGATTATGAACAACAGTCGCCTCAGATAGTATCGTTGGTCAGCGAACCTGCGAACACGCTTGATTTTGATAGCACCACGTTGGATATTGGCGTCGAGTATCAAGGTCGTTGGCAAGACATGGGGTTGGTGATTCGAATAGATTTGGTAAATTTACTGGGGTCAGGCTTGGATTCAGACCTTCGACAAGACTTTAGTAATGATGGTTTAGCACCTTATATCTTTGAAACGCCAAAATACATAAAACTCAGCGGCAGCATCAACTTTTAGTCAATTCTGAAGCGTAGCGGCAATGGCTAATTCGTCGTTGCATCGGGCTATAAAAAAAAGTTATGTGAAACCATTTCTAATTGTAAATTAACTGTAATGTTTTGTTGACCGTTACAGTCCTTCTCCTTTATAGTTGATTTCTTTCACCAGAGAAATACCAATTGGTTAAAGTGTAGTTTAAAGAGACTCTTTTAACAGTTCGGACCTTTAATTCCTTGATTTTTGGTCGCGAAACTACTAAGTTTCTTTAGCATCGACTTTTTAATGAAACGATTTCTGAACAGAAATTTGGGTAAGTTTATGAAAAAACAAGTACTATTTAAGAAAACGGCTGTTGCCATTCTTGCCTCTGCTGTGATGGGCAGCACGATGGCTGCTGGCGAGTTCGATTCTTCTATGACTACAGAGAAGCGAATTGATAAAAAAGCGGCCAGCACACAAGTAACTGTAGACCGTCTAGCGGAACAAACAACTGATTTGGCGCTAGAGTACAGGAATACTTTGCAACAAGTTGATAGCTTGCGTATCTATAACACTCAACTTGAAAGACAAATTGCTTCTCAGGAAAAACAAATTTCTGAGAGTAGCCAAGAAATGGAAACTATTGATGAAACTGAGAAGGGTGTTCTTCCTTTAATGGATGAAATGATCAAAACCCTTGATGAGTTTGTTCAATTAGATATTCCTTTCAACTTAGAACAGCGTCAAGAGCGTGTACAAAACTTGTACTCTCTAATGGATGACGCAAACGTTACGGTTTCTGAAAAGTACCGTAAGATTTTGGAAGCATACCAAATTGAAATGCAATACGGTAACGCGGTTTCAGCCAGCTCTGGCACAATCGACAAAGATGGCGAAGATTTAAGTGTTGACTTTCTTCGTGTAGGTCGTTTGTCTTACGTATACCTATCTGTAAATGGCAAAAGTGGTGCTTACTGGGATAAAACATCAGGCCAATGGGCTGCATTACCAGAAGAGTATTTAGACTCTGTGAATAGTGCAATCAACATGGCCAAAGGTGTCGCAACTCAAGAATTATTCAAAGTACCAGTCCCAGTTACGGAGGCAGCACAATGAGAAACGTTTTAGCATTATCACTAGCTGGCGTCCTAGCGTTCAGTGTTTCGGCAGTATCGAACGCTGCTGAAAGTTTGTCGCACTCTGACTTGCTTAAAAAGGTAAGAGATAAAGAGCGTATCCAGGAACAGGTTAATAACCAACGTGTTCAAGACTTTCAACGCAAAAAAAGTCAACAAGATAAGTTGTTAGCTGATGCCAAAGCAAGACTTGCTGCGGAAGAAGCTCGAAGCGAGCGTTTGAAGTCTGACTTTGATGAGAATGAAAAAGAATTAACACAAATCGCTGAAGACCTTCGTATTAAACAAGGTAACTTGGGTGAGTTGTTTGGTGTTGTTCGTCAGGCTGCAAACAGCTTGTCTGGTGATATTTCATCATCACTAGTTAGTGCTCAATATCCTGGACGTAGTGCATTACTTAACAAGTTAATTGAAGCAGAAGAACTTCCGAAAATGGATGATCTTCGCGGCTTCTACGTATTGATGCTTCAGGAGCTTTCTGAACAAGGTAACACAGCAAACTTTGCTGCGGACGTTGTGAATGAAGAAGGCCGTACTGAAACACAAACAGTAGAACGTATTGGTACTTTTAATTTATTATCAGGTAATGATTACTTGATCTATGAGAAAGGCCAAATCAGAACACTTCAAGTTCAACCTTCTGCAGAAGTCCGTGATTTAGCATCTGACTATGAGTCAGCAAGCTCAGGCTATGCAGGTTTGTATATTGACCCTACTAAGGGCGGTATCTTGCAGCTAGAAAAGTTGAAAATGAGCTTAGCTGATCGTTTGTGGAAGTTTAAAGGCTTTGCAGGTTCTACCGTAATGGTTCTTCTTGCAATCGGTATCTTAATTGCTTTAGAGCGTTTGTTTACCCTATACATGGTTACAGGCCCGAAAGTTTCTTCTCAGAAGAAATCTAGCACTCCAGGAAACAACCCTCTTGGTCGTGTGATGAAGGTTTATCTAGCTAACAAAGATGAAGATGTTGAAAATCTAGAGTTAAAGCTGGATGAGGCCGTGTTGAAAGAAACGCCGAAAATTGAGCGTGGTATCAACCTGATTAAGGTGATTGCAGCACTAGGTCCGTTACTGGGTCTATTAGGTACAGTTGTTGGTATGATTGAAGTATTCCAATCGATTACCCTTCACGGTACTGGTGATCCACGACTAATGGCTAATGGTATCTCGCAAGCGTTGGTAACAACTGTTTGGGGTCTATTAGCAGCAATTCCATTAACCTTCTTGCACGCTGTTGTAGCTGGTAAAAGCAAAAGCATTATTCATGTCTTGGAAGAACAGAGCACTGGTTTAATGGCTCAACACGACGAGAATAACGCATAGGAATTTCCTTATGGAATTAATCTATACGATATTAGAGTTTATCGGTAAAGGCGGGTGGGTCCTATGGTGGATAGGACTCGTTCTCTTCCTAATGTGGACCTTCTTGATAGAGCGGTATTGGTTTATTTATGGCCAATACCCGAAAGAAGCACGTTCAATTATTGCGCGTTGGAATGCTCGTGAAGACCAAACATCATGGAAAGCTAAACAAATTCGTGATGCTTGGATCTCAATAGCTCGAGAAGCTCTGAACCAAAGAATGTTACTGATTAAAACATTGATTGCCATCTGTCCGTTGTTGGGACTGCTGGGAACCGTAACAGGTATGATTGATGTTTTTGATGGCATGTCAGGTCAGGGTTCGGGTAGTGCGCGTCAAATGGCGGGTGGTATCTTTAAAGCTACAATTCCAACGATGGCGGGAATGGTTGCTGCATTATCTGGTATCTTTTTCAGCAGTCGTTTAGAACAAACGACTTATGTTAAGACTCACCAGTTGGCCGATAACCTTTCACACCATTAATTATTGGGTGAAAAATACATGGCTATACAAGACAAAAGAAAACAAGAAGATGTAGAAATTGACATGACTCCGATGCTGGATATCGTGTTCATCATGTTAATTTTCTTCATCGTTACTACGGTTTTTGTGAAACAAGCTGGCGTAGAAGTTGTCAAACCTTTAGCGAGTACTGCAGAAGAGCGCAAAAATGCATACATTTTTGTGGCTATAGATGCAAAAAACACTATTACGATTGACAAATCGACTGTTCAGCCTGCTGAAGTTAAGTCAAAAATCCAATCATTGCGAACTGAGAACTTAGAAGGTGAGGTAGTTATCCAAGCCGACAAAGAAGCAAAAGCAGGACTTGTATTGAAAGTTATTGATTTTGCAAAAAGTTCTGGTGCTAAGGTTTCAGTTGCTACAGATAAGGTACAGTAAACTATGTTGAGAGTTATTTTAAGTGCACTGTTTGCCTTTGGTATTGTGGTCGGTCTCTTTCTTTTGATGAACTTCCTAATTTCTTCGAATAGTGAGAAAGAAGAAGTGGAAAACGTCAAGGTAGAGGTAGCGTTTGTTGAAGAAGACAAACAGGTGCAACGCAAAGAGCGTCGCCCACCTAAAAAGCCACCACCGCCAAAAGAGCCGCCACCGCCTCAACAACAAGTGCAACAGAAACAACAAAAAGTTGTTACAGCGCTAGTAGACATCAAGATTGATAACATTGATGCGTCTATGGATGGCACTGGTATCTATATTGGTGGTTTAGGTCAAGGTCAAACCGACTTTGCAGGTATGGGCGATGGTGAAGCAATCCCAGTCTATCAACCGCAAGCACAGTACCCTGTACAAGCACAGTTAAAAGGTATTGAAGGGTACGTACTATTCACAATGGATATTGGTCCAGATGGATCGCCTTCAAACATATCTGTAGAAGATGAAAGTCCTAGGGGTGTGTTTAGAAGAAATGCTATGCGTGCGATTCGTAAATGGAAGTTCAAACCAAGAATTGTGAATGGTCAGCCTATTCCGCAGCGTAATATGCGCTACAGAATGGAATTCCAGCTTGATCAGTAAGATGAGTGTGGTAAGTATGAAAAAATTATCGTTAGTTTTTGGAGTCACAGGTTTATTGTTTGTCGGTAGCGCATATGCGTTACCACAAACGAAGTATACAGCTTCATGTAAGCCCCTAGCTCCTACTGAAGGCGAGTATGAAGAAGCGAAGGGCGTAGGCTCTATATCTTCTCAATCAGCTTTTAAAAAAATCACATCTGGTAATGAAGCTTACGCAGATGGAAAGTTTAATGAGTCAATTACTATTCTCAAAGATCTAGTCGCCAACTCGAGTGATAAAGTTGCTGTAGGTCGTGCACATCAACTTTTAGGTGTGAACTACCAAGCTCTCGAGAATTACTCTGCTGCGAGAAGTTCTTTCTTAAAAGCTATTGAAAGTGGCTTTTTAAGAAAACAAGATCTTGTACAGATGCGTAGAATTATTGCTCAAACTTACACCATTGAAGAAAACTTTCCAAAAGCCATTGAGTGGATGGAAAAATATTTTGAAGATGTAATTAAGCCACCTGCAAACTCTTATGCAGCGTTTGCTAGCATTAATTACAACAGTGGCAATCATAGAGAAGCTATTTGTCCAGCCTTTATCGCATTAGAGCTTGGTTCGACTTCGAAGAAGCCTCTTTATAGCATGCTTTTTGGTGCGCATATCAAGTTAAACGATAATGCTGGTGCTGAAGTTATTGGCGAAGAAATGGTGGAGATGTTCCCTGCAGAAAAGTCGGTCTATAATAACTTGTTTGCAGTTTACAGTCGCCGTGGTAAGCAGGCAGATATGTTAGCTTTAGCTGAACTAGCACGCATGAATGGTATTTGGACAAGTAAAACCAACTACAAACAATTATCTGCACTTTTTGCAAATAACAGAACTCCTCTTTTAGCGGCCGATCGATTAAAAGAAGGTATTGAAGCGGGAGTAGTCGAGTCTAACGAAGATAACTGGAAAAGAGTAGCTGACAATTACTTCTTTGCTAAAGATCTTGATAATGCTGTTGAGGCATATGATAAAGCTTCGTCATTTACTTCATCAGGCAAATATGATTACAAAGTAGCGATTATGTATCAAGATCGTGATGATTACACCAATGCAGTTGCTAAGTACAAATCGGCAATTAGAAAAGGTAATTTAAGAGATGGTGACGTTGGGTATGCTTATATGAACCTTGGCGTCTCACAATTTCGTTTAGGCCAAGAGAATGCTGCTGTTGCTAGTATGAAGCAAGCTGCGAAATACCCGAAGGTTGCACGAAATGCAAACTCTTACATTAAGTACATTAGTGATTTGAAGAAAATGAAAGAGTCTATTGCTGCTATGGATCTGGAAGAAGAATCTCCATCAGACGGTGGCTAGCAATAACATTTTGTAATAAATCATCGAACAAAAGATCTCGTACCAATTAAAAGCGCTACAAACGTAGCGCTTTTTTTATACATGTAATAATCCTAATTACAACAGAGATGCCTATTCATATTTTATTACGTTTATTAATATTTTGACTTAGCGTAATGATCTATACTGAATTGTTATCAAATTGGACACAGTATGGACTGGATTAATAAAGCCCGAATAAAATCAAGCGATTTAATAGAGCGAAGCCTAGACCGTAATATTCGTATTGCAGTTACGGGGTTAAGTGGAGCTGGTAAAACCGCATTTATTACGTCACTGATTAATCAGTTGCTCTTTGCTTCTAATGAAAAGCACTTAACTTTCTTTCGTGCCAATTCACAGCGCCGTATTAAAGCTTGTAAATTGATGCAGCATGACGAGCTTCATATTCCCTCTTTCGATTATAACGCTGCTATAAATCATCTGACTGCAGAAGAACCTGAGTGGCCAATGTCAACTAAAACAGTGACTCAAGCACAATTAAAGTCGAGGTTTACAGTAGCTAACAGGTGGCTAAGAAAAGTTCAAAGTGATAGTCACGTAACTATTGACGTGATTGATTACCCGGGAGAGTGGTTACTAGATCTACCGTTGTTAAGTATGGATTATAAAGAATGGTCACAGTCTTGTTGTAAATACTTGAGCAGCGAGCGTCGCCATAAATACACCAATGAAGTGTTTCAACATATCTCTACTCTAGATCATCAGACTAGGAAGGATGAACTGGAGATATCCAATAAACTGTCAAAACTTGCGAAGGAATACGCATCTTCTCTTTTAGAATACCGCAAAGACTACAATGATTATGCAACAGTATTACCAGGTCGATTTATTTTACCGGGAGACTTGGCCGGAGCTCCAGTTCTAGATTTTTTTCCTATACTCAATCAGGATATTCTAAACTTAGACTGGAGTCAGTTTGATAGTAACTCAACCTTGGCAATACTAGAGAAACGTTTTAATTATTATAAAAACAAAATTATTAAGCCCTTCTTTCATGACTACTTCTCGAATGTTGATAGACAGATTGTATTGATTGATACCGGCTCGGCTTTGGAGGCAGGTTACGAATCATATCAGGATCTAAAAGAAACTATCGAGCAACTATTAGAAGGTTTTAGTTACGGGCGCTCTAACTGGCTAAAACGGTTATTTTCACCAACCATTGATAAGTTGATGATAGCCACCAGTAAAGCCGACTTAGTTCCGCCAGACCAACATGCTGCCTTAGAATCATTCATGCAAAAAATGGTCAATCAAGCCAAGAATAACGTCGATTATGAAGGGGTGGAAGTCGAAACCATGGCTATCAGTGCCATAGCGACCTCAGAGCCAATATCGACAGAACATCAAGGTAAAAGGTTATTGTGTGTAAAAGGAATCGAACAGTCTAGCGGTGAATCTGTCATCCATTACCCTGGTAAGGTGCCTAGTAGAACCTTATCGCGGGAAGAGTGGAACGAACTCAATATTGATTTCTCACCATTTGCTATCCCACCATTGAGCCCAGATGAGCCTCTACCTCATATTCGTATGGATAAAGTTATTGAGTTTTTGATAGGGGACAAATTTATATGAGCGATAAGCCCGTCAAGTTTTATAGCAAAGATAAAGCACACCAAGATGCTGAAAAACTTTTAAAAACCAACATGCCCCGAATTGAGAGCGGTGCTCCTGGCTCTGAAACCCAAAGTGACATAGTCGCTACTGGAAGCGCTGCTTCACTTGGGCTCAAAACAGATACTAAAAAGCCTCTGCTTAAGAAACTCTTTTGGCCATCATTGTCGGCTTTTGTGATTTTTGTAGCTGGATACGAGGCCTACCACTTTATTGCTGGCTTACTAGAAAGCAATTGGCTGCTGGGACTTGGCGCCAGTATTTTGGGCGGCGCGGTTATAGTCAGTGGCGGATATGGGCTGCTTAAAGGTTGGAGAGCGAGAAGACGCTTCAAGAAAAGAGAAAAACAAAAGCAACAGTTCACTCAGTTGATGAAAGATAATAGCTATGGTCAAGCCCAAGCTTTAATTCATGAGGTTACACAGGATATTGCAGACCATGTGCATATATCGACATTAAAAGCACAATACGACAGGCAACAACAGCAAGTTCATAATGACCAAGAGCTTATTCACATATATTCTGGTTCGGTTATTGCAGGACTGGATAAGATGGCTATTGATATTGTGACTAAGCATGCTTCAGAAGCGGCGGCAATGGTTGCTTTAAGTCCTCTAGCGGCCGCTGATATGGCGCTAGTGGCATGGCGTAGCAGCAAAATGATCGAGCAGTTATCGAAACTATATGGATGTCCGCAAACAGCTTTAGGTCGTCTAGAGATGACGAAAAGAGTATTTAAGAATATGATGTTGGCGGGCGCTAGTGAACTGGTGGCTGATGCTGGTGTAGAACTACTAGGGAAAAGCCTCACAGCGACGATATCCGCGAAAGCTGCCCAAGGTATAGGGGTCGGGGTATTAATAGCTCGTATGGGCTTACAAACGATGCATTTATGCCGTCCAATGCCTTTTGGGCAGGAGAATAAGCCTAGGCTTGGACAAATACGCAAGTCGATTTATCAAAAAGTGGTGGGGTTGGTGAAATCTGCTTCTACTGGTAAATCGGAACAGGGTATAGATACTACAGAGAAGAAAAATTAGGGGAAACAACTATGATTGAAATTAAAGGCTTGGCGAAAAGCTTTGCTTATGACAAAAAAGAAGCAAAAAAGAAGAAAAAAAAGGTAGCGACTGACCCTCGCGAAGGGGATGGCGTGTTTCACGCTGTACGTGACGTTACTTTTAGTTGCGACAAAGGAAAGGTGTTAGGTCTTCTAGGGCCAAATGGTGCAGGTAAAACCACCACACTTCGTATGTTGTCTACGGCACTAGAGCCGACCAAAGGTGAGATCTTGATTAATGGTCACGATGTGACTAAAGAGCCACGCTATGCTCAAAAGTTGATCGGTTTTCTTTCTGGGAAGACAGGTTTATATCATCGCTTAACTGTGCGTGAAAATGTCGAGTATTTTGGTCGTATGCACGGACTTTCGAAGCAAGTGATGGATGAGCGTATAGATAAAATTTTCACCATGCTAGATATGCATACCTTTTCTGGTAAACGTGCCGATGATTTATCCACAGGCATGATGCAACGTGCCTCGATTGCTCGTGCGGTTATTCATGACCCCAAGGTATTGGTGTTTGATGAGCCGACTACTGGTTTAGACGTAATTTCAGCGAAAACAGTTTTGGACTTCATCGAAAGTTATAAAGAAACTGAGATGTCGGTTATATTCTCAACACACCATCTGCATGAGGTTGAGCGATTATGTGACGATGTATGTTTAATTGATTTAGGTGAAACTAAATTCTATGGCAGTACGCAACAATTTGCAGCTCAAACATCGTCTGGCAATTTATATGATGCCTTCTTGAATAACGTCAATAAAAAGGACGAGGTGGCTTAGTATGTGGTTAGTTTATAAGAAAGAATTACTCGAGATTTTACGCGACAAAAAAACACTGATTTTCTCAATTTTACTGCCGACTATTATCTTCCCTGTTTTGTTTTTTGGTATTGGCAAGTTCACGCAAAGTAAAACTGAAGAAGCTGAAACGAAAGAACTCAAAATTGCATTTGTTAACGCACAAGCATTCGATGGGTTATCGGCGTTATTTACGGCTGAGAAGCACTTTAAAAGGGTTGAGATTGAGACGTCTGATTATAAAGCTGAAATTCTAGATGATAATGCAGACTTTATTATTGAAGTGCCAGAAGGCACGAGTCTGCCTTCTGATAGTCGTAAGCAGGAAGTGATTAACCTTTATTATAAAGGCGCTTCGAAGCTGGACAATATCTCCAGTAGTCGAGTTAAAGATATTATTGAAGCTTATAATAATACAGAGCGTTTAGCGCTAGGCGAGCGGTTTAATTTATCGACTGATAATATCAAAGCTTTCAACAAGCCTATTTCGATAGAAAATCAGAACTTTGCTTCTGAGCGTGAACGCATGGGCGAGTTCGCGGGGCCGCTAATCGCATATATCCTTATTGCCTTAGCAGTATCAGGAGCTATGTATCCTGCGCTTGAACTAGGCGTTGGTGAAAAAGAGCGAGGCACTTTAGAGACATTGCTACTGACGCCGATGACAAAGGGAAAAATTGTTATGGCCAAGTTTGGTGTCATCTTTACCGCAAGCTTCTTCACGGTGATCGTGACGCTGCTCAGTTACTTCATCTGGACCTATATTTTCACCATGGGTGGAAAAATGGGTGGACTGGACTTCTTATCCAACATTTCTGGTTTTGACCTGATGCTAGTTGCC
>QQTG01000017.1 GCA_003370465.1 Kangiella sp. HD9-110m-PIT-SAG07 | reverse complement strand
GTTTATTACCAGGATTATAGGTGTAGAAACTAAATATGGTCGTATTCAGGGCAGTTATCCAGTGATTGATGCTATCAGCACTTTAGCGTTCCATTACCCGAAACGTGGCAAATTCTTTGCGGGCGAACTGGCCGAGTATTTTGTATTAGCTCGTGAGCAAGGTTGGAAGCTTGAAGAGCCGAAAGGGTCTTATGCCGGAGCGATGGGCATGGGGCAGTTTATCCCGACTTCGTACCGCCACTACACCGTAGATTTTGATGGTGATGGCAAGATCAATTTGTTTGATAATAAAGCGGACGCTATCGGTAGCGTTGCTAACTATTTTAAGGTTCATGGCTGGCGCTTAGATGAGCCAGTGGCTGAGTTTGTTGATGCAGACTCAAAATTAGCGGCACAATTTGAGAATACTAAGTTAAAGCCTCAATTCACGGTCGCGCAATTAAAGCAGGCTGGGTTGGATTATCAAGGTCAGGCCAAAGATCAGGATATCACTGGTATTTACCACTATAAGCAGCAGAACCGTTATGATTATTGGCTAGGATTCCACAACTTTTATGTGATTACTCGCTATAATCGTAGTCCTATGTACGCCATGGCTGTTTATCAGTTAAGCCAAGAAATTAAAGCTGAATATGACGTAAAGCAGCAAAAAGCATTAGCTGCAAAGCAAACAACAAAAAGCAGTGAATCCTAGTTTTTGGTAAGACTGTTGAGATAAATCTGTTTAGGTATAAAAGAATGTTATTAAAGCAGACAACACAATTAATTAGCGCATTAACGTTATTAGGCGTTTTGAGTGCCTGTACCACGACTAGCAGAACTGTCGACAGCGACGACGATGCTCCGGAGTACGGTAGTGCTGCGGATCGCAAGATCCCGGACTATGCACCAGACGGCACCGCAAGCTCGTTCGAAGATGGCCCTGTATCAGAGCCTACGCCGAGAGTCGAAGAAAAAAGTCCTTTTGGCAACCCTCCCTACTATGAAGTAGATGGCGTGGTTTATCATGTTTTATCTAACGGGCATGGTTATAGAGAAGAGGGGATTGCTAGTTGGTATGGACAAAAGTTTCATGGCCGTCGCACCTCGTCTGGCGAAGTTTATGATATGTATCAGTTCACGGCAGCGCATAAAACATTACCGTTACCGAGTTATGCCCGAGTGACGAATATTGATACGGGCGACTCTGTAGTGGTTAAGATTAATGACCGCGGCCCTTTTGTTAAAAACAGAGTCATCGATTTGTCTTATGCTGCGGCTAAAAAACTCGGTTATGAAAACCGTGGTACGGCAAGAGTCGAAGTGGCGGTTTTAGCCTCGCCAGGTGGCCGACAAAAAGCCGCGAATACAGATGGTGAGCTAGAGATCCCGCCGATGGAGCAACAGCAAGATAATGCCAAGTTGTATGTGCAAGTAGGTGCATTTGCTGACGAAATGCGTGCCGACACGTTAGCCGCGCGCTTGCGTGAACACTTCCGCCAGCCGATTAGTTTGACGCCGATCGAAGTGAATGGTCAGCGTTTGCAGCGCGTAAGAATCGGGCCTTTGGAAGATGCGCGTGCGGCAGAAGCGATTTTGTCTCAGCTCAATCAGTACAGCTTTGGATCGCCAAGAGTGGTCACCGATTAAACGATGGTTTGTCGCACTGTATGAAGTGCCAATAAACTGTTTTACAAGAATTTTTGATTAATTAGATAGTGTTGAAAATGATGAAGCATAATTTTTTAAGTGTGGTCTTTTTAGGTTTGGCGTTGTTAATCGCTGCAGGTTCAGCAAAAGCTATCCAGCCAGCGAAGCCGAGTGTTGATGCGAGTTCTTGGTTGTTGATGGACTATGAAACGGGCCAAATAATTCTAGAGCAGAATGCGGATCAACAGCTGCCTCCTGCGAGTTTAACCAAGATGATGACCAGCTATATCATCGCTGATCAGCTGCACAAGGGCAATATTAAGGATGAGGACAAAGTCTTAATTAGTGAAAATGCCTGGGCGCAAAATCCTAAGCTAAAAGGCAGCTCATTAATGTTTGTCGAAGTGAATAAGTACGTGACAGTAGAAGACCTGCATCGCGGGATTGTTATTCAGTCAGGTAATGATGCCAGTATCGCTATGGCTGAGCATATCGCTGGTAGCGAAGATGGCTTTGCCGACTTGATGAACCAGTATGCTAAACGTCTTGGCATGAGTAGCACTCACTTTATGAACAGTACAGGGCTGCCGCACGAGCAGCACCAAACCACGGCTCGTGACTTAGCAAAATTAGCTCGTGCATTAATTTCAGACTTCCCTGAAGATTATAGCCTGTACGCTGAACGCGAGTTTGTGTACAACGGCATTACACAGAAAAACCGTAATGAACTTCTAGGCGATACAACCTTAGGCGTTGACGGTATCAAAACTGGTCATACTGAAGCGGCGGGTTACTGCTTGGTTTCCTCAGCTGAGAAACAAGGCATGCGCTTGATCTCAGTAGTGATGGGAACGGATAGCATGGGTGATAGAGCCAGCGAAAGCCGTAAATTATTAAATTATGGTTTCCGGTTTTATACCAATGTAAAAGCTTTCGCTGCTGGTAAAGCCTTGAAACAAGCTGAAGTGTGGAAAGGTGAGGAAGAGCAAGTTGGTGTTGGTTTAGCTCAGGCTGCAGTTTTAACTGTGCTCAAAAGCGAGAAAGATCAGCTTAAAGCCAACTATAAGCTAAATGGCAAATTAATTGCTCCCATTAAAAAAGGCCAAGTGGTGGGCGAAGTCTATTTTAATATGGGCGATAAAGTAGTGAAGCGTATGCCAATGGTTGCCTTGGATAGCGTTGAAGAAGCTGGTATTTTAGGTCGCATGTGGGACTCAATGGCGTTGTGGTTCGAAGACTAAAAATGGTCTGCCATTAGGTTTTATAAGAGTTAATGTGCGAGCGATATAAGTTATAATTAATTGATCTAAGTAGGAAAGAATGTCCGTAGCCTATTTAAATGGTGAGTTTCTTAATCTTGAACAAGCGACAGTCCCGGTTTTAGACCGGGGCTTTTTGTTTGGCGATGGGGTTTATGAAGTGATTCCTGTTTATGCGGGAAAACCATTTCGTTTATCGAGCCATATCAAGCGGTTACATAAAAGTTTGTCGGCTATTTTGATGTCTTTCGAGCTGCCGGAATCTGAGTGGTTATCAGTATTTGAAGAATTAATCGCGCGTAACGAGTTTGATAATGCCTCAATTTACCTGCAAGTCACACGTGGCAGCTATATTGACCGACATCATGATATTCCTGCGCTTGATAAGCCAACTGTTTTGGCCATGATTTCACCCCTGCCTCCGGTGCAAAAAGACTGGCAAGCTTCTGATATTAAAAGTTATTCTGTGATCACAAACGAAGATATTCGCTGGCAACGGTGTGATATTAAAGCGATTACTTTATTAGCAAATTGCATGCTTAAACAGAAGGCGCTTGAATCTGGCGCTGATGACACCATATTAGTGCGCAATGGCGAGGCCAGCGAAGCAACATCGAGCAACCTGTTTATCGTGCGCGATGGTGTTATCATTACGCCGCCATTAAGTGAGCATTTACTCGCTGGGGTGACCCGAGAATTTATTTTGTCGTTAGCTCAGCGTCACGGTATTACTTACGAAGAGCGTGTGATTCCCGAGCATGAGCTGGAACTGGCTGATGAAGTTTGGCTGAGCAGCTCGACTAAGGAAATCCGCCCAGTGGTTAAAGTAAATGATGTTACAATAGGTGATGGCGTCGCAGGGCCTGTGTGGTGCCGAATGTATCAATATTACCAAGAGCTGAAAGAGCAGTTGTACTTGGGACAAATTAGTGATGAGGCAGCGTTATGACACAATATGATCGTGATAAAGTGTGGGAATTTCCTTGTGAGATTTGCTTTAAAGTCATGGCGACCAATCGTGAAGGCGTTGATATGGAAGTGGCTGAGGTCGTTAACCGACACGCCCCTAATGATTATTCACCAACCTCGAAGTTAAGCCGTGATGGTAACTACGTGTCATTGTCATTCATGGTCACGGTCGAAAACCGTGAGCAGGTGGATGCTATGTATAAAGACGTATTTACAGTCGATGGCGTAAAAATGACCCTATAATAGGCATAATAACCTTAGCCAGTCCTATGGCCTAAATTCTATGAACAACGACAATACCATTATTATTCGCGAGTTAGGGCACGAGACTTATGTGCCAGTGTGGAAACGGATGCAACGTTTTACAGACGAGCGTGATGAGGATACTACTGACGAAATTTGGTTGGTGGAACATGATCCTGTTTTTACCCAAGGGCAAGCCGGAAAGCCTGAGCATTTGCTATTCCCAGGCGATATACCGGTGGTTCAGGTGGACCGAGGCGGGCAAGTCACTTATCATGGCCCCGGCCAGCTGGTTGGTTACTTTATGATCGATTTGCGCCGCAAAAGTATGGGACCTAGAGATTTGGTGTCAGCTATTGAAGATGCGGTGGTCGATACTTTGGCCATATATGGTATTGAGGCCTATCCTCGCTCAGATGCGCCAGGTGTGTATACCGATGACGCAAAAATCTGTTCGCTAGGACTGAGAATTCGAAAGGGTAAGTCGTTTCATGGCTTAGCCTTGAATGTTAATATGGATCTTGAGCCGTTTGCTCGGATCAATCCTTGTGGTTATCAAGGGATGGCGATGACGCATATCGCCGAGCGTGGTGGTCCTGAGACTCTGGAGCGTGTTAAGCCAGATTTAATGGATCAATTATGCAGCAAATTAGGCTATAATAGCCGTCTAGAAATGAAGGGCCTACCTGAGTAATCGGGTAAGGTTTGAGTGCTTTTTATGTCAAAACCTGAGTCTGTTGCACAGGCCACTCCTCGTAAGAAAAAAGTTACGGGAAAAGTCGTACCGGGTCATAAAATGCGTGCCGAAGAGAAAATGGCGCGTATTCCAGTGAAAATTATGCCAACGGAAGAGATGCCACGTAAACCGGACTGGATTCGTGTGCGTTTACCGAATGGCAACCAGATCACTAAAATTAAAGACATGTTGCGTGACAACAAGCTGCACACTGTGTGTGAAGAAGCTTCTTGTCCGAACCTGCCCGAATGTTTTGGTCACGGTACTGCGACGTTCATGATTATGGGTGATATTTGTACTCGCCGCTGTCCTTTCTGCGACGTGGCGCATGGTCGTCCGTTAGCGCTAGACCCAGAAGAGCCGCAGAACTTAGCGGATTCCGTGAAGTCGATGGGGCTGAACTATGTGGTGATCACATCAGTCGATCGTGATGACTTGCGTGATGGCGGCTCTGAGCATATCAGCGATTGTGTCCGTGTCGCTCGTGAACAAAATCCAGGTTTAAAGATCGAAGTGCTAGTACCAGACTTCCGTGGCCGTATGGAAGTCGCGTTAGACAAGATGGAAGATGGTTTGCCAGACGTCTTTAACCACAACCTAGAGACAGTGCCACGCCTATACAAGCAGGCGCGTCCAGGCGCGGATTATCAGTGGTCGTTAGACTTGCTGAAGCAATTTAAAGAGCGCTACCCAGGAATCCCGACTAAGTCAGGTTTAATGATCGGCTTAGGCGAGACCAACGAAGAGATTATTGAAGTCTTGAAGGATTTACGGGCGCATGGCGTCGATATGTTGACCATGGGTCAGTATCTACAGCCAAGTAAGTACCACCATCCGGTTATGCGTTTTATGCCGCCGAAAGAGTTTGATGAGTTGGGCAAGATTGCAGAAGATTTGGGCTTTACCAATGTGGCGAGTGGACCAATGGTGAGGTCTTCTTATCATGCAGATCAACAAGCTGCGGGCAAAAAGGTCAGCTAAAAGCTGTCTTTTTACTCAATAACGGTGTTACTCGTGATAAAAGCTCAGTTATGTATTTGATATACATGCCCTCTTTTTTATCACGAAAGCCTTGCTCTAGGACAAAAATCTAGCTTCTTATGGTATTGGAATAGGCTGAAATGCCGCGCTCTCGCTTCTTTGTAAGAGCTGCAGGTTCAGTGTGTTCTCCTGAACTTGATTCAGGATCTTTATTCCGTAAAAGCAATCTTTAATCTGATCCTGAGCTCCGTCTAGAGGAATTCCCTTAGGCACATTCAAGATTACATCGGACTGTCAGACAAAAGCCGCTTAGACGGGTAGCGATTGAAAAACTGGGGTTGTAATTAAATTTACTACCCCCATGTCTATTTCTAGTGATGAACTAGTCAAAATTTGATTGCTCTAATTAAGAGCTGCTCTGTATAAGAGTTTCCCTGTCGATGTATCCTCTTCATATTCTTTTATTTCCCAGAGTGCTGTATTTGGAGAGAATTGTATTTCGTATCCAGCATCGTGCAAAAGAAGTGTTTGCTTGGTGACTGGATAAAATTTTTTAGATAGATAGAAAGTGAGTTGATTATGCAAATTGAAGAAAACAAAGTCGTAAAGATCGAATACACAGTGAAAACAGAAGAGGGTGTATTGGTCGATACATCAGAAGGTAATGAGCCATTGGCCTATTTGCATGGTCATAAAAACATTATTCCTGGTCTTGAAAATGCTTTAGTTGGCAAAGATGTTGAAGACGAGCTGTCTGTAACCGTGACGCCTGAAGAAGCATACGGCGACCGCCACGAGCAGTTGATTAAAGACGTGCCTATGGAAGCATTCCAAGGTGTTGAGAAAGTTGAGCCAGGTATGCAGTTCAATGCTGAATCTCCACAAGGCCCACAGCTAATCACTGTGACTAAAGTTGAAGGCGATACGGTAACTGTCGATGGTAACCACCCTTTAGCTGGTGTTACGTTAAACTTTGACGTGAAAGTTGTCGAAGTTCGTGAACCAAGTGAAGAAGAGTTATCACATGGTCACGTTCATGGCGCTGGTGGTCACGAGCATTAAAAATTCAAAAAGGCTTTCTTCGGAAAGCCTTTTTTCTAGCAATTTAAGATTGAAATGGTTAGTTGCTTTTCTGGTAAAACCGTTTTACATTAGCTTTAGATATTAACTTAAAGTTGTGAATATGACTTCTTTAGAACAACCGATTTTAATTAGCTTTAAGCTGTGCCCTTTTGTCCAAAGAGCCGTTATTACCTTATTGCACAAGAAGATTGATTTCACTATTGAATATATAAACCTGCAAAAGAAACCGGATTGGTTTGTAGAAATTTCTCCTCTTGGCAAGGTGCCTCTGCTTCGTATTCAAGACCGTGTGCTATTTGAGTCAGCGGTGATCAATGAATATCTTGATGAAACTCATGGTGAGCCAATGTTGCCAGAGGATCCGTTGGAAAAAGCGGAGCACCGCGCTTGGATTGAGTTTAGTAGCAGTTTATTCAATGCGCAGCATCAGTTAACGCAAGCACGTCGTGAAGAAACTTACTTTAAGATTGAAGAAGACCTAACCAAGAAGTTAGCGCAACTAGAGCGCAAAATTGGTAAAGACGGTTTCTTTGAAGGTAAGAAGTTTAGTCTTGTAGATAGTGCTTTCGCACCATTTTTAATGCGCTCGAAAATCGTGGCTGATAATATCGGGGTCGATCCTGTCAGCGATTATAAAAAAATCTCAAAGTGGCGAGAAAATTTGTTAGCGCTTCCCGAAGTCCAGAAATCAGTGGTAAAAGACTTTGATGATTTATATATGGAAGGGATTTTTGAGCGTGGTGGTTACTTAGCAGATCAGTAGATATTAACTAGTATTAAAGCAATGAAAAAAGCGACTCAATTATTGAGCCGCTTTTTTTATGCTAGAGGAACTGTTACAGCCGACAGTTAGGACGTTTGCCCTGTGTCTTCGCTTGTTGATATAGCTTTAAAGCGTCGTTCATTTGAGCTTGTAAGTCTCTAATTCGCGTATCTGTCGCTGGGTGCGTAGATAAAAACTCTGGGGCATTACTGCCTCCTTGTTTTGCCATGTTTTTCCAAAGTTCAACGCTTTCTTTCGGATCAAACCCTGCTCGGGCCATAAGCTCTAGACCAATTTCATCAGCTTCAGACTCATGAGTACGACTGAACTTTAGTACGCCAACTTGAGTACCGACACCCAATAGGCCGAGAAGTTGCTGCTTTTGCTGGGTCGGTTCACCAGCCAATACTGAAGCCAGTTGCAGTCCTGCAGTACCAATATACTGGTGAGACACTCGCTCATTGCCGTGCTTTGCCCAGACATGGCCTATTTCATGACCTATAACTGAAGCTAACTGACTTGGACTATCAGCGACCTTAAACATACCGGTGTGTACTCCAATTTTGCCGCCAGGAAGCGCAAAAGCATTCGCGCTATCATCAACGAAGACTTTTGTTTCCCAACGCGTAGAGCGCATATCTGGAGCTATTGTGTTCAATTCGGGTATTAACGCGTTAACTATACAGTTAACGTAACGATTGTGGTTTGACTGCTGAGATACTTTCTCACTCTGCTGCATCGAAGTAAACGCAGCTGAACCCATTTCTGACATTTGAGATTCGGGGAATAGAGTGACCTGCTTTCTCCCCGTCGGAGATGTAGCGCAAGCACTCACTAATACGCTAGTGGCTAAGAACAATACAAACTTTTTCATGTTGCGGCTCCATTGCTTTGATTTATCAACATATTAGAAGCTGGTAAGGGGGATGGCAATAATCTTCTGTAACATTTAACAAAGCTTTGTTATTTGCATCACAACCATAAATGTAGTAATTTTTTAGTGTGCTGGTGGAATATATGGAGTGAATTAGGATGCGCAACGAAACTGAGCGTAGTGATAGTTTGCGGTATTCGGAGCAGGAAGACATGGATGTGATCGTTTCTGTGACAGGAAGTGATAATGAGTTGATTATTGTCACCCTCTCTGAAATTATTAATCGTTTTAACGGGCGGTTACAGGCTTCTCGTTTTAATAGAATGGATAAAACTTTTAACGGATTATTTTATATATCAATTAACCTTGCCTACTTTGGCCCCTTTAGGGCGTGCCTTGAAAGTTTAAACTCAGAACGTTTACATTTTGAGTTTTCCCCCGCTAATTCGTCAAGTAATGCATTATCAAGCGATAAAATCAGTTTTGAAATCGAACTGTATGGTTTGAGAAGCAAGGCGGTAGATGTCGAATTATTACGTACTTTGGCGCAAAATCAGTTAGTGGTGGATGAGCTAACCCGTAAACGATATATTTGTGATAAGGGGCGGCAGGCTTATAAAGTTAGACTTCAGGTATCAACGGATTTTATATTTGATATTGATGAGGTTGAACGTGAGTTGCAGCTTTTGGCCGAAAAGCTCAGTGTACACTTGGTGGTTAATTTTGATGAAGATCTACAGGAAGCTATCTAACTTCCTGTAGTTGTTTAAAGGCTGCTTATTCTTCGGTTTCCTCGCCATCAATGACGAAGCCGATGCGGCGTTCTGGTTCTTCTTCTGGAACCTTCTGTACATAACATAACAACTCGACGTTGCTTTGGTGTGAAAGGACCATACAAGGGTTGCCGCCTGCGGAACCTTCAATTCGAATGCCGTGGAAAGACTCTTGTACTAGACGCGAAACTTGAATTTGTAGGCCTCCGTTGAGCATTGCGACAATAGTTGGTTCGGCGTCTTTTGGCATATGCTTTCGCCACTGCTTAATAGTTTTAGCTAAATTTCGAATAAGCTCCCCCGACGAACGATAATCATTAATCTTTTCATGATCACTGTATAGATCGTCAAGATCTACTTTCGGTGGTTTTACGTCTGGATGAACGTTATGAAAAATTTCTATGTCTTGTGGCTGACGTTGTTGAATAATGGTTTTGTAGTTGTCGCTCATGATTTCTAGAATCCCTAAAAGCCTAATTTAATAGGCAAACGATAAACGAGGCCTTTAAAATAAGCAAGTAAGACCTAGCCACAAGAGTAGTGGCGAACCTGTCATGCTATGTGCCATATCTTTTAGGGGGCAGAAAACTAGGTAATACGTAGCTCTCGTAAAAATAGATCGACTTTTAACGTAACTTTATTCATCATTAGCTCCCATGGAAGAGATTGTAAATAACATCATTGACTGGATTCGTGCCAACCCACATTGGGCTGGGGCGGCAGTATTCGCTATAGCGTTCCTCGAGTCGCTGGCTATTATCGGCTTGGCCATGCCTGGTTGGTTGTTATTGGTGGGCGTTGGCAGCTTAATAGGGGCTGGGACCTTGGGATTCTGGCCGATAGCATTCTTTAGCTTTGCTGGCGCGACCTCAGGACAGGCTGTGTCCTACTTAGTAGGGGTTGCGTTCAAAGATCGAATACATCATTGGCCCTGGGTCGAGCGCCACCAAGTCTTACTTCATCGCTCGGAAACCTTTTTCAAAAAGCATGGTTTTGCCGGAATATTGATCGGGCAGTTTATCGGTCCGATTCGAGCGGTGATCTCGCTTATCGCGGGGATTTTGGATATGCCTGCGAAGAAGTTTTTGTTGGCAGTTGTGCTTGCGACTTTAATCTGGGCACCGGTATATTTGATGCCTGGGGTGGTGTTAGGCGCTGCTCTAACATTCCAGAAACACGAAGTAATTATTTTGTTGGCTTGCTTGGTGATTATGGCTGTTTGTTTATGGCTGTTTGGCGGCTATATGCGACAGTTACTCTCGAAAAGAAAAGCACATCGTACCGGTGAAAGTTTTGATTACTCGAATTACTTTGGCTTAAAACTTTCTGCCACATCTCTGGTATTTATAGGCGTTATTGTGTTCCTCATTCTAAGTTCATACGGATCTTTAATGATTGAGTTGTCGAAAAAAATTCTGGAAGTGATCGGTTAATGTGGTTTCAGGAGTTTATTCAAAGCTTAGCTGAGTATTGGCAGCAGTTTTTATTAATTGCTTCAGCACACCTTTTAGCAGTCATGAGCCCGGGCCCTGACTTTGCAATCGTGATGCGGCAGTCACTAGTGTTTGGTAAGCGCTTTGCCATCATCACTAGTCTTGGCATTGGACTGGCGATTTTTGTCCATGTCGCTTATGCGGTGATGGGTGTAGGAATTTTGATTCAGAGTACAGAATGGCTGTTCAAGCTGATTCAGCTAGCGGGCGCAGGTTACCTGATTTATATTGGTTATGGTGCGATACAGGCTAAGGCTGAAACCTCTAGTGCCAATAGCGTCAGCCAAGTCGAAGAAGGGAAGACCTTAAAAGCTCAGAAACTTATGACCGACGGCAAAGCATTTCGCCAAGGCTTTGTGACTAACGTCCTTAATCCCAAAGCGACATTATTCTTTTTATCATTATTCACTACGCTGGTAGATGCGACGACGCCTTTAGCCATACAAGGTTTTTACGGTGTTTGGATGGCAATAGTGACGGCTGCATGGTTTGTCTTCTTGTCGTATATTTTATCGAGCAATAAAGTACGCGGATTCTTTAATCAGTTTGGACATTGGATTGACCGTATCTTGGGTGGTTTCCTCATTGCTCTGGCACTGTTTTTATTGTGGAGTATTTTTAATTAGGCTTGGAGTTACTCTTCAAACTAATCGTCACTCGTAAACCACCGCCTTCAGCGTTTTCAGCTTCTATAGTGCCGCCATTTACTTCCACACCACGTTTGGCGATAGTCAGCCCTAGACCAGTACCACCAGAGCTGCGCTCGCGAGCTTCAGTCGGTCGGTAGAATGGTTCAAAAATTTTACTTAAGTGGTCTTGTTCAACGCCGAGACCTTCATCTTGTATGATGATGAGGAAGTAACGGCCAGCTTTTTTTATGCTGACTGAAACCTTGGTTCCATCGGGTGTGTGGCGAATAGCGTTACGGATAACGTTTTCCACAGAGCGAGCGAGAAGATTATAATAGCCAGTAAAATTAATGGTTGGGCTTTGAGCAAACAAGACTTCTTTATTGTTGGCTGCCGCTTCAAACTGCGCATCGCTAATGATGACATCAAGCAAATCATTGACCACAAAGGTATCAACTTGTTGATGTTGCTGGCCACGCTCTAAGGCTGCAACTTGCAACAACTCACCAATCAACTCATCAAGACGTTCAACTTCGACCTCGATACGTTCGATATGCTTAGTACAGGCTGATTGATTTTGGTCTGTCTGATTGTGTTTGAGTGCTAAACTTGCGGCAATCTGCATACGTGTAAGCGGGGAGCGTAACTCGTGAGATACATCGCTGAGCAAACGTTTTTGGGACATAATAATACGGTTAATCCGATCAGCCATTAAGTCAAAATCTTCTGCTAAATCGTGGAATTCATCAGCACGTTTACCAATAAAATCTTTGGCTCGAGCTTGTAAATTGCCCTTAGCGATAGCTTTAGTCGCTCTCTGTAACTGGTGGATCGGTCGAGTTAAATACCAAGCTAACGCAAAGCAAACTAAAAAGCTGATTCCGAGCGCAGCTAAGATCTGCCAGATACTGATGGAGTGGAAAAATTCAGAAACCAAAGTGCTGAAATGTTGCTGGCTTTTTTGCTTAATAAATAACAGGTAGTACTGACCACGATTGAAAACAATTTCTGGGCCCGAATATGAATAATTATTGATAGTGACCGTAGCAGGGCGATTACGTTGTTTGTAGTAAGCGCTTAGTTGGTAGATGACTTCGGGTACGGTTTTGCCAGAAATCTCATAGCCCTGATTATTGATAATAAAAGTATTGTCCAACTCTTTGGTCGAGCCGTTTGGTTGGATAGGTAATCCATTTTGATACTCTTCGATAACATGCCGCAACTGAATGGTAATGGCGGTTTGGCGCAGAAGCTCCGATTCTTTGGCAGTAATCGGTACTAATCTTGTATCCTGCGAGGTCATGCTATAGAGAAAGATAACGCTGGTTAAGGTTAGAAGTGTGGCTAACCAGAACCATAAAAAGATCTTCCAAAAGAGGTTGGGTTTGGCGAGTCTACGTATCGTGCGTAACATATTGATAGCCGACACCGCGGACAGTTTTGATGCGTTCCTCACCTTTTATATCGGTGCCGAGTTTACGCCGAAGGTTGCTGATATGCATATCAATACTGCGATCATAAGCTTCCAGTGACCGCCCTAAGCACTTTTCGGATAAGTGGTCACGCTTTACCAGTTCACCGGCTTGGCTCACGAGTAAGTATAAAATATCGAATTCGGTTGCGGTAAGTTTGATGGCTTTGTTATTAACCAGCGCTTCTCGAGAGCCGGGGTTAATGTATAGGTCATCCTGATGAATAGAGCGTAGCTTATTTTTCTGCCGACTGTAGTCAGTTTCGGTACGTCTTAGGATTGAGCGAATACGTGCTGTTAACTCTCGTGGGTTGCAGGGCTTGCCGATATAGTCATCAGCACCTAACTCCAAGCCAACAATACGATCAATTTCATCGCCACGAGCGGTTAGCATTAAGATTGGAACTTGTGATTCTTTACGAACTTCTTTTAGCACGTCGAAGCCGTTTAAATTAGGCAACATGACATCCAACACCATTAAGTCGAAGGTGTCGTTTAAAATCAACTTTGCTGCGGAATCACCATCGTGAGCAACGGTAATCTCAAAGCCTTCTTGAGAAAGGTATTCTTGAAGAAGCTGGCAAAGCTCGATGTCATCGTCGGCTAATAATAATTTGACCATAATGTTCTCTGTTAACACTGACTTTGGACGCTTTAGTTGATATAAAACAACCAGTTATTCGACATATTATCATGGGGGAGCTATATCGAATGTAAAGAATAGTCAGCGGCATTTACATATCTTTTCGCAGTTTTACTTAAACCCTAGATATTCTAACACTAATTTTAGGTATAGTTTTAATCAAAGGTTGGGAAACTTATTACCCCTTAGTGAACCATCCTCAGTATGAATTTTCTCTCCTTGATTAGACTACCCCTGTGAAGTTCATACCTCAGTAAACAGGACCCGCTTTTAACTGAAGCGGGCCCTGTTTTTTTATGGGGGCCTCAATCCAGCGGTTTTCTGCTATGATAACGCCAAGACATATAGGGTGGCTTACGATTGGGGCTATATGACACGCCATAATAATGATCTAGACTGGATGTTGCGAGCGCCGGAGCTATTGGCTTTAACTCGCCACATGAGCACTCATGAGTTAATGAGCCGTATGACGGTTTATAACGGTTTTGATTACAAGAAAACTCACCGCCTTGGAGTCTACTTCGAACAGTTATGGCAACATTTAACAAGCCAATGTAACAGCCTCAATATCATTAGTCACAATCTCCAAGTCATTATCGATAAACACACCTTCGGTGAATTTGACTCTTTAATTTATGATAGTGTTCTCGATACTCATCTCCATTGCGAGCTGGCCGTCAAGTTTTACCTTCAGGTAGGCTCCGGAACTCAACTTAGTCACTGGGTTGGCCCTAATCTTCGTGACCGATTTGATAACAAGCATGAGCGTCTATTCGAACACCAGTTAGCGCTGTCTAAGAATCCAACTATTAAGCCATGGTTAAAGGCTCAGGATATTAAAGTTGACCAAGTTAAGGTTTTGACCCGAGGTCGATTATTTTATCCCTTAGATAGCTTTATGAAAGAGCAGTTCCGGTTTCCGCGGGAAGTAAACCCCCAGCATCTGAAAGGGTTTTGGACCACCTGGGAGGATTTTGCGCATCTACAACTAAGCTCCAGCATTGAGTGGTATATTTTGCCGAAAATGTATTGGCTGTCCCCTGTCACGGGCGATGAAGTGCAGGACCTATCATTACTGGACGATCGTGCGATACTGATTCATGGGCATAATGAACGTTATGAATTTCAACGAATTCAGCAGGTGGTGGGTATGCGTGAAGGTAAAGAAATTATGCGTGGCTTTGTGGTAACCGATGAATGGTTAGAGAAGGCAAAAGCCCGAGTTAAGAGCTCGGACTAACACCTTCTAACAACTAATTAAAGTTTCTCTTTGATCAACTTCTCAACAACAGCCGGCTCGGCCAAAGTTGACGTATCACCAATGTTCTCAATATCGTCCTCGGCAATTTTGCGCAGGATTCGGCGCATAATTTTTCCTGAACGTGTTTTTGGTAAATCGTCGGCAAACTGTAATTTATCTGGCTTGGCGATTGGGCCAATTTCTTTAGCGACATGCGCAATCAGTTCTTTTCGAAGCTCGTCAGAACTTTGTTTACCCTTCATTAAATTGACGTAAACATAAATGCCTTGGCCTTTAATGTCATGGGGATAACCTACCACAGCGGCTTCTGCAACAGAGTCATGCAGCACTAAAGCGCTTTCGATTTCGGCAGTACCCATGCGATGGCCCGAGACGTTTAAAACGTCATCCATACGGCCAGTAATCCAATAAAAACCATCGCCATCACGTTGAGCACCGTCGCCCGAGAAGTAATACCCTGGGAATTGCGAAAAGTAGGTATCGTAAAAACGTTGATGATCACCCCAGACAGAGCGCATTTGACCCGGCCATGAATGTTTCATGACTAAGCTGCCGCTGGCGACACCGTCAAGCTCTTTAGCATCTGTATCAAGCAGTGCCGGCTGTACGCCAAAAAACGGACGTGTGGCTGAACCGGGCTTTAATTCTGTGGCACCAGGAAGGGGCGAAATCATAATGCCGCCTGTTTCAGTTTGCCACCAAGTATCGACGATAGGACAGTTCTTTTCGCCAACCACGTTAAAGTACCACTCCCAAGCTTCGGGATTAATCGGCTCGCCGACCGTACCCAGAATACGAAGTGACTGACGAGATGTTTTCGTAACGGCCTCATCACCGCCAGCCATCAATGCTCGAATCGCCGTTGGTGCTGTGTAGAAAAGACTAACCTTATGCTTGTCTACGATTTCCCAGAAGCGTGATGTTGTGGGGTAATTCGGCACGCCTTCAAACATCAATGTAGTGGCACCATTCGCTAATGGGCCGTAGAAAATGTAGGAGTGTCCGGTGATCCAACCCGCATCGGCTGTACACCAATAAATGTCATCATCGTGATAATCAAAAATATATTTGTGTGTCATGGCGGTGTAAAGCATATAGCCGCCCGTAGTGTGCATTACGCCTTTTGGTTGGCCCGTTGAGCCTGAGGTATACAGAATAAATAACGGATCTTCGGCATCCATAACTTCTGCCGCGCACTCAGTTTCCATGTCTTTTTTAAATTCATTGTAATCAACATCACGCTCTTGAGCCCAAGCGATGTTGTTACCCTGACTTTTAACCACCATGACCGTATGAACATCAGGGCAGCCCGCTAATGCTTCGTCTGCGTTGGCCTTGAGTGGGACTTGTTTGCCACCACGAACGCCAGCATCCGCCGTCACTAAAACTTGGCAGTCGCTATCGAGAATACGGCTTTTTAATGCTTCAGGAGAAAAACCACCAAACACAACTGAATGGATCGCACCGATACGCGCGCAAGCCAGCATAGCGTAGCCTACCTCGGGAATCATTGGCATATAAATACAGACTCGGTCGCCTTTTTTGACGCCACGAGCTTTTAAAGCGTTAGCGAAGCGACAAACTTCATCATGCAGTTCTTGAAAGCTGATGTATCGTTGTTGATCCGGTTCATCGCCTTCCCAAATAATAGCCGTATGGTCTGCTTTATCCTTTAAATGACGATCAATACAGTTATAAGAAGCGTTGAGTTTACCGCCTTTAAACCAGCTGATGTCTGCTTTGTGGTAATCAACATTACTGACCTCTTCCCACGGTTCAAACCAGTCAATAAACTGGTGCGCCATACGCGACCAGAACTTATCAGGTTCTTGCACCGATTGTTGATACATGCGGTGGTAAGTGTCTTCATCAATATGAGGCTTATACTGAGGATTGTTGATGATGGGATAGGTTTTCACCTCTGACATTGCTGACTCCTGTAATGATTAATCTTTTTTATGCTCTCAGCTTAAACTGAACTCTCAGCATAAAACAAATCAATAAAAGGGGAAAGCATCAAGAAGCAATAGCGTCTATTCCGTCGGATAGCAGAGCGAACCGGATCAAGGTTCATAACTCCGGAGCTTAGAAGCTAAAGACTCAGATGGTCAGAGTTACATTATCGATTAGACGTACTTTACCGAGATAAGCTGCTGCCAAGATGACCAGTTTTTTATCAGAGACTTCGGCCACCTGAAGTGTATCAGCATTACTTACATTAAAGTAGTCGACGCGAAACCCTTGGTTGGTAAGTTGCTCTACAGCACTTTGTTCGACGCTATCAAAGCTTAGCTTGTGAGTGATGAGCTGTTCTTTAGCCCATGTTAGGACTCGGTGAATCCCCGCCGCTTGATCTTTTTGCTCTTGTGACAAGTAGCCATTACGAGAGCTCATGGCGAGGCCGTTCTCTTCACGCAAAATAGGTGCGCCAATAATCGTAACCGGAATATTGAGGTCCTGTACCATGCGCCGAATAATCGCCAGTTGTTGAAAGTCCTTTTGACCGAATACTGCAAAATCAGGTCGAACCATATTAAATAGCTTGCTGACAATGGTGGTGACGCCATCGAAATGTCCTGGACGAGCAGCTCCGCAGTGATCTTTACCGAGTTCAGCGACGTGGACTTTTGTTAGATTGGGTTGAGTCTTATTCTGTGCAAACCCTGGGTAAACTTCTTCGACACTAGGCGCAAACACGATGTCGGTATTATGATTGTGTAGTTTTTCGCAATCTGCTTCAAAGGTTCGAGGATATGAATCAAAGTCTTCGTTTGGTCCAAACTGGGTAGGGTTAACAAAAAGACTTACGACAACAATATCAGCCACTTCCTTTGCCTTGTCGACCAGACTTAAATGGCCATGATGTAGGTTGCCCATTGTGGGTACAAAGCCAATGGTTTTAGCTTGTTGACGTTGCTGAAAAAGCGCGTCCTGTAACTCTGCAATGGTCTTAACAATGATCATATGACTTCAACTGGTTACTCGAAAGAGTGCTCGGGAGCGGGGAAATTTTGTGCTTTGACTTCTTGATGATAAAGCTTGATAGCGGCTTTGATATCACCATCGGCGTCTGCCATAAAGTTGCGTACAAACTTAGCCTGAAAAGGTGAAATACCTAACATATCGTGTAGCACTAAGACTTGGCCATCAACATCCGCGCCAGCACCAATGCCCATAACGGGAATCGTAAGCTCTTGTGCAATTTGTTTAGCGAGATTGCTGGGCACACATTCGAGAACCAGCATTCTTGCGCCCGCAGCTTCGAGCTGTTTTGCATCTTCCAGCATAGTTTGCGCGCCATCATCATCACGGCCTTGAACTTTAAAGCCACCTAAAGCATCGACTGACTGCGGCGTTAAACCTAAGTGAGTACAGACTGGAATACCGCGTATGGTTAAGCCTTGGATGGTGTCCAGTAACCAAGCGCCACCTTCTAACTTTACCATCTGTGCGCCAGCCTGCATGATACAGCGTGCCGTATCGTAAGCTTCTTCAGGTGTGCTGTAACTCATGTAAGGCATATCGCCAACGATTAGGCAGTTTTCATTGCCGCGAGAAACGCATTCAATGTGGTACTCCATTTGTTCCAAGGTCACGGGAACAGTCGTTTTCTGGCCTTGAATGACGTTGCCTAATGAGTCGCCGACCAAAATCATATCAATCCCAACGTCTGACATGACGTTGGCAAAGGTGGCGTCGTAGGCCGTTAAGCAACTGAATTTCTCGCCATTGGCTTTGAGTTTTTCGATATGACTAATACTTGTGAACTTCATCAGAATTCTCTGCTCGTTATTTAGTTTACACTGCTGGGTGAGGGTTAAAGTAATTCCGCCCTGAATCTGTGGCGTGAATTTGCTCTAGCAGCATTTCAAAATCTTTTTCGTTTTCGACTAAATCGATACCCGATGCATTAACGATGAGTAATGGCGACTCGTGATAGTAGTAGAAAAAATCGGTATAGGCATCGCAGATGGTTTGCAGGTATTCGCCGCTAATCGGTGCTTCTTCGCGTCGACCACGCTTTTTAATTCGATCTGCTAGCACCGTCACTGGCGCTTGTAAATAAATCACCAAGTCAGGTTTTGGCGCATCAATGGTTAAATTATCATAAACCTGTTCGTACAATCGTAGCTCTTCTTCATCCAAAGTCGAGCGTGCGAATAATCGATCTTTATCCATCAAATAATCAGCCACTCTTAAGGGCGTGAACATATCTGACTGTCGAACTTCTTGGAGCTGACGGGCGCGCTGGAATAGAAAGTAGAGCTGAGTTGGTAAAGCACCTGCTTTAGGATCTTGATAGAAGCGTTCAAGGAATGGGTTCTCTTCGGCTTCTTCCAGAATAAGTTCGCTGCCAAGCACTTCAGATAACTTGCGAGCTAAAGTGGTTTTACCGACGCCGATCGGACCTTCAACCGCTATAAAGTTATGAGGTATCTTAATATTCATGCTGACTCTCAGGCTCCTAATTTTTTTTCATGTTTTTCATGAGATCGTCATTGGCTGACTTTTCTTAAATCATAGCGGACACAGCTTTGTAAAGCTTGGCTCACGCTGTCGCCCTCAGGAAAGACCAGTTCAGGACTGATTTCAGCCAGTGGCAACAACACAAAGTCACGTTCTTTCGCGCCATAATGTGGCAGGGTTAAACGCTCCGTCTGCATGATTGTATGATCGTAGAGCACAATATCCAAATCAATTGTGCGTGCGCCCCAATGTTGCTTTCGGACGCGACCCTGTTGGTTTTCAATGGCTTGCAGTTTATCCAACAGCTCTAACGGCTCGAGTTGAGTATGGATTTTTGCGACAGCATTGATATAAGGCGGTTGATCTTGAGGCCCCATGGGGGCGCTTTGATAGAGGCTGGAGTGGGCCAACAGGTAGGTTTTCGATAGCTGATCTATCGATAGCAAAGCTTGCTGTACCTGTTGAACAGGGTTGTCTAAATTACTGCCCAGAGCGATATAGCTGACCACTGCTTGCTCCATGCTTATTTTTAGCCGTTGTTTTGCGGCTTGCGGCGACGAGAGGTTTTGCGACGTTTGTTTTTCGGGAGCATGGCTCTTTGAGAATCTTTATCGGCATCTTGAAATTTAGTCCACCAGTCCGCGATTTCTCTAAGCGATGGATCAGACTCAGCCCGTAACATTAAAAAGTCATAAGCCGCACGGAATCGTGGATGATTTAAGGCCGACCAGACTTTTTTGCCGTGGCGTTGTGGTAAACGAACCTGTAGTGCCCAGATATCTCGAATAACCAAGCTATAACGTTTAGGGATAGAAATAAAGCGGCTTTGCTCGCATAGCATATACCCCATGCTTTTAAAAAAGGCATCGTTAAAATTCATGCCTTTGGTTTCGAGTTGGTGCGCGCGTTCGAGTAACGGTTGCCACAAGAAGACGGCAATCAAAAAGGCTGGATTAACGGTGTTATCACTGGCGATACGCTTATCGGTATTTTCCAAAGCGGCGTGAATAAAAGTCTCAAACTCAGCATGTTCAGCCAATAATGCATTAGTGGCTGGAAATAACTTACCAAGCAAACCATGAGTCTGCAGTGCTTTAAAGGTCGCTTCGCCTTTACCGCCAAGGAACATTTTTCGATATTCCTCGAATAACCGAGCCGCGGGAACCTGCTCTAATAATGGCGCTAGCTCTGAGATCGGTTTTAGAGTGTTCGGTTCGATGGTTAAGTCTAATTTTGTCGCTAAACGCACCGCTCGGAGCATGCGCACTGGATCTTCACGGTAACGTGTTTCAGGATCACCAATCATGCGTAGCTGACGTTTGCGTAAATCAGTCAGACCATTGCAGTAATTGTGAACAGTAAAATCTTTGACGCTGTAATAGAGTGCGTTAACCGTAAAATCACGGCGTTCAGCATCTTCTTCAATCGTGCCGTAGACATTGTCACGCAGAATCATGCCGTCTTTGGCTTGCTGAGTATTACTGGCGCAATGTGCACGGAAGGTCGCTACTTCAATAAGATCGCGACCAAACATGATATGAACTAATTTAAAACGACGCCCGATAATTCGACTGTTCCTGAAAAGACTCCGAATTTGTTCAGGCGTAGCGTTGGTAGTGATATCGAAATCTTTCGGGTGTAAGCCGAGCAGAATGTCGCGAACGCCACCGCCGACTAAGAAGGCATCATATCCTGCTTTATTTAAGCGATAGAGAACCTTCAGCGCATTGTCACTGATGTCTTTGCGTGAAACTGTGTGTTGGTCACGTGGAATGATGTGGTCAGGTTGTTTCATATCAGGGGCGTTGTCGTTGTGTTTCTCGTTCTTTGCTCCAGAAAACCACTGTTTTAATGTTGAGATCAATGCGAGTCATAAGTCTTAGGTTACTTTCTATGCTGCAATGATAGCATAGACCCTAGTCAAAATAAGGTATTTGTTGCTGCCGCGGAATGCTTCCTAGCGAAAAGTGCTCGATAGCCCAGTCGATAATGATTTCTGGCGGCTCCTGTCTCAGTGCCACCGGTGGCTTTTGTCCTAAAAAGGCAATCGCTTGGTGAAGTTGTTGGCTGGCTTTGACAGCTTCTATCGCCTCGGCGTGATTCTGTTTGGATAATTTGTTGCCCTCTTCATTAATCGCCAGCGGCAGGTGATACCAAAGTGGAGCAGCTTTACCCAGAACCTCATACAGTCGTAATTGGCGTGGTGTCGAATCCAGTAAATCAATACCACGTACGACATGATCGATACCAGAATCAATATCATCCACGACCACAGCCAACTGATAAGCCATTAACCCATCTTTGCGTTTGACGGTGAAATCTTCACGATACAAACTTTCATCAAAATCGCACTGTCCCTGAACCTGATCAAAGAAATCATAGTTATTCTTCCCATGGCGTAATTTCCAAGCGACTTCACCCTCGAAACTGAGCTGTTTATCTCGACAAATATTAGGATAGCGGCCATCATCGCTGATTTTGTTGATTTGTTTGCGCGTACAATCGCAGGCGTAGAGCAAATCTTGACGTTTGAGCGATTCGAGAATATCTAAAAAGCGAGGAATATTGTCACTTTGATAAACAATGGGGCCATCCCAGTGTAAGCCGAATGTCTCCAGCTGTCGTAATATCGTATCTGCGGCACCGTCTATTTCCCGCGGCGGATCGATATCTTCGATGCGTACCTGCCACTCGGCACCGTAATACTTAGCGATCAGGTAGCTACCAACAGCAGCGACTAATGAACCAAAATGTAATGGGCCAGACGGAGAGGGCGCGAAACGTCCGCGTAGTGATGGTTTTTCTGAGGTGGAAAAAGATCGACCGAACTCACTCTCAGCATGAGTTCGGGAATCTGTAGAAGAGTCGTTCGGTGTTGCGGGCATTAACTGCCGTATTGACGCTCTTTAATTTCGTCAAGAGTTTTGCAGTCGATACAAAGCTCAGCCGTTGGACGAGCTTCTAAACGACGAATACCAATTTCGATACCGCATGATTCGCAGTAGCCGTATTCATCATCATCAATTTTACCAACAGACTGAATAATTTTCTTTAAGAGTTTACGCTCGCGATCTCGAGTACGTAGCTCTAAAGAAAACTCTTCTTCTTGTGACGCTCGGTCAACAGGATCAGGAAAGTTAGCCGCTTCGTCTTGCATGTGATGCACGGTGCGATCAACTTCTTCCATCAACTGACGTTTCCATTCGTTTAGGATATGACGAAAGTGCTCATATTGAGCATCGTTCATATATTCTTCGCCTTTCTTTTCTTTATAAGGCTGAATCCCTAACTTTTCTAAGGTTGTGTTTGTAACTGTTTTTTTACGTGGCATCTAGTTCAATGCTCCATTTACTTTATGGTAACTTCTGACTTAAAGTCAGCCCACTTTTCACTTGTGCATTGACAAGGTTTTAAAAAAGTGAAAGAGGGATATTAGCCCTCTACGTACCAATTGAAAAGCCAAATTTGGCAAAATACGCCAAATTTTTCTTAAATTTGAGCTAACCAGCTGAAATTTCTACAAAATTACTGGTAAGGCCTGTTGCAGTTTAATCTCTGCGGCACTGATATGGGTATTATATGCATAAATTTCAACCCCTTTTTGTGCTGCATCGTACAATAATTCAGCATATTTAGAGTCGATATGGGCGGCGGGGCTGACAGTTTTGATGCCGGTGTGCTGAACTAGGAACAGTAAAGCGGCTCGATGGCCTTGCTCAACCATGGTGACAAGCTCGCGAATGTGCTTTTGACCACGAGCACTGACGGCGTCTGGAAAGTAGCCTGCGCCAGGCTCAAACGACTCACCCGAATCGGGGTTGGCGCCAGACTCAAGCAATGTCACGGTTTTAATCTCCACATAACAATTTGGTTTCGTTGGATCGGTCAGTAGCAGATCAATACGGCTATTCTCCTCGCCGTATTTAACTTCTTGCTTCAAAGAGCCATAACCCTGTAGTTCTTCTAAGACACCGTTTTCGATACCCTCGCTAACCACCTGGTTCGCTAAGTGTGTATTGATACAAATCCAATCGCCCTGAAGATTCTGATTCAACACCCAAGTGTATAAATATTTACGCTTTGGATTTTGCGAATCCAACAACCACGCCGTATCACCCTCCTGCCAGCAATTTTTCATCGAACCTGTATTCGGACAATGCGCCGTAAACTCACCATGCTCATCGCTCACCACATCAGCCAAAAAGCGCTTGTAGCGTTTTAATAAGGTGGTTTTGATTAAGGGAGGAGAGAATTTCAAAGAACTGTCTTATCTATAGTAATTATTCAGCGTAGAACACTTTGCCATTTTCAACTTCTAGCTTTACTTCGCCAAGGTGTGCTCCAGCGCAGGGGCCTGCGACGCAGCGGCCTGTGTTGGGTTCGAATAGGGCGCCGTGGGTAAAGCACATCAGGTATTGTTCGTCGTCGGTCATGAACTGGTCATCTTGCCAGTTGAGGTTGGTTCCTGCGTGTGGGCAGCGATTAACGTAACCGTAAACGTTTAGGCCTTGTCGTACGATGATGAGATCGCGGTCTTCGCTTGGCGAGGGGTGTGGAAAGGCCTTGGCTTGACCATCTGTAATATCCGTAACTAAGCATAGGTGTGACATAGTAAATCTCATCAGTTTAATAATTCAATGACAACGATGTTAATAAGTTAACGGTTTTATAGTCAGCATATCTAACCAAGATAATGGTAGGGGCTGTTTTCAATAGAAACCTGCTGTATTCCGCTAACTTGGTGTTAGAATGTAGAAATTCTAACAGTATCAATATTAGACGCAATATTAACGTTTATGCAAACTGCTTTTTGGGTTCTCTTAACAATCATCGGCTCCTATGGTCTTTACGTGCTGTTTTTCTATCTATTACAGCGCCGACTGTTATTTCCGGTTCATGAATTACCGGCTCATAATGCTGAGTTAATCACTCAAGCGGGAGGTGAAATTATACGTTTACCGTTCTCGCAGGGTGAGTTCGAGCTGGCTTATCTTGCGCCTTTAAACAATGTTTATGGCGATAAGTCACCGGTGGTGATGCTGGCGCATGGTAATGGCAACATTATCGACGACTGGGCGCCTCGGCTCGATTATATCCGCGGGCAAGGCTTTAGCGTGATTTTGGCTGAATACCCTGGCTATGGTCGCTCAGACGGCAGGCCAAGCTATAAAAGCATTAAAGAGTGTATGTTGAAAGCTTATGATTGGATTGAGCAGCAGCCACAGTTTGATCATGAGCATATTTCACTGCTAGGTCGCTCTATGGGTGGTGGTGCTGTCTTGAGTATTTTGTCTGATAAGACGCCTCACGCGGTTATTTTGATGTCGACCTATTCCAGCGTGATGGATTTAGCCAATAAGCGCTGGGTGCCACGCTTTCTCGTTCGAGATCCGTTCGACAATGTTTCTGCTTTAAAGAACTATAATGGTCGCGCTTATTTGGTGCATGGTGAGGCGGATAAAACGGTTCCGATTGATGCTTTAACCAAGCTTTTGGCGGCGAAGCAAGATGCCGAGCACCAGATTTATTCTACCGGACATGCCGATACGCCCGACGACTGGGATGAGTTTTGGGTTAAGGTGTCAGAGATAATGAAGCCTAAGGCTACGATCTAAGGCCACTTTTTTACACAGGCTGTCGATTAGTTGACACATCGTGTAAAATGGTGGCGTTTTCAAAATGAGTGGTATACAAACCGAATGAACCAGCAAGATAGCCTACAGGCCCAGCTCCCAACTCCTTGGGGAGATTTTGTGATCCATGCGCTTGAAACCGATGATGGTAAAGAACATATTGCCATGACATTTGGAGAGTGGGACAAAGAGCAGGCCGTATTGGCAAGAATTCACTCTGAGTGTTTAACGGGCGACGCACTGTTCAGTTTGCGTTGCGACTGTGGCTTTCAGCTGCGCGCGGCTTTGGAGAAAATAACCGAAGAAGGCGCTGGCGTCTTGTTGTATTTGCGCCAAGAAGGCCGTGGCATTGGTTTAACCAATAAAATTCGTGCCTATTCACTGCAAGATCAGGGCATGGATACAGTGCAGGCTAATGAACACTTAGGGTTTGGTGCTGACGAGAGAGACTTCAAGGTGGCGTCTGATGCGCTTGAGGTTTTAGGAGTTGGTAAGATCAGATTGATGACCAACAATCCACGAAAAGTCAGCTCGATGAAAGACGCTGGTATTGATGTGGTCGAGCGTGTGCCCTTGAAGTTCGGGCAAAACCCCCACAATGCTATGTATCTATCCACTAAACAATCGAAGCTTGGGCATCTGTTCTAAACACACTGCTCGCCCAGCTTAAAAAAAATTAAAGGATACTTATGACTTTAGACATTTACCTTTCCAGCGAAAGTGCGCCCGAGCAATGGGGCGAAGGTGCTTTGCTGAGCTTTAAAGATGATCGCGCGACGATTCATGCAGACAATGCAGAACTTATCCAAGTTGCAGCTCGTCGCTTAATGACTCAAGGCTTATCATTTTTCTCACTAAAGGGTGATTGGCAGCTAGAGCAACAGTGGGCTTTTTTCCAAGGGGCTTACGAGCCGAAAGTAGACGTTCAAATTGATTTTGCTGGGCTTAGCGATAGCGATAGCAAAGAGCTTGATGCTCGAATTGAAGTTAGCCGCTGGATGCGCTCGATGGTCAATGAAACACCTGAAGTGTTAGCGCCAGAAGTATTGGCACAAGAAGCTGCGCAGTTTGTGCAGGGCTTAGCTCCTGAGCACGTGACCTATGAAATTGTTGCTGGTGAAGATTTGGAGAAGCAAGGCCATATCGGTACTTGGGAAGTCGGACGCGGCTCGACACGACCGCCAGCATTATTGAAACTTAAGTTTGATCCTAAGGGTGATAATGGCACGCCAGCTGCTGCGCTTGTTGGTAAAGGTATTACCTTCGATAGCGGTGGCTATAGTATCAAGCCAAGCGCTGGCATGTTGCACATGAAAGCCGATATGGGCGGTGCAGCAACGGTAACGGGTGGCTTGGCGCTGGCGATTCTTCGTGGCTTAGAGAAGCCTGTGGATTTGTATTTGTGTTGTGCTGAAAACTTAATCAGCGGTCATGCCTACAAACTTGGTGACATTTTAACGTACCCGAACGGCGTCACTGTAGAAATTCAAAATACAGACGCGGAAGGCCGCGTGGTCATGGCTGATGGGTTATTGTTGGCTGGTGAGTCTGGCGCAGGCACCATTATTGATGCCGCAACATTGACTGGTGCGGCGGTGACGGCGGTTGGCGGTGATTACAATGCAGTTTTCACGCTTGATAAAAGTGCTGGGCAGGAGTTTTTAGAGATTGCTCATGATGAAAACGAACGTCATTGGCCATTACCACTAGAATCATTCCATGCACATCGTTGTCCTTCGCACTTTGCAGACACGGCTAATAGTCGTGCAGTGAAAGGTGGTGGGCCTGGTGGCGCCAGCAATGCTGCAGGCTTCCTGTCGCGCTTTGTTCCAAATAACGGTGAAGGCTGGGTGCATGTAGACTTGGCATCGGCTTATAACGACAGCCCAACGCCAAAATGGTCAGCGGGTGGAACTGGACTAGGTTTCAGAACCATTGCTGCGAAGTTGTTAAAAAGTTAAAAAATAGCCTGTCATTCCCGCGAAAGCGGGAGTGACATCCGAATATTCCTAGTCCTTTATCCCGAAAAACTGCTCTTTTATGCTCGGTTCGTATACCGGCCATTCTTCTATAACCTCGTAATAAACACCTTTTTCGTTCTGTACAGACTCCATCAAACAAAAGCTTTCTATCGGAAAGTCGAAAGTAAGCAACTGCTCGATATCGCCTAGTGCTTGGCATTCTCGGTATAGCGTGATGTGCGGACGGAAATCGTGCTTGTCTTTGGCAAAATGAAAGCCCGCGTTCGCTAAGCAACGATTTATATGTGACTTTATTTCCTTAAGCTTTTGTTTTCCCTCTGAAATTTCGACGCATCCTATTTCAGTTTTTGGATAATAGGCATGGTGGCTGATCGCGGCGCTAAAGGGCTTAATGCCCGGTATTTCGATGCTATCAGCGAGGTCATGAATGTTCTGACGATCCACAGACCCGAGAAACTGTAAGGTGATATGGAAATTATGAGGTTTTACCGTGCGTCCCACAAACACAGGGTTGGTCTGCTGAAGTAATTCAAGTTGATTTTTGAGCTCTTGAGGGAGCTCGATGGCAAAAAACAGGCGTGCCTTATTTTTAACAGAATTTGCAATAGATGACATATAATTTCTGATAGTTTATTTGTTAAGATGGCGCTAATGAAACTAATTGTATTGATAATATGTCAAAAAAGCCTAAAAAGAAAACCGGTAAAACCATAAGTAAAAACACCAAGGCCAAACAGGCTCGTCGAAAAAAGTGGCGAGTGCTCTTTTGGAAATTGGCGTTAGTGCTGGTAGTACTGTTTGCCGGATTTACGCTGTACTTAGACTCGGTCATTCAAAGCAAGTTTAAGGAAAATCGCTGGCAGCTTCCTGCGCGGGTCTACGCACAGTCGTTAGAGCTGGCTAATGGCAAGCCTATGACGCCGACTCGTTTACGCCAAGAGCTGGAGCTTCTGGGTTACCGGAAAGTCGTCAAAGCAACACGTCAGGGTGATTACGAGAATTATAAAGGCTCATTCTTTATTCATATCCGTGAGTTCCAGTTCTGGGATGGGCAGCAAGAGTCGTTGCCAGTTTCGTTTAGCATCAAATCAGGAAGAGTCTCGGAATTGAAAAACCGTGAAAGCGGCAAAACACTGCAAATGGCACGGCTGGATCCTTTGCTCATCGGGCAGTTTCATCCTAATCGTTTAGAAGACCGAATTTTAGTACATTCTGATGATGTTCCTGAACATTTCAAACAGGCTCTACTGACTGTAGAAGATCGTGCTTTTTATGAGCACAGCGGTGTATCGCCGAAAGCGATTATGCGTGCGTTATGGCACAACGTTACGAGCGATGGGCGTTCTCAGGGCGGTAGCACCATCACTCAGCAGTTAGTCAAAAATTACTTTCTAACCAACGATAGAACCTTGTGGCGTAAGTTTAAAGAAGCGATCATGTCGGTGATCCTGGAAGTGCGCTATGAAAAAGATGACATTCTTCAAGCTTACTACAACGAAGTCTATTTCGGACAAGATGGCGGGCGAGCGATTCATGGTGTTGGCTTAGCCAGTCAGTATTTCTTTGATAAAAGAGTACGAGACTTAACACCTGCTCAATCTGCGTTACTGGTTGGAATGCTGAAAAGCCCGAGCGGTTATAACCCTCGTCGTAAAAAAGAAGCAGCTTTAAAACGCCGTAATCAAGTGTTAAAGCTGATGTATGATCAGAAGCACCTAACCGAACAAGAGTATCAACAGCAGCGAGAAACAACACTTTCTGTGGTTAATAAACCAGAGTTAAAGTTATCTCGGGTTCCTGCATTTATGGATTTAGTTAAGCGTCGCTTGCAAGACTCATATTCGGAGGACGAGCTAAAGTCGGAAGGCTTACGTATTTTCACTACGCTTGATCCCGTGATGCAGCGTTATACGGAAGGGAAGGTTGCGACAACCTTAACTCGTATTGAGAAATCGAAAGGGATCGATGACGACTCGCTACAAACGGCAGTGATTATTACCTCGAGCCAAACGGGTAATATTTTAGCGCTAGTTGGCGATCGTTACACCGATAAAGCTGGTTTTAATCGTGCGATAGATGCGAAGCGTCAGATAGGCTCGGTTATAAAACCTTATGTGGTGCTCGCTGCGCTGGAGAAGAGTAGTCAGTATGATTTAGCGACTATCATCAGCGACGAACCTTTATCGCTAAAGCAACGAGATGGTACTTTATGGCAGCCGAGGAATTATGATCGAGAAAATCATGGGCAGGTACCTTTGTTTGTAGCCTTAATGAAGTCTTATAACATCGCCATGGCGCGACTTGGGCAACAAGTTGGTATTGATACCGTAGCTGACTTTATTGGGCAGGCTGGCGTGGATGGCAAAGTCAGAGCACTTGATGCATTACCGCTAGGTGTTCTTGAGTTAACGCCTATTGAGTTGGCGGGTTTGTATCAATCATTAGCGAGTGGCGGTCTGAAAATTAAGCCTGAAGCAATTACCGCGGTAACCGATAATCAAGGTGAGCTACTCGAGCGGTATCCCATTGAGTCTGAGCGGATCGCTTCGGAGCTGAATACGTATTTAGTAAAGGCAGGTATGCAGCTGGTGGTGGAAAAAGGAACGGCTCGTTACCTCCATAATCAGAACCCTTTTACCAAGTTCGCAGGTAAAACGGGGACGACCAATGACTTAAAAGATTCTTGGTTTGCAGGATTTTCAGGCGAACACTTAGCTGTTGTTTGGGTAGGTCGAGATGATAGTACCGAAGCAAATATCACGGGTTCGTCTGCGGCTTTACCTGTCTTCACGGATATCTTTAATGGTCTTCCGACTGAAACACTTCAGCTCGGTTATGAAGAAAATATTGAGTGGAAGTTGATCGATTCAGACAGTGGTTTGCTAGCGAATGATCACTGCGAAGAGTCAGTAGAAATTCCGTTCATTCGAGGGACTGCCCCAACTGAATATGCGAATTGCGAACCTGAAGAAGCTGAGGAGTCATTTTTTGGCCTTTAATTTGCACCCTGTTTTAGCAGAAGATTGTATTACGATTGGATATTTTGAGCTGTGCCAAGTGCTGCTCATGAATGATGAAAATTACCCTTGGTTGATCTTAGTGCCACGTGTTGATGCTATTCGTGAAGCCTTTGAGCTGTCTGAACCGCAGCAGTTGCAATTAATGCGTGAATCAAACTTTGTGTTACAGGTGATGAGTGAGGTTTTTGACGCTGATAAGATGAATCAGGCCGCTTTAGGCAACATGGTTCCACAACTGCACTTGCATCATATTGCGCGTTACCAGAGTGATGCTGCTTGGCCAGGACCGGTGTGGGGTAAGGTTGCCGCTAAACCTTATGCCAAAGAAGCGTTAGATAATGTGATTGCTAGGTTAAATAAAGCGCTGAGCAATCACATTAATTATAAAGCGGCGTCTTAATTACTGCGGACGAGAAAAGTCGAACTGATCATTATCGAGCCACTCAATCTTGGTGGAAGATGGTAGCTCTTTAAAAGCAGCGGCTAATGATTCAGCAAGTGAAACTAAGTTTGGCGTATCAATGATTGATACGTCATCATGAGGCTTGTGATAATGATCTTGGCCGCGCCAAACCGAAATGGCATGCATCGGAATTCCAGTGACTGTTGCTTTTTCTTTACCCTGCATGGCTTTTTTGATGGACTCATTGTCAGTATCCAGTAGCGCAAAAGGTGCATTATCCGAACGGAAAAATAAGCCCAACTTTGGGTCCAATACGGGATCAAGTTTCCAGCCTTGGTTTTTTAACTTTGCTTTTAAAGTTGGGTAAAGAGTTGAGTATTTATTACCCGTCATCCAAGCGTTGTACAATTTATCTTTAAGTGGCACGCCGACTAATTCAAACATAAAACCGCTTTCGATATCGGTTAATGAAACCCAAGGGTTCGCTGCAAAGTATTTTGAACCTTGCAACCCCATTTCTTCAGCGTCCCAAGCACCAACAACAACATTAAAAGGAAGTTGCTCGTATTGCTTTAAAGTCTTGGCAAAAATTAATGAGGCGACAACACCGCTGGCATCATCATCGGCACCATTGAAAATCTGGTCGCCTTCTAATTTAGTGTTGACGCCAACGTGGTCATAATGCGCACCGACGAAGAAGTAACGTTCAGAGTCGCAGTTACAAGGAAGATAGCCAATAATATTTGCTGCTTGTAATGGTTCCCCTTCTCGATTGTGCGCGGTAAACTTTTGCAGATATGATTCTTGACCAGGTACTTTTTGTAAACCGATCTGTTTAAAGCGTTCAATTAGCCACTCTTGGACTTCCGAATTTTCAGAACTGCCGGTTAACCGACCTTGGCGATCATCGCTGGCAAGGTATTCCAACCACTCTGTTGCTAGAGTGATATTGTCTTTGTTGGGAATATTCTGTTGGCTAGAGCTGTTATGTTGTCTCGGTTCCTGCTTATCTTCTGCGGCTGCAATATTCGAGATTGTGGCTAAGCCTAGCAGTAGAGTAAAAATAGTGATTATTTTCAATGTAAAAACTCCTTAGAAATAGGATTAAGTTTGTCCTGAACCAACTTTGAGGCAAGCAGCCAGTCTATATCATCAATGCTTTGGTTGTCGTTAGCCAGCTGAGAAAGAATCTCTGACTGGACTTTGCCACGGCGATAGGCTTCGGAGTAGGGCATGTGGTGGAACATAACCATCGAGTAACGGGGAATAAACTGGGTGGGAAAACGCTGCTCCAGTTTAAAGGCGATGGCTTTTTTTAGTTGGAACTGAGGATCACGAACCGAGTCACGCATTTCCACATAATTTTCCAACGCCATATCCGCTATAGCATCTGCGTTATCACGTCGAACGGAAGTAAATTCGTTAATCACTTTTTGCCAATCGTCAGAATGTTTGTTGAGTAAGCGGTGAAGCTCTGAGCAATCTTCAAAGCCACAGTTCATGCCCTGCCCGTGGAACGGCACTATCGCATGAGAGGCATCACCAAATAACAATACATCACCATGTGCCCAGTTTTTTGAGCGAACGGTGCCTAAGATACCGGTTGGGTTAGTGAAAAAATCTTCAGCTACATTAGGAATAAGATCGAGCACATCGCTAAAATTTTCATTAAAGAAATCTTCAACTTTTGGCCGAGTGTTTAATGTTTCAAAACTAATTTTGCCTTTATTGGGCATGAATAGTGTAACCGTAAAGGAGCCGTCGAGATTGGGTAAAGCGATTAACATATAACCGCCTCGTGGCCATATGTGCAGCGCTTCTTTCTCTATTTGGAATGGTGATTCGGAGCCCGCAGGGATGGTGAGTTCTTTGTAAGAGTGTTCTAAAAGATCGGATGAAAAACCTTTAACACCTAAACTTTCGAGTGTGCGGCGAGTTTTAGAACCAGCTCCGTCGGTGCCTAACAAGATATCATATTGTTGGGAGGTTTCTACGTCAGTTTTTTCATTCTTTAATGTCAGAGTTTTATTGTCGGGATCAATCTCAGTCAGTTTGCTTTCAAAGTGAAAAGTGACATTGCCAGTGGCTTCCGCCTCATCACGCAGCAAGCTAACAAGACCCGCACGCGATACTGAGTAGATAACCTCTTCATCTTTTTGCCCGTAGGGTTGGAGCGTTAGTTTCCCCGTTACATCATGTAACATACGTCCCTTCATCGGGATCAGAAGTCGCTCAACTTTATCCATTACACCAACTTGTTGTAGCGCTCTGATGCCGCGATTAGCTAGCGCTAAGTTGATTGAGCGACCTGCTGGAATGGTGGTGTTACGGATATCTGGAAGTTTATCATGTACATCAACTTTGTAGCCGCGTTGCCCGAGGTAGATACTCATCAAGGAGCCTACCAACCCAGCTCCTATCATCGTGATATGTTGACTCATTATTTCGCTCCTTCAATTGCGTTTTGCAAAATAGTTACGAAATGGAAACAGTCCTCAAAAGAATTATACTGAGGCACAGGGGCGACGCGAATAACGTTCGGGTGACGGAAATCACAGGTCACGCCATCAGCTTCAATTGCGTCAAAGATTTGCTTACCATCAGCTCCCTGTAAGTTCACAGTCAAAGACAGTTGCGCACCAGATGATTTATCTTCTTTGGGTGTCAAAATATTAATATCGTCTTTTAACTCTTGTTCTAGCAGCTGTCGTAAGTAGTTAGTCAAAGCTAGAGACTTCTCTCTTAGCTTATGAATTCCACCAGCATTTTTAATGGTATCTAAAGAGCCTCGTATGGCGGCTAGCGATAAGATGGGCGGGTTAGAAAGCTGCCATGCTTCAGCACTTTCCATTGGTACGAATTGATTCTCCATTTTAAAACGCGAGTCTTTATCGTGCCCCCACCAGCCAGCAAATCGTGGTAAATCTTTATCAGTGTGATGGCGTTCATGCACGAAACAGCCAGCGACAGAGCCGGGGCCAGAGTTTAAGTATTTATAAGTACACCATGCCGCAAAATCGACGTTCCACTCATGAAGTTTCATTGGAATATTACCAGTGGCATGTGCTAAATCAAAACCCACTTTACAGCCTTTGTCGTGCCCTGCCTTTGTGATCGATTCCATATCCAATACTTGCCCAGTGTAGTACTGAACACCTGGTAACATAATCAATGCTGTTGTATCACCATGTTCTTCAATCGCTTTTAGAATGTCCTCGTCACGCAGGGTTTCTTCGCCTTCGCGAGGTTTGAGCAGAATCATGCTTTGCTCAGGATTAAAACCGTGGTACTTAATCTGCGACTCAACAGCATAATGATCTGATGGAAAGGCATGGTCTTCAATAATAATTTTGTGGCGTGTTTGGGTTGGCCTATAAAAGCTTACCATCATGAAATGTAAATTTGCCGTTAGCGTATTCATGCTTACAACTTCTTTAGTTTTTGCACCGACTAACTCAGCAAAACCTTCGCTTAAAAATTCGTGATAAGGCATCCACGGGTAATCGCCGGAGAAGTGGCCCTTAACACCGAGCTTTGCCCATTGTGACAGTTCGTCATTAACATATTGAGCTGCAAGCTTTGGTTGCAAGCCTAAAGAATTACCGCAAAGGTAGATCTCTTCATTACCATTACTTTGCTTGGGGATAGTAAAGCTTTGTCGTATATGTTTAATCGGATCTTGCGCATCAAGTTGTTGTGCGTATTCTAATGAAAATAAATTACTCATGATCAGTTCCAGCCTGTTCGTCTCTGTTGAGAGTAGCGTCTAAGTCCGTTTCAAAATCAGAAACGTCAGTTAATGGGTAAAGTACTGGGCGACTGGGTGCTGCGTCTAACTGGAAGTGTGGCAGCTGTAAGTTAAGCCAATAAAGTCCGTCCGTAATATCATCATTGATGAAAATCATTTCTGTGATGGTGCGATGGACTAATGCCGTGTCGGTTAATTCATGACTTCCCGCAGGGACATTCCAGAAAGTATGGTGGTTGTGTAATTGGCCTTCGTCATACATCTTGTCTATTGAGGGAAAGTCCACCAGTAGGTGGTGAATGTTTGATTGGCTTAACCATTCAATCGCTTCTGTAGTGAAAAAAGGTGGCTGCTCATCCTCACCATAAACTTTGCTAGTTTTAGCACTATCGTTAGGTAACGTCCTTATGGCGATGGCGCCCATTAAGTCTAAATCTGCGGGTGATAGCTGTTCTTCGAGAGCTTTCTGAGTGATCACGAAATCGGCATTGACCAAGTTTGGATGGTAAGTTTCTTTGGTCGTTGATGCCGGTACTGGAGTGACCGATAAGACATAGCAACTAGTTAGAGAACTGGTTAGGGCATCGCCGACGGGAACCGGTTGGTCGACAATGTGTTGAACCGTTTCAGTATGGGTGCCGTTACAATGGGGAACCATAGAAATGCTTTGCACATTGCAGCTGCCGCCGCGACGAGTATCGCCAACAAAATCATCGCCTTCGATAGCTTTTGCCTGAGATTTATCAGCGCCAAAGTGATTCGGCTGTTCTGAGTCAAAGGTCATTGGAATAGCAATGGAACTGGCCTGAGAAAGCTCTAACAGAAAGCTTTGTCCATCGAATTCAACTTGAACACTCATATTAAAGCTACTGGTTAAGGAATCTTGTATCATAGAAAGTCCTGCTTATTGAGCTTTAGCCACTCAAGGGCAGTTCCGTGGAGTAGTCGATCCTCAATGCTGCTGTCGTAGTCCATTGAGGCGATTAACTTTCCAGGCTCAAGCTCGCCAAGAGGGAACGGATAATCGGTGCCGAGTGCTAATTTTTCTGGGCCCATTAAGTTAACCACATAATCCAACATACCTTTGTCATGAACTAAGGTGTCGAGGTAAATTTGGTCAAGATATTTGCGCGGATTATGTGGGTTGTCTACAGTCATCAAGTCTGGTCGAACATTGTAAGCATGTTCGATACGACCAATAGTCGCTGGGAAGCTACCGCCACCGTGCGCAAAGGCTACTCGAAGGTTAGGGTGACGCTCAAGGACGCCTCCAAAAATCATTGAGTTAATCGCTAATGAAGTCTCGGCTGGCATGCCAACTAACCATGGCATCCAGTATTTCTGCATCTTTTCCTTGCCAACCATATCCCATGGATGAACAAATATTGCCGCATCCAACTCTTCAGCCGCAGCAAAGAACTCGGCAAGCTCTGGTGCGTTAAGATTCCAATCATTAATGTGTGAGCCAATTTGAACACCGGCTAAACCGATTTCTTTGACGCAGCGCTCCAGTTCTTTAATCGCCAAGTCTGGCGCCTGCATGGGTAAAGTACCGAGGCCGATAAAACGCTTTGGATACTGCTCTACAATACCGGCGATATGGTCGTTGAGGTAGCGCGATAAATCGTGAGTATCTTCTGGTTTAGCCCAGTAATTAAACATCACCGGCACTGTCGATAGCACTTGAACATGGACGCCGTGTTGGTCACATTCTTTCATGCGCACTTCTGGCGACCAGCAATTTTCATCAATCTCGCGGAAAAACTTTCCATCAACCATCATGCGCGCGCAGCCACACTTGTGGTGATCGAGCTGGACAAAACCGCCATAACCGTAACGTTCTTTTAAGTCAGGCCAGTTTTCAGGGAGTATATGAGTATGAATATCAATTTTAAGTTGGTTCATAAGTTACAGATCCAATTTGTTTTCTTTAGGCATTACCGTGCCGCACTTTTCACAGGTGCGATTCTCCTCGCTTGCTAAAAAGCGATCAAACACTGGTAAGAAATCTTTCTCAACATTGGTCAGTTGAAAGTACTCTTCATAAAGTTTGTGATCACAGTTTTCGCAAAACCACATAAGACCGTCTTTCTCGTGATCTAAACGTTTACGTTCAACAACTAAACCAATCGAATTTTCAAAGCGAACAGGCGAGTGTGGCACCTTCGGAGGAAGTAAGAATATTTCCCCAGCTTTAATTGGATAATCAACTCTTTTGCCGTCCTGAATCGTGCGTAGCTCCATCTCGCCTTCGAGCTGATAGAAAAACTCTGGCCCTTCATCGTAGTGAAAATCACGACGACCATTAGGACCGCCAACCACCATCACAATAAAATCATCCTGCTCGAATACCTGTTTATTGCAAACAGGAGGCTGCAATAAATGACGATTCTCATCGATCCACTTCTGAAAATTAAAAGGGGCTACTGGTTTACTCACTCGTTCACTCATGGTGTAACTCCTTTATTCTTCATTAATGGTTGCGATGCACTTTAGCTCTATAGCGATGGGAGTCGGTAAAGAGCTGATTTCAATGGTGGTTCGGCAGGGTTGATTGTCTGCAAAATACTCTGCATAAATCTTGTTATAGGTTGTAAAATCATCTTTCATATTGGTTAAGAAGACTTGTACATCGACTAACTGCTCCCAGCTAGAGCCTGACTCCTCCAGAATCCATCGAATATTATCGAAAACGCTGCGGCACTGAGTTTCGATACAATAATCGGTAATGTTGCCGTCCTTATCCAAAGTTACGCCGGGGATATCTTTACTGCCTTTTTGGCGAGGGCCGACGCCTGATAAAAATAATAAATTACCGACTCGACGGGCGTGCGGGTACAAACCAACAGGCTCAGGAGCTTTACTGGAAACGATTCTGTCTGACATAAATTCCTCAAACGTTTGATTTTAAAGCGTTTAGCCACTGAGAATTATGGTTCATTGTTATCAGTAAACGCCATTGACTAATGACACAGACTAAACGTTATAAGCGATATAAAAAAATATGAGTATTAAAAAATACTAGGTATTTCAGGCGTGTGCAAACGCCTAAAAGAAGAAGGGGAGTCGTTATTTATCCAAGATCCACTTACATCCGCCCTGATGAGCGAAGATAAATCCGGATGTTTTTTGGTGTGGAAAATATTGCATGCGGGTATTTATATCGAATTAGACGGCTTTAAGCAAGCGGGGTTTTAGATTTGGACCACCACTATTCTACGGCTAAACCGCGGAATAGTGGTTCGGATTTAGTCTCTAAAGTTATTAAACTGAAACGGTTGATCTAATTCAGCTTGGCGGACGACATTCATGGCTGCTTGTAGATCGTCTCGCTTTTTGCCGGTGACTCTAACTTGTTCGCCTTGAATCGATGCTTGGACTTTAAGCTTTGACTCTTTAATTAACTTAGTCAGCTTCTTTGCAGTTTCTTTATCAATACCCTGTTTAAAGGTAATGTTTTTATAGAATGTTTTACCCGAGTGAGTTGCGTCTTCAGCGACGTCCAGCGCATTAATGTCGATATTACGCTTGGTACAACTGCGGTAGAATATATCGACCATTTGGTCAACTTGGAAATCTGCTTCGGCAGTAACTTTCACGCTGTCGCCACTCTGTTCAAAGCTAGCGTCAACGCCACGGAAGTCAAAACGTGTCGTGAGTTCACGGTTAGCGTTATCAACGGTGTTAGTGATTTCATGCTTATCGACTTCAGAAACAATATCAAATGATGGCATGGTATTTTTCCTATGAATTTAAATTGGGCTAATAGTAGCGAGTTTAGTACTTAATACAAACATTTTTCGGTTCGGTGAAAAAGCGCAGAGCCTCCAAGCCACCTTCGCGGCCGACACCGGAACTTTTTACGCCACCAAAAGGTGTTCGTAAGTCTCGCAGCAACCAGCAGTTAATCCAAACGATACCTGCTTCAATCTCTTTCGCGACGCGGTGGCCGCGTTTCAGATCATTGGTCCAGACGCTGGAGGCTAGGCCATATTGTGTGCCGTTGGCTAACTCAATCGCTTCGTCGTCGTTATCAAACGGCATAATGGTACAAACGGGGCCAAATATTTCTTCTTGGTTGGTGCGACAGTCATTGTCTAAGCCTTCGATGACGGTCGGTTCCACAAAGAAACCATTTTGACAGCGTCCTTCGACACTAGTCTGTTTACCGCCAGTCAGAACATGGCCGCCTTCTTTTTTAGCAAGTTCGATATAAGATAATACTTTGTCCATGTGAGGCTTAGACACTAGAGCACCGAATTGTGTTGTGGCTTGCAGTGGATCGCCCAGTTTTAGTTCAGCCACCTTTTTGACAAAGGCTTGTTTAAACGTTTCATAAATAGGGCGCTCGATATAAATGCGTGAGCCACATAAACAAATCTGACCTTGATTAGAAAAGGCTGCACGAACCACGTTATCGATCGTATCTTCGAAGTCACAGTCAGCAAAAACTAACGTTGGGTTTTTCCCACCGAGCTCAAGTGATAATTTTTTGAACATGCCAGCGGTTACTTGGCTGATGTGGGCGCCCGTTGAGGTGCCTCCGGTAAAGCTAATGGCTTTGATTTTCGGATGCGTTGTTAGTGGATTACCAATCGATGGTCCTGTGCCGTGCAAGATATTTAAAACACCTGCAGGTAAGCCCGCTTCTATACAAATTTTGGAGAAAAGAAAAGCCGTCATCGGAGTAATTTCTGACGGTTTAGCGATTACTGTGTTACCAGCGGCTAGGGCTGGAGCAATTTTCCAAGTAAATAAGTACAGCGGTAAGTTCCACGGAGAGATGCAACCAACGACTCCGATTGGATCACGTAAAGTATAGTTGATGGCATCGTTACCCATAGCATGGCTTTCGCTAGAAAACTGGGTAATGGCCTGTGCGAAGAAGCGGATATTGGCCGCTGAACGATAAATGTCGACGTTTTTAGCAAGAGTCAAAGGCTTACCATTATCGATAGCTTCTGCCTTGGCTAACTCGTTCGAGTGGTAGTCGATGGTGTTGGCTACCTTATTCAAAATAGCTGCACGGTTTTCAAGCGATAAAGCCGCCCATTCAGGTTGTGCTAACTCGGCTGCTTGAACCGCTCGCTCAAGATCCTCTTCGGTCGATTCGGGGATCTGGCTATAAACCTGTCCAGTGGCAGGCTCAACGTTATCAATAAATTGCCCATTGAGCGGCTCGACTAATTCGCCGCCAATATAGTTTCTCAGCATTTGCATCAACGCTTCCTCGTTGCTATAAACAGCTAGTACGGCCGCCATCGACAGGAAGGTTGATACCTGTGATGTAACCCGCTGCAGGAGACGCTAGAAAGCCAACGGCATTAGCAAATTCTTGAGCAGTACCGAATCGTCTCATTGGGATAATCGACTTTTCTTCTTGCTCCATTTCTTCGACAGATAAGCCTTTTTTGTTTGCTTTATTCTGAATAATGGCTTCAAGGCGAACAGTATTGGTCGCTCCTGGCAGTACGTTGTTAACGGTAATATTAAACTGGCCCAGTTCGTTGGCCAGTGTTTTTGCCCAGTTAGCAACAGCGCCACGCACGGTATTCGAAACACCTAAGCCATCTAGAGGTTGTTTTACCGATGTTGAGATAACATTGATGATACGACCGAAGTTATCTTTTTTCATACTAGGTAAAGCAAGCTTCATGAGCTCATGGTTGCAAACGAGATGCTGATTAAATGCTGCTAAGAAGTCACCTGTTTGCGCGGCGTTAGCCGGCCCCGGCGCTGGGCCACCTGTATTATTGACCAAGATATGAATGGCTGCTTCAGGTTGTTGTAGGTAATCATAAACAACTTGCTTTACGTCATCTGGATTCGTAAAGTCTGCGACAAGAACTTGGTGATCCTGCCCTTGTGAGTGGTCGAGTTCCTTTTGCACTTCCTCCAGCTTTTCTTTATTCCTTGCCAATAGCACGATGCTCGCGCCTTGCTCTGATAGTTGTTTGGCGATTGCTTTGCCCATGCCTTGGCTTGAACCGCAGACTAATGCTGTTTTTCCAATAAGGGTTAAGTTCATAGTGGTATCTTTAGTGGCTTAAAAAGAATATTTAAGCATATTTAAGCAGGGACTGAAATGGGCTAAAAGTCCTTAAAGGTAGGTAATGGTATTACGTCCGTCACGTTTTGATTGATAAAGAGCCCTGTCCGTTCGAATGTACAGCTCTTTGAGTGACTCGAATTTTGAGGCAGAAGAGACTCCAAAACTGCACGTTAATGCTTCAATATGATTAAATTTAGTGGATTCAATAAGAGTTCTGAGCTTTTCGGATAAGAGCTTTGCATTCTTAGGTTCTGTGGCGGGACACAGAATAGCAAATTCTTCTCCGCCCCATCGCGCTAACGTATCGGTTTTGCGGATGTTGTTGCTCAGTAGCGTGGAAAGTTCGATTAAAACTTCATCGCCAGCCAGATGACCATGATTATCGTTAATGGATTTGAAGTGATCCACATCTAGCAGGATAAAGGCCATGTGTGAATAATCTTGTTGATACCTTTGGTAGCGTTGCTCTAGGAATTCACGGTTATGTAATCCAGTCAGCCGATCCGTTTGTGCTCGTCGCACTAAGGCAGAATGTCTGCGCGATTCAACTTTACGATGCATAATAGTGACGGTTAATAGTAGTAGCGCTGCGGCGATAATCGCCGAGTAAGTCAGTAGTTTGTAGAGTTTTAACTGGCTAGTCATTCGAGAAGAGGACATTAAGCTCAAAATATCAACTGCGGAATAAACAGAGTAAATATCGCTGGTGAAAGCGCCCTTGGGGTCGCGATAGCCTTTAATGAATTGAACGATATCAGGGACTGATACTGCGCCGATGCGATCTAATGCTTGTAGCATCCAAATGATTAAGTGAGAAGCTTTTAATGAGTTTTTCTCAGAATTACCTTCTTCGCTATAAATGTTGTCGGTTGTTCTAAAGGTGGTATTCAAAGTGGTTATTAACCCATCAACATGAAGCATGTCCTCCATAACTTCAGGGTTTTCCTGGTTAATGGGTAAGTAATAGATACTGATCCAAGCGCGGTATGCGTCGTAACTGCTGATCGCAGGGTGGCCCGGGAAGGGGCTAAAAGTATTGGTGTCTTTTGACCAGCTGCGGCTGATGAACTGGTTAATTAATGCCTGCTCTTCAGCACTGACGACGGTCGAATTTAACTTACCCATGTGCATAAGCGCACGAACAGCAAAGGAGGTCGCTTTTACCGTAGATTGCTGACCGAATTCAGGGTATCCCGGATCCCAAAAACCGCCATCGTTATTTTGATAAGCCAGAATGAGTTGGGCTACCGCCTCTGTATCTATGGTGCCTAGCGCATCCAGTTTATCCAGGATGATAACAGTATCAAGTGTTGAGCGAATATTGACGGAACTGTTGGGTAGCGCCGAAAAACCTTTGAGGTTACCGATAGCATTACTCGGAGCCTTGAAGTTCTTTAGCAAAAAATTGATGAGGGAGTCTTTATTGATTTGTTCCAGAGCGCCTAGTTTTTCGAGCGCGGCAACGGCGTAACGAGTGAGTCGCACACTTTCCCGGTTTAGTGTCGAAGGTTCGTCAAATAAATCAGGGTTGTTAACAAAGTAACCTTCAGGATGCTGTCTCTTGAGGAGCCAATCGATAGTGTCTTTAGCATAAACAGGAGTTTCGCCTTCGATCGGAAGGATATTATAATTTTTTTCGAGCTGACGATATTCTTGATAAAGGAATGCAGCAAGGACAACGCTTATTATCGCTATCCAGAATAGGATTGACCGCTTAGATTTTAAAAATGGGCCTAGGCTCATTACGCTTAGCTATTTCCTTATCGGTTAAAGGTTAAGGATTGTACAGCGCCGTAGACCCAATATATCAAAAAATCTGCAAAATTACCTGCTTAGAGCACGTTCAAAGGCTTCTAGTGTTTTCTTTAGCTCTTTGTCACCATGAGCAGCGGAAACAAAGCCCGTCTCAAATGCTGACGGTGATAGGTAAACACCTTCATCCAGCATAGCGTGATAGAAGCTTTTAAAGCGTTCCATATCGCCTTGAGTGACTTGCTTGAAGCTGGTCACGGTTTCAGCACTGCTAAAGAAAAAGCCGAACATTGAACCGACATGGTTGGTCGTGAACGGAATGCCTTTCTGCCCTGCGATCTCTCGCATGCCCTTAACTAAAGCTTCAGTGTAGGCAAACAGAGGTTTATAAAAACCTGGTTTTGATAGTTCGTTTAGGGTAGCAAGCCCTGCTGCCATGGCTACTGGATTACCGGAAAGAGTTCCTGCTTGATACACAGGGCCTACTGGAGCCATATAATCCATGATGTCTTTCTTACCACCAAAGGCTCCGACTGGCATGCCGCCGCCTATAATTTTACCCAATGTGGTTAGATCAGGTTGGACGTTGTAATAACCTTGTGCGCCATCAATGCCCATGCGGAAGCCAGACATCACTTCATCGAAAATTAATACGGCGCCGTACTGGTCGCATAGATCTCGAAGTCCTTGCAAAAATCCTTCAACTGGAGGAATGCAGTTCATGTTACCTGCGACTGGCTCGACAATAATACAAGCCACTTCGTCTTTATTCGCTTTCAATAACGCTTCGACACTATCTAAGTCGTTAAAGTCAGCAGTTAGCGTATGCTTGGCAAAATCCGCAGGAACGCCCGGCGAAGTGGGCTCGCCTAAAGTTAAGGCACCTGAGCCGGCTTTGACTAACAAGCAATCCGCATGACCATGGTAACAGCCTTCGAATTTGATAATTTTATCTTTACCGGTATAACCGCGCGCTAAACGAATAGCACTCATGGTCGCTTCGGTGCCCGAGTTGACCATGCGAACCATGTCTATTGACGGGATAAGCTCACAAATCTTCTCTGCCATTTCGGTTTCGATCTCTGTCGGCGCGCCATAACTTAAACCACGCTTAGCAGCATCAATAACCGCGTCTAAAACCGCTGGATGGTTGTGACCTAAAATCATTGGTCCCCATGAAGCAACATAATCGAGGTATTGCTTGTCGCTAGGAGAGGTGAAGTAGGCACCATCGGCAGATTTAACGAAAACAGGAGTGCCGCCAACGCCATTAAAAGCTCGAACTGGAGAATTTACGCCACCTGGAATGTGTTGCTGCGCACGAGTATAAAGTTGTTCAGAAGTCGTCATAATCTTCACGCTTATAAAGTTTTTGGATGTCTAGCTGATTACTGTGGTTAAGACTCTTTATCAATCACTCTCTTTAACTATGAATGACGTGGCGAGTACCAGTTCATCGGCTTTTCGAATTGAGAGAGCTTATCTTCCACGCCGAGCACTAAAGCAAATAACGCCATGCGTATTTTTACACCGTAATGAGTCTGGCGGAAGATAGCTAAATTAGGGTTGTTATTCATATCATCGCTAAGCTCGTTGGCTTCAGGGCGCGAGTCGCGCGGTAGCGGATGCATGATAATCGTATTCTTATCGCAGTGTTGCTGATACAAAGTTTGGTTTAAGCAGTATTTTCCACGATATAAGTTGGCTTCTTCTTGGGTGGTGAAGCGCTCTTCCTGAACTCGCGTTAGGTAGATCACATCTTGATTCTTAAGTCCGTAATGGAAGTCCTCAGAAATACTGAAGTTTAGACCCGCATCATCGCAAGCATTAAGAATTTTATCGGGCATGGCCAAAGCTTGTGGCGAGATAAAGGTAAAGTGAATATTAGGAAATAGACACAGCAATCGAGTTAGCGAGTGAACTGTGCGACCATTTTTAAGGTCACCTATCATCGCGATCTTAATGGTGCCTTTATCTTTGCCTAATGTTTCCAGCTCGTTATATATGGTATATAAATCGAGTAAGGCTTGCGTCGGATGTTCGTTAGGACCGTCACCGCCATTAATAACGGGGACGTTACTACCGCGCGCAAATTCAGCGACTGAACCTACTTCGGGATGGCGCATGGCAATAGCATCGGCATAGTTAGCGGTAACGCGAGCGGTGTCGTAGAGCGATTCGCCTTTGGATAATGAAGAAGTGGTCATGCCTACGGTTTCGCGTACATGCCCCCCAAGCAGGTTGAAAGCGGTACCGAAACTGATACGAGTTCGGGTGCTTGGTTCGAAGAAAAGGTTGGCTAAGATAGCGCCATCTAAGACATTACACACTTTTGCGCGAGTGGCGTAGGGGGTCATGTCATCGGCAACTTGAATAATCCGTTCGACCGCTTTTCTGTCCAGCTGATCAATCGAAAGTATGTGTTGCCCTTGAAATATCATCCAGTTACCCAAATTCTTAGTGTTAAGCTACTTGGGACGCAATTCTAACACGAACTGCACCAGATGTAGCTAAAATTACGGGGCTGAATGTGGAAATTCCGCCAGAAATGCTTAAAATGGGCGCGAAACTTAAAAAAGCACCAAGTTTAGAGGTTATTTGTGGAATATAGAAAGTATCGTTGTTTAGTCTGTGACTTTATTTATGACGAAGAGCTGGGCTGGGAAGAAGACGGTATTGCTCCGGGTACTCGCTGGGAAGATGTTCCTGAAGACTGGTATTGTCCAGACTGCGGTGTCGGTAAAGAAGACTTTGAGTTGATGACAGACGAGTTTAAGAAAAGTCTGTAACTCATCGTTTTAATTGAATTTAAGAAACCTCCTCCCGGGAGGTTTTTTTATGCCTAAAATGTAAGAATTATCAACAGTGGCGGGGCTTTGCGGATAGGAGTATTCTGAGCAATGGTTTAACGGACTAGGAGAACTGTGATGAAACTAAAAGTATTGCTGGCTGTACTATCATTGTTAGTTGCTTCGTGTTTAACGAACGCGGCACGGTCTGCGGCTTACTTAAAAATAGGCGATATCAAGGGTGAAAGCCAAGCGGATGGGCATAAAGATGAGATTGATATCTTAAGTTGGTCTTGGGGTACGGATTCTAATCGACGACGAGGATGCGTTAGAGACTTTAATTTTGTAAAGCCAATCGATACTAGCTCGCCACCAATCTTAATGGGGCAGTTAACCCAAGAAGTTTATCCTCAAGCGAAACTCAGCGTTGAGCACGATGGAGCTAACCGCTCAAGTTTTGAGTTTCTGACTTTAAACTTTCGGAATGTACGAATAGAAACGTTTAATACCGGTGGTGCGGATGGGGCGCCAGTGACAGAGCAGGTGAGCTTTAATTTCGAAGAAGTTGAGTATAGTTATTTGCAGCGAAGAGCTGATGGCTCTTTTGGCGATAGAGTGACCGCAACGATAAGTGGTCGTCAATGCCGAGATAACTAACGAAATAAAAGCCTCCGACAAACTGGAGGCTTTTATAAATATAACTTACTTAGCCTTTAACTTCTGATCAATATCAGCGGGACTGTGTCGCTCGCTTAATTGTTCATGCGGTTCGCCCCAAGTGCGATTAACAATTCGACCACGCTGCACGGCGGTTCTTTGCTCGATCTGTTTTGCCCAGCGGAGCAAGTTTTTATATGAGGTTGCGTCTAAGAATTCTACCGCGTCATAAGCATTGCCCAGCACTAAATTGCCGTACCATGGCCAAATTGAAATATCCGCAATCGAATATTCGCCGCCTGCCATATACTCGTTATCGGCTAAATGTTTGTCTAATACATCTAACTGACGCTTGGCTTCCATTGTAAAACGGTCAATAGGATACTCCATTGGATAAGGTGCGTAGCTATAGAAGTGACCAAAACCACCACCGATATAGGGCGCGCTACCCATTTGCCAAAATAACCAGGACATGGCTTCAGTGCGCTTGGCATGATCCTTAGGCAATAACGCATCAAACTTTTCTGACAAATACAATAAAATAGCACCCGACTCAAAAACTCTCTGCGGTTCGCCCTCTAGATCATCACTATAATCCATCAAGGCAGGAATTTTAGAGTTAGGATTAATATCTACAAAGCCACTGCCGAATTGATCGCCGTCACCAATCTTAATCAGGTGTGCGTCGTACTCTGCCTTGTTATGACCGAGAGATAAAAGTTCTTCCAACATAATCGTCACTTTCTGGCCGTTGGGCGTGGCTAGTGAATACAGTTGGAAAGGATGTTCACCTTTCGGCAATTCTTGCTCTTGGCGTGAGCCAGCGGTTGGTCGGTTTATGCTGGCCCATTCGCCGCCGTTACCTGGATTCCATTCCCATACTTTAGGTGGCGTATAACTATTCTCATTGCTCATAATGCATTGCCTAGTTTTGTAAAACTTGTAGCAACATTGAAACGCTAAACCCTGGCTGCGTCAATTTAGTCGTGTGAATAGCTACTATTTGCCATTCACATGTAATGCTCTAACATTTACTGACTGCTTAATTCCTTTGAGTAAACGCAGGTGACAGCGAGACGTAACGATAAACCTATTAATAATGTCATAAAGCCAACTAACAGAGAATCTGCTGCTAATAAACTAAATAATTCCCAGCCTTGGGTGCCGACGGCCCAATCATTGAGTTTATAATGAAGCACCATCGGAGCGGCGACCAGCAGCACTGGAAAAACAATATAAAGCAGCTCAAAAAGATAGGATTTTGAAGAAAGCTTGCCTTCAACGTTAATTCCGCAAAGTTTCAGGAAACTTTTTAAAAGTGTATTGCGGAATATTATCATTGGGAGTAATAAAATTAATAAAGGTACAAATGGCGCAAGTTCAGACGGGATTTCAAACTTACCAATTAGGGAGGCAGTGTTTGCTTGTCCATAATAAGTAACGAAAATAAGTGCAGCGAGTATGGTAAGAGCTATAACCATGTACGAAAGCTTTTCAAAATCAGTTAACGGAAAGAGCTTACTCTTGTCCCAATGTTGAGCTGAGAGTTTTAGTATTAACATTGACGGAATTATGATGCTTAGTAACTTTAAGAAACCGAAAGCTAAACGTATTAAAGTTTCTTTTCCCGCTTCGACAGTATCGCCAATAGTGAACATGCCTAGCTGCACTTCAACTAAATGCTGCAAGCCTTCTAGTAATGTTGGGATTATCCAGAAGAGTGGTGCAATAAATAATAAGGTATAAAAACCTTTCCCTAAATCTTTAGCGATATTCATTATTAAAAAGTCCTTGTTTATGATTATTTGTAATGAAAATAGCAGTATAGTAACAGCTTGTTTTTTCATCAAATAATCGTTAAATATAACTGTTACATAATATGTACAATTAAGATTTTTGAGCCTTTTTAAAGTCGTGGTATAAATACTAAAAAAATCATTGGAATAAATCCTTAAGTCGTTCGTTAGGTTAGTACAGGTGCTATTTTATCCAGCAAAAGGAGTTTTTATTGTCGAATTCGATGTTACAGCCAGGTGAGGCCTTTCTTGATGAGTATTCTCATAGTGAGCTTTGCCGTAAAAGTTTAGTTTTTGCGGTGCAGTTGCTCGGCAGTCAGTCGGATGCTGAAGATGTGGTGCAGGCAAGTATGGAAAAAGCTCTGTCACATCCTAAAGCTCCGAAAGGTGGCGTAGACCTGCAAAAGTGGCTGTATCGGGTGGTTCGTAACGCATCGATTGATCATTTGCGCAAACAATCCCGTGATACATCGCTTGAGGATAATGCGTTCAGTGAGCCGCAGGAGAGGGCTGGTACAAACCCAGAAAGGCAATTAGAGGCGGAGCAGATTCGAGCGAAACTGACCGTCGCCTTAAATAGCTTACCGCTTCATCATCGTGAGCTGGTGGTATTAAGGGATTATCACGGGCACAGTTACGATGATATTGCCGACATATTAGCCATCGCTAAGGGCACCGTAATGTCGAGGTTACATCGTGCCCGCTTAGCTTTAAGAGAGGCGTTAAGTGATCTACAGCTTGAACGAGGTACAGAATGAATCAGTGTCAGGATATCCAAGAATTAATTAGTGGTTATATTGACCATGAGCTATCGCAACAGAAAGCGCAGCGAGTACGTTTGCATATTGAAAGTTGTGATAATTGTCGAGAAATCTATAACGATCTTATCGCCATTCGAAAAGAGATGGGGCAGTTGCAATACCCCGAGTGTGAAGAAGCGAAGCTGGATAGAATTATGAATGAACCTGTTGCTAGGACTATCGGAATAGTTGGTTGGATTATGTTAATTCTAGGGTTGGTTGGATTTATGGGGTGGCAACTTTTTACTTTTTTTACCCAGCCAGCGATGCCGACGTGGGCCAAAATTGGTGTGTTATTAATTGAGTTAGGAGCGTTGGGGTTATTTTTAAGTGTACTAAGACAGCGCCTCATCGCAAGAAAAACAGATAAATATAGGAATGTGAAACTATGAGTCATGATATTGAGTTGTATACTTTAGAAGAAGTGCCGGGCTATAAAGTTGAAAAGGTTTTGGGGCTGGTGCGCGGTAACACGGTTCGGGCGCGTCACGTCGGGCGTGATATCTTAGCAGGCCTTCGTAATATCGTCGGTGGTGAAGTCAGTGAATACACCAAGCTAATGGCGGAAAGCCGTGAACAAGCCATAGACCGACTACTTGATGACGCGCGTTTACTGGGTGCTAATGCCGTTATTGGCACGCGTTTTACCACCTCGATGGTCGCCAGCTCAGCCGCAGAGTTACTGGTATTTGGCACGGCTGTGGTGCTGGCTAAAAGCGAGTGATACTCCCTCAACTGTAACAATTTTAGCTTCACATCATCTATACACTGTATGAGTTAGGCTTGTTCTTAGCTAACTCCCTGAATCCATTGAGTGTAAGGTGATTATTGTGAAAGAAGCTAGTGTGAAGTTGTTATACAAAACTATTCTTTTCGTCGCTACTGTTGTTGGTGTGGCTTATATTCTGACTGGTGGCCCAAATAAAGCGAGCTCTCCACAACTAGTCACTCAAAAAGCTGATGTAAAGAGTGATATACCAGCGACTAAACATCTTGATTCCATTGTGCTGGGTGCAGGGTGTTTCTGGGGTGCTGAAAAGCGTTATGCAGCGATTCCTGGCGTGGTGGATGCCGTATCAGGTTACGCTGATGGCGAGGGTATTAAGCCGGAATATAGTGAGATCATTAAGTCTAAACATCGCTTAGATCCCAACAACTACGCTGAAGTGGTTAAAGTAACTTTTAATCGTAACCAAGTTAGCCTAGAAGCGATCTTAAAAAACTATTTTGAAGGCCATGATCCAACTCAGGTCAACCGTCAAGGTAATGACATCGGTACTCAATACCGTTCAACGATTTTGACAAACTCTTCTGAGCAACAAGATATCGTTCAGAGCGTTACAGCTGAATTCCAAGTGCTATTATCACAAGCTGATTATGGTCAAATTGCCACTATCGTTAAGCCATTGAACGAGTTTCACCCAGCGGAAGAATATCACCAAGATTATTTAGTTAAGAATCCTAATGGTTACTGCCCTGACCATTCAACAGGTGTGGTGTTTGATGAAAAAGATAAAGTGCCTGAGGTAGATAATACGGCCTTGCAACAAGGTAAACAGATAGTGGTTATCGAACCTCGGTCTTACTGTCCTTATTGTGAGAAGTTTAAAAAAAACGTAACTAATGATTATCAAGGAACGGTTCCCCTTACATGGCGCTTCGGTAGTCAGCTTGATGGCTTAGAAGTGACCACTGAAACTTGGGCAACACCAACAGTTCTATTTTTAGAGAATGGTAAAGAAGTATTTGGTCATCAAGGTTACTTAACGCCCGAAGAGTTTTATGCCGTCTTGGGTAAGTTTAAATTAGGTGACACCGAGGCTTATGATGTTGCCTTCCAGCAGGGAACGGATAGCCGCTTCTGTAAAGAGTACGATATTTTCAAAGACACGCCGCCAGGAGTTTTTATTGATAAGCTTAGTGGACAGCCTTTGTTCGATACTAAAGATCGGTTTCAATCGAAAACTGGGTGGTTGTCGTTTACCCAGCCTGTAAAAGATGCTGTGACTTACCATGAAGATAACGCCTTTGGCTTGGAACGCACAGAAATTCGCTCTAAATCGACAGGCATACATTTAGGTCATGTTTTTGACGATGGCCCAAATGGTCAGCCGCGTTATTGTATTAATGCGACAGTGCTTGAATTTGTTCCGCGTTCTGAGAGCTAAGGCCATAATTAGCCACATTCCTACAATAATCTAGCCACTTCAGTTGCTTAACCTTATGATAAGGGGCGAAATAACAAGAAGTGGCTATGGCACCATCTCCATTAAAATATAAAACATTTCTCCATGAGCTTTGGATGTTCGGACTGAAACAGGCGTATGCTTGCGTGTTCGGAGGCTTTTTATTACTGGTCATGGTGGTGACTCGCTACTGGTATCCCCTGGACGATTTTCATCGTTACGATTTTATTTTTATTGCCGCCGTTGCTTTTCAGCTTCTACTGTTACTCTTAAAGTTAGAAACCTTTAAGGAAGCGGGTATTATTTTATTATTCCATATCGTGGCAACGGTGATGGAATTATTTAAAACCTCAGATGCGATCCAGTCTTGGCAGTATCCGGAAGAGTTTATTTTCGGCATCGGCAACGTACCATTGTTTACTGGCTTTATGTACAGCGCAGTGGGGAGTTATTTAGCGCGGGTTTCGAGAATTTTTAGTTTCAGGTATTCGAATTACCCAAGCGTTGGAGCTACAGTAATTCTCGTTACAGCAGTTTACTTAAACTTTTTCACTCACCATTACATTTGGGATATGCGCTGGCTGTTGTTAGCAGTAACGCTTGTGATGTTTTATAACACTCGAATACACTTTAAAGTCATCAAAACTTATCGCAGCATGCCTCTCTTATTCGGCTGGTTTCTGGTGGCTTTATTTATTTGGTTTGCAGAAAATATCGCGACTTTCGCCAATATTTGGATTTACCCAAACCAGACCAATGGCTGGCAAATGGTTTCGTTTGCAAAGTTATCCTCGTGGTATTTATTGATGCTACTCAGCTTTGTGCTGGTGACCGTGGTGCAAGGGGTTAAAAGTAGAGCCAGTTTAAAACGGCTTAATCACTGCCAAAATAACAGCGCCTAATAATAGGAGCACAGGGATTTCATTAAACACTCTGAAATAGGTGTGACTTTTGTCGCAGCGACCGTCGGCGAATTGCTTTTGGTACATACCGCAGATGAAGTGATAAATAATGAGTAGTACGATCAAGGCCATTTTGGCATGGAACCAGCCAGCAGTCAGATAGTACTCCCAATTATACGATGCCAACCACAATCCAAAAATAACGGTTAAGATCATAAAGGGAGTAATAAACCGATAAAGTTTACGCGCCATGATATTGAGTTGGTTAAATGCGCCGTCATTTTCTGTTTGAGCAAGATTGACGAAAATTCTGGGTAAATAGAAGATTCCTGCAAACCAGGCGACCATAAAGAAAAGGTGGAATGTTTTAATCCATTGCATAGTGCTAACCTGTTTGTGCTTTTGAGAAAATGTATTGGTCTGTAATCATACCGCGGGTCACAATACCGTAAATACGCTCTTCTTTGTTATGTGTGATCCGATAGACATAAGCTGCGGAAATTTTACGTTGTTCCATTTTGTCGTAGGCTTCTTCAAGAGTTGCCTGAAGATCAATCGCGACGATATCTTGACGGTTTGCCGGGATTTCCATCAGTTTGATTGGTTGCTCAGAAGTATCATCGTCAAGCTCTTCTTCTGGTGACTGCTCAGGTACATTCTGAGTTTCATCAGCACCCTCATCATCTTTTGCCTTAACTTTGGATTTTTTACGCTCAAGTTCTTCTTCTTGTTCAATCAGGTAGCGGCCTAAGTCGCTGGCAACCATTAATGAGATGACTTCGCCTGCGTGATCTTGAATTAAAATCCATCGTGGTTTGTCTTGCAACGCCATGGAAATTTCTTGCTGCGTCGACTCTTCTTTAAGGAAAGCAATACTACGGGTCATCACTCCAGCAACACCAATACTCCTCAATACCTGCTTCATTGGGCTGACTTTTAAGCGCATGCCACGATCTTTCATTTGCGTTTCCCAATAGGATTCGCGCTTAAATAACTGACTGACGACTAGGTTACCAATAACGATTGAGAACATTCCCGGCAGGATAATGTTGGGGTTATTGGTCAACTCAAGTAATGCCATCAGCCCAGCAAGCGGCGCTTGTAATACCGCGCTCATTAATGTCGCCATACCGATGATGGCGTAAAAACCCGTGTCGCTGGAGAGATTTGGGAAAACCAAGCTACCAAGAGTACCGAGTAACCCGCCGAGCATGGCGCCCATAAATAGGGTTGGGCCTAACACCCCGCCAGGCATCGACAGGCCGGAACAAATACTGGTGGCGATAAACTTACCGGCTAGACTTAAGCCTAATATCGTTAGCAGCAGCTCGCCTTGTAGCGATGAGTTGACCGTGTCATAACCAATCCCCATGACTTGTGGGACTGCTAAGGCGATGATGCCGACGCAGGTTCCGCCAACGGTGGTTTTAATCCACACCGGCCAGTCTTTCGACCCACGACGGACAACACTGGTAAACATAATGAACAAGCTGGCGATAATGCCGCAAATAAAACCAAGCAGTAGGAAGTATGGCATTTCCCAAAGTGACTGTATGTCCATTGACGCGGGAATGATGAAAGCTGGGTCTGAACCAAAAAACATCCGGCTCATGACGGCACCGGCGACTGACGCCAAAATGATCGGAATAAAACTGGCGACAGCGTATTCCATCATTACGATTTCCATGGCGAATACAACGCCGGCCAGTGGTGTATTAAAGTTGGCAGAAATTGCTGCGGCACAACCGCAACCGACTAGGATGCGTGTGCTGTTATTGGGGAGTTTGAGTCGCTGACCGATAAGACTACCGGTGGTGGAGCCGAGGTGGATACCAGGACCTTCTCGACCAACTGACTGCCCTGAGGCGATCGTTAATCCACCCAAGAAGAATTGCACAATGGCATTTTTTAAGGGCAGGTGCCCTTGGTGGTGAGCCATACGTTCTAAAACATGTGATACGCCCACGCGACGAGTGTCTGGATTTAATTGTTGTAACAGTAGACCCACTATGAGGCCGCCAATGGTGGGCAGTAAAAGCTTTAGCAGCCAATCAGCATTTTCAAAATCAGTATTGCCAGACTGGTCTGTCGCCCATAGGACGTAGGAGCTTTCAGTGAAGTAACGAAATAGGATGTTTGAGCCACCAGCCAAGACGCCGCAAATTAAGCCAATAACGGCCATTAGGGCAAGTGCATCAAAGCCCCCAAGGCGTAATCTTAAACGATCAATTAGCGTCATTCGTCACTCAAGTATGTGATTGGTTCTGTTCCCTTTGGCTAAAATTTCTGTTTTAATGCAAAAAGTAGGTGGACTTCTGGTTGCAGCTTATAAGTGCCGTATTCTTTGGACCACAATAGCCAACTTCATCAATGACTTACATAATAAGAAAATGTGACCGAAAGAACAAACGATTTCAATGATTTATGACTAAAGATCCCAACCAGCCAGACTACATTATCCGTAAGCGCCGTACCAGCCGTTGGTATTGGTCTTGGGCGTCACTTATTTTAGTGCTACTTTTAGCGTCTATGGCTCTAGGCTATTGGCTTAATAAACGTCAACACGGCATGACTGCCACTGCGAAACAACAGTTTGAGACACTTCAAGAACAGTTAGACGAAGCGCAAGCGGGTCAAACACACTGGCAACAACAGTATCAAATCGAGCACGAAATCACGCAACAGTTAAAAACTGAGCTTGATAACTTGCATCGCCAGAACAAGAATCTTGAAAAAGAGCGTGAAGCTCTACAACGAATTTTCGATCCTGATGCGGTAGAATCAGGTTTGCAGATCGCTAGCTTTGTCTGGGAACCTGCATTAGGCGAAGGGTACCGTTACCGCCTGATGCTGATTCAAGCTAAACGTCAATCAAGTGATCTTAAAGGTACCATAACGATATCTATTGTTGGCGAGGAAGCTGGCGAGAGAAAAAGCTATACATTTGAACAGCTTCAAGGATCAGATAGCAATAATAGTACATTTGATTTTACCTACGTCTCGACGCACATGGGGACGTTCAAGCTTCCACAAGGTTTCGAGCCGAGTTTTGTTAGAGTGGTAGCAGCGACATCAGGACGAGGTGCAAAATCAGTACTCCAAGATTTTACTTGGAAACCCACAAATTTGAGCAATGAGGTTGAGGAAGCGAATGCGAAAGAATAAACGTAAATCTAATAATGTCGATACTTTAATTGCAGATGGAACTTGTATTAACGGCGATATGAGCTTTGCTGGAGCGCTTTTTGTTGATGGAGAGATTAACGGTGAAGTGAAAGGTGATACTGAAAAACAATCAGTATTGTCGATTGGTGTTCATGGCAAAATTAAAGGCAACATATCAACGCCTTACGCCATTATTTTCGGGCAAGTCGATGGTGATGTTTATGTCACAGAAAAGATTGACCTAAAACCAGGTGCTAAGATTAATGGTGATCTTTACTATAAAGTTATCGAGATGAATGCTGGAGCTGAGGTTAACGGTAAAATGGTTGTAGTCGGCGATCCTAAAGCTTTGGAGCATAAAGCTGAAGATGCTCAATCTAGCAACTCAGCGATTCAAGAAGATTCTAGCCACCAAGAGTCGGTGGAAGCTGAACCAGTAAAAGCATAAGACTGGGCTTGAGATGTTGCGGGGTAACCCCCATCTTCGGCTATAATAGAAAGGTGTAGTTTTAGATAGGTGACATTATGTCGATTACCGTAACAGAAGCAGCTAGCAAAAAAGTTCGTCAACTGATTCTAGAAGAAGAGAATCAGGAGCTTAAGTTGCGTGTGTTTGTCACAGGCGGTGGCTGCTCAGGTTTCCAATATGGTTTTACATTTGATGAGAGTCAAAAAGAAAACGATATGACCATCGAACAAGATGGCGTTAAAATTTTAATTGATTCTTTGAGCTTTCAGTACTTGATGGGCTCAGAGGTTGATTACACTGAGGGCTTGCAAGGTTCTCGCTTTATTATCAATAATCCACAGGCTAAAACGACTTGTGGCTGTGGTTCTTCTTTTTCTATTTAGTTTCAAACGTTGCGCTCGGCTTTTCGCTGAGCGCTGAACTCTTTCTTATCTTTGTACATAGCTCTATCAGCCAATTTTAAGATGTCATCATCATTCTTCAGTTTCGGCGTTTGATTAGCATTGTAAGCGGCATAGCCGACACTAACCGTCACGCTCAGCTCGACATTGTCATAAGTAATCGCGGTGCTACAAGCACTTTTTAACCTGTTGATTAACTTTTTTACTTTGGCACTGTCCGGTTTTTCGGGGTAATCAGACAGCATTAAAAATTCGTCGCCACCGACACGGCACAAAGTATCTTCTGCTCTGGTCACTTTTAGCATTTGATCAGCAGCATGTTTTAAGATTAAGTCGCCTGCTTGATGACCATATTGGTCGTTGATTGTCTTGAATCCATTCAAATCCATATTGAATACATAGACCCATGAGTTATGGCGCTTCGATCGTTCCAGTGATTGCGCAATAAATTCATGAAACATACGAGCATTGTAGAGGCCTGTTAAGCTATCTCTTTCCGCCAAGGTTGTAATTTTAATTCTTTGCTCTTCGAGTTTATAAATCATATTTTTAGCGGTTTCATACAGAGTTCCAATTAGTACGGAAACTACGATGAGAGGCAATAAAGATCCAAAAAGGGCTGTTGCCCAGCCACTGTAGGAGGTGACATAAGTTTCAGGAGCTACTTGAGTAGTAATAGTTCCGGATACGTAGAGCGCTCCTATGGTTGTGGCGTATATTGTTAATATGATTGCCCAAATAACTCCTTGTTTTAGGCCAAAGCAAAGGGTAATGAATACAATCAACATCATTGACCACAAGAAACCGTTGCCTAGCAGCCCCCAGTTATAGAGGCCTACCAGGGTAACTCCCGCTGATAGTAGGGTAAGGAAATAAAGCTTAATTTGAATGTTGAAATGTTTTCTTCTAATTGCAATATAAATTAAAGCGGCTATTAGAATAATGTGAACCACCATCGAGACTTGAAAGCCGGTGATAGGAATTCTTGACAGAGATGCTAGTAAGGCAGGAAGCGCACAAACCCCAAGTAATAAGTAAATCTTATCCACAGCTTGGATAAGTACGCGCTGCCAACTTGTGAAGTTATCTACATCATTTAGCACTTTCATTGATTTAGTATGCCATGAGCAATGCATATGTACATTAAAAATTGAAGTGCATCACACTTTTTTGCATTTAACAAAAATAAACCCCGCCTAGGATGCTGTCGTTGGCTGAACCTGTAATGCTGGAAAGGAGAATGGATTCTTTGTTTAGGGTCTTAGAAGCGAACCAGGCAAAGGTCATGGCTTCGACCCAGTCAGGCGCTACACCTAAGTCTGAGGTGATGGATACTGTGAAGTCAGGTAAGTGCTTTTGCAGTTGCTGAGTCAGCAGGGCGTTGTGTGCGCCGCCGCCGCAAAGGTAGATATCTCCTTGACTGATTTTTGAGGACACAGCATTAGCGACAGTTGTTACCGTTAGCTCCAGTAATGTGCGCTGTACGTCTGCTGCAAGATATTCACTTAATGGTTGTTGCGCAGTTTTGGTTAGCCATTCGGCATTAAAGTATTCACAGCCAGTACTTTTCGGCGCGGGCTGACTAAAATAAGGATCCGTTAGCAGCCACTGCAAAAGTTCAGGAATTATGTGGCCACTGGATGCCCACTGACCGTCGGCATCATAGTGTTTATTTTTATGCTGATAAATCCAGTGATCCATCAAGGTATTTGCTGGACCTGTGTCGAAACCAATTGGATCTTGATTTGGTTGTAGTAGAGTGACGTTAGCTATGCCGCCTAAGTTGATGATGGCTCGTGGAGAATTCTTATCCGAAAAAAAAGCCTGGTGAAATGCTGGTGCGAAAGGAGCGCCTTGTCCGCCATTGGCCATATCGCGTCGGCGAAAATCCGCTACTGTGGTTATCCCCGTTTTGGTTGCGATGATGTTGGGATCACCGATTTGTAGCGTAAAGGGATAGATTGCATTGGGTCGGTGGCGCACGGTTTGGCCGTGACTGCCTATGGCTGCGATATCTGAGGCTTTGTATTCAGAGAGCTCTAACAACGCATGAGTAGCTTCTGCAAACAATAAACCAACTTGGTGGTCGAGTTGACCGAGCTGATCAACTGCATCGCCTTGGTATTGTGATTTGCCAAAATCAAGTAATTCCTTTTGTAGCGTTGTAGGGATAGGGTGGTTGTGCGAATGAAGAAGCTTTATGGGTTGATCTGGGCTGATATCACAAAGAACTGCGTCAACAGCGTCAACGCTAGTCCCTGAGATAAGTCCGATGAACAAGGTCACAGCCTAGTGCTCTGTGACCAATTACTTTTGAAGTTTGCTGCTACTCGCTGTGCCTGCAGACTCTTGGTCGTTAAGACGTGCGAAGTAAGTTGTGCGCTCAGTCTCTAGTTGAGTCATAAGAGGTTTTGAGAGCTCTTGGAAGCGCGCCATCTCTGCTTTAGGAACTGGCGCAGCATGCGGTAACTTTACGCGACGCGGATTACGGTGAACGCCATTGACCACGAACTCATAATGTAAGTGCGAGGCTTGTGACATACCAGTAGAGCCGACGTAACCAATAATCTGACCTTGCTTCACTCTTTGGCCCGCTTTAACTGCACGCTTAGAGAAGTGGAGGTATTTAGTGGTGATATTGCCGCCATGCTGAATGAAAACATAGTTTCCGTTAAAGCGGTTATAGGCAGATTTTGCCACTCGACCGTCGCCCGCTGCACGGACGGGAGTTCCAATCGGTGCACGATAGTCAGTGCCACGGTGAGGCTTCACTCGCTTTTGAATCGGGTGGAAACGCTTCGGGTTAAAGTTAGAGCTAACATAGTTAAACTTTAACGGAGCACGCAGGAATGATTTTCTTAAGGCTTTACCTTCTGGCGTGTAATAAGCAGTGCGTTGGTTCGTATCGGTATATCGAACGGCTGCGTAGTGCTCGCCCATGTTATTAAATTCGGCCGATAAAATGTTGCCGTATCCAGCTCTTTTACCGTCGATGTATTTTTCTTCGTAAAGAACCGAAAAGCTATCGTTCTTACGAATTTCCAGCGCAAAATCGATGTCATACTCAAAGACACCTGCCAACTCCATGATGACGCCATCAGGTAGTCCAGCCTGTTTACCTGCATTGTAGAAGCTGCTGGTAATGGTTGCTGTGGCAAAACGTTGCTTGTATTCAATCGGTTTTACATCAAGAGACACGTCAAACTGCTTGTCTTCAAGCTTGGTAATAACCAGTGTGTCGCTCGAATTAAACGGGTAACGTAAGCTGTGGAATTTCTTCTCATCATCAGCAGCGAACTCTAACGTATGACCAGGACGAATTTTTTTCAAAATCTTCACCTGCTCATCGGCCTGCATCATATAGTGCAAATCTTTAGAGCTAAAACCTAACTTATTAAATATACGCGCTAAGCTTTCGCCCTTTGCGACAGTGACTGTCTCCCAGTCATATTTAGGCTTTGTGGTGTTTTTGACAAAATTCTTTATGGCATTTTTCGCTTCATCTAAGTTACTAGAAGCTTGTTGTTGATCAATGCTTTGGTCTGAATCTTTTTTGGTATTCTCAGCCAGTGTCTGCTTCGCAGGCTCAAGGGTATCCTCTGACAGTGCTAAAGTGCCCGATGTTGAATCAGGGTCGCTTGCTTGTGTAGAGGCATTGGTGTCTTCCGATGATAATTGTAATGTGAGTAATTCTTGTTGTTGATTCTCTTGAGTCGATGACTCTTCTCCTGGAGTCATTGCTAAGTAAGAAACTGCCGCGAATACGACGGACAGTGCGGAGATCGTAATGATCGCGCCCTTTCGTCGACTTTTCTTTCGGGCAAACAGAGGCTTATTTCTGCTAAACCCTTTATAATCACGGTTTATCATAGTTAACTTAAGAAGTTGGTTGAATAGTTTTTGCGCAATAACCATAACCTTATGCAGGGTTTTGGTCAATGTTAAAAAGTATAAAATACATATTTTGGCCATTTTTGTAATGGATATGTGAAATAGTCAGGTTTTTTTACACTTTTTTAAAGTGGCTTCAGAAAGAGCCCATGCAGTGCTTTTTGCCTTGAAACCGTTGCATACTATGACAATTCGTGTATCTTTGAGCCAACGAAATTTGAGAGAAATACCCTTATGAGTGATTTTCAAGCCATGTTTGAGGAGCTTAAACGTGGGGCCGATGAGATTCTGCCTGAAGAAGAATTATTAGAAAAGTTGAAAGAAGGTCGCCCCCTTAAAATTAAGGCGGGTTTCGATCCAACTGCGCCAGATCTTCATATTGGACATACCGTCCTTATTAACAAAATGCGCCAGTTTCAGAAATTTGGTCATGAGGTTGTGTTCCTAATCGGTGATTTTACAGGAATGATCGGTGATCCGACTGGGAAAAACGTCACTCGTAAGCCTCTGACGCGTGAAGATGTGCTGAGAAATGCCGAGACCTATAAAGAGCAGGTCTTCAAAATTCTTGACCCTGAGAAAACTACCATAGCTTTTAACTCTGAGTGGTGTGAAAAGCTGGGTGCAGCAGGCATGATCAAATTAGCGGCCAACTCGACTGTTGCGAGAATGTTAGAGCGTGATGACTTCAAGAAGCGTTACGCAAGTGAGCAACCTATTGCCATCCATGAATTTTTATACCCGCTTGTTCAAGGCTACGATTCTGTGGCGATGGAGTGTGATGTTGAGTTGGGAGGAACGGACCAACGTTTTAATCTATTGATGGGGCGTGAGTTACAAAAGTCGAATGGGCAAAAACCACAGACCGTATTAATGATGCCGTTATTAGAGGGGTTAGATGGCGTTAATAAAATGTCGAAATCGCTGGATAATTATGTTGGCATAACAGAAGCGCCGGGCGTGATGTACCAAAAACTACTGTCTCTACCTGATAGCATGATGTGGCGTTACCACGAGTTACTGTCTTTCAAATCGCTAGAAGAAGTAGAGCAGTTGAAAAAGGATGTTGAAGCCGGAGCCAACCCGCAAGACATTAAAAAAGCATTCGCGTTAGAAATCATCGAACGTTTCCATGGTAAAGAAGCGGCTGACAATGCACATAAAGGTGCGGGCAATATCGTTACTGAAGGCGAAGTGCCGGAAGGGACGCCTGAAGTTGAAGTAAGCCTTGATGGAGCGGAGCAGTTTCCGATCGGCGCTGTGATTAATCGTGCTGGTTTAGCGTCAAACTCAGCTCAAGCTAAGGATATGCTAAAGAATGGTCGTGTAAAAGTGGACTGGGAAGTGGTTGAGCCATCTTATATGGTGAAACCAGGGCAGTATTTAATGCAGGCTGGAAAGAAAAAGATTGCTTACGTTACGGTTACAGCATAGCTTTAAGTACATAAAAGAGAGTCAGATTGAAAGCAAAAAGGTCGCCAAGGCGGCCTTTTTTATTACGTATAAATACTACCATTGCCCATTAAAGTGCCTGTGAAACTGTCGAACTCCTTTACAAAAGCTATTAATCGATACAAATTTCTTAGTAATTATTTTGTTTTTTCAGAGCTGTCACATACCAACTTTTCCATTGTTTTATTAATATCTATAAAGCTACATGGGGTAGCGATATAAATACTGGAGAAAACAATGAATAATATATTTACGAAAAGCGCACTCACAATGTTAGTCGGCGCTACGTTAGCTCTACCTATATCGAGCTATGCGGATTCATTTGTTGTCGTAGCCAAAAATAATATTAATAAGAAAATGGTTAACAGCATTGAAGCGATGGGGGCTACCGTCACCCAAGAAATACCACAAGTAGGTTTGCTAGTCATTGAAACGGATAATCCAGATATCCGTGAGCGTTTGGCTGGAGTATCTGGAGTAGACTCTACCTTTGCAGACTTTTCATTGAACTATGTTGATCCCAACCCAGCAAAAGAGTTTGATATTTCCTTTGAAGAAATGGCGGCTAGTCCTCCTAACACAGGGGATGACGATTTTTTCTTTGATCTACAGTGGGGCCATGATGCAGTCAACGCGACTGAAGCATGGGAAGCTGGTGTGCGTGGTCAAGGCGTACTAGTCGCTGTATTAGATAGTGGTATCGATTCGTCACACCCTGATTTGATCCCAAACCTTAATGTCGCTTTATCGACCTCATTTGTCCCAGGGGAAGATTTCGATAATCCTCCTGGCAGCCATGGAACGCACGTAGCAGGAACCATCGCCGCAGCGGATAATGCCTTCGGTACGATTGGTGTGGCTCCAGAAGCTGAAATTATGTCAGTTAAAGTATTATCGGCTGTGTCCGGTAGCGGTAGTACTTCCGGTATTTGGCAAGGCATGATTTATGCTGCCGATAATGGTGCGGATGTGATTAACATGAGTTTGGGTATTAGTGGAGGGTTCCCGAAGAATTGTACGTTTACCGATCCGGATACCGGCGAGTCTGAGCATTTTCCAGCGAAAGATTGTAATGAGTTAATTCGAACTTACAATAAAGTGACGAAGTACGTTCGCAGTAAAGGCTCTATCGTGATTTCATCAGCGGGCAATGATGCTCGTGATATGAACCATGATGGTCCTATCATGGCTCTGCCGGCTGAAGCGAATGGCGTGGTGTCAGTATCAGCTACAGCTCCCTACTTATGGGGGTTAGACACAACGACAGCATTAGACGAGTTAGCGTCTTATTCAAACTATGGGCGTAAAGGTATCGATTTATCAGGTCCAGGCGGGGACTTTGATGCGCTATTCGATTTTGGTCCAGCTCCGTGTAATGGGCCCGTTCTACCTGGGCGTCCCTGTTATGTGTATGACATGGTGCTAAGTACTTCTCCAGGTGGCTGGAGTTGGAATGCCGGTACTAGCATGGCATCTCCTCACGTTGCGGGTGTTGCGGCACTTATTATTAGTGAGTACGGTGGCAACATTAGTGTTGGACAGCTGGAAAAAGAGCTTCGTACTCGTGCTGTGGGTAAAGGAAATACTGCTGAGCATGGCAAGGGACGAGTATCATCAGGGTTTTAAAGTCGAATCCAACCAAAAGGTCGCCTCGGCGGCCTTTTTTAATTAATAAGCTTAAGAAAAGTCGCTAATTGATTGTTTTGCAATCATTTTGAGCAAGTTTTAAACGGAATTTAACCCAATTGAAATTAATTTAAAAAAAGATTCAAAAAAGGGTTGCGGGGAAGGATTTAGTGT
>QQTG01000014.1 GCA_003370465.1 Kangiella sp. HD9-110m-PIT-SAG07 | reverse complement strand
CTATAAATGCGCTCGCGCCTTCTTGAGCGTGCTGCGCGTATTAACGCAGACCACGTTGAAAAGATCACTAACGGTGAAGTAAAAGGTCAAACGGGTTCATTGACAGCATTGCCTATCATTGAAACTCAAGCTGGTGACGTATCAGCGTTCGTACCAACTAACGTAATTTCGATTACAGATGGTCAGATTTTCTTAGAAACTGACTTATTCAACGCAGGTATCCGCCCAGCGGTAAATGCGGGTCTATCGGTATCGCGTGTAGGTGGTGCAGCACAGACAAAGATCATTAAGAAACTTGGTGGCGGTGTTCGTTTGGCACTAGCACAGTATCGTGAGCTTGCGGCTTTCGCACAGTTCGCGTCGGATCTTGATGATGCTACACGTGCACAGCTAGAACACGGTCAGCGTGTTACTGAGCTAATGAAACAGAAGCAATATGCTCCTCTTTCAGTAGCTGAGATGGCTGTTTCGTTATACGCAGCTGAAGAAGGTCACTTGAAAGATGTTGAAATTAACAAAATCGGTGACTTTGAATCTGCATTGCTAGACTACTTCAAGAATCAGCACGGCGACTTGTTGAATGAAATCAATGAAAAATGTGATTACAACGATGACGTCAAAGCAAAACTTGAAGAAGCTTTAACAAAGTTTAAGTCTACACAAACTTGGTAAGACTGGGTATCTTCATTTAAGAGATGGGTGCGTCTGCACCCTTCCCTACTTACCAAACATTAATTTTAGACTGGAAATAGAGTATGTCAGGCGCTAAAGAGATTCGTACCAAAATTGGGTCGATTAAAAATACGCAAAAAATTACCTCTGCAATGGAAATGGTTGCAGCGAGTAAAATGCGTAAAGCGCAAGATCGTATGGCATCATCACGCCCTTACGCTGAAAAAATTCGCACTGTAATTAAGCACATTGCGCAAGGTACTCCTGAGTACCGCCACGCTTATATTACTGAGCGTGACGTTAAGCGTGTGGGTTATATCGTGGTATCAACCGATCGCGGTTTATGTGGCGGCTTGAACATTAACTTGTTCAAGCAAGCACTAAACAGCATGAAAGAATGGTCTGATCAAGACATTGAAGTTGATATGTGTCTTATTGGCAGCAAGGCTACAGGCTTCTTTAAAAGAGTTGGTGGTTCGGTAGTTGCTAAAAGTTCAAATCTTGGTGATACACCAGAGATTGAAGACTTGATTGGCGCAGTAAAAGTGATGTTAAAAGCCTACGATGAGGGTCGCATCGATCGTTTATTTGTCGTAACTAACGAGTTTGTGAACTCGATGACGCAAGAGCCAAAGGTAGAGCAATTATTACCTCTTCCTGTCGGGCAAGATGATGAATTGCGTCACCACTGGGACTATTTATACGAACCAGAAGCGAAGCCGCTTTTGGACAAATTAATGGTTCGTTTTATCGAGTCACAAGTTTATCAGGCAGTTGTTGAAAACATCGCCTGTGAACAAGCCGCACGAATGGTAGCGATGAAAGCTGCTTCGGATAACGCAGGTGATCTTATCGATGACCTTGAGCTTGTTTACAACAAAGCACGTCAGGCAGCCATTACTCAAGAGTTGGCTGAAATTAGTGCTGGTGCAGCTGCGGTTTAACACATTGCTTTTACGTGAAATTGTTTCGCGTAAAGTAGTAAAGATAAGTTTTTAAAAGCTTAAGATTGAGGAAATCAATATGAGCACAGGTAACATTGTAGAAATTATCGGCGCGGTTATTGACGTTGAATTCCCGCGTGATAGTGTTCCTAAAGTTTATGATGCACTAACAGTAACTGATACTGGCTTAACGCTAGAAGTTCAGCAGCAGTTAGGTGACGGTGTTGTTCGTTGTATCGCGATGGGAGCATCAGATGGTTTACGTCGTGGACTAGAAACAGCTAATACTGGCGCGCCAATTCAGGTTCCTGTGGGTACTGAAACCCTAGGCCGTATCATGGACGTGCTTGGTAACCCAATCGACGAAAAAGGTCCTATCGGTGAGAAAGAGCGTATGTCTATTCACCGTAAAGCCCCTACTCTTGAAGAGTTAGCCCCAGCTAACGAACTTCTTGAGACAGGTATTAAAGTTATTGACTTGGTTTGTCCGTTCGCAAAGGGTGGTAAAGTTGGTCTGTTCGGTGGTGCCGGTGTTGGTAAAACCGTAAACATGATGGAACTTATCCGTAACATTGCGATTGAGCACTCAGGTTTCTCAGTATTCGCTGGTGTTGGTGAGCGTACTCGTGAGGGTAACGATTTCTACCACGAAATGACGGACTCGAATGTAATTGATAAAGTATCGTTAGTATATGGTCAGATGAACGAACCACCGGGTAACCGTCTACGTGTTGCTTTGACTGGTTTGACGATGGCGGAAAAATTCCGTGACGAAGGCCGCGACGTACTATTATTCGTTGATAACATCTATCGTTATACGCTAGCAGGTACTGAGGTATCAGCACTTCTAGGTCGTATGCCGTCAGCGGTAGGTTACCAGCCTACTCTAGCTGAAGAGATGGGTGTACTTCAGGAACGTATTACTTCTACAAAAACTGGCTCGATTACGTCGATTCAGGCAGTATACGTACCAGCGGATGACTTAACGGATCCATCTCCAGCAACGACGTTCGCACACTTGGATGCAACGGTTGTACTTTCTCGTCAAATTGCCGAGCTAGGTATTTACCCTGCAGTTGACCCGCTTGACTCTACGTCGCGTCAGCTTGATCCACTTGTGATCGGTAACGAGCATTATGACATCGCTCGTGGCGTTCAAGGTGTATTGCAACGTTACAAAGAATTGAAAGATATTATCGCGATTCTTGGTATGGATGAGCTTTCTGAAGAAGATAAGCAAACTGTATCACGTGCTCGTAAGATTCAACGTTTCTTATCACAACCATTCTTCGTAGTAGAAGTATTTACTGGTGCACCTGGTAAGTATGTATCGCTTAAAGATACTATTTCTGGCTTTAAAGGCATTTTGAACGGTGAATACGATCACTTGCCTGAACAAGCGTTCTACATGGTTGGTTCAATCGAAGAAGCGGTTGAAAAGGCTAAAAACATTTAATCAACCCTGCTTAATCGTTAAGAGAAATTGTTAAGAGGGGGAGACCTAATGGCAATGACTGTACATTTGGATATCGTTAGCGCAGAAAACTCAATCTTTTCCGGAAAGGTTGAGCGTTTAATTGCGACAGGTGATTTGGGTGAGCTAGGTGTAGAGCCTGGCCACGCTCCCCTGCTAACGTCCTTAAACCCAGGCCCAGTTAAAGTGACTTTGCCAGGTGGAGAAGTTGAGATGTTCTTCGTTTCAGGTGGAATGTTGGAAGTTCAACCCCACATGGTAACAGTTTTGGCTGACACGGCGATTAGAGCTGAAGATGTAGACGAAGCGAAAGCTTTGGAAGCTGAGAAAGATGCCCGTGAAGCTCTGGATGATCAAAGCTCTGAAATTGAGTACTCGAAAGCAGCGGCTGAATTAGCAGAAGCTGTCGCTCAATTACGCACTTTACGAGCAATTAAAAAGAAAAGTGGTAAGTAATTCTCTTTAGTTGTTATGAGTAGTAAAAAGGTGGCCTTAAGCCACCTTTTTTATTGTCTAGAGTTTATCGTAAGTTGTTATTGATGCTCAGGAGTTAAGCATGGTTGTACCATATACTCCGGTTCAGCTTGTGCTTGCAGTATTCCGTTGGCAAACATTGCTGAGGCACCTAACCAACCATCGCCGATGGTTCCGCCGCCAGCAAAGGTAATGTTTTCCCAGTCATGTTGCGACGCGTTTGCAGCTGTGACAGGCACAGAGCTTTGCAAAGAACCGTTGTTATTCACGTCAAGGTTAGAGCTGGCAGTACCGCTTAACCAAACGCCACCATAACGAACACTGTAGTCAGCAAGATCGGCTTCCGTTGTTCCGCCGTAGCCAGAAAAAGCTGCATATTCATTAATCGTGCTACCAACAGCGTTAATCCGAAGACGTGAAAAGTCAACAACACCAGCGTTACCGTTGACTGTGAGACCAGGCATCTGGTAGTTGTAATTCATGACGCTGAGGTAATTGATTTCATTATTGATGTGGTCGTTACCACCGTGTTTAAGACCCAGGTTATGACCAAACTCGTGCATCAAAGTACCGGCTTGTTGTTGTGTGGTACCACCAGGTGTCGGCCAAGCCCCTAAAGACACGACAAAGTCGTGAGCCGGAATTCCTCGTGAGATACCGCTATAAGTAGCGCCTAAGATTTGATCAGCAAATAACGCATAGTGGAATAAGTCATCGCGGCGGGACTCAAAATATTTATTCTTAATGATGTCAAAATCTGACCAAACTGGATTTAGATCGGGGTCGACGTCAGCAGAAGAAACTTTATCATCAAGATGTATCGCCAAAGTGATACCTGTTGAGCCATCTGGGTTTGATACAGGTGCATCGGCAAAAGCTTGAATCACTTGATCCAGAGCTGCTTGGTCTGGCTTAAAAGCCTGGTAATAATCGGCTTCAATCAAGACTGTTTTACGTAGAGGATCAGCACCGTAGTAACGGATATCAACGCCATTATAACCAAATATCTCAGCGGCATCGCTCAGACGATCATCGTCAGTATCGCTGTCGTACGGATCGGTTCCATAGCGTGTTTCAGCGGAGTTGCAAATAGTATCGCCGTCACTATCAGGACTACCATAAGGGCATAAATAAACAACTGGTGCATCGCTGACGTAGTAGGTTTTGCCACTATAGGTAATTTTTTGGTAATCAGGTTTATGGTAGAAAGTACGGGATTGGTAACCGGGTTTTGAGACTCGGAAAGTAACCGCTTCTTCTCCGCTGGCGGGGGTGATAAATTTAGTGTTGGCACTACCGTTAGTGTCACCGTAGGCGTCAAACACATACATACCTGAGTTATCAGTACCTTCAGGGAAGTTGCAGCCATTACCAGAGCAGTTACCTTTTATAACGGATACTTTTGCCTGATAAACGCCAGATCCTGTATTGGCATCTTGGACGGTGCCATATATACAGCCATTGATAAGAGCTGCGGAAGCAGCGAGAAATAATAGTTTTTTCATTTCAATCTCCTTTGAAATTCCTGTGAAAAGCTTCCTCTATGAAGCTTATTTAGCATAAAAGACCTGGAAAAAGGTTAAAAGCGGCGAAAACTTAAAAAAAAGTAAGAGATCACTGAAAAAAGTATTCTATATAAGCCAAAAAGACCGATAAGTGTTAAAATGCGCGCTTAAATACAACTAATTAGAATAAGTATGGCACTAAGCGTAGTGATATTAGCAGCGGGTAAAGGAACTCGTATGCGCTCAAACTTGCCTAAAGTATTACACCCTATAGCTGGTCGCTCAATGGTTGAGCACGTAATTAATACTGCACAAGAGTTGGATCCAAGACAAATAGTCGTTGTAGCTGGTCACGGTATAGAAGAAGTCAAACAACAACTTAATAATACTCAGGTGACCATCGTCGAGCAGGTGCAGCAATTAGGAACTGGCCATGCGGTGGATCAAGCCTTGCCGGTGATTGCTGATGAAGATCAAGTACTAGTCTTGTACGGCGACGTCCCTCTTATTCAAGCTTCCACACTGCAAGAGTTAACAGGCTCTCAGCCTGAAGCTGGTATTGGGCTGTTAACAGTATTGTTAGATAATCCTAGCGGTTATGGCAGGATCGTCCGTAATCAGCAAGGCGATGTTATTGAGATTGTCGAGCAGAAAGACGCAAACTCAGAGCAGTTAAAAATTAATGAAGTCAATACTGGGATTTTGTGTGCTGATGGAAAGTCATTAAAGCAGTGGTTGAGTAATATTGATAATAATAATGCTCAAGGTGAATATTACCTGACCGATTGTATTGCGATGGCTGCACAGAATGCTGATGGAAAAACTGCAGGAGTAAAAGCCTGCCACCCTACTTCTGCGATTGAAGTTGAAGGTGTTAATAGCCGTGTTCAATTAGCTCAACTGGAGCGACGTTTCCAAAAATCTAAAGCACATCAACTGCTTGAACAAGGAGTCACTCTGCTGGATCCTGCGCGTTTGGATATACGAGGCGAACTTAATTGCGCCAGCGATGTCTTGATAGATGTGAATGTTATCATTGAGGGCACTGTGACCATTGAAACAGGCTCGACTATTGGTGCTAACGTGATATTGAAAGATTGTGTGATTGGCGCGGGAACAGAAATCAAACCGAATACCATGATCGAAGATGCCGAGATTGGGCAGTCTTGCTCTGTCGGCCCTTTTGCTAGGATTCGTCCCGGCACTAAGCTCGAAGATGAAGCTTTTATTGGTAATTTTGTAGAGACTAAGAAAGTGGTGTTGGGAAAAGGCAGTAAAGCCAGTCACTTAACCTATTTAGGTGATGCAAAAATTGGCAAAGGCGTGAACGTAGGCGCAGGCGTTATTACCTGTAATTATGATGGCGCTAACAAGTTTTTGACCACCATTGAAGATGGAGCCTTTATTGGCTCTGACAGCCAATTAGTGGCGCCTGTTACCATTGGACAAAATGCAACGGTGGGAGCTGGTACAACGGTTGTCAAAGATGTACTTGCTGAAGACCTGTGCATCAGTCGTACGCCGCAAAAAAATATTTCAGGTTGGCAAAGACCAGTTAAAACGTCTCAACCAAAGAACAAGTAAGAGGAAGAACAAGAATGTGCGGAATTGTTGGTGCTATTGCGCAGCGTGACGTTAGTGAAATTCTAGTTGAAGGTTTAAAGCGTCTAGAGTATCGAGGCTATGATTCGGCCGGTGTTGCTATCTATCATGATGGACAAATAGAGAGAATTCGTCGAGCAGGTAAGGTGTCGGAACTGAAATCTGCGCTAAAGGAAAACCCTATTGGTGGTGGTTTAGGTATTGCTCATACGCGCTGGGCGACACATGGCGAACCTAATGAAAAAAATGCTCACCCTCACATGTCGGAAGATAATATTGCGTTAGTGCATAACGGAATTATTGAGAACCATGACGAGCTTCGAGATGAACTAAAAGCAAAAGGCTATCGCTTTGAGTCAGATACGGATACCGAGGTCATTGCTCATTGCCTTCATGAAGCTTTGAAGCAACATGATTCTTTACTCAAAGCTTTACTAGCCACAACAAAAAAATTGAAAGGTGCCTATGGCACAGTAGCCATTGACGCGAAACAGCCCGATAAAATGGTAGTTGCTCGTTCAGGCAGCCCTCTTGTAATTGGTAAAGGTATTGGCGAACACTTTATTGCTTCCGATCAATTGGCGCTGTTACCTGTAACTCGTGAGTTTTTATACTTAGAAGAGGGTGAAGTGGCGGAGGTGCGTCGTGATGGTATTACATTGCTAGACACCGACGGAAATCATGTTGATAGAAAGTTTGAAACTTCAGATATTCAACATGACGCAGTGGACAAAGGTAATTACCGACACTTTATGCTAAAGGAAATATTTGAGCAGCCATCGGTGGTTGCCGATAGCTTAGAAGGCCGAATTGTTGATCATGAAGTCTATGTTGAAACGCTGGGTGAGAATGCTGCAAAAGTGTTTGAGCAAGTGGAAGCACTACAAATTATTGCTTGTGGTACCAGTTACCATGCTGCTTTAGTCGCAAAGTATTGGGTCGAGCAGTACTTAAAGATCCCATGTTTAGTTGAAATTGCGAGTGAATACCGGTATCGCGATACCGCTGTTATCCCAAATAGCTTATTTGTCACCATTTCTCAGTCCGGAGAAACAGCAGATACTTTAGCAGCGTTAAATAAAGCTAAAGGTGAAGGCTATTTAGCAAGCCTCACGGTGTGTAACTCCCCTGCCTCTTCTATGGTACGTGAGTCAGACTTTACCCTACTGACACGAGCGGGTGCAGAAATTGGGGTGGCATCGACTAAGGCCTTTACTGCGCAATTGGTTTCACTTCTGCTACTAATGGTATCGATTGGTAAATCAAAAGGTCTTAGTAAAGAAACTGAGCACAAAATCGTCGAGGCTTTGGAGCATTTACCGAGTGAAATACAAAAAGGGCTCGACCAAGCAGAAGATATTGATAAATTATCTGAAGCATTTGCTGAAAAGCATCACACTTTGTTTTTGGGTCGTGGTCAGCAATATCCTATTGCGATGGAAGCAGCGCTTAAACTTAAAGAAATATCCTATATTCATGCAGAAGCCTACGCTGCTGGTGAGTTAAAGCATGGGCCCTTGGCGCTGATTGATAAAGAAATGCCAACAGTGGTGGTAGCACCTAACGATAATTTACTAGAAAAATTGAAGTCAAACGTGGAAGAGGTTCGCTCTAGGGGCGGCAACCTCTTTGTTTTTGCAGACAAGTCAGCTAAGATTCAGAATTCAAATGGTATAACAGTGTTCCCTGTCGATAGCGAGTACACGATTACTGCGCCCATGGTTTACACCATACCGATGCAATTATTATCGTACTATGTGGCTGTGATTAAAGGAACGGATGTTGATCAGCCTAGAAATTTAGCAAAGTCAGTGACTGTCGAATAACCAGGAGTTTTAAAATAATGAATTTCCAAAAAGTAGCTGTAACCTTATTAACAGCGGCGGTTTTAACGCTGAATGGTTGCTCTAGTGAGAAAGAAGAAAAGAAGCCAGAACAAGATGTAAAGCAACAGCCTGAGACGAAAGTTGAGGCAAAATCAGAGCAGCAGGATACCAATCAAGCACCAATGATGACTACATTGGTCAAAGAAGGTGTCGATTATTCGGTTTATACGGATAAAGAAGCGAGTGAAAAACCTGTAGTTTTTGAGTTCTTTTCATATACCTGCCCACACTGCTATAACTTAGAGCCGGTGATGCAGGACTGGAAAAGAAACTATAAGCCGGAAGAGGTTACTTTTAAGCAGATTCCTGTTTTTATACCCCAGGTGGCTCATCTGACATACGGTTTCTACACGGCGAAAGAGTTAGATGTTCTAGAGCAGGTTCACTTGAGTATCTTTACAGAGTGGCACGAAAAAGGAAATGTTATTCGTACCAAGGACCAGTTGATACCGATTTTTGAAAACGCTGGAATCTCTAAAGCCAAGTTTGAAGAAACTTATGGCTCGTCAGAGGTAGAGAAACAAGTTGAGAAAGCGAAGTCGTTATTAACCGAGTTTCAAGTAACCAGCTTTCCATTGTTAGTTGTAAACGAGAAGTACAAAGTAATGTCTTATCAAAATCTAGAAGAATTACTAGGCCGTTTTGCAATTAATAACACAAAATAATATCAGTTGAGAAAAGTTTACGAGGAATATATGAAGTTAAAAGCTATATTAGTTTTAAGTCTAGCCACACTAGTGTCGTTAGGTTCTTTTGCAGCGACTGCCGAAGTAAAAGTAGGCACAGACTATACCGTTCTCAGCGGTAAAGAAGCCACTGCTAAGCCGCATGTTTACGAGTTCTTTTCGTATACCTGCCCACATTGTTACAGCCTTGAGTCGGTTTTGAATAAGTGGAAAGCAAACGAAAAACCTGAAGAATTAAAGTTTGAACAGGTGCCAGTATTTATGAGTCGCGCACCACATTTAACTTATGGTTTTTATGCTGCTGAGGCACTTGGTGTGAAAGACAAAGTACACTCTACAATTTTCCACCAATGGCATGCAGAGAAGAATGTTGTTCGCAGTAAAGAAGACTTAATTCCAATTTTTGCAGAGGCTGGAGTGTCAGCTGAAGATTTCGAGAAAGCTTACACATCTTTCGGTGTGGAGAGCAAAGTTCAGTTTGCCAAAAAACTGGCTCGTGATTTTAAAGTGATCACTTTCCCTATGGTTATTGTGAATAAAAAATATAAGGTTGAGAGTTATAATAATCTTAATGAAATGCTCGGAAGCTTTGCTTTAGAAAATACTAAATAGCAGATTTCCTAAGCAAATACGCTAAGTTGAGATTCAACGTAAGTTGAAAATGCCAGTTTTAACTGGCATTTTTTATGGTTATACTGGAAGAGATAAAAAAAAAGAAAAGTCAGTAACACTTTTAATAGTTTAATTCATGTAGAAACCTATGACGAACTCGAAAAAGCAACCAAAATCCCAAGGAAAAAAAGTCCAGTCGGATCCTTTTAAGGTGAAGCTCATTTGCAGCTTTATAGGGTTCTTTTCCGCAATGCCGGCTTTTGTAGGCACGGCGTTTGCTTGGTTGTTCGCGTTGCTGTCCAAGCTGTTCAATACCCGCAGTTACTCAACAACAATGAGAAACCTGAGTTTGTGTATGGCAGATAAGTCTCCTTCTGAGCGGAAAGAGTTGGCAAAAAAAAGTTTGAAACATACCGGAAAGCTTTTTTTTGAAGTGGCCAAAATATGGAAAAAAAATCGAGGCGAGTATTATTTAGATAAGATTCATGGAGAAGAATTAGTCAGAGAGCAATTAAGTAAAAAACAAGGTGTTTTATTCACAGGTTCTCACATTGGAAACTGGGAAGTGGCCCTATATTATTTAGGCAGTCGTTACCCTTTTCATTGTATGTATCGCCCTCCTCGCCAGCAAGAAATGGATGAGGTCATTAGTGGCGGGCGCTGTCAGAATGATACAACCATGGTTAAGGGCGATAGTCGGGGCGTGATGCACTTAATTAATGCCTTAAAAAACGGCGAAGTCGCAGCTGTCCTGAGCGACCAAGAGCCGGGGCGCCGAGCAGGGGTGTTTGTTCCCTTTTGTGGTAAAGATGCGCTGACCATGACCATTGTGCAGCGAATCCAACAAAGAAGTGACGCAAAGCTGTTTCAGGTAGCGGCAATCAAAAATGACAATGGACTCTACGATATGCATCTAGTGCCAATCGAGATTGATGCTGAGCAGGCTCAAGAGCAGTATGCTAAAGAAGTAAACGAGCACCTAGAGTCATTCATTAGACAGTATCCCGAGCAGTATCAATGGTCCTATAAACGATTTAAGACCTCCTCATGCGGCGGTCCCAATCCTTACCAAAAATAGTTATTTGTTTTAAAACTAATCGCGCAAATTGGCTCTAATAAGAGATGATTATCGACGCCAGAAGTATGGCGTGAAGAGTACCAGAAGCGTGAAGATTTCAAGACGCCCCAGCAACATCGCGAAGCTAAGAATATACTTAGTAAAGTCGTTCAGACCGCTGTAATTAACAGCCACCTCTCCAAGTCCAGGACCTAGATTATTAAGGCAGGCCGCGACAGCTGAGAACGCTGTAATTTGATCAATGCCGTTCGCCATTAAAAGTATCATTAAGATTAGGAAAAGCATGACATAGGTGGCGAAGAAGCCCCAAACAGCCTGAACAACACGATCACTGACGGATGTCTTACCCAGTTTGATAAGGAAAACCCCTGTCGGGTGAACTAAACGTTTAATCTCACGAAAACCCTGCTTAAACAATAATAGGATGCGAATAATTTTAATGCCGCCACCCGTAGACGCGGCACAAGCGCCTGCAAAGCTGGTTAGTATAAGCAGCACAGGTAAGAAGCTTGGCCAAGTGCTAAAGTCAGAGCTGGCGTAGCCAGTAGTGGTGGCGATGGATATGGTATGGAAGATACTCTTAACCAATCCTTCAGAAAAATCAAAGTGGTTATAAGCCAACAACACAGTCAGGCAGATTAAGGTAATACTGACCAGCATTACCAAGTAGCTGCGGAACTCTGGATCTTTGAAGTAAGGCGTTAAACTTAATCGCCGAACGACCATAAAGTGCAAAGAAAAGTTAACACCCGAAAGCAGCATAAAGAGTGATGCGATGAGTTCAACGCTGGAGCTGTCGAAATAACCAATGCTGGCATCATGAGGCGAAAAGCCGCCGATGGCGACGGTAGAAAAGCTGTGTGCGAGAGCATCAAAAGGTGTCATCCCAGCGAGCCAGTAAGAAACACCACAGGCGATGGTTAACCCCAAATAAATATACCACAGCGCTTTAGCGGTTCCTGCGATGCGTGGCGTCAGTTTGTTATCTTTCATTGGGCCTGGTGTTTCCGCACGGTATAACTGCATACCACCAATACCAAGCATGGGCAGGATAGCTACGGCCAGAACAATGATACCCATGCCGCCGAGCCATTGAAGCTGTTGTCGATAATAGAGAATCGAATGTGGCAGACTATCGAGACCGCTAATAACCGTTGCACCAGTGGTAGTTAATCCCGAAAATGATTCAAAAACAGAGTCTGCAAGCGACATTTCCATGCTGTTCATCAGTAAAAATGGCACTGACCCAATAAGGCTAAGCACCGTCCAGAACAGCACTACGACCAAAAAGCCATCGCGAACCTTCAAATCGCTTTTCGCATGTCTTTTAGGAAAATAAATAATGAAACCTGAGATTAGGGTCAGGAAAAAAGTCAGGACAAAAGCGCTACCACCGCCATCTTGATAAATCAACGCGACCAAGCTTGGCGGGATCATGGTTAAACTGAACACCATGACCAGTAGGCCTAAAATTCGTGTAATGGTAGCGAACTGCATTAACTTTCCCTAACTGCCGCTAAAAGTAAGTGACGTTGACTTGGAACAGGCGTTCCACGTCTTGGATATAGTCTTTATCGACCATGAACAGTACGACGTGGTCGTTTTCGCGGATAATCACATTATCGTGGGCGATCAATACTTGATCGTCGCGGACGATAGCACCTATCGACGTTCCGGGTGGTAAAGCCAGCTCGCTGATCGAGCGACCTATAACCGATGACGTTTGCTCGTTGCCTTTGGCAATCGCCTCAATCGCCTCAGCTGCACCCCGGCGCAGAGAATAAACACTCGACACATGGCCGCGACGAATATGGGTTAGCAAGCTACCGATAGTCACCTGTTGGGGTGATATGGCGATATCAATTTCGTGGCCTTGGATTAAGTCAACGTAGGCCGTTCGGTTAATCAACACCATGGTCTTACGAACACCAAGTTTTTTAGCCAACAACGCCGACATAATATTGGCTTCGTCATCATTAGTGACTGAGATAAATAAATCAAACTCACTGATGTTTTCATCATTGAGGAGATCTTCATCAGAAACATCCCCTTGAAGCACCAGTGTGTCTTCCAGATTATTGGCTAACTCTTCGGCACGATTCGGATCACGTTCGATGATCTTAACCAGCATCTTTTTTTCGAGGCGCTTAGCCAAGCCTTGCCCAATATTACCGCCACCAGCGATGATGACTCTTTGGTAGTTTTTCTCTAAGCGTTGTAGCTCGCTCATTACCGAGCGGATATGTTTTTTCGCAGCAAGGAAGAAAACTTCATCGTCGGCCTCAATAACGGTGTGGCCGGTAGGAACAATCGGCTTGCCGCGGCGGAAAATAGCAGCAACACGAGTTTCGACATTCGGAAGATGGTGCTTAAGTTCCGACAGGGCATTACCGACTAGCGGACCGCCATAATAGGCTTTAACGGCAACTAAGCGCAGTAAACCCTTAGCAAAATCGAGAACCTGAAAGGCACCCGGGTTATCGACCAGACGCTCTATATATTCTGTGACGAGTTTTTCGGGACTAATCACAACATCGACTGGGATGTGATTATTGGTGAAGATCTCGTGTTTTTGGTGATAATTGGGAGAGCGGATTCGTGCGATTTTGGTCGGTGTTTGATACAAACTATGAGCAATCTGACAGGCCACCATGTTGACTTCGTCGCTACTCGTTACCGCAACCAGCATATCAGTGTCATCAATACCTGCGTTGGCGAGTACATCAGGAAAAGCGGCGTGACCCACAATAGTACGTAAATCCAAATGGTCTTGAATATAGCGTAACCGTTTAGGATCTGAATCAATCAGAGTAATGTCGTTATTTTCGCCCTCCAAGCTGAGCGCGAGGGTGGTTCCCACCTGACCGGCGCCGAGAATAATAATTTTCATAACGACAAATAATAAGCCTTCTTATTAGTATCTGATGCTTATGCTAACGCTATCTGCATGGGATCGGAAGGGTTTTTTATGGTTTATGGGGTTAAATATCAATAATTTATGTCATTGTGAAGTCGATTGAGGAGCTTGCCAAGAGTTGGTGCTCAGTTACAGAAATTATGAATCGGACTTGAGGCTGACGTTATTTGGAGAACTTAACCTTCTTTTTGTAGTAACGAATAATAAAAACCATCCATGCTATCAGTACCCGGCAAGATCTGGCAGCCGATGTCAGATTGACTGATGGCCGTTAACTCTGGGGGTAAACTAGCAAGTTTCGCATTTTTTGTGTTTGAGATAAAATCTGCTATTTGTGCACTATTTTCTTCGAAAAGTATCGAACAGGTGGCGTAAAGTAGCTTTCCCCCAGGCCTAAGTGCTTTCCACGCGGCGGTTAATAGTTGCTGCTGAATAATACAAAGTTCATCAATATCCGCGTCTCGGCGCAACAGTTTTATATCAGGGTGGCGACGAATGACACCAGTGGCGCTGCAAGGGACATCGAGCAAAATGGCGTCGTAATGTTCGGTTTTGGCCTGCATAAAACTTAAAGCATCTTCAGCCTCGATGTTTGCACCTAGTGCTAAACGCCCCATATTTTCTTGAATACGGATGCAGCGCTGAGGATCAATATCGACTGCATCAAGCTCAATATTATTATGCGTAAGTTCAAGTAAATGCGCCGTTTTACCACCAGGTGCGGCACAAGCATCTAATACTTTCTGGTCTTTTGATGGAGCTAAAAGCTGAGCGGCAACTTGAGCGGCAACATCCTGTACCGAGCAGTGGCCCTCACTAAATCCAGGAATCGACTGAACCGGTATTGCTTGCTCTAAAACTACTGCGCTGTCGACGAATGTATGTTTGCTATAACCCAGCCCGACTTCGTCAAGCTGGTGGCAGAATTGGTCACGCGTGGTTTTCATCAGGTTAACTCTAAGCGACATGGGCGCTTGCAGGTTAGACTGCTCAAGAATCTGCTCGACTTGGCCTTTGTAATGCGGTTTGATTCGTTTAATAAGCCACTCTGGAAAACTAAATTTTGTATCCCAGTCACGGTCAAGCTTTTGATTTAATGCATCTTTTTGGCGTAAAAAATTACGAAGAACACCATTCAGCAGCTTGGTAGCCCAATCTTTTTTCAAAGCACGACAAGCATCGACAGTTTCGCTAATCGCAGCATGATCAGGAACGCGGCTGTACTCATCAAGTTGATACAAGCCAACAATCAACAAACACAGTAAATCATGATCCTTTGGCTTAAACTTTTTCTTGAGTAATAGAAGCGTTAAGGCTTCGAGACGGACAAAGTAGCGACATGAACCGAGTACAATAGCTTTAAAAAGCGAGGTATCGCTAGGGTTTTCAAACTCAATGTGGTTTAAGATCTCTCCTGCTGATTGCCCTTCAAAAGCAATTAACTCAAGAGATTTAGCGGCTTGGCTACGGATTTGTGTCGAGTTAAGTAGGGCCAAAGGAAAACCTTATGCGGTCGGTGAGTGAGAAAATTGAGAGCCTTTGGCTAGCAATTCCTGATTTTTTGGCGCATTTAACAGATCTTTAACGGACATTTTACGCGAGCCGGGAATCTGTAATTCTGTAATTAGTAGTTGATCGCTACCGCAAGCAACTAATAGGCCGCCTTTATCAGCGTTGACAATAGTGCCTGCTGGAATAGTGCCTGCTGAAATAGTGCCTGTTGATTGTTGGGTTGAATCTTTAACCAACTCTGCCTGCCAAATTCTAAGGGTTTTGTCAGCCAACTGGCTTTGTGCAACGGGCCAGCTATTAAAAGCGCGAATCATGCGTTCAATGGTAGTTGCGGCTTGGGTCCAGTCGATAAATGCGTCTTGTTTGTTAAGTTTATGGGCATAAGTGGCCAAGCTATCGTCTTGTTTTGTTGCAGAAATGCCTGTCTCTGCAATCGTATCCACAGCCGTAACCAATAACTCAGCACCTTGAGCTGCTAATTTATCATGTAACGATGAGCCTGTATCTGTTGCTGTAATCGGTGTGATGGCCTGGCTGATCATGGGGCCAGTGTCTAAACCCGCCTCCATTTGCATGATCGTGATGCCAGACTCAGTATCACCTGCTTCAATCGCTCTTTGGATCGGCGCCGCACCGCGCCAGCGTGGCAGTAGGGATCCGTGAACATTGATACAACCGAGTTTTGGTGTGTCTAAAATGGTTTGTGGTAATAACAAACCATAAGCGGCAACAACCATAATATCGGCATCGTAATCGGCTAGTATTTCTTGAGCATCGGCAGATTTGAAGTTTATAGGCTGCTCGACAGGGATCTTATGTTCTAAAGCTAGTTCCTTAACAGGACTCATGGAAATTTTTTTGCCGCGACCCGATTGACGATCTGGCTGGGTATAAGTGGCGATAACGTCATGCTTAGAGTTAATTAAGGATTTTAAGCTGGCCGCCGCAAAATCAGGCGTACCAGCGAAAATTACTTTTAAGGGTTGAGTCATTGGTGTAAGTGCTTACTTGTTTTGTCGGTGCTGTTTTTCAAGAGCTTTACGAATGCGGTTACGTTTTAGCGGTGACAAATAGTCGACGAAAAGCTTACCTTCAATATGGTCGTGCTCATGTTGTATACAGACAGCCAACAAATCGCCAGTATCCAGCTCGAACTCTTTGCCGTGTCTATCTTGGGCTTTTACCACCACTTCATTAGCTCGCTTAACCTTGGCATAAACCCCAGGGAAAGATAGACAGCCTTCTTCCATTTCTTCAAGACCGCGTTTTTCGACGAATTCTGGGTTGGCGAAAACCAAAGGCTCGCTTTTATCTTCTGAAACATCAATCACAAATAAACGCTTATGAAAATTAACTTGTGCACCTGCTAACCCGATACCAGGAGCTTCGTACATCGTTTCGAACATATCGTCGACTTGCTGTTGAAATTCGTCACCAAAATCAGTGACGGGCTCTGCTTTTGTACGCAGTCGCGTGTCTGGGAATTCTAAAATTTCTAGTTTAGCCATGAAACCTTACTATCTACTCATTAAAAGAGGAACAATACTAATATGGGGGCGATCATAATCAATTCGACCCAGAATGACCATTTTTTAGACCAAAAATCTTACTAAAAAGCTCTAAAATAATGATTAGACTGTGATTAAGTTGTAGTAATATGCTAAGAAATGTTGATAAGATGATGATCCTTATAGAGTTTAAAGCTCTAGGTTTGGGGTTTGGCTGTTTCTTTTTAGCCTATTTTCAAAGCTTTCTGTTCGCGGTATATTCAGGGCAATGGGTTAAGAGGATCCGACTATCAGTAAATTACAAAGGATAGCCATGAAAAAATTAGTTTTAGCGGCAGCTGCTACTGCAGCGCTATTTTTGGGGAGTATTGCAGCACATTCTGCAGAGCTTCGTGCAGATCATCCTGATACTTACGTTGTCAAAAAAGGTGATACCTTATGGGACATTTCTGGACGCTTCTTAACGAAGCCTTGGAATTGGCCTGAAATTTGGCATGTGAATCCACAGGTTGAAAATCCACATTTGATATATCCTGGCGATATTTTAAAGCTGGTGTATATCGATGGGAAACCATATTTAGTAAAAGCATCAAACGGGACTATTAAATTACGCCCTAAAGCGCGAGTGCTATCGGAAGGCGATGCGATTACCACGATTCCAATGGATATTATCCGTCCATTCTTAATCGATGAGTTGGTCGTAGATCCTTCAGTGTTTGAAACCTCACCTTATGTCGTTGCTTTAGCTGACGGACATGTCATCAGCGGTGGGTTTGATGACCGTTTGTACGTTCGTGGCTTAAATGCCAGTTCAGGATCTAGCTACGGCCTTTACCGTAAGGGTAAAGAATACCGTGATCCTGTTACTAACGAATTGTTAGGTGTTGAAGCACGCTATCTTGCCAACGGTACCGTGGTAGAAGAAGGTGACCCAGCGAAGTTTGACGTTAAGAAGTCAAAACTGGAAGTGTTAGAAGGTGATATCGCACTGCCTCGTAACGAAGATCCTCTACCGCCGGTTTACGCGCCTCGTGCACCTGAGCAGGAAATTGCCACAAAGTTGATTTCAGTTTATGACGGCGTGTCGCAAATTGGACAGTACAATGTAGTGACTTTGGATAAAGGTGAGCGTGACGGTCTTGAAGAAGGTCATGTTCTAACGGTTTATCAGCGTGGCAAAAAAGTTTTGGATAAAACTGCTGAAAAACGTGGTGCTGAAGATCCGTATGTAACCTTACCTGAAGAGCGTGCAGGCACTATAATGGTGTTCCGAACTTACGAAAAAGTAAGCTTGGCGCTGGTTATGGATGCAGTGCGTCCGATTCACTTGATGGATGTTGCGCGCAATCCTTACTAAGTGAGTTCACAAGATAGTGTATTACAATTTAAGCTGGTCTTGTTAAAAGCAAGGCCAGTTTTTTATTGGCTGCTAGGCTTTGGTCGTAAAGCGTTCGGCGGCAAACAATATAACCGATTAAAGGATTAATCATGAATAAAAAGGATGTCTCCTCAAAAGAGATGCGTGCCTGGTTGGCGCTGTCTCACATCAACATTAGTTGTCAGAAACTACAGCATTTCTTTGACCATTACTCATCAATCAGCGAACTGTTTGAGTTATCTGAAAAGCAGCTACAATCCTTAGGTTTTAGACAAGGGTTAAAGGAACGTTTGGACTCGATCGATAGCGCGACTATTGATCAGGATGTTGCTTGGTTTGATAGCGACAACAAGCATTTGATTCCCTTTGTCAGTGATGACTACCCAGCCTTACTGCGTGAGATTGATTCGGCGCCAAAGCTATTGTTTGTGCAGGGCCATAAAGAACTTTTAAAACAACACCAAATTGCCATTGTAGGTACTCGCAATCCAACCCATCAGGGAAAAGATAATGCTACAGAGTTTGCAAGAACTTTAGCGCGAGCTGGCGCCGTTATCACCAGTGGTTTGGCGCTCGGGGTTGATGGTTTTGCTCATCAAGCGGTGTTGGATCAAAATTTACCAACCATCGCTGTTGCAGGCACAGGGCTAGATCGGGTGTACCCGGCTAGGCACAAAGCCATGGCACAAGAGATAGTTGAGAAAGGAGCGATTGTTTCCGAGTTTGCTTTAGGAACTGGAGTCCGTGCGACACACTTTCCAGCGCGTAACCGAATTATTTCAGGGATGAGTTTAGGGACTTTGGTGGTGGAGGCTGCAGTGAAAAGTGGCTCCTTGATTACAGCGCGATTGGCGATGGAGCAAAGCCGCGAAGTGTTCGCCATACCTGGATCAATTCATAATCCCTTAGCGAGAGGCTGCCATGCTTTGATAAAACAAGGGGTTAAGCTAGTTGAAACTGCTGAGGAGATTATTGAGGAGTTAGGTGCTTTGGTGTCGTGGCAAAACGAGAGTTTATTTGAGGAAGGCAAAAGGTCTCAACAAGAAGCAAAGGACTTTGAGTTAGACCAAGAATATCAAGAGCTTATGCAGCATGTCGATTATGATACCACTTCCATGGACACGATTATTGAGCGTAGTGGGCTTGAAATAGATGTGGTCAGCCATATGTTATTACTGTTAGAATTAAATGACCATATTGTGAGTGTGGCTGGCGGATACCAACGCCGCTCAAGCTAAAGAATGCAGTCCCTTTAGCAACGCTTAGCAAGTGGCATAGTGACTTTAACGGCGAATCAAAAGCCTAAACTACGAGAGTCCAATGAAAGAAGACGTACTTGACGTACTACTTTATATCTTTGAAAACTTCCAAGACGAAGAAAGCAATCATATTCTTGCTAACGATACCCTAGTTGAAGCCCTTGAAGACGTTGGTTTTACTGACGGCGAAATTAAAGGCGCTATCGACTGGTTAGATGGTTTAGTATTAGCGACTTCGGAAAACTTTAAACCGACTCCAGAAGCGAATCAATCTATTCGGTTGTTTTCACCAGAAGAGCAATTGGTGTTATCACCGGCGGTTCAGGGTGCAGTGATGTACTTTGAGCAGTGTGGCGTGTTAGATGCACATGCTCGTGAGATGGTGATCGACCGTATGACAGCGCTGGGTCAACAAGAAGACGAAGAAGTGGCTTTAGAACGTCTACGCTGGGTAGTCATGATGGTATTATTTAATATGCAAGATCGTGACGCCGAGTTCGCCTTGGTAGAAAGCCTAGATAGTGGCACTTTTGCTCATTAGCCTACTCTAAAGAAAGAATCTCGACGAAACGTTTTAGAGAAAAAAGTCTAGAGGAAAAGTACCACAATACAGCGGCAATAAGTCGCATTCATATTTTCGCAATGTATGTTGCAATAACAGTTTTCTCCTAATATTTTAGAGTGCTTGTTATAGGGCCCTCTTAACCCCTTGCTTGTCTTTACCAACATTTACACCCTATTAAGAGATTTTTTTGGTAAATCGCGTACAATTTGCGATAAATATTAGCCTCGCTGATGTAACCAGCGACAATACCTCTTTACCAATAGCTATGTTAAGCATTTCAATCGGCTCTTTAAGTTTACCTGTAGATCGCTTGCTATTATTGCTGAGCTTTGCGCTGGCGATGTTGGTCAGTTATATCGTTGGGCGGAAGAATAAATGCTCAGCCGACGGTAAAATCGCGATGATCTTTATTGCCGCTATGCTGATCGCGCGAGCGGTATTCGTGATTGAGTATTGGACAGAATATCGACAAGACTGGTGGTCAATCATAGATATCAGAGACGCTGGCTTTAATGCTTGGGTAGGCATCACCGCGATGGTAGTCTTAACTGCATTGGTGTATTGGAAAAATAGCAAGATTCGTCGATCACTCTTATCGGGCGCCATAGCTGGGATGCTGCTGTGGGGTTTAGTAACGTTTGGTTTATGGATAATCAAAGATACTAGTCAGAAATTACCCAAAATAGTGGTTAGTCAGCTGTCGTCTGATGATATAGAGCTGAGCCAGATCGCAACGGACAAGCCGCGGGTGATTAATCTTTGGGCAACCTGGTGTCCGCCCTGCCGCCGTGAAATGCCGGTTTTGCAGCAGGCGCAGCGACAGAATTCTGATGTAGGATTTATTTTTGTCAATCAAGGCGAACATCCTGCCGTGATTGAGCAATTTTTAGAGCAAGAAGCATTGCAGCTAAATAACGTGGTTGCTGATGATAAGGCCATGCTTGGCCAGTTGATTGGAAGCCGAGCGCTTCCGACGACATTATTTGTGAATGAACAAGGCGAGTTAATTGATGCCCACTTAGGTGAGTTATCCCGAGCATCATTAGCGGCTAAGCTTGAACGGTTAAAGCAACCGCAAGCGGATAAATATGAGGTTAACGATTAATGAAATTTTCAAAGATATTAGCTGCCCTGGCTTCGGTCTGGATTCTAGTCGCCTGCTCTAATGAGCAGAATAAAGAAGCTACATCGAACACAGTTAAGACCAACCAAGATCAGGGAGCTTTGGAGCGCGCGAAACAATACCCTGCTCCTGTTGAAAGCATTATCGAACAAGGCGTAGAAATTATTGATACGTTTGAAGCACCATCAGGCATGATCGGTTATGCAGGGATGATGCGCGGTAAGCCACTAGCAATTTATGTGACCAAAGATAAGAAGCACGCCATTGTGGGGACTTTAATTGATGCTGAAGGTGTGAATTTAACGGTGGCTGTGATGGATCAGCTGGTCGAAGGTCCTAAGCAAGAACAAGTTTGGAAGGAGTTAGAAAAAAGCGCTTGGGTCGCTGACGGTAGCGACGATGCGCCTGTCGTTATTTATACTTTTACCGATCCAAATTGCCCGTATTGCCATAAATTCCGTGAAGCGGCTGACCCTTGGATAAAAGCAGGAAAAGTTCAACTTCGCCATGTTTTAGTGGCGATTTTACGCAAAAGTAGCATGGATAAAGCAGCCAGTATCTTAGGAAATAACGATCCAGAAGCGATGATGATGAAACATCATGAGCAGTTTTCTCAAGGCGGCGTAAAGATTAATCAAAAAGCCGTAGAGCAAGGTCAGGTCCGAATTCAACTTAACACTAATATGATGCAACGCTTCGGCTTTGGCGCCACACCGACTTCTTTTTATAAGGATGAAGAAGGAAAAATTAAAAGTGTGCAAGGCATGCCCCAAGGAGACATGCTGGAAACAATGATGGGTAGCCCTAAACCAGAATAAAAGATTAAAGCCTGGACGTTGATTAGCGACGTTCAGGCGCTATTTTTTTAATCGCTTTGGCGAATGCTCGATGCTTTATCGGGTCAACAGGCTTATGTACCACCTTAGTGCTAGCAGGATACTGCGATAAGCTATTGCCATCTTTCCAGTTAATTTGCGGTCTGACAGGGCGAGGCACAAAGCCTCCGCCACAATTGGGGCAGACGTTAAGCAAAACTTGCTCCACACAATCACGACAAAAAGTACATTCAAAAGTACAAATCATCGCTTCCATGGACTCGGGAGGAAGTGATTTATTGCAGTGTTCGCAATTAGGCCGTAATTCGAGCATGAGTTATCCCTTATGCTTCGCCAGCTACAGCAGTATTCGCAGTAACGTGTCCATGATGAATGGGGCGAGTAAAGGTCTTTTTAACCCTTTCTGAAATAAGCATATAAGGGATCCATATAGCGGCATATCCAATACTGCTAACTAGAGACAATATTGTTTCGGGATCGAATATAGGCACTTCTGGTATCACTTTATTAACCATTATGGCATCAAGGAGTGTTATAAAAGGCGTTAAAGCTATGACTACAATAAAGCTGGTAGGGAAAAACTTATGTTTATAAAAGAACAAGAATAACAGGCCAAGTTCAGCAATTAATAATGCAATGTTTAATACTAATTCAGCATAAAATAAAGCAGCAAAACCTTCTGTGTAATACTCTGAAGATGGGTCACTTAATACTGCCAATGACCCGTTAGAGATCATAGGAAAGAGATCTTGGCTGAGTTGGTATGAGATCAGAATAGAGTTAATAACAATGCCAATACCCACAAAGATAAGTAATCCACCTAATCCCTTTAGATAGTCAGGATCATCATCAAACGCTTGAAGCTTATTGTCCATTTTAGGTCCCTTATTTGGATATTTTTCTGGAAATGTAGCATGAATAAAGCCCAATGGCACAAAAGATCGATAAAATAATGGTCAAAACCTACACAAAAGCCTTGTAAATCGGTAAAATCCGCCCTAATTTCTTAAATCCTTTGCTTAACCAACTATTTTCAGGGGCAAAACCATGTCTAAAGACTTTGTTGCTATCTTAATGGGTTCTGATTCAGACCTTTCTACTATGCAGAAAACTTACGACACTTTGAAAGATCTAGGTGTTGAAGTTGAGATGAAAATTACATCTGCTCACCGTACGCCTGTGCAAACAAAAGAATACGTTAACGATGCGGAAGCGCGTGGTTGTAAAGTATTCATCTGCGCTGCGGGTCTTGCGGCTCACTTGGCGGGCGCGGTTGCGGGTATGACTGTTAAGCCGGTTATCGGTGTTCCTATGGCGGGCGGCCCATTAAACGGTCAAGATTCATTGTTATCAACAGTGATGATGCCTGGTGGTGTTCCAGTAGCGACAGTTGCTGTGGGTTCTGCTGGCGCGAAAAACGCTGCTTACTTAGCGGGCCAAATCATGGCGCTAACGGACGAGACAATCGCTGCAGCAGTAGCGAAAGATCGTTCTGATAACTGTGATAAAGTTGTTGCTAAAGACGCAGAGTTACAGAAAAAGCTAAACGCTTAATTCTTTGTTTATAGCGCCTAAGACTGATTGTCTTTGAGGTTCAGGACCTTGGGCGCTACTTTTCAAAGCCCCTTTTATCTAAGACATCTTAAGTTAAGATAATCAATTGACCTACGTCAACGATTTTCAAATCAAACGTGCCGTCAACCTTATGGAGCAGGACGGTGTTATCGCTTACCCTACTGAGGCGGTATTTGGTTTAGGTTGCCTGCCCTTCTCTATCGAAGCTATTCAACGAATTCTTACCATTAAAAAGCGTCCTTGGCACAAGGGTTTGATCCTTGTGGCGAGCGATATCGGGCAAATCGAACCTTTTGTGGACGAAAATTTCCATGACTTATTGCTGTGTTTTGAGGAATATCCGGATGAACAGGATCCCGAACAGCCTGTGACTTGGCTGTTGCCGAAAAGTGAATTGGTCTTACCGTTGGTTTGCGGTGATCATTCTAAAATAGCGATTCGGTTGAGTAAGCACCCTGTCGTTCAGGCATTATGTGATGAGGCTCAGTCTGTTATCGTGTCAACCAGCGCTAACCGTGCAGGTAATCCTGAAATGAAGCAGACATCAGAAGTTAGAAATAAGATGTCAACACAGCTGGATATGGTGGTATCGGGCGCTGTGGGTGGTTATGATCGTCCTTCTACAATTATCGATGCACAAACACAGCAGGTGCTGAGAGCTTAGGCGTTTTTCTAAGTAAGCTCAAAATACGACAGAGGTGGTATGCAAACCATTGATATTGAAGCAGTTAAATCTTACCTGCTTGATTTACAAGAAAATATTTGCCGCGAACTGGCCAAGGAAGATGGTGAAAAAGACTTTATTAAAGACGAGTGGCAGCGTGCCCAAGGTGGTGGCGGCTTAACTCGTGTGATGGAAGATGGTGCTGTCATCGAAAAAGGTGGCGTTAACTATTCTTATGTTGAAGGCACTAATATGCCGGCTTCGGCAACCGCACACCGCCCTGAATTAGCCGGCCGTGGCTTTAAAGCTATGGGTGTCTCACTAGTGATTCATCCGAAAAACCCCCACGCGCCAACGTCACATATGAATGTGCGCTTTTTCATTGCGGAGAAAGAAGGCGCTGAGCCGATTTGGTGGTTTGGTGGCGGCTTTGACTTAACGCCCTATTATGCCAACAAAGAGGATTGCCAGTTTTGGCATCAAGTGGCGAAAGACGCTTGTGATCCTTTTGGTAAAGAGTGTTACTCAAAGTACAAAAAGTGGTGTGATGATTATTTCTACATCAAGCACCGTGATGAGCACCGTGGTATTGGCGGATTGTTTTTTGATGACGTTAATACGGAGAGTATGTCTCAATCAGGAGATGACTGGGATTTTGAGCAGTGTTTTGCTTTTATGCGTTCGGTCGGGGATCACTTTATTAAGGCCTATCAACCGATTTTGAATAAACGCAAAGACTTGCCTTATACTGAGAAAGAGCGTGACTTCCAGTTGTATCGACGCGGGCGCTATGTGGAGTTTAACTTGGTCTGGGATCGAGGCACGTTATTTGGGCTGCAAACAGGCGGCCGCACCGAGTCGATATTAATGTCGCTACCGAGTGCGGTAAGCTGGCGTTATAACTGGCAGCCCGAAGCAGATAGCCGTGAAGCTGAATTGACGGATTATTATCTAAAGCCGCAAGATTGGCTGAGTGTATAAATTAAACTGAATAAGGTCGCATTATGAATAGTGGTTTTTTCCCCAGCCGTCGTTTACGCCGTATTCGCGCACAGACGTTTAGCCGTGATTTAGTTCGTGAGTCTAGCTTGTCGGCGAAAGACTTTATTTATCCAGTCTTTGTACTGGAAGGCGATAACAAAAAAGAATCAGTGGCTTCGATGCCAGGCGTTGAGCGCAAAACCTTAGATTTGTTGCTGGAAGAATGTGCTGAAATCGTAGAGCTAGGCATTCCCGCTATCGCATTATTCCCAGTAGTTGGTGACGATAAAAAATCATTGGAAGCCGAAGAAGCCTACAATCCTGGAGGGTTAGTCCCGACCGTAGTTAAAGCCATTAAAGCGAAATTCCCACAACTTGGCATCATGACGGATGTCGCGCTCGATCCTTATACGTCACACGGTCAAGATGGCATTCTCGGAACAGAGGGTGATGATGAGGGCTACATCTTAAATGACATCACCAAAGAAGTCTTAGTGAAACAAGCTTTGTGTCACGCACAAGCTGGCGCTGACATGGTAGCTCCGTCAGATATGATGGATGGTCGTATTGGTGCGATTCGTGAAGCGTTAGAAGCCAGTGAATTTGTGAATACTTTAATCATGTCGTACGCGGCTAAGTACGCATCGAGTTTTTATGGACCTTTCCGTGATGCGGTGGGTTCTGCGGGTGCATTGGGTAAAGCGGATAAGAAAACCTACCAAATGGATCCAGGTAATACGGATGAAGCGCTACATGAAATCGCTTTAGATATTGAAGAAGGTGCGGACATGGTGATGGTTAAGCCTGGTCAGCCTTACTTGGACATTGTTCGTCGTGTGAAAGACGAGTTCAAAATGCCAACATTCGCTTATCAAGTCAGCGGTGAATACGCCATGATCAAAGCCGCAGCGCAAAACGGTTGGCTCGACGAAAAAGCGATAGTGATGGAGTCACTGCTTGGCTTTAAGCGCGCGGGTTGCGATGGAATCCTAACGTATTTTGCCAAGGATGCTTGTCGCTATATGGAGTAAATAATGAAGTGCATATTTATAATAGTAAGTTTGATGTTAGTCCTTACCTCTGGTTGTTCAACTCAAAAGACAGCACCTATACAGACAGTTAATGAAAAAATAGAGGTAGAAACCTTTCCTAAAGCTACAGAAATTAAAGGTAAGCAAAGGGAGCAAATTTTAGGTTTTTTTAAGGCTGTAGATAAGGTAAAAAAACATTTAAAGGTAAAGTGGGTTGAGTTAACAAAGTCAGGAACCTCGTGCGAAGTAACTTTAAGCCTAGATCAAGAGGCTAAAATTAAAGATTACACATATAGGGAGTGTGATTTCGAGCCTGAATTAGAAAGAACGATAGTAGAGGCTGGAAAATTTCCTTTAACTGAAAAAGAGTTAGAGCGACTGCCGCCAGCTTTTACGATAATGTTGATTAATCCAATAAAGAATAAGTAGTTATTTTGACCGTCATTTTAAACGCCATTATCCCAGTTGCCCTTGTGGTGCTGATTGGTGTGGTGTTGATTAAATGGCGGTTAGTTCGTACCGAGTTTTTTGAAGACTTATCCAAGGTTGTTTTCAAAGCTTTCGTTCCGGTCTTTTTATTCGTCAATGTGTATGAGACGGGTTTAGAGGATATCGGTACCACCCTCTTCGCTTACTTTACGCCAGTATTAATAGTATTTGTTATTTTGGCGTTAACCATGAGTCATCGTGTCGCCCTGACCTCAACTTTTTCGAATAATGTCCTAGTGGGAATTCCGGTAATTTTATCGGTCACGGGTCAAAAGGGTTTGGTTATTAGCTTAGCGGTGATTTCGGGTCACAGTTTAATTCTGTTTAGCACCTTCTTTTTATTTTCGACGCGAGTGAATGTCACGCCATTGAAGTTTAAAGCTGCTCTTGCAATATTCAGTAATCCAGTAATTCTTGGCGTGGTTTTGGGTTTGCTTTTCAACCTATTTGAAATCCCGATCCCACAACAGCTTTTCACACCCCTAGAGATGGTTTCTGATGCGGCGCTACCCTTAGCTTTGATCATTCTCGGCAGTTCACTGGCGAGCCTTGGCACCCTTAGCCGTTCGGTTATTACCAAAACCGCTTTGGCGACATCGATAAAACTTCTGCTAATCCCGGTCGTGGTGTTTAGCTTTGGTTATTGGGTCATGGGCCTCAGTGAGACGCACCTATTATCATTAACCATTCTCGCCGCCTGTCCTACGGGTATTAGTGTGATGCCTTTTGTTGAAGCCGTGGAGACTGATCGTAAAATCGCTCACAACACCATAGCGTTAAGTACTTTGTTGTCCGTAATCACAATTCCGATTACGATATGGTTAGTACAAACCCTACACTAGCTCGATCGGGTGATATGTTTTATTACCCAGTTCGGGTTATTTTGAAGTCGATATATAGAGGTATATCATGAAGTTATTCAAAGTAGCTTTAACTGTAATCGCTGTGTCATTGATGACAACAAGCTGTAAAACCACCGATCTCAATCGTGTATTAGAGGGCATTGGAGGCAACCAGCAACTATCAGAACAAACGGTAGTCGCGGGATTAAAGCAGGCACTGGAAGTCGGTACCAAAAATAGTGTTAATAGCACCAATCGCTCAGGAGGCTTTAGTAATAATCCATTAATTAAGATTGTGGTGCCTGAGCAACTGGATAGCGCTGCCAGCACACTGCGCAAAGTTGGTTTAGGTAGCTACGTGAATAACTTCGAAATGCAAATGAATCGTGCTGCTGAAAAAGCATCAGGGGAGGCCAAAGACGTTTTTATCGGTGCTATCAGTTCGATGTCGATCGCAGATGCTTGGGGTATTTTGCGCGGTGGCGATAATGCGGCGACCAATTATTTCCGCGATAGAACCCAAAGCAATTTAGAGCGTCGCTTTCAGCCCATCATCACCTCGAGTATGGAGAAGGTTGGTTTTTATAAAGACTATAAACAATTACTCGGTGCCTATCAGAAGTTACCATTTTCAGATAAGCCAAACATGAACATAGAAGATTATGTCATGCAGGAAACCTTAAATGGTTTGTTTACCTTGGTAGCGCAAGAAGAGAAGAAAATTCGTGATAATCCTGTAGCAAGAACGACGGAACTGCTTCAAAAAGTTTTTTCTCAACAATAATGACTAAATCATAGGCCTCGACTGAATAGGTAGTTTGAGCAAGTCAAAGGCCAGAGGTCTGGCCTTTTGTATTCAAATAAGGTATCTATAGATTTTTATTGAAAACCCTAGGTACCTTTTTGAGTTATATTGCAAAAGAAGTGACGTTTAAGGCAAGCGATGACTTTGAATTATCAGCCTGTGTCTACTCACCGTTAGAAAAGCCGCGACAAGACCCAAATGAGCATGTGTTGATTATCGGTTCGGCATTTGGAGTCCCTTACCAATATTATAAGCATATCGCTGGCTTTTTGGCCGAGCATGGAATTAAGGTTCTAACTTTTGATTACCGTGGTATCAGCCATTCCGAACTAGGCAATATGCCGACAGAGAACATATTAATGGAGCACTGGGGGCAGCTAGATTTGGAAGCCGCTATCCAGTTTGTTCGGAACACATATAACCCGGAAAAATTAACCTATTTAGGGCATAGCGCAGGCGGCCAAATTATTGGCTTGGCACCTTCAAGTATAGAGTTCGATAAAATTGTTATTGCCGCCAGTGGAGTTGGTTCATGGCGATTATGGCCAGGGCTACAAAAATATGGGCTAGCGGCTATCTGGTATCTAGTGTTCCCAGTGGTCATGAGCCTACAATTTGGAGACACTTTTAAATCGCGTTTTCTCGGCCCTATCCCTGTTCCTAAGAATGCCGTTAAACAGTGGTTAACATGGGCTAGATCGAAAGACTATCTATTTACTCCAAAGCATGACATCAATATTTCGAACTATCGAAGAATTAAAGCTAATATATTGGGATTGACCATTAGCGACGATTGGTATGCTCCGAAAGAAGCGCGTGATGGCCTCCTAAAGCACTATCCAAATGCTCATCAAGAAATTATGAATATTACACCACAATCCTTAGAACTAAAGAGTATAGGACACTTTGGATTATTTAAGAAAAAACAAGAAATCAAACAAGGAATATGGCAACCTATACTTAATTTTTTAAATGATTAGGAAGTGTTTCAATGTCTGAACGCGAACAAAAACCGTCTGAAGCGATAGAAACGTGGAACTTCGTTTTTCCAAACCAAAGCAACCCATATGGCAATATGTTTGGTGGCGAGTTACTAGCGATTATGGACTCAACCGCAGCTTTAGCAGCTATTCGCTACTCAGAAAAAACAGTGTCCACTGCATCTGTGGAAAGGGTAATTTTCAAGCGGCCTATTTTTGTCGGTGATCGTATTAAAACTGTGGCGAAGGTTGTTTTAGTAGGTTCAACATCAATGATGGTGCGGACTGATGTATTTGTGGATAAAGGTGGTGATGAAGGGGATGTGTTAAGTACAACTGCTCACTTTACACTGGTAGCCTTTGACGAGGACAGAAACCCAGTGGTGATACCTGAACTGGTAATAGAAACCGATAAAGAAAGGAAGCACTTTGAATTAGCGGAACAGATTAAGTCTCATGTAGGGCGTCGCGAAGGTCGGATTAAACATGTCGTTGAGAAGTGGAAGTAATCTGAAATCGATTTTAATAGCTTTAAATCGTAAAACGTCAGCACAGGGGCGCTGACGTTTTTTATTGTCTGGATCCTAACGAGATTCAGGAGGAGCAATTGTCGAACGCTGTAATTGGCGTAGAGCTTCTTTGTCGGCATCTCGTTTTTCTGCGTACTCTTCAAGAGGCCAGCACTTGGTTTGTTTGAAGTTAGTGCCTACTTTGTGCACTTTTTTGCAAACATATTTAGGCTTGTCATCATCTTTTTTAGCAACTTTCTGGCTTTCTTGTGAAGCATTTGCAGCATTATTAGAGTTTGTGGAGGCGCAACCTATAAATGCGAAAGATAGCCCTATAATTATCAATGGTTTAAACATTGTTTAGTCCTTTCTTATATAAATGAGTACCGAAAGTACCAAAAAAGTTAGGTAGAAATGAAGTGTGAGAATGTAACAAAATATATTTGCTCCCACTTTTTTAAATAAGTGAGAACTAGGTCACAAGGAAAGGGTGTTGTTTAGAAGTGCTTTCAGTATTGCATACGAAGCTCTATAAACCTCAAAGGAGCTGCGACTTTGTTGATAGGGAAAACCTGGGGGCTAAACGGCTTAAGCTGGCTTGTTGGAAAAAAGGCCGCATTTAACAAGCGGCCTTGATACTTTGAAAGGGTTAATACGTTAATACTCTATGAGTTACCCTTTAGACTGACGCCTTTGAGTTGGGTGTCTGCGCTTTTGTTTAAGAGGGATGGAAGGTTTAAGTTCTGCGAGGAACTCTGGCTTAATCTCCAGCTTAGGCAGCTCATGACCGACATACTCTTCGATAGCGGTTAAGTTCATCGCGAAGTCCTCACCAGCAAAGCTGACAGCATCGCCCTCTGCGCCTGCTCGAGCCGTTCGACCAATGCGGTGTACATAATCTTCGGCATCGTCAGGTAAGTGATAGTTAAAGACATGCGTAACATCATCAATATGAAGCCCGCGTGCGGCGACATCGGTACAAACCAAGACATTAACTGCGTTGCTCTTCAGATCATCAAGTAATTTTAGGCGCTTTTTCTGATGGACATCGCCTGTTAATAAACCTGCCTCAATATCATTACCGCGTAAACAAGCCCAAACATGCTCAGCAGCGCGCTTAGTATTGGTAAATACGATGGTACGTGGCGGCGTTAAACGTTGCATTAAGCCAACCAGCAAAGGCAAGGCTTCATCACGGCTTGGATAGAATAAAGCCTCACGAATTTTTTTCGCAGTCACTTGCTCGGCAGCTACCTGAACATGCTGAGGGTTGTGCATATGTTCATAAGCCAGCTCTTGAACACGGTGCGACAAGGTCGCTGAAAACAGCATATTGATGCGGTCGTTAGCGGCAGGCATGCGACGGAATAAATAGCGAATATCTTTGATAAAGCCTAAGTCGAACATACGGTCTGCTTCGTCGAGAACTACGCTATCAATCGCTTCTAGGCCGTAAGCATTCTGCTTTAAGTAATCGATTAGGCGACCTGTGGTACCGATCAAAATATCAACACCCTTTTCCAGTTGAAGGCGTTGTTTTTGGTGATCTTCACCCCCATATACTACCCGAATCTTAAATTTTGTATGCTTGGCCAGCTTCATGGCATCCTTAGCAATTTGAACCGCTAGCTCACGAGTTGGCGCCATGATGATAGAGCGAGGTTCGTTAGGACGTCGGCCGTCGATTTCAGGCAAGGTCAACATGTCGTTCATGACACCAAGCAGAAATGCGATGGTTTTTCCAGTACCGGTTTGCGCTTGGCCAGCAACATTTTGTCCTTTAAGTAATAAAGGCAATGATTTAGCCTGAATAGGTGTGCAGTATTGGAACCCTTGGTCGTTCACCGCAGCGAGGAGCTTAGGATGAAGTCCAAGGTCATTAAAACGAACGTCGGATAAATGTGATTTGTCCATCTATTATAACTTTTTACCATTGGATGCTTGCAAAATTGCAAGTCATTGTATCAAATAGAGCCATTGTGCGTCTGATAGCTACCAAGCGCAAGTGAATTAGTAGGAGAAAACCGAATGAGTGACAAAATTGTATACGTAAGTGATGACACTTTCGAAGAAGAAGTATTAAACTCTGATAACCCAGTATTGGTTGATTATTGGGCAGAGTGGTGTGGCCCTTGTAAGATGATCGCACCAATCTTAGACGAGATTGCTGATTCTTACGAAGGTAAAGTCAAAGTGGCTAAATTAAACATTGATGAGAATAACGAAACGCCTCCAAAATACGGCATTCGTGGTATTCCAACTCTAATGTTATTCAAAGGCGGCAACGTTGAAGCAACCAAAGTTGGCGCTGTATCAAAGTCACAGTTGATGGCTTTTATCGACAGCAATATCTAAGTTGATACTAAAAAAAGAGGCTTCGGCCTCTTTTTTGTTTAATAGGTCTAAAATTAACCACTTAACCTGCTAGACACCATCCGCATCTAGTGCTACATTTAACCTTGCTGAACGCAGCGTCCAAATAAAGCCCTCGGGCAAACTCCGTTTCTATTCCAAACATTAATTTCACGGGAACACAGCATTGTCTATCAATGCGTCAAAAAACAATCATTCAATACTATGAATCTTACAGAATTAAAGCAGAAATCCGCTCAAGAACTGTCTGAGATGGCTAAAGCTGTCGGTCTCGAGCACATGGCGCGTATGCGCAAACAGGACATTATCTTTGGACTACTGAAGAATCACGCCAAAAGTGGCGAAGATATCTTCGGTGGTGGAGTTCTAGAAATCCTACCAGACGGTTTTGGTTTTTTACGCTCAGCGGAAGGATCATATTTAGCAGGGCCAGACGATATTTACGTCTCGCCAAGCCAGATCAGACGCTTCAACTTACGGACGGGTGACACCATTTTCGGCAAAATACGCCCACCTAAAGATCAGGAACGCTATTTTGCCCTACTAAAAGTCGCAGAAATTAACTACGACAGCCCAGAAAACTCCCGCCGTAAACTCTTATTCGAAAACCTGACACCACTACATCCAGACGATCGCATGCGTATGGAGCGTGGTAACGGTTCGACCGAAGACATTACTGCGCGTGTTATTGATTTAGCAGCGCCAATCGGCAAAGGTCAGCGCGCCTTAATCGTCTCGCCACCAAAAGCCGGTAAAACCATGATGTTGCAAAACATCGCCCAATCAATCACCTATAACCATCCTGAATGTATGCTTATCGTACTTCTCATCGACGAACGTCCGGAAGAAGTGACCGAAATGGAACGCTCAGTAAAAGGTGAAGTGGTGGCATCTACGTTTGATGAACCAGCCGCACGTCACGTTCAAGTGGCCGAAATGGTGATCGAAAAAGCCAAGCGACTGGTAGAGCACAAAAAAGACGTCATTATCTTGCTCGACTCGATTACTCGTCTAGCCCGAGCTTATAACACAGTAGTACCATCATCAGGTAAAGTCTTAACCGGTGGTGTTGATGCAAACGCCCTGCAACGTCCAAAACGTTTCTTCGGCGCAGCACGTAACATCGAAGAAGGCGGCAGCTTAACCATTATAGCCACAGCCCTAGTCGACACTGGCTCCAAAATGGACGAAGTGATCTACGAAGAGTTTAAAGGTACCGGTAACATGGAATTACAGCTTTCTCGCAAAATATCCGAGAAACGCGTATTCCCAGCGATTGACTTCAACCGCTCAGGCTCACGTAAAGAAGACCTATTAACGACTCAAGAAGAACTGCAAAAGATGTGGATTTTACGCAAAATCCTACACCCAATGGATGAGTTAGACGCTATTGAATTCTTGATCGATAAGATGGCTATGACAAAAACGAACGATGAGTTCTTCACCTCCATGAAAAAATAACCTAGAAAACGTCTTTTTAGGTTTTTGCTTTGTTAGTCTCTTGCTCGCTCGGTTACGTATTAGTATACGCGCCCTCGCTGTGCGAGAGACTGCCTCGCAAAACGGACTAAAAACCCACTTTTCTAACCTTATTTTTAACTTCTTATTATTTTTAAAGCAAATCCTTTTAGTTTTGCCTCGGGTTGGTTCCCTTATATTTAGCTGAGTAATTATCAAGTAATAGCAATTCAAATCGTGGAAGATTTGAATAACGAATTCCAGCACATGGATGTGGTGTAATTCGTGGTGCGTTAAGTTACTTGAAAATTATGAAGGAAGTTATTCGAAGAATAACCTAAATATCGGGTGTCCTTTCTTTTGCTTCGTTTTCTTTGGACAAGCAAAGAAAATGAACGTATAAACTTATATATCAAAAATGTGAAGGACTATATGAGAACTCTAATAACCACATTGTTATTACTAATATCCCCTCTTCTCAAGGCTAATGAAGTTGTATTCCCTGAAGGGGTGGAGTCTGGCTATGTACTATTTGAATTTGATATTTCAAAAGAAGGTAAACCCACAAATATCGAGATTATTGAAGATTATCCAAAAGATGTGTTTGCAGAAAATGCGTTGAATGCATTAAAGAAGTGGACATTCAAAGTCAGGTATATTGCTGGGAAGCCAGTAGTACAAGAAAACATGACTTATAAAATGGAATTTAAAGTCGAAGAATAATGATAATCGGAAAATAGTAAAACACTCAGTAGTAGGGTTTTACTCACAATCTGCTAAAATACCCCCAATACCAAACAACCCCCAATCCCATGCAATACAAAGATCTACGTGATTTTATCGAAAAACTCGAGTCGATGGGCGAGCTTAAACGCGTGTCGATGGAGGTTGATCCGAATCTTGAGATGACAGAGATTTGCGATCGGACTTTGCGCGCTGGTGGCCCAGCTATTCTGTTTGAAAACGTTAAAGGCCATTCGGTGCCAGTACTGGGTAATCTTTTCGGAACAACACGCCGTGTGGCGTTGGCGATGGGTAAAGAAGATTTAAAGGAATTACGTGAGCTGGGGGAGTTGTTGGCGTTTTTGAAAGAGCCGACGCCGCCATCGGGTTTTCGAGATGCTTGGCAGCAGCTACCGGTATTCAAGAAAGTCATGAATATGTCGCCAAAACAGGTTAAAAAAGCGCCTTGTCAGGAAATTGTAATTGAAGGTAATGCGGTGGATTTAACCAGTATCCCCGTGCAAACCTGTTGGCCAGGTGACGCAGCGCCGTTGATGACGTGGGGTTTGACCGTCACTAAAGGACCGAACAAAAAGCGTCAGAATTTGGGTATTTACCGTCAGCAGGTAATTGGCAAAAATAAGCTCATCATGCGTTGGTTGGCACATCGAGGTGGCGCGTTAGATTTTAAAGATTGGTGTGATAAACATCCTGGAGAGCGTTTCCCTGTATCGGTTGCGTTCGGTGCTGACCCAGCGACGATTTTGGGGGCGGTAACGCCAGTCCCAGATACTTTAAGTGAATATGCTTTTGCAGGGTTACTCCGTGGCCAAAAAACCGAGGTGGTGCAGTCTATAGGTAATGAGTTGCAAGTACCCTCTTCGGCTGAGTTCGTGCTGGAAGGTTATATTGATCCCGGTGAGATGGCGGAGGAAGGTCCTTATGGCGATCACACGGGTTACTACAATGAAGTGGATAGTTTCCCGGTGTTTACCGTCGAGCGAATGACGCAGCGTACAAACCCTATTTACCATTCGACTTATACAGGTCGTCCACCGGATGAGCCTGCGATTCTAGGCGAAGCTCTGAATGAGGTCTTCGTACCGATTTTACAGAAACAGTTTCCAGAAATTACTGACTTTTATTTGCCGCCCGAAGGTTGCTCTTACCGCTTAGCCGTAGTCTCGATGAAGAAACAATATCCAGGCCATGCCAAGCGTGTGATGATGGGGGTTTGGTCATTTTTGCGCCAGTTTATGTACACTAAGTTTGTGATTGTGGTGGATGATGATATTAATACGCGGGATTGGAAGGATGTGATTTGGGCGATGACAACCCGAGTTGATCCAACGCGTGACTGTACGTTGGTGGATAATACGCCGATTGATTATTTAGACTTTGCTTCGCCAGTATCTGGCCTTGGCTCGAAACTAGGGATTGATGCCACCAATAAGTGGCCTGGCGAGACGGATCGAGAATGGGGGGAGCCGATTGTGATGGATCAAGAAATTAAAGACAAAGTTGATTCGATGTGGGACGAGCTAGGGCTTGAGCCTGCTGATAATGACTAGCACTGAAAAAAGTAGCACTGAGGTTTTATGTCTGAGCTGAGCGAAGCGCAATTTGTAGAATGCCAAGTATCACTGGTACAGCGTATGGGACGGGATGTTTACTGGGTTGAGCTGGAACCTGTTGAAGGTAAGCTGCCTAGTTATGAGGCTGGTCAGTATTTGATGTTGGAGCTGGAAGATGGATCACTGCGTCCGTTTTCGATCGCAAGCTCACCGCTGCAAGATGAGCTTGAGTTGCATATTCGTCGCCTCCCCGGTCATGATGAAGCGGATAAAATCGTTAGTCAGTTAGAACATCAGAAGAAGGTGCGCGTTCAAATGCCGCAAGGCGAATGTTTATTGACCGATAGCCAGCGTCCCGCGGTATTTATTGCAGGTGGCACGGGTTTCGCACCGTTTCATTCGATGATAAAGACTGCTTTGCGGAGTAAAAATCCGCGCGAATTGATTTTGTACTGGGGTGCTCAAACGTCGCCTGATTTGTACTTTCACCGCGAACCATTAGAGTGGTCACAGAAGTATTCAAACTTCACCTATGTACCTGTGTTGTCAGGGCTGGATGAAGAATGGCAAGGTCGAAAAGGTTTTGTCCATCACGCTTTTATGCTGGACCATGATGATATTACGGATATGGATATTTACGTTGGAGGTTCAGAGCCGATGGTAATGTCTGTTTATCAAGATCTGTTGAACCGCGGCGTTGCAAAAGAATCGATTCATTCAGACATTCTAGACATCAAGCGCCAAATGGGTTTGCTCGACTAGTAAGATTGGACTAGTTAAAACGGGCGGCTAAACCCGTTTGAAGATTAGTGAGGTGTTAATACCGCCAAAGGCAAAGTTGTTGCTCATGATGTAACGATGGTTCATCTCACGATCATTGTCGACAATATAATCCAACTCGGCACATTCTGGATCGATGATTTTAAGATTAGCAGTAGGTGCATACCAGTTGTTTCGCATCATCTCGATCGAGAGCCATGCTTCAATCGCGCCACAGGCACCTAGCGTGTGGCCAAAATAACTCTTCAGAGAACTGATGGGCATTTTACGCTGAAACACTTCATGGGTGGCATGGCTTTCGGCGACGTCGCCTCTATCTGTTGCTGTGCCGTGAGCGTTTACATAACCAATATCGTTAGGACCCAGGTTCGCGTCTTCCAGCGCTAACCTCATGGCTACGGCCATGGTGTCTTTTTGTGGTTGAGTAACGTGGGCGCCATCAGAATTACAGCCAAAGCCAACAACTTCCGCTAAGATTGTCGCACCACGGGCCTTGGCGTGTTCGTATTCTTCGAGGATTAAGGTTCCAGCGCCCTCGCCGACGACTAAACCATCACGATCTTTATCAAAAGGTCTCGGTGTGGACTCAGGACTGTCGTTGCGGACCGAAGTGGCAAAGAGCGAGTCAAAAACTGCGCCCTGAGTAATGCAAAGTTCTTCTGCGCCACCAGCCAGCATGACTTTCTGCTGACCAAATTTAATAGCTTCATAGGCGTAACCAATACCTTGGCTACCAGAGGTGCAAGCGCTACTCGTCGGGATAATACGACCTTTAGCGCCAAAGAAAACACCCATATTGACCGGAGCGGTATGGCTCATCATTTCAACATAAGACGTTGAGGTGAAGCCCGTCATGGGGCCACCCTTAATTAAGTCACCAAATACTGGAATCGAGCGAGTGCTGCCGGATGATGAGCCGTAGGCGATGCCTGTGTCACCGTTGGTTAAGGCCTCATGCTCTAATAGCCCAGCTTGTTCTAATGCTTTCTGGGTAGCACAGGTGGCGAGTAAAGAAACACGCCCCATGCTACGGATTTTCTTGCGTGGAAGTTTCGGAAACTCATAATCAACTGGAGCTGCAAGACTGGTTCTAAGGCCTTCGCATTGTTCCCACTCAGGCATGACGCGGACAGCATTTTTTCCAAGTCTTAATAGTTTAGAGATATCTTGCCAGTTGTCACCGAAAGCGGTGATGCCTGACATTCCTGTGACGACCACGCGATTCATTAGGCCATTCCCCCGTTGACGGATATGACTTGGCGAGTAAGGTAACCCGCGGTATCTGAAAATAAATAACCGACAAGACCAGCGATTTCTTCGGGTCTGCCCATTCGGCGAGCAGGAATCACTTTCATCGCTTCTTTGCTGATCTCTTCATCGATCATGTCAGTTTCGATAAGTCCGGGTGCGACACAGTTGACGGTAATTTTTCGTCTTGCCAGTTCAACCGCCAAAGCTTTAGTCGCGCCTATCAGTCCCGCTTTAGAGGCACTGTAGTTCACTTGACCACGATTGCCTACAACGCCTGAAACTGACGACATAGCGACGATACGGCCACCATTTTTTGCTCTAACCATCGGCATCACAAGCGGTTGAACAACGTTATAAAAACCATCCAAATTAGTATGAATAACATCATCCCAGTCGCTATCAGTAAGCGCGGGGAAAGCTCCGTCACGGGTAATACCAGCATTACAAACGACACCATAAAAAGCGCCATGAGCTTCGACGTCGGCTTCAAGGGCTTGACGTGCCTGATCTCTATTAGAAATATCGAACTGCAAAAGGCGGGCAGAGCCGCCTTGGTTTTTGATTACTTCTATGGTTTGCTCGGCTTGATCGATGCCCGAGCGACAGTGAACCGTGACCTCGAAGCCATCGCTAGCAAGTTGTAAGGCGATACTCTTGCCAATACCGCGGCTAGAGCCTGTTACTAATACACGTCTACTCATAATACATACTAATTGGTTAAAAGTTGGTTTTCGTCGTTAGTTTCAAACACATTGAGTTTCGCTTCAGCCACAATCGTGTCATCACAACGGATTTCACATTGGAAAGAACCTAAACCAGAATCATCCATATACAGTTCTTCAACGTGTACCTGGTAGCTGTGACCGAGCTCGAACGCAGAACTGTTAAGCACCATCTTACGGGTCCCTAGTAAGAAACCTAATTTTACCGGCTGATCGTTAAGTCTAGACCGAACCCCTGCTAAAGCTGCTACGGACTGCGCCATATATTCAATCGCGACTAGATTCTCTACGCCTTGGAGTTCTGGATCAAAAAATCGAGAGAGCTCGGTGATAGTGACTTCGGCTTTGAGTTGATTGCGATCAAAATCCAAAACACGGTCAATAAGCACCATAGGTTCTGAGTGTGGTATGAACTCAGAAACGGGTAACGATAGCATCGAGTTTTTAGTTTGTGCGTCCACGTCTTGTATCATTCTATGTCTCACTGCGACCGATTATAACACTGACATTGTTACCACCAAAGGCAAAGGAATTACTCATGGCGGTGGTGACAGTTTCATAGGCTACTTGGTTATCCACCAGATTCAGTAATGGCAAAGCTGGGTCATAGTTGTCATCATAGCAGTGCTTAGGAAGAAGCTGGTTGGACAAGAGGTTGCTGCAGTCTTGTTGCAGCATGAGCCAGCAGAAAGCCAGCTCGGTCGCGCCAGCAGCACCTAGCGTATGACCGGTTAGCGGTTTAGTTGAGCTGCAGGGTGTTGCCTCGGATAAAACTTCCACTACTGCCTGACTCTCCATAGAGTCATTGAGATCAGTACCAGTACCATGAAGGTTTAGGTAACCAATGCCCTCGCCGCTCAGTCCAGCTTCTGACAGGGCCATTGTCATCGCTTGCGCTGCACCCTTGCCTTGTGGGTGTGGTGCAGAAATGTGGTGGGCATCAGACGACTCGCCAACACCCAATAACTGAACTTCGCTGGGTTCACGAGTCATGAGGAAAAGAGCAGCTCCTTCACCAATATTAATGCCTTGGCGGTTGGCGCTGAATGGAATCGATAAGTCGTCGGATATAGCTTCTAACGCTTTGAAACCATTGAGTGTCATGTCGCACAGAGAGTCGGCACCGCCGACGATGACAGCATCGCAGATGTTGTTCTGTATTAAGCTGCGCGCAGAGGCTAACACTTTTCCGCTAGAAGAGCAGGCGGTAGAAATAGCGTATGCAGGACCGGTAATACTTAAATAATCGGCGATAAAGTCGGCGGGTGAGGACATTTGTATTTGTGAGTAATCAAAATCATTTGGAAAATCATGGGTTTTAAGGTGTTCAGCTAAAGCAGCTTCGCCCTCGGCAATACCCGACGTACTGGTACCGATCACGACTCCAATACGTTGTTGGGAAGATTGTTCGAGCACCGTTCGAATCGGTTGTTCAAGTTGAAGCAAACAATGAAGAATAAATTGGTTGTTACGGGTTTTATGCTTGGCTAGATGAGCGGGAATGGTTGGTAGCTCAGAAGTTACTCGGCCAGCTTTGAATCGTTTTGAATTTAGAGCGGTGGTGTAATCCACCATGCCAGAGATATCGCCGGCGACTAACTTGTCTAGCACCTTATCATGCTCATGCCCTAGTGCATTGACCAGAGCCATTTGGTTTAGATAAACAGGATAATTATTCATGACTAGAGTACTCGATGGATAGCGGAGTTAGGATAAGGTTATAGTCTCGTTGGTGATGAGTAAACTCGATATAGCCTTGGTAATGCTGCGCTTCAGAATAATAAATGGAGACCAATGGCTTATTGCCGTTGGTCAGTTGTCGAGTTAGTGGATCCGGCTCTTCCAGACTGGCTCCTTGGATGTTACTGCGTAACTGACTGATTGGCCACAAACTCAGTTGCATGTCAGCTAATAAGTACTCAGGCTTGATATTATCCACAATCGAGGAAAAACCATCTGCGCGGATATTGCCCTCTTGTGTGACGATAGTAAACAGGCGTGTACCAGTAGGAGTTAACCCAACCATGGTCAGTGTTTGATCGCGTATTTCGGTATGAAAGATGAGATCTTGGCTTTCATCCTGATAAGTCACGGTAGCGCTCTGAGTCAGTGTTAAGCCATTCTTAAAGGGAATAGTCGATAATAAATTAAACTGCACCTGATTAGCGATAAGCACATTGTTTTGTTGGCTTGTATAGTGAGTCGTACAGGCGGTTAAAAACAAAATAGCGGCTAGTAAAATTATGAAGCGCATATTTCACCTAATACATTGAGGCGTCGGGTCGTATTATCGTTGAACGGGTTTTGTTCATCCCAAGCATAGCCCGCCAGTATTGAACAAATCATTTCGCGGACATTATCGGGGGCTTGTTGGAACTGAATGATATCTTGAAGCTGCCCCTGATACCAAGAGTGAACAAAAGCTTTAAAAGTACTGACTCCTGAACTGAGTGGTTGAGCGAATTCGGTCTCCCAGCATACCGACTCGTCATTCAACTGCTTAAGAAGGCAATCGGTAGCCAGCTTGGCGGATTTGAAAGCAATAGTGACGCCTGACGAAAAAATTGGGTCTAAAAACTCTCCAGCATTACCTAGTAATGCGTAATGATCGCCATAAAGCTGTTTAACATTAGACGAATAACCCGTTACTCGCTGTGGCTTGCCTATAATTTCTACATTAGACAAAAGTTTGGATAGGCGGTCAGTTTGTCGAATAGATTCTTCAATGAGGCTCTGATTTGAGCTCAGTTTATGTTCAGCTTCTAGGTTTTGAAAAAACTCTGGCTTAGCCACACACCCGATAGAAGCAGTGTTATCTGAGAAAGGTATTAGCCAATACCAGACGTCTTTAATGCTGGGGTGAGTTTCGATGAGAATTTTATTTCGGTCATAGTTAATGTCAGAACTCATGCCTGAATTAATGTCTGAGCTATGGTTAACGACATGAGAAAAGACAGAACTACGTACCGGAAAATCGCTAGGAAGATCGAGATCCAGTAAACGAGGTAAAACCCGTGCAAAGCCACTGGCGTCTAAGACAAACTGGGAGTTTATAGTGGTAGTGTTATTCTTTTCATCGCAAAGCGTTAGCTCAGGAGCCGGACAAAAATTAATATCGGTGACGTGGCTACCAAAAATAAAGTCGGCACCAAACTTCTCAGCTTGTTGGGCAAGGAGTTGGTCAAAGGCAGCGCGCTTAACTTGAAAGGTAGAGTCGGGACCTTGGCTAAATTTCTGGGAGAAGTCAAAAGTGGATTCCTGACCTGAAGAAAAGAATGAAGCGCCATTTTTATATTGAAAGCCAAGTTTGTCAGCCGCAGACTCGACGGCATCTAATAGGTTGGCTTCTTGAAGATAGACCATGGATTGCGGCAATAGGCTTTCACCGATAGAAAAGCGTGGGAAGTGTTGCTTTTCTATCACTACAACGCTGACACCCCTCTGAGCTAGTCGACTGGCGGCAAGAGTACCAGCAGGACCTGCACCTATAATAGTAACATCGTAGTCTTTTTTGCTGTTACTCATTGGATAACCCTTTCGCCTTATATATGTGATGCCCTAGGATTGGCGAGAGTAGGAAAACCGTTAATATCCCTGTCAGCATGGTTAAGCCAAACGCATGTATCGCAGGCGTTTCACTTAAGGATAAAAGTCCAAAAGACAAAAAAGTAGTAATGGCAGATAAGCCGATAGCCAGGATAATGTACAGGTTTTTTTTATTCGATTCCGAATAGAACAACCCATAATCAATGCCAATACCGAAGACCAAGAACAGAGCTAGTGTGCTGAATAAATTGAAGCTGCCACCGACCATAATGTTAATAATAATGGCTAAGGAAGAAGCGACTAAAGGACCTAGGATGATCAGGCCTGAAATTTTTGAACCATATTTAAAAGTTAGAAGAATAAAAATAGCGGCTATTGCGATGGAAAGCATCAACAAGGTTTTCTCGCGATATTCGGAAAACATAGCAGAAACTTTATCGACCTTGTTTATGAAATAAAGGTTTTGGTGATTCTTGGCAAGCTCTTCCAGTGGTTGAGTTTTCTGAATATTGTGCAAAGTAACAATAGTTGCGAGCTGGTTATCAATATCACCTAACCACAAGTAAGATAGACGTTGTCCGAGTGGTGATTTTAACCAATCGCCTAACTCCAGGGAATTGCCGGTTCTAGAGAGGTAGCTCTGGACTAATTCTGTGTGTTGTTCATGACTTAGCAGACCCAGCTCTAAGAGTGGTGCAAGGGATTGCCCGTCCATATAGTTCGATAGTAATAGATAGTTCCGATCTTGTACTTCTATGGAAGGCACAAACTGGGCAAGGTGTGTGTAGTCATTGATAGCATTTTCATCGATAAGTTTTACAAGACTTCCATCAAGCCTCTCTAGCTGCTTGAGTAATTCATCGGTGCTACCTCCTTTAACCACAAAGAATTGGTTAGTCGCTGGAGCTGAAACCAGTTGCTGTATGGTTTGTTCCTGTTGATAAAGCTCTGGTGGTATGGACTGAAGCTGACGAATACTGTCGTTATCATCATCAACCTGGCTTAACATTATGGCCGCAAGAACAGGCAGTATGAGCAATGATAGCAGAAAGGCCTTATGTCTAAAGATAAGGCTTAATTGGCTCAGTCCATGGAATAATCGTAGTATCCATTGTGGAGAGTTAGATTTGGCGGCAGCTTTATCGAACAGTAGAATCACGGTTAAAAAAGCTCCGAGTAAGCCTGTTGCACAGAACACGGCCATTTGTTGCAGTCCGGGGAAAGGTGTGCTGAACAAAGCCGCATAACCGATGACGCTTGAAAGCAAGCCAAGAGTGATCGCCATTATGATTTTTTTGAGCGGTGAGGGCGTTTCGTTAGCGCTGGCAAAATAGTGGAACGAATAATCAACGGCAACACCTATTAAGCTGGCGCCAAAGACCAGTGTTAAAATATGGATAGAGCCGAAGGCTAAGTGAGTAACGGTGAAGCCAAAGAAGATGCCTGTAGCTAAGGATGTTAGCGTTAATAGAAGCGGCCGAATACTTCTGAAGGCTACAATCAATAAAATAATGACGCCAATAAGCGAACCCAAACCAATGGTAGAAATTTCAGATTTGGCAGATGCGGCTGCATGTTGCGCATAAAAGACAGCGCCAGTATAAAGTAATTCAATATCGGGTGAGGATTGTTTAAATTGCTGAATCTGGTTTTTTAGTTCCTGTTGCGTCAGACTATCAAATGGAGATGCTTTAAGAGTAGCGGTAACAACGGCGTAGATTTTTCCATCGCGACGGTACACCAATACATCGTCTACAAATCGACGTTGATCCTGAGTGTTGGCGTTGACATCGGAACCAGTGACAGTTTGTAGGTAGCGATACGATAATAAATACGGGTCTTTAGGCAGCAGGCTAATCAGTTGGCTAGAAAGTGGTGAATAAACCAGTTGAAGAGTAGCGTCAATAAACGGCTCACTCCCTTTTTCCTGAAATTGCAGCTGATCGGCTTCGCTGAGTAAATGAAAACGGTGATTAAAATAAAGTTGGCCTATAGCTTCTTGGTCTTGCTGAGAGAGCTGAGTATCGAGCGACTGAATTAAACCTGTGTCGAGTAATGATGAAGAAAAAGCTTTTGAAGAGTTGACAGCCTGCTCTTCGGTTGACGCCTCAATAGCAACAATAACTTTCTTAAAGTTTTGATCGGAGAATCGTTGAAAAGCTTTTTCGGCGAAAGGGTTAACTTCTGTTTTTGGCAGTAAGCGCAAAATATTGGTTTCAACGCTTAGCCCTGTTTTTAACTGAGAATAGAAAAGCCCACCGACCATGGCCAGCAGTAAGATCCACAGGGCAAATCGAAGGTTAGTCGACAAGATAAGTTCCTAACTGTTTCTCGGTTTGCTGGCTGTTTGTTGCTGAAAAAACAATGCTGGTAATGTCACCATTAGACTCAGTGAAGTCGAGTTGATCTATCTGTTGCGAACCACGGATGTGTATTTGCTTAATTAATCGTTGAATGCGTGAGTTAGTTGGTTCCAGATTTAAATCCCAGCCAGAGTCGTTACACAACGAAGTAACCTCGAAATTATCATTTAAACTATCAAGATTTCCCGACAAAATGGCCAAAAAGGTTGATGAGATTAACTGGCTGGTTTGTGTGTCAGCACTCGAGGGCATTGTAATCGGCTGGTCATTTTTATTGAATTGTTTAAACTCAGTGGCACTGATAACGGTGGTGCTTTTAATAGGGGTTGTTGTTTGCCAAACAACCGTTTCGTTATCCGCTAATAATAAATAACCTGAAGATTTGAGAGGATTGGCTAAAACCTGAATACTCTTTTCTTGGGTAAACTCATGCAGTGACGCTTGAGACTTTATGTTACTGGTAATGTTCTTTAAATGACAAGACGGCTGAGCGCAGGCTGAGACTGGTGAGCTTATTAGAAAAATGCAAAACGCTAAGACAGTAGCGGTAAAGGAATAAAGTTTCATGATAAGCCTGCGACATAGTGGGTTAATTGTTGCTTTAAAGCGTCTGGAGAAACCAGTTGCATCTCAAAGTCAGTGGTAGTGACCGCAACTTGTACGGTATAACCCTTGCACAACTTTTCGCCTGTATCAGCGTTTTGAATCAGGTAGTCGATCTTAAGTCGATTTTCACATTCTTTAAAAGTCGCGATACAAAGGAGTTTCTCACCAAAATTGGCAGGCTTAATATATTTCACCCGCATATCAATGATAGGCCAGTAAAATCCTGAAGCTTTCATTTGCGGATAATCATAGTGAATTTTACGCAGTAATTCACAGCGAGCCTGCTCAAAATACTTAACGTAATTACCATGCCATACAATATGCATCGGATCTAAATCGAAGAAGGGAACTTCGACAAAGCATTCAGCGGCAATGGCGTGTAGCTGTAGAGTTTTGTTATCCATAATTAACGTTCAATAGAATAGGTCGACCAGTGTTGATTCTGAATCAGGGTTACGAAATGGCGAAGTTCATTTTCTAGTGGACGATCTTCATCTACCAGCTCAAATTTTTCGAAAACTTCGTGTAGCGTTGTTTGAATAGGGTCTGACAATGATGCAGCTTCAAGCTGCTGGTGATTAATTCGAATTTGCACAGCTTGGCAAGAGCCCATCAAGGAAGCTGCTGCGACTTGTTCAGTAAGCTGTAAGATGCGCAAGCAATCGCGAGAGGCGATAGTACCCATGCTGACTTTGTCTTGGTTATGGCATTCGGTTGAGCGAGAAAAGACGCTGGCAGGCATGGTGTTCTTGAGTGCTTCAGCTGTCCAAGCGCTAATGCCTATTTGTACAGCTTTGAAGCCATGGTTTATCGGTTTACGTTGCGGTGAGGCCGCTGACAAATTATTCGGCAGTCCGTTATTAAACTTCCGATCCATGAGTAACGCCATTTGTCGATCCATCAAGTCTGCTAGGTTCGCAATGCCGGTTTTGAGAGTATCCATCACCATAGCAATGTGGCCGCCATAGAAGTGGCCTCCATGCAGTACGTGCTGCCCTACTCCATCAATAATTGGATTATCATTGGCGCTATTCAACTCGGTTTCGATCATCTGACGCATCCATGGCATCGAGTCTTTTAATGCACCAATAATGTGTGGGGCGCAGCGAATAGAGTATCGATCTTGGAGGCGACTGGAATTTCGAGGATGCTTATGATGATTTAGGTCGTCACGTATCCACGCTGCTACTTGATTCTGACCTGGGTGTGGTTTGGCGCTAAATAAAATATCGTCGAAGTGGGCACTATTACCTTGTAAGGCTATTGAACATAAGGCTGTAATCCGTGAACAAAGCTCGATAAGGTACTCGGCCCGTTGAAAAGCTAAACACGCTAGGGCAGTCATCACGGCAGTGCCGTTCATAATCGCCAAGCCTTCTTTGGGTTGAAGCTTGATAGGTTCAATATTGAGTTCAGCAAAGACCTCTTGTGTCGGACGAACCTTGCCTTGATATATAACCTCACGCTCACCTATCAATACTGCCGCGACATAAGATAAAGGCGTTAAATCACCGCTAGCGCCGACAGAGCCTTCCTGTGGGATTCGAGGCATGATGTCGTGCTGTAATAGAGTTTCTAATTGCTGCAATAGTTCCCATGTTACGCCTGAAAAACCTTGGCTAAGCGATGTCAGTCTGGCGCCTAAAATAGCACGGGTTTGCTCAACAGAAAAAATGTCTCCTAAACCACAACCATGAAATCGGGTTAGGTGAAGTGGCAACTCATGAACGCTCTCAAGCGGAACCTGCTCGGTGACTGAGTCACCATAGCCTGTGGTGACGCCATAAATAACACCATCTTCTTGTAATAAATTTTTGAGAAACTCTGCGCCCTGTTCAATGGTCTTTTTGAAGTCACCATCTTTGCTGAGCTCGGCCTGTGCCTGCCCCTTTGCCATAGCATTGATTTGCTCAATGCTAATGTGTGAGTTGCCAAAAGTAATGTTCGAATTAACTGTCGTCACTAGATTTCTTCTCGTTCTTGTTGATGGTTGCGCGCGATATGTGTGCTCTATCGTCTTTTTGCCAAAAATTATAAAAATTAAACCATTGGTACGGTGCTTTTAAGCAGTAATGTTCGAGCCGACTGGCATACCGCTCGATAATTGATTGTAACTGTTGCGCTCTTTCAGTTCTACTAAGCTTCAGACTGTCGGCAAAATGCTCTAAGTAGATATGATAACGCCCAGATTGCTTCAAGCAAAAAAGCAGATAGGCTGGGCAATCTAGAACATTGGCTAAAATAAATGGGCCCTGCGAGAAAGGCGCTGGTTTTCCCAAAAAATCAGCATAATTGACACGTCCGTATTGGGTCACGGAAGTTCTGTCTCCGACGATGATAACGATTTCACCTTGGTCAACTTTATCTTTGAGCTCAATAGCCGTTTCTGCACCCAGCGAATCGACTTGAATCAGGTTAAGCTGGGCGTTGGGGTTAAATTTCTCTAGGGCGGCCTGAAACTTCAAAGCATGTTTGGTAAAAACCAAAGCGTTAATTTTCATGCCGGAATCGCTCTCGCCGATAGCGCGGCAAAGTTCGAGGTTTCCTAAGTGTGAGCCAATAAAAATAGCGCCCTTGTTGGGTCTTTGCCGACGAAGTTGCTGGAAGACTTCGGGGTTATGAAACGTAACGTCTTGCATAGTGACGTCATTCAACCATGCTCTGATTTTATCGACGGCGGCGATACCGAACTGATAAAAGTGTTTATAAACATGATACCAACGTACTGTTTTAGGAGGTGACTCTGAAGAGAGAGTAAAGGCATTTACTCGAGCAAGGTAAGCATACGATGCTTGTCTTGCTTTATTACCCGTGAGGGTGAAGTACGCAATGACGGGTATTAAAACGATACGGAACAACCACTGACCAAATAGCCGGTAGAGCCATACCAGTAGTTGGATGCCGAAAGTTGAGCCACGCTCTTCGGTCGCTGACCAATGTTTATCTTTCATCGCTTATTTTTTATGCTTTGGTTAGGTTTTTTGGAGCGAAAGTGTCGCGCAATGAGTTCGGGTATTCTAGTTAACATGCCGAAAAATAGGCGAGTATGCATCTTGGTGATGAGCCAGTTATCTCTAAACATTTGAAAATGAGATGAGCCATCATCAGGATAAGTGACGCGAGTGGGTAGATTGATAATCGGCACACCCTCCCAGTCTAGCTTGACCAATATTTCGGTATCAAAATCCATTCTTTTACCAATTCTGCTGTTCTGGATTAGCTCGGCGGTGCTTGGTAACGGATATAATCGGAAGCCACACATAGAGTCTTTGATGCGAAATGATAGCGTTTCAACCCACACCCAAAAGTGAGTAATGTAGCGTGGGATTAACCGGCCTAATGGTACTGATTGATCATAATCTGGTATCCCGCAAATAACGGCTTGCGGTGAGGATTCGCTAAGTTGCATAAACTTAGGGAGGTCAGAAATCGCATGTTGGCCGTCAGCATCAACCTGAATAGCATGACTAAATCCACGTTTGTGGGCTTGAAGAAGTCCTGTCATCACAGCACCGCCTTTGCCTTGATTTTGCTCTAGGTGGATAAGCTCAAGATGCGGGTATCGCTGCGATAAGTTGGTCAAAACATCTTTTGTATCGGCGTTACTGCCATCATTAATCATAATAACCGGTAACTCATATGCTGAGATGCTATTAAGAACCTGCTCAATATGCTGAGTATGGTTATAGTTGGGGATAATGATGCAGTAGCTAGTTGGCATTGACGATTAACCCGCGCTTAAAAATAGCTTGCCAGAGGAGTACCTGTGTTCTTCATCGCTAATAGCAAAGATCAGGCACTGCTTGGTTTCATCGAAAGATAAGGTAAGATTCACGTCTCTATTCGGTGTTATGATCTGCTGAAATTTAAGAGATGATATTTTTTGGATGGCGCTATGACTAGAGATTGAGTTTGAAACCTCTAACTGTTTAGCAAAGTGCATAGCCCATTGAATTTGTACCACGCCCGGAATAATCGGGAAAGTGTCGAAGTGACCGTCAAAGGCCTCAAGTTCAGGCGAAACTCTGAGTGTCAGCGTGAACCGATGATCTTGGCAGTGTTGGTCTATGATTTCAGGATATTTCATATCAAAACAGTGACATTAGTGTATCAATGGGTAATTTTCCCTGTAAATTATAGGGCAAATGCTCAAAATAACGCCATTTACGAGGTATAGCAACCGACTCGAACTGCTGGCTTAGTTGGTTTTTAAGCTTGGTGTTCAGCGCAAGCTTGGTGTGTTGTTCTAGAAAATCCTGACCTAAAGCGCTAAGAGCTATAACGGCTCCAATGAAGGTGCGCTTGTGTTGCAGCACCACGACTTTGACCTCCGCCACTAACTCAGACTGTTGGATCGCTTTTTCTAGCGCATCCAGCGATACACGTTTTTCCTCAATCTTTACTACCCTATCGATTCGACCTAGCAATTCAAACTGATGGTCATCAACTTGTCGTATTTGGTCGTCTAAGATTTCCGTGTGAGGGATATAGGGTGAGTCTAGCGTGGTCCGCCCTACTTCGTTTGTCGTTAACACAACACCTGGAAACTTTGCCCAAGCAGTGTTGTTATTAGCTTGAGTCCGATAACCGATACCGCCCGTTTCGGTGCTACCAAAAACTTCGACGGGAAATAGCTTGAGTTGTTTATAAGATAACCTAGCAGCTTGCGCAGTAAGTAAGCTGCCCGAGCTAAAGCACTGAGTCAGTGTGACTGAGGCTAAATTATTATCATGACGGGATAAAAATGCTGGGCTTGAAACGAGGCAAATATTGTCATGGCGCTGGCTGGCTGCAATAAGTTCCTCAGGGTATAAGAGAATCTGATGACTAAAAGGGTGTTTATAAAGTAATGGCCATAACAGCCTAAAAATAAGGCCATAAATATGGTGGTGCGATACAGTAGCGAAGAACTTGCTTTGTTGGAGAGTCTGGCCAAATAATTGTTCTAGGTTATCGGCTTCTAGCAGTAACTGTTTTATGTTTTTGTTTATGGCTTTGGGTTCGCTGCTTGAGCCGGAGGTGTAGAACTGAATGTTGCTCCTGTATTGCTCAGGAAAGCTTAACTGACTTTGGGGTTCTGAGGTATTTTGGTAGTGCGTTACCTCAAGGTGAGCTAGGATTTGGTCGCTGTTTTCAGCAGAAAGTTGTTCGATCGAGCCATCAGAAATGATCGCTTGATAAGAATCTTGAATAGCCGCTAACCAATCAGGTTTATTGTTAGCCGTCAGAATAATGTCTTTTTGCAGTAAGACTAGAGCGATAAAGTTAACAGCAAAATGATAACTGTTGTCAGCGTACAGTAAATACTTCTGGTATGGGTCAGTGTTTAAGTTCTTTATGGCTTGAGCGACATGCTGTTGAAAATCGACTTGGTAGAACTGATTTCGATCATCGAAAGCAACCAGTCGCTGCTGATTGTGTTGCAATAATAGTTCGAGTGTTTGAAAAGCGTTCGTCATTGCTATGAACCTTTTTTAAGGATCCATTTGCGATAAACAAGTTCAGAGATAAATAAGCTACCCATCAGTAAGTAGGAGATTAAGCCGTTATATAGCGTCCATATCTTAGTGCTGGTAAATATTACCGTGTACAAAGAAACCAGAATATTAAACACGAAAAAGCCACACCAGACTTGAGTGACTTTACGAGTATAGGCAACGCCTTCTTCTGGTAGATCCGGTTCTTGTAATCGAGCCAAGCGCTCAATCACTGAGGGAGGATTGATTAAGCTAAAGGCAAAGATAATTAAGAAGCTTACGGAAATAATCACCGGGTAAAGCTTCAAACCTAAGTCGCTATTGCTAAAGAAACTGAAGCCGGCAACACTGAGACCTGCAACAAATATAATTATCCAAAGCCCTTTGACGGCCTTGAGTAATTCACTATTAGTGAAAATAGCACGTAGTATAACCAGCGCAGCCAAAGTAATGGCTAAATATTTAGGCTGAAAATGTTGTAGGCCAAAATAGATCGCTACGGGGTAAATCAAGACCACCATAGCGATAGCTATTTTAAGCAAAAGCGCCATTAGTTATGGACAAGATCATAAACGGCATCAACCACGTGCTGCATTGTGCGCACAGCTTTAAAAGTGTCGGGGTTGACCGATTTCCCAGTAATTTCTTGGAGTTTAATGACCAAGTCCACGGTATCAATACTGTCTAAATCCAAGTCTGTATATAGGTTCGCTTCTAACGTGATGTCATCGGCCTCTACTTCGAAATCGTCAACAAGAATGTCTACAAGTTTTTCGTAAATTTGCTCTTTGTTATCTAAATGCGCCATTATGCAGTTCCTTTTTGTTGTTCTATGAAGTCTGCTAAGGTGCTGACAGAATAAAAATGTTTCTTTGATTCTTCAGAGCTGGAGTCGAGTTTTATATCAAATTTCTTTTTTAAAGCCAGTCCTAGCTCTAAAGCATCGATAGAATCTAAACCAAGTCCGTCCCCAAATAGCGGTTCTTCGGTTTCAATGTCGTCAATGCTAATGTCTTCTAGATCAAGTGATTCAATTATGACCGCTTTGATCTCGTTTTCAATTGGTCTCATGCTTAGTAGTTTCCTCAGTAAACACTGTTTTAATATGCTCCGTTAATCGTCTTGCTGCGATTGATTCATTTTTTTCCTTGATAATGAAAGGAGTAACATCTATTTCCTCGACTAGGCGCATCGAAAATTGTGCCCGACGCGACGGTATCTGATACCACTTTTCTTGTTTAGTTAATGTGGTTGGGTTGCAGTCTATGATCACCGGTAAAAGATTCTGCTGACAACGGATGGCGATATTTGCGGCGCCTCGTTGTAGCTTTATCGGTTGATTAGGAACTGTACGAGTACCCTCAGGAAATATGACAAGATTATACCCTTCTTCGAGGGTCTTTTTACAGTTTTCTATGAGTTTATTCACATCCTGGTCATTATTAATAAAATCAGCGACGCGTACGACTCTCTTAAGGAAAAAGTTATCCCACAAGCCTTGTTTGACGACACAATCTGCCTTTGGCACCAGCGAGATTAAAGCGACAACATCGATTAGCGTGGGGTGATTAGCGATAATAACTTTTCCTTCAACATGCTGAAGTTCTTGTCTAGCTTTTTCTAAATCAAAGGTGAAAATACCAAGATTTTGCATAAAGCGGATAAAAAAACGCCAGCAGCGATGAATCAGGTAACGAGCTTTACGTTTTCGAATATCTGGATCTGGGTTAAAAATTTTGACGAAGGGAAAAACAAATAACGATAAAAATAAACCGCCTAACCCGAAAGTTGCAAAGGACACCCCAGTTGCGAAGACTCGCCAAACATAGTTAAGCCTATAGAGCATTCTTAGCGAACTCCCAGTAGGTATTATTAGACTTGAGTTGCTCAGAAGGAGCGTTACTGTGTAAAAACTGCAAGAATGCTAAGGGTAGAGGCATAGAGGCCTGGAGCGGTACTTCCGAACGCTGAAAGCTAAATGAAATGTTGTATCCGTGTTGAGCTAGATTGTCGTCAATGGAAAGCAGTAACGATAGGCTGTAGCTCGGTTCAACTCGATTTAAGAATGAATCGAATGGTGGCTCTACTTTAAGATCAAAACATGTCAATAAGACTTTCTTATTGGGGAAACGCTTTAGTAGATTGTAGCTCTCTAATAAGGCAAAGCCGAAGGTGTTGCTTCCTGCAGCAATACTGGTTCCGGGTTGAGTATTATTATTAAATATTGAGAACAAGCCTAATGAAGAGTTATGAACCGAAAGACTAAAGTCCTTGGGTGAAACGTCTTGGCTGTTGATGATATCGCTGATGATACTAATAGTTCTATTGAGCTCACCATGCTGAGAAGCAAAAACTGTTATGACCTCATCAGAGTTCGACTTGAGACTTTCTAAACAGTTTAATGACGTATGCATCGCCATTTTGCTTAGCCCATTAAGTCTCCGGCGCTTGATGGGTGGGATCTGCTTTATGCTAATTACTTCGAGATCAACGTAGTTAAGCAAACTTTCGGGGTATTTGCAGTTATTTAACGAGTCTTCGGAGATCCAGCAATAAGAGGATAGAAGCTGTAAAGAGAGGCTATTATCAGTATTCATCAGTCTATCCATTCAATTTATTATAGTTCAGGCTGGGTAGTTCTTAGGCAGGCGGAAAGTCTAGCCGAATTAAAGAACAACATCAAATAGTGTTATAGACTACATTATTAAATAAAAAAGCCGAGCATATTGCTCGGCTCATAGATGCTGTATTTTTTAGAAGTTAGCAATAACTTCTTTAACCTTATCGTTAGAAACCATCTCTTTAATTGCACTTTGAAGATCGACGAGTTGTTTTTCTTTAATCGTCTTTTTACTGAACATATAGGCTACACTGTCGCTCGGAATGTGAACATTAGAAGCTTTAATCTTATCATCCAGACGCTTACGTTTAATGATGTAGTGACCTTCGACTGGATCGGCCAATACGCCGTCAATTTCACTGTAGAGAATATTGAAGAAACTCTGTTCGCCGGAACTGGAGTCAATGAAAAGGTTGGAGTATTGAGGGTGATTAATCAGTTCATAGACTTCTTGACCGTAAAAATAATCGCTAGTTATTCCAACTTTCTGGCTACGGCTCAAGAAACCACTCAAAGTGTTGCCGTTATAGCTATTGCTAGCACGGATGAAGAGTGTGAATGATTCATCGCGATAAGGCTGTGAAAAATTTGCGAACTCTTCACGATCTGGCGTTATAGTTGCCCCAGCAAGAACATCAATTTCACCTTTTTCTAAGTCAGTCAGTAGTTCTGTCCATGACTTTTCGACAAAGTCGACATCACAGTTAACTTTATCCGCTGCCTGCTGAAAGATTTGGACATCGATACCGGTAATCTCTCCATTGCGCTCAAATTGATAAGGCGCACGGGATTCCCAGCCCATGGTTAGATTACAGTCACGCTTTGTTTTGCTAACTGTCTGCTTTTGTTCTGAACTCTCTTCACCGCCGCATGCTGCCAGAAGGAAGATAGTTAATATAGACATCAGCTTGGTTATTTTCATTGAGCGCCTCCCCAGTACAGCGTTTAATTATATTGTGTGTAATTCATACTGCTACGAAATGTGAACTGGATCAAGTATTGAAAGCGAAAATAGGCGGTTTTTTGGACAAAAAGTGTCAAATATTTATACAGGAGAAGGTTTTTGGTGACAAAATCGGGTATTGGTGGTTGCGGATTGATGCATTAGAAGTGGGGATCGGTGACTAAAAGGTAATAAAAAAGCAGGCCAAAGCCTGCTTTAATAATCTCAAATGCTGACTTTAATTAATCGCATTCTTAATTTTGTTCATAGCATTTTTTTCTAGCTGGCGAATACGCTCAGCTGAAACACTATATTTATCCGCTAATTCATGCAAGGTTGCTTTCTGATCGCTTAACCAGCGTTGCTGCAGGATATCTTGGCTACGATCATCCAGTGCTTTAAGCGCATATCTTAGGCGTTCTTCGCGTTGACCCTGCCATTGATTCTGCTCAACTTCTTGCGCTGGATCAGAACTGTTAGATTGTAAATAATGAACCGGAGCGTAAGCTGCGCCTTCATCATCTTCTTGAGCTGGGGCATCAAAAGCCGCATCACGCGCGTTTAGGCGACCTTCCATCCGACGAACTTCCTCCGGCTTGACGCCTAAATCGTCAGCAACAGCTTTAACTTCTTCATTGTTTAACCAGTTTAATGATTTTTTCTTTGAACGTAAGTTAAAGAAGAGTTTACGCTGGGCCTTGGTTGTCGCAACTTTAACGATGCGCCAGTTGCGTAAAACGTACTCATGAATTTCAGCTTTTATCCAATGTACTGCGAACGATACTAAGCGCACGCCTACGGTTGGATCGAAGCGTTTAACAGCCTTCATCAGGCCGATATTACCTTCTTGTATTAAATCTGCTTGCGGCAAGCCATAGCCACTATAACTTCTTGCAATATGTACGACAAAGCGTAAGTGAGCCATTACTAACTGGCGTGCAGCCTCAAGGTCGTCATCGTCTTTAAAACGATGAGCTAGCGCCTGTTCATGTTCTGCGGAGAGAACAGGTATGGCATTGACCGTGCTGACGTATCCGTCAATACTGCCTGTAGGTACCGCTAGCGCCATGTTCATTGGGATATTGCTCATGCATCCCCTCCTAAAATTAATAGTTACGTTGATGTTAGCACTCTTTTAAAGAGAGTGCTAACTATTTAGCACTTTGTCTATATGAGTGCTAAATATAGCAAAAAGTTTCAGTCTTTTGATCAAAAGTAAGGTAAAGAAACGTCAATATTTACGGGGCTTTGATCGAAAGTGTTTCAAACATAAAATGCCCCTAGGTTAGAGTTTTGGTGGGGCCAAATCTAACCTAGGAAGATCAATTACTTAGCTGATGCTTCGACCTCAATCATGATATGAACGTCGTCTGCAACTGCAGGAACACCGTAAGTCATGCCCCACTCGGAACGCTTAATTTTACCTGTGGCAGAAAAGCCAACATGCTGCTGTTCTGACATCGGGTGAATGCCTGCTTTGTTAAGCGTCAAATCCAATTTAATTGGTTGGGTTTTATCTAAAATCGTTAATTCGCCGTGTAAAACACCCGTATTCTCACCTGTTTTTTCGAGCTTAGTGCTTTTGAAGCTCATCTTGCTGTATTGCTCAACATCAAAGAAATCAGCACTTGTCATGTGATCGTTCCACTTCTTATTCTGTAAGTCGATAGAACCAGCTTTGACTTCAACCTGAGTCGAGGATTTTGACCAATCGTCTTGGTCAAAAGTTAATTCACCACGAAAAGTAGGAAACTTACCAAAAGAATTCGAGAATCCTAAGTGATTGACTTTAAATACAATTTGGCTGTGAACTGTATCGAATTCGTACTCTACAGGTTCCGCATAAGAAGTTGCAGAAATAGCTAAAGCACTAGAGGCTAGAATACCTTTTATAAAATTCTTCATGATGTTTCCTTCACTTGCGATTTAAGAAGGACTATTTCAACAAGGATAAGGCCATCTATCAAATGCATAATACCAATATTGGGTATTAATACAGCAAATACTAATAGATTAAAGGGCAGGTTAAGGCTAAATAGAAAGGGTTTTTATTGGGGGTTAATGTCTTTCAAGTGTTTACGAACCGAAACCCAAGCGCCAATCAAGCCTAGCAGAGCGCCAATGACCAATAAGCCGAGGGTGAAGCTGGGCGCCAGACCAAGCAAAGAAAACTCGCTACTGTAGAGCTGAGCTAAATGGCTGGTAGATTGCTGTAATAAGATGAAGACAATATTTACCATCAACGCGGCTAACAGTGCAGCAATCGTCCCATACCAAAACCCCGCGTAAAGGAAAGGACGACGGATAAAGGCATCGGTAGCGCCAACCAGCTTTATCACCTGGATTTCTTCTCGACGGTTTAAAATAGCGAGTCGGATAGTGTTTCCGACGATTAAAAGTACGCCTAGTGCCAGCATTAGGCTGACAAATGTGGCTATTTGCTCTGAAATGGTCAGTATCGAGTTGTATTTCTTGATCCAGTCGCTATCCAGTTTTGCTTGATCAACTTGTTTTAGCTGTGAAAGCTCTTGGGCCAGGGCTTCTAGTTGACTCGGTTCGCTAAAAGACGCCGTAGGTTCTAGCGTAATAGTGTATGGCATTGGATTATTATCGAGATAGTTCAACGCTTCTCCAAAACCTGAGTAGTCTTTAAACTCTTCCAGTGCATCGTCTTTGCTGACAAAAGTAACCTGCTTAAACTCAGGACGGGAATTGAGCTGACTCAGTAACTCTTGTGCCTGTTTGTCGCTCGTCGAATCTTCAAGGTACAGCGCCATTTTGATCCCACCGTCCCAAGACTGAGAGACCGCCTTTGCATTGGTCATGAAAAGGTAAAAAGCGGAGGGTAATGCCAGCGCAATCGCCAGAACTAAAATTGTCATAAGACTGTTAGTTGGCTGACGTAAAATATCAAGTAGCGTTTGGATGCTGTTTTCTTTGTGTAGTTTTAATGCGGTACGAAAGCGATCACGAAAGCTGACTCTATAACTGGTGGCGCTAGATTTCTTAGTACCTGATTTAGTAGCACTCATGCGAAGTCGACCTCCGCCAGTTCGTTGCGGATGGTTCGTCCTTCTTTCAGGGCAATTACAGGGTGCTTCATTCGAGCAATTAAACCTAAATCATGCGATGCGATCAGCACACTGACGCCAACCTGGTTAAACTGTGCGAACAAATTCATAATATCTTCTGATAACTCAGGATCTAAGTTACCCGTTGGTTCGTCAGCCAGTAACAAAGGCGGTTTATTAACTACGGCTCGAGCGATACCAACTCGTTGTTGTTCGCCACCCGATAACTGGATCGGTAATTGACGTTCTTTAGTCAGCAACCCGACTTTATCTAAGGCAGCACGAACACGCTTTGGTATATCTCTATCAGAAACTCCGGCGATGACTAAAGGAAGTGCTACATTGTCATAAACGGTACGATCGAATAATAAACGATGGTCTTGGAAGATCATGCCGATTTTTCGACGATGATAGGGTATTTGGCGATCTTTAACGTTGGAAATATTAATGTCATCAAGAATGATTTGCCCACGTGTCGGACGTTCCATCAAAGCGATAAGTTTTAAAAGTGTACTCTTACCCGCACCACTGTGTCCGGTTAAAAAAGCCATCTCGCCACGGGGTAAGCCAAAGCTGACACCTTTTAAGGCTTCATGGCCACCCTCGTAGCGCTTGAAAACTTGATGGAATTCAATCATTTATAGTTATAAACTTCCTATTAGTTGGATTCTTGTTACTGTGCCTCTGCACCGGAGTCTGAACTAGACTCTGAGCTAAATAGGGCTTCAATAAAGTCGTTAGCATCAAACTCGCGCAAGTCATCAATCCCTTCGCCAACGCCAATAAAGCGGATTGGGATCTGCAATTTATCGGCTAGTGCAAAGATAATACCACCTTTTGCCGTGCCATCCAGTTTTGTAATCGTGACACCGGTCAAATTAATGGACTTATGAAATTGCTCTGCTTGATTTAAAGCATTTTGGCCAGTCCCCGCATCGACCACTAACATAACTTCATGAGGAGCACTTGGATCGAGTTTTTGCATCACGCGCTTCACTTTAGCCAATTCATCCATCAAATTCGATTTAGTGTGCAAGCGCCCTGCTGTGTCTGCAATCAGGACATCAGTTTCGCGGCGTTGTGCTGACTGAAGGGCATCATAAATCACAGATGCACTGTCAGCGCCGGTGTGCTGCGCCGTGACGTGAATATTATTACGTTCGCCCCAAACTTGTAGTTGCTCTACTGCTGCCGCACGGAAAGTATCTCCCGCAGCTAGCATCACTGACTTGCCTTCTTGCTGGAACTTTTTAGCAAGCTTGCCAATGGTGGTTGTTTTGCCCACGCCATTCACACCAACCATTAGAATTACGTGTGGTTTATGCGTCAATTCGAGAGGCGCGCTGCATGGAGCGAGAATTTCAGAAAGTAATAAACGTAATCGGTCCATCAAAGCTTGAGCATTTTTAAGTTCTTTGCGCTCGGACTTATCCGTTAAGTCATCAATAATTCGGCGCGTAGCTTCGACCCCTACATCGGCCATTAACAGTTGTGTTTCGATGTCCTCAAGCAACTCATCATCAATCTGCTTACTGCCTAAAACTAAGTCTGCAATGCCACTAGTTAACTGGGAACGAGTCTTACTTAAACCAGACTTCAAGCGGCTAAAAAAGCCTTTCTTGGAGGGTTTTTCTTGAGTTTGACCTAAGTTATTGGCTGTAGAGCCTTCCGACTCAGGTGGGTACTCGGAAGCAGGCTGCTCTTTAGCAGCGGATTCTTCCTGATCTAGAGGATCTTTTTTGTCATCATCAACAGAAGTGTCTTGTACAAAAGTCTCAGACGATAGGTCTACAGGCTCTGTAGACTGATTATTGCGTTGCTCTATATCCGGTTCAGCGTTTTTTGTAGCGCCTGTTGAGTCATTTAACGGTTCTTCTAAGTGCGGGGCTTCCTTAGCAACATCGCCATCGCTGTCTGATTCAGGCTCTAGCTGTTGCTCCAAATCCTTTTCAATCGCCTGCTCCAGAGCTTCTTCAGCTTGTTCAAGCTTTTCTTCTATGTCTTCAGGCGAGGAGTTTTTCTCCTGCTGCTCAGCAGAGGCTTCGTCTTTCTTACCAAACCAGCCAAAAAGGCCACGTTTTTTAGATTTGTTATCGCTCATGAACCGATCAATCCGTAAAATATTTATTCAGCACAATAAAAGCGCTATCCTACCATTTAAGGTGAGCTGACGTCAGCTTTTTAGACTTCGGCTTTTTGAGGCGGCGGCTTTATTTAGAAACGGGTCTGGGAAATAGTATGGCTAATCGCGATAAGTTTTTTTATGAAACGAGACGAAGTACTAACAAGCCTAACAAGAGCGGGCAGTTCAGAGTCATTGGCGGGCAGTGGAAAGGTCGAAAGTTAAAGTTTTTTGAGGTGGAAGGATTAAGGCCGAGCTTAGATCGAGTTCGTGAAACACTTTTTAACTGGCTGCAGACAGATGTGCGTGGGGCACGTTGCCTAGATTTGTTTGCAGGATCTGGCGCGATTGGATTAGAAGCTCTGTCACGAGGAGCAGCCAGCGTGGATTTTGTTGAGCTTAATAAAAAAGCAGCTCGACAATTAGAAGCGAACCTCGGACTGTTGGATGCTGATGATGGCAACGTGATTCACCAAGACGCCAAGCAGTTTTTAGACAAAGAGCACCAAGCCTACGATATTATTTTCATTGACCCGCCGTTCCATAAAGGCTTGGCACAAGAGATACTGGGTAAGTTAGCGCAAACTAACTTGGTGCTTGAGAATTCTAAAGTTTACTTAGAAATGGAGCAGGGTTTAGAAGTCGAAATCCCTGAGAACTGGGAGCTATTAAAAGATAAAAAAGCAGGTCAGCTACAGTATCGATTGTATAGCGTACTTAACTAAATTAGCTGGTATATAACACTCGAATCAGGTGATACCCGAAGCGTGTTTTAACGGGGCCAATCACGCTTTTCTCGTCGCTATCTTTGGCGAAAACGGCTTGGTCAAAAGGTTTCACCATGGCGCCCTTTTTGAACTCGCCTAAATCACCGCCTTGTTTTTTAGAAGGACAAGTGGAGTGTTTTTTAGCGAGTGTGGCGAAGTCAGCGCCCTGCTCTATTTTAGTTTTGAGAGCTTGGGCTTCCGACTCGGTTTTGACCAAAATATGCAATGCTGCTGCTTTATTATTCATAAGGGAATCTCAATGTTGAAGTCTATAATGAGGGAGATGATAGCACATAAACATCGAAGCGATTGCCTTTGCTTTCGATGCTCATAGAGGGTTTCTGTTCATTCAAATAAGGTGCGTAGCTGGGCCGTTTAACCACCACACGGTACTTGGCGTTGTCGAGCGCGACAGGTAATAATACGTCGGCATCAGGATCAGTTCCGACCAATAACTTAACCAAGCGCATTTCTTTTTTTACAGCGGCACTTTTCGATTTCGGCGGAAACATAGGGTCGAGATAAATAATGTCCGGTTGCTGTTGTTGGCTTAAGCTTTGAATTAGCTGGGTTGACTGGCCTTGATGCAATGAAAAGTTGGTTTGAAATAACGCAACGCCGGCTTGTCGTGCTCGCTGTATAGCGTCGTCTAGCAGACTAGCCACAAAAGGTGATCGTTCAATCATCCGCAACGAACAGCCGAGGTTTCGCAGTTCGGCGGCATCACGTCCTAACCCAGCGGTGCCATCAAGTATGGTAGGGTTCCAGTTGTGTTTTAAGCCACAAGCTTTGGCGATATGTTGCTTGCGCCCTCCTCCATGTTGCCTGCGGTAGGCGATGGTGCCGGATGTCAGGTCGAGGCTAAAGCTAGCTTCTTTGCCGTCTAAAAACGATGAGAAGCTAAGGAAAGGAACCGAGTCAGTAAATTGATAACTGAAGTAACCCGCGTAATCTTGGGCTAATTTTTGCTCAGTGACAGCGGGCAAATCCCTCAGTAAACTAGGGGCCTCTGGTGTTTTGGGTGTTGATAGGAAAGCAAAATTCGCTGACACAAATATATCCTAACGCTAAGGTCTAAAAAACGATTAAAATCAATATGATAGAAACTGAACCCTCAATTATAGAAATACAAGTCTCGGTCACATCGTCTGAGCAAAATCCGCTTGAATTATTAGCTTCTGAAAGCGGTTTGTCAAAGCAGAAAATAAAAGATGCCATGACCAAAGGTGCCGTATGGCTCTCTAAAAATAAAGAAAAGACGGGTACTGCACGCCCAATTCGTAGAAAAAATAGCAAAATTAGAGAGGGTAATGAGCTGTTTCTATATTACAACGAAAGCGTGCTGTCGGAGTCAGCTGCGATGCCAGATTTGGTTTCCGATGAAGGCGACTATTCCGTTTGGAATAAGCCGTACGGGGTTTGGGCACAAGGTTCAAAATGGGGCGATCACTGCTCCATCGGCCGTTTAGTGGAGCAGCACTTTGATTATAATCGCCAAACTTACGTTGTTCATCGGTTAGATCGTGCGGCCAGCGGGTTAATCGTGCTGGCACATAACAAGAAAGCCGCCGCCGCCCTATCACAGTTATTCGCAAAGCGTGAAGTAGAAAAGATTTATCATGCAGAAGTTAAAGGGCAACTACCTGAGTCGGAAATAACAGTCACAAAATCAATAGACGATAAACCTGCGGTCAGCCATATCAAGGAGCTGAGTTTTGATGGGAACACTAGTCAAGTAGAAGTCAGGATTGAAACTGGACGAAAGCACCAAATTAGGCGCCACTTAGCGAGCTTAGGCTGCCCTATTGTAGGTGATCGATTACATGGCGATGCTGATGAGAGCGATAAAGACTTACAGTTGAAAGCGCACCAGTTGAATTTTGTTTGTCCAATTTCAGGAGAAAAAAGCCACTATCAAATCTAGTGGCTTGTTGGAGCTGGAAACCCTGCTTTATCAATAAGCTTCATGCACCATTCAGTTAAACGACCTCAATAGTTTCAGGTGTGCGTAGGAAGTAGATGGCTAAAAATATTAAGTATAAAGGGAAGATAATTATGGATGCTGCACTATAGACAATACTTACTTCAAATAGACCTAAAAGTATCGATATTGCTGCTAAGATCGTTAAAAATACTGGTGTTTTGCTATGATTGGCTAGAAGAATGATGCCGATAATAATATCTAGAACACCAAATATAATCATGCAACTAATACTAAGAATATGAATACCAAAGGTCGTCCAAGCTTCAGCTTGGCCGAAGTAAGAAAGAACATCTGTAATGAAAACTCCAACGAAGAAGATGACTGAATTGATGACCATTAGGAGCAATAAAATATCAATGCTTTTAAAGTTAAGTTGATCGTTTAATATCTTTTTAAAGTAGAGGTATAAATAAATAGAGACAGCACCGATAAACAAGAATAGCCAGCTATAAAAATCAAATTTTGGATCAAGCACAGTTGACGCTGAATCACTATCCAGCCGCGTATAAATAACCAATACAAAGTACACAGGGAATAAAATGGCTAGTAGTATGGATAAGATTCCAGGTAGTAAATAATCACGTTTCATTAAAATCTCCAGTAAAAAAATTAGTCCGTTTGAGTCGGTTCATCATCAACATATTGCAGAATATCGCCGGGTTGGCAGTTCAATTCTTGGCAAACCGCTTCTAAAGTAGAAAAGCGGATGGCTTTGACTTTGCCGTTTTTTAACAAAGACAAATTAGTCATCGATATGTCGATTCTCTTTGAAAGTTCTTTGAGAGACATTTTGTTTTTTGCCATCTCAACATCTAGGTTAATTTGTATTTTCATGATTGAAGAATATGGTAATGCTTATTGTAAGTCAATATATATTTTATGATAAACATAAAATATTATCTGTTTATCATTGGCGTGATAGAGCGATTCATATAGATTGGTATGGTGTTTTAAGGCTTGGTACGATGGAGTCGCTAATAAATTTTAAGAGAAATGAGATGAGAAAGACTGAGCCTTTAATTGAGAAAACAGTTGAGCAAGCTCGGGAGTGCCGGTTGTGCGAGGATTTGCCGCTTGGACCTAAACCGATATTGCAATTTGAATCCGCAGCGAAGATATTGATTGCAGGGCAGGCGCCGGGTCAAGTTACTCATAAGAAAGGCCGCCCATTTGATGACGCCAGCGGAGTTCGGTTACGGCAGTGGCTAGGCGTTGATGAAAGTACTTTTTACGACCCGGCTCAGTTTGCGATTCTGCCTATGGGGTTTTGCTATCCTGGCAAAGGCAAGTCAGGTGATCTTCCTCCTCGCCCTATTTGCGCTAAAACATGGCAGCATAAACTTTTGGGGCAATTGAAACATTTAGAGCTGGTGGTGGTTATTGGCCAGTATGCGTTAGAGTGGCATCTAGGAGTTAAGAAGTCGCAGGCATTAACGCCAATCGTCAAAAATTGGCGTGAGTACCAAGCAAGTAACACTAAAAGTAATCAAAGTGTAGATAATGGCATAGAAAAGAACGTATCTTACTTCCCGCTGCCCCATCCTAGCCCACGCAATAATATTTGGCTAAAGAAAAACCCATGGTTTGAAGAAGCGTTGTTGCCTGAATTGAAAAGGAAGGTTATTCAGGTTTTGTCTTGAGTGATCTTTTTAAGATATCGGTAAAAGCTGTGATACCTTTTTCACGAGCTAGTTTGACGTTGTTATCCGGAATGGACTCGGGTTCATCATAATTTTCTAGGGCCTTTTCCAAGCTGACTTCGCGCAGGATATGTAGGATTGGGTAAGGTGAGCGGTTGGTGTAATTAGCCGGATCATCCTTATCCAGTCCATCAAAGCAATAGTCTGGATGAAAAGTCGCGATTTGATAGACCCCGGTGTATTCCAGACGATCTAACAGTTGATTGCTGTAGTCGACTAAGTCGAGATAATCGTCAAAAGATTCGAAACCTTGCGGCAATATAATTAAGCAGGTTTCAACAGCACTTTTTTGATCAAGCTTTTGCAGTTCGTCAACCAGGTCATACAGAGCAGGTTCGATGCTATTCGACGAAGATACACGATAATCGATGGTGTTTTTAACAAATTCACGACGCGCGAAAGGGCAGAAATTATAGCCAATCACAGTTTGTGAAAGCCAATAGCGAACGCTAGCAATAATGTTGTCTTGAGGAATATCGACCATCGGAATCTTTCTTGAATTCGTCTTTAAGTTCGGATGGTGAGATTGTAGCAGATTGTTGTTACTGGGTAAGTCTTCGGAGTGTTTTCTTTAAGTCGTTGCGATGACATGTCGGCTACGTGTGATTCATATTTTTGAAGAGCAGTTGTTTGACAGACTAGTTGGTTTGTTATTAAATAGCAACTCAATTGAAAGACTGATCATTGCTCTTGTGACTCCAAGCTGCGCGGAGCGCTGCATGGTTGCAAGAGAGAGGGTATATCATGTCGGATACTACTGATTTAGAAAAAAAGAACTCAGAGAGAAACACTTCTCCACAAAACAACTCCTCTAACAACCAGCGGACAGTAAAGTTCGGGCGTTTTGTCGTAAACCATCCCTGGCTTGTTTTACTTGCATCTTTAATTTTGCTGTTTGCGGCCATGTATGGCGCGAAATTTTTGGAGATAAAGCCTGACTATAGAGTGTTTTTCGCCGAAGATAACCCCCAGTTAGTCGCATTTGATCATATTCAAGACACCTACGATAAAGCCGACAACGTAATGATGGTGCTGACCCCAAAAGAGGGGAAAGTCTTTGATAAAAGCACTTTAAAGACAGTTCAGTGGTTAACGGAGAAAGCTTGGCACACGCCATATTCGACGCGAGTGGACTCTGTCACCAACTACCAACACACTTGGGTCACGCCTGAAGACGAAGATTATATGTTAGTTGGTGCGCTTTTATGTGTGCCTGCCAAATCTGCAGATTTTGATAGCACTTGTGAGCATGATGCTGTCACACCAACAATGATCGATGGTTTAGGTAGTAAGCAATTAACTCGCCTTGAAAACATCGTGATTAATGAGCCGCAGGTCGTCAATCGCATGATTAACCCGGAAGGGACGGTTACTGCAGTTAACATTACCGTGCAGATGCCGGACGATAAGGACCTGGAAGGGCTAGAGGGCGAAGCCAGAGATACTAAAAAAGAGGAAATTCTTACCGCCGGGCAGAAAGTGGCGGATTATGTGCGGGATCTGCAAGCACAGGTTGAAGAGCGCAATCCTAATCTAGAAGTACGCTTAACGGGCGTAGTCATGATGAATACAGCCTTCGCTGAGACAGGTCTGGGCGACATGATGACTTTAACGCCCATCATGTTGCTTCTGGTAATACCGTTAGCGCTATTCTTTATGGTGCGTAGTATTAGCGGCACCATTGGTAGTGTACTAGTAATCATCTTCTCGATAGCGGGGGCGATGGGCGTTGAAGGTTGGTTAGGCATATTCCTGACTGCGCCAGTGTTCTCGGTACCGACGGTGGTGGCGACCATGGCGGTGGCGGACTCGGTGCATTTGCTAGTGACTTACATGCAAAATCTGCGTCAGGGCTTAGATAAGAAAGATGCCATGGTGGAAAGTATACGTATTAATATGATGCCGATCTTTCTAACCAGTATCACTACAGTTATTGGGTTTTTAACCATGAACTTTAGTGATGTGCCGCCGTTACAAGATTTGGGTAATGTGGTGGCTATTGGTGTGACGTTTGCCTTCATCTTCTCTGTAACTTTTTTACCAGCCTTGATTACATTACTGCCGACGAAAGTTCCAAGTGGGCGTTCAGCTAAGCACGAAAAAATGGATCAGTTTGCTGACTTTGTAGTTGCGAAGCGGAAGTTGTTACTGCCTTTAATGGTGGCGATATGTATTGGCGTGATTGCTTTCTTGCCAAAGAATGAATTAAACGATGAGTTTGTGAAGTATTTCGATGAGACCATTGATTTCCGGGTGGACTCAGACTATACCGCAGAGAACCTAACCGGACTCTACACCATGTTTTACGCCGTACAGAGCGGTAAAGAAAACGGTATTCATGAGCCTAAGTTCATGGCGACATTACAGGATTTTGTTGAGTTTGCAGAAGCGCAGCCTGAAGTGATTCACGTACAAAGTTATACCGACGTCATGAAGCGTTTGAATAAAAGCATGAACGCGGATCGTGATGAGTGCTACGCCTTGCCAGAAAGCAGCTTGACAGAAAATTGTAATCAGGTGCTAAAAGAACCGGAAGAGGGCACAGATCTCAATACTCGAGTTCGTGAGTTAACAGCGCAATTTACCTTGATGTATGAAATGTCCCTGCCAAAAGGTATGGATTTGAATAATCAGGTGAGCAGCGACAAAGGCGGCACACGAGTTCAAATAGCGCTGCATAATTTATCCAGCGTCGAAGTGTTGGCTTTGGAAGAAACGTTTGCGGAGTGGTTTGAAAAGCACGCTCCTGAATACGACGTTCAAGGCTCAAGCCCGGCGGTGATGTTTGCCCATGTTGGCCAGAACAATATTTACTCGATGCTCGAAGGTACGGCTTGGGCATTAGTGTTAATTTCTTTACTGTTAATATTTGCCTTGCGGTCGTTAAAGCTGGGTTTACTCAGTTTAATTCCTAACATAATTCCGATGGCAGTCGCTTTCGGTATTTGGGCAATTTTCCAGGGTCAGGTCGGTATGGGTTTATCGGTAGTGACCGGGATGACGCTGGGTATTGTGGTCGATGATACGGTGCACTTCTTGAGTAAGTATTTACGAGCCCGTAGAGAAAAGGGCTTGGATTCGCACGAGGCAGTGAAATACGCCTTCCAAACCGTGGGTATGGCACTAACCGTGACCACCATTGTCTTAGTGTTAGGGTTCTTAGTTCTGGGCATGTCGCACTATGTGATGAATAGTCACATGGGTATTTTGACCGCGATAACCTTAGCAGCAGCATTAATTATCGACTTCTTGCTATTGCCGCCGTTGTTAATGTTGCTTGAACTGAAAAAGAAAAAGCAGACGAATTAATTCTTTGAAAACGATCGATTAGGAGTAATTGATGAAAAAGTTAATGATATTGGCGAGTGTATTACTAGCCAGTGTAAGTGTTGAGGCTCGTGATGCGAATGCACGCATCGCTGATATTAGCAACGCACAGAAGAAAGGCCTAGCCGTTGCCGAAGAAATGAAGGCACATAATACGGGGTGGGGCGACAGTGAAGCTAAAATGACCATGATATTGCGCGACAAAGGCGGCAATGAGACTGATCGAAAAGTGCGCGTTAAAAGCCTAGAAGTTGAAGGTGATGGCGATAAAGGCTTGAGTATTTTTGACGAGCCGCGTGATGTGGAAGGTACGGCGTTCTTAACTTACTCGCATATCGAAGGTAATGATGACCAGTGGTTGTATCTGCCTGCTTTAAAGCGTGTGAAACGCATCTCATCATCGAACAAGTCAGGCCCTTGGATGGGAAGCGAGTTTGCATACGAAGACTTATCATCGTTTGAAGTAGAGAAGTACGATTATAAATATCTGCGAGAAGATGAGCTGGATGGACAGAACGTGTATGTGGTTGAATCGTACCCAACTTATGATAACTCAGGCTATAGCAAAACCATCACTTGGGTCGATCAGGAGCATTTCCGTGTACATCGTATCGAGTTCTTTGATGAAAAAGGTGATGCTTTGAAAACGATGGACGTTTCTGAATTTAAACAATATTTGGATAAATACTGGCGTGGCCATAAGCAAGTCATGACGAACCATCAAACGGGTAAAAGCACTGTGGTAAAATGGGCTGATTATGAATTTAACACTGGTCTTGATGAAAATGACTTCAACAAGAGTAGTTTGAAAAGAGCACGTTAATGTCCCTAGTTACTGAAAAAACTAACGTTAGAAATGCTGACGTAACGCGACAGAAGATTCTTGATGTGGCCTTTGAGGAAGTTCTCCTAAAGGGCTACCAAGGTCTGCGCGTTGATGGCGTCTTAAAAAAGACGGCGCTGACGAAAGGCGCTTTCTACCATCATTTCTCTAGTAAGAAGGAATTGGGACATGCGGTGATTGATGAGGTCTTAAAGCCTTGGATCGAAAACCGCTGGATAAACCCATTGAAAGCAATTCGACACCCGATTGATGATCTGATCCGCATGCTTGAGGATGCGCGTGATGAGATTAGTGCTAAGGAGTTGCACACAGGGTGCCCTTTAAATAATCTTACCCAAGAAATGTCACCACTGGATGAATCATTCCGTATTAGAATCGCCAATATTTGGCAGCTGTGGCATGAAGCGCTTGTCGAAACGTTGCAACGTGGACAAAAGTTAGGTCTCGTCAAAAGTTCCATTAAGCCCAAAAATGTGGCGCGTTTCTTGATTGCGTCTATGGAAGGGATTATTGGGCAGTGTAAATGCTATATGAATGATCAGGCGTTTTACGAAGCTGGCGCATGTTTACAAGATTACCTAGAAAGCCTAAGAGTAGAAAGCACTTAATACAGCTAGAACAGTGTTTAATGGTTCGGCTTTAACCCTATCTTTCTAGGTAGATTAATACTTCTATTTAATATCTTCATTAATACTCGGTTCCATACCTTTCCTATTCTCTACCTCAGAATTGTTCACGTTTTGTACTCAATCGCTAAATTTTTGTATCATTAACAGCGATTTTTTCGAAGAAAGACCGTATAGACCACTTCAAGCAAGATAAATAAATTAATTTTTAAGGTATATTTAAGAAAAGCTTCATATTTTTTTATTTTTGTTATTGCAATGAAATACTATTATTCCGTAGCTGAAGTGGAGGAAATAAAGCAGGCATACTGGAAGCTGGGGTATGAAGTCAACGAAGAAAGACTAGGGTTGAAAGTTTGGCTGGTTGGGAAAAAGAGCGTCACTAACACGCTGTCTAATGTATATTTGCGATTGATGCATAAGAGGGCCACAGAATCTGAAGTACCATTTGATGCTTTGCCGGGAGGAGAGGAATATGGTGTTCCGTCAGAACTTCAAGAATGCTGGTCAGCTTTAATGAATAATGAGTCTTATCCAAGTTCATGCGAACGTGAGATTTATGCAGGCTTTGTACACCAGTCCGATGTTGACGCAGAGGATAGGGCACCAATTTATAAGCCCAAGCAATATTTTTCCGATTTAGCGAATGAATCTGATGTGGGTGAAGTTAGAACTATTTTCCCGAATAACTCCACATTCGCAGTAGTGCCTGAAGAGAACGATAATGCCAATGCGAATGGTGCGGAAATTTGTACCGACGATTTGGCTAGCAGAGGTTAGTCAAGGTTATATAAGTTCTTATAAAGCGGCTTGAGTTGATTATAGAGTCGTTTATAAGTTTGCTGATAAAGGTTCTGATAAATTCTTACGTTTTCGGGGTTCGGTTCGAAAATTTTGCCTCGACGGCACATGGCTAAAGTAGCGTCTTCATAGGTCTTATAAATGCCAAGGCCAACAGCAGCATTTATTGCTGCGCCAAGAGCTGAAGTTTCATAAGTGTGTGGTCGGATAGCTGGGCGATTGAAAATATCCGCTGTGAGTTGCATGCTGGTTGAGCTTTGCGAGCCACCGCCCGACACATATAATTCTGTAATGTGTTGATGTGTCTTTCGCTCTATATTTTCTAGCCCTTCGCGTAAGCCATAGGCAATTCCTTCGAGGATTGCATTGTAAACATGTGCTTTAGTGTGGGAGTCTTTGAACCCGATGATTGCACCACGAGCTTCTGGGCCTGGGACTTTGACGCCGGGTGACCAATAAGGTTGTAGCATGAGCCCATCTGATCCCGGGGGAATATCTGAGACCGAATCTTCTAAAACTTGTTCAGTGGCCACACCCAGTTTTTTTGATAACACTTGTTCAGCGTGAGCGAATTCTTCTTTAAACCAGCTGACCATCCAGTATCCGCGATGGATCTGAAATTCTAAAGTATAGGAGTTAGCTATAGACGAAGGATAGGGCGGTATAAAGCGAATTGGCTCAATGTATTTTTGGCTAGTAACATTGATAGTGGCCGTGGTGCCATAACTCAAGCAGGCTTGATGCGGATGTAAACAACCGGAACCCAGTACTTCTGAAGCTTTGTCAGCACCAGCTGCAACCACAGGAAGCCCGTCTGGTAAGCCAGAGCTTTGAGCGGCGCTTGGTTGGATATATCCGATAATATCACCGGGTTTAACTAACTCGGGAAGTTGTTGTGGTTGGATTGGAGCAATTTGCCACTTCCAGTCGGAAGGCTTGGCCCAGCGATGATGCTTATAATCAAAGGGGATATAGCTAACCTGTGAGGCTACCGAGTCTTTATAGCTTCCGGTAAGCTGGAAATTAAGATAACCGGATAAGAGTAAGTATTTGTGTGTATTTTTCCACACATCAGGTTGATGTTGTGCTATCCAAGCGGCCTGACAGCTAGACTGGAAATTCTCTAGTGTTGCATTGAGTCCGGCAAGTTTGAAAAGATATTTCCAGTATCCTTTTAACGGTTTAGTATCCTCAAGTTTGCGTTGGTCAGTCCATATGATGGCAGGGCGTAGCGGTTTGCCTTGGGCATCTAAATTGACGACGGTGTTACGTAATGTGGTTACTGAGATGGCTTGTATATTCTGGAAATGCTCTTTGGCAGTAGATCTTAGCCTTTGACAAGCTAAGCACAGTGTATCCCAAAAATGTTCAGGTCTTTGTTCATACCAACCGGGCTCAGGTGACTGATAGTTATTAATCGGTATCTGGCTTTTAGCAAGAATATTACCATTCAAATCGAAAATAATGGCACGCAGACTTTGCGTACCATTATCAATTGCAAGAATCGTTTTCTGGCTCAATTATTGGCCTATGCCAGAATGACGTAGTAGAGCATCTGGAGATGGCTCTCTTCCACGGAAGGCTTTGAATAACTCATCAGGTTCTGCGGAACCGCCTTTTTGTAGAACGTGAGTGAGGAAGTCGTTACCGGTTTTGGGGTTAAAAATACCTTCTTCTTCAAATCGAGAGAATGCATCAGCGGACAATACTTCTGCCCACTTATAACTGTAATAACCAGCAGCATAACCACCTGCGAAAATGTGCCCGAAACTGTGTTGGAAGCGATTAAATTCAGCGGGCTTAACCACAGAGACTCTTTCGCGCACTTGATTAAGTTGCGCCTGGATTTGATCTGGCGTATCAGGGTTAAACTCACTATGAATCTTAAAGTCGAACAATGAGAACTCAAGTTGACGCACCATTTGCATGGCTGATTGGAAATTCTTTGCAGCCAATAATCTCTCCAACTTGTCTGCTGGTAATGGTTCGCCTGTTTCGTAATGTT
>QQTG01000005.1 GCA_003370465.1 Kangiella sp. HD9-110m-PIT-SAG07 | reverse complement strand
CCAGAATACATAGAATAGAATGCTGTCCTGCGCTAGAAAGACCCCATTCATAGCACCGGTCAGTAATAACACCGCAGCAATAAACTGGGTCTGTCTAAACTTAATTGATGCCGTTGAACCAAACAGCGCCAGCAAATTAATCAAACTGGTTAAAACCACAAGCGGAAGTGCAATCCCATCAACGCCTAGCTCATAATGAATATTTAGCGATGGAACCCACTCGCCACGCTCGATAAACTGGAAGTCTGAAGTTGTAGTATCAAATACCACTAACAACCAGACGCTTAAGGCCAGCACCAGTAAAGACACCATAACGCCAAAACGCTGGCTCCAAGCCAACATTCTGTCGCCAGGACTTAATAACACCAAAACTCCGCTCAATAGCGGAATCCAGATCAATAAACTTAAAACGGGCAACTGTTCTAACATAATCTTTTATTATCCATTGCCGTCACTTTACCCCTTAAACAATAGCCAAGCTAAAAAGGCAACTAGCCCGAGAAGCATGAACAGCGCATAGTGAAATAAATAACCGGTTTGCAGTTTTCGAACTTTTTGCGCGATACTTTTTAGCGCGTTAGCGCCACCGTCAATAATGCCTTCGTCGATCACAGCCTTATCTCCATAGCGCCAAAACGCTTGTCCTAACCAGTGGCTACCCTGAGCAAATACTTTTTGATTAACTTCGTCAAAGAAGTATTTCTTTTCCAAAAGCTTCTTTACCGGCTTCAGGAACACCGCCCACATGGTGATAAAGCGCGGCGCCCAACCGTAGACGACAAAAGCGATGATGATTCCAGCTAGCAGCATCAAGAATACTGGGCTCATCAAACCATACAGCGCAAAACTGAATGCATCACCAAAGTGATCCTGAACTGAGCTCAAAACATCGTGTTGTTCTAATACCGTAATCGAATCGCTAAAGAACGAACGGAATAACAAGTCCTTGGCGAACACAAAGCCCGCCAGTAGCGACGGTATCGCTAAAGCGATCAACGGCCAAGTAATCACACGAGGAGATTCTGTTATATGATTAAATTGCTCAGGTTCCATGCGGGTTTTACCATGGAACACAATAAGTAGTAGGCGAATACTATAAATCGCCGTTACCAGAACCCCAGCAAGCACTGAGAAATACGCGAAGCCACTGAAGCTTCCTTCAGCAGCGGCAACCGCTGAAATAATCGTGTCCTTAGAGTAAAAGCCTGAGAATAATGGCGTGCCGATTAAAGCGAGGGTTCCGATCAGCGTACACCAGTAAGTCACGGGTAACTTTTTATAAAGGCCGCCCATTTTTCGAATATCTTGCTGGTGATGGAGTGCAACAATGACCGAACCAGCGCCAAGGAATAGGAGAGCTTTAAAGAAAGCGTGCGTGAATAAGTGGAAGATTGCGGCGGAATAAGCAGAGACGCCTAATGCCACCACCATATAACCTAACTGAGACAGCGTTGAATAGGCAATGATCCGCTTTATGTCATTCTGCACAATCGCTACAAGCCCCATAAACAAGGCTGTGATGGCACCAACTAACGTCACCATTCCTAAAGCGGCTTCAGAAAACTCAAATAAAGGCGACATGCGAGCCACCAGAAACACACCAGCGGTGACCATGGTCGCAGCATGAATCAGCGCTGAAATCGGCGTCGGACCTTCCATCGAATCAGGCAGCCACACATGCAGCGGGACTTGCGCCGACTTACCCATAGCGCCAATAAATAGGCAAATACAGATAAAGCTTATCGCTGACCATTGCAGCCCACCCCAGACGGTGAATTTGTGATCCAAACCGACCAATGCCAAAGCATTAACTTTCTGCTGACCACCCAGCGACACTAGCTCTTCTGCTAAACCCATTGTTTTAAAAATAGGCGCGTAATCGAATGTGCCAAACAATAGGAAAATCGCGCCAATCCCGAGTAGAAAACCGAAATCACCGACTCGGTTGACTAAAAAGGCTTTCATATTGGCAAAAGTGGCTGTGTCTTTTTGGTACCAGAAGCCAATCAATAAATACGACACGACACCGACAGCTTCCCAGCCAAAGAATAGCTGCAAGAAGTTATTCGACATCACCAGCATCAGCATGGAAAACGTGAATAATGAAATATAGCTAAAGAAACGCTGGTAGCCTTCGTCGTCTTGCATATAACCAATCGAGTAGATATGCACCATGAGACTGACAAAGGTCACTACAAACATCATTATTGAGGTTAAGCTATCGAGCAAGAAGCCGACCTGAATGGTGACCTCACCAAAGCTTGCCCACTCATAAATCGTGAGGTCTACCGCAGTCGCATCACCCCATAGAAAGCTGAAAAACCATTTAACGGATATCACAAAAGAAATTAAGACACCAATAATGGTTAAGCGATGAGTAGCCACTTTTCCTAGCCGTTTACCCAATAACCCAGCTAAAATTGCGCCCACTAAAGGCGCCAACACAGCGATCAGTAACTGGGCTTGAATCGTCATTAGCCTTTTAACTCCTTCAGCTCAGCGACATCAATTTTCTTATTGGTTCGGAACAAGACCACTAAAATTGCCAAGCCTATCGCAGCCTCAGCAGCAGCCACCGTCAAAATAAAGAAAACAAAAATTTGCCCGACTTCATCATTCAAATAACGAGAAAAGGCAATAAAATTGGTATTAACCGCTAGTAGCATCAGCTCGATACACATCAATAAAGTAATGACGTTCTTACGATTAATAATAATGCCAACAACACTAATGGAGAACAGCAAGGCGCTGACGACTAAATAATGCGTTAAGCTCATGCTCCGTCTCCTTTCGTCTTTTTCTTACGTTTTGGTTTTTTCTTACCGTCGGTTTCTTTACGAAGATGCGCATCCTGCCTCGGCCCAGACTCCATGCTAACCACTCGAAGCCGATCTTCTCGGCTCGCTTGGTGCTGCATCGGCACGCTTTGACCTCGGCGCTCACGGCGACCACGAAACGTCAGACTGATCGCTGCCACAATCGCTACTAGTAAAATCACTCCAGCAACTTCAAACGCGTAAAAGTATTCGGTGTAGAGTAACCTCCCGAGTACGGTGACGTTACTATAATCCGCGCTATGCTTTGCAGGCTCTGGCATTTCGCCCAGAGTTTCGCTTCGAATAACCCAGTAGATTGCACCAAATAACACCAATGCAGTGACAACTCCGAGAGGCAAATACCTAGTGAAGCCTGATTTTAGGCTCGCGTAATCCACATCCAACATCATCACAACAAATAAGAACAGAACCATCACAGCACCGACATAAACCAGCACCAATGTCACCGCTAAAAACTCAGCCTCTAACAACATCCATAATACGGCTGCCGAGAAAAATGTCAGGACTAAACACAGTACAGCCTGCACCGCATTGCGCATGGTAATCACGCCTAAAGCCCCTAACACCGTTAGGGCCGCAAATAAGTAAAAGACCACCGACTCAACCGTCATTGGTTCCCCTTAATGACGCCATCAGCGTTACTGTTATTATCGATACTTAGCATCTTGCTTTCTGTCCTCAGCAATTTGTTCTTCGTATTTATCCCCAATCGCTAGTAACTGTGCTTTGGTTAAAATATTGTCACCACGCTGCTCAAAATGATAATCCATAACCCGGGTTTCCACGATGGAATCCACCGGACAAGACTCTTCGCAGAATCCACAGTAGATACACTTAAACATATCAATTTCATAGCGTGTAGTTCGGCGCGTACCATCGTCTTGTCGTGGTCCTGCATCGATCGTAATGGCCGCAGCCGGGCAAACCGCCTCACACAGCTTACAGCCGATGCAACGTTCTTCACCATTCGGATATCGACGCAATGCATGCAACCCACGGAAGCGCGGCGACTGTGGTGTTTGCTCTTCGGGAAACTGTACCGTGACTTTACGTCGCCACAAGTGTTTTCCCGTAATACGTAAACCCGTGAGAAGGTCTTTAAGTGTGTAGCTTTTGAAAAAGTGCTTAAACTTCGACATCAGAAAACACCTCTTCCGGTAAACCAAGGGCCAACGCCTGCTTTAATCATAAAGGTTAAAACCATCAGCCAAACCACAGTCACAGGGATGAACACTTTCCAACCCAAGCGCATAACTTGATCATAGCGATAACGGGGGAAGGTGGCGCGTAGCCAAATCATTAAAAATAAGAAGAAGCCTGCTTTTAACAACAACCAAGCGATTCCCGGCACCCAGCCCGTGACATCTTCAACAAACGGCACACCCTGGAATGGATTAAGCCAACCGCCGAAGAAAAACAAGGCCGTCAGCACAGAAATTAGTATCATATTGGCGTATTCGGCCAAGAAGAATAAGGCGAAAGAAATACCTGCATATTCGACGTGAAATCCAGCAACGATTTCAGACTCACCCTCAGGCAAGTCAAACGGCGCGCGGTTAGTTTCAGCGACGCCTGAAATCCAGTAAATCACCAGCAAAGGTAGTAGAGGAATCCAGTACCAATGCCAAAAACCACCTTCTTGTCCTTTAACTATCTCGCCGAGGTTCATACTGCCAGACGCCATTAGCACACCAACCAATGCGAACCCCATGGCAATTTCATAGGAAATGATTTGCGAAGCAGAACGCAAGGAACCAATTAAGGCATACTTAGAGTTCGAGGCCCAGCCAGCGATGATCACGCCATAAACAGCAATCGATGTCATCGCCAAAATGTACAGCAAACCGACATCGCTATTCGCGAGCACGAGTTCAACGTCAAAAGGGATAACCGCCCAAGCCGCAAAGGAGGGCGCAATAAATAAAATAGGCGCCAGTAAAAATAATCCCTTATTGGAACCAGAAGGTATCACCACTTCTTTCATCAGTAGCTTGATCACATCCGCGATCGGCTGTAACCAACCTTTAGGACCTACACGGTTCGGCCCCACACGCATTTGCATGTAACCAATGATCTTACGCTCTGCGTAAGTGGTATAGGCTACTGCCAAAATCAAGGGTAACAAGATCAGACCGATCTTTGTTCCAATGATGAAGAAGTCGATGATGATATCTAACATCAAACTCCCCCTACGATATTATGGAACGGGCTTAATCGTGGTCGCTTCAGAATCTCTCGCCCTTTTGCCAGCGCAGTATCCTGTAATGAGGGCGCGCGTCGTAACCAACCGTCAATTTGGTACATATTGGTTGGCCGAGGCGAAAACCCATCTCGAGGTAGACTTTCAGGGCATTGCCACTTGGGCTTGATTCGATCGCCCACAGCGCTTAAGCGCCCTTTAACTTCCTTGCGAACATCTTCTGCCGATACATAATCAAAGTTTTTTAAATTCAATAAGTTGCCGAGAACTCGAAGGACTTTCCAAGCAGGCTTCGCTTCTCCCGGGGCGTTAACCGCCGCGGCGAAATCTTGCCATGCACCATTTACATTGACGTATGAGCCCGAAGTTTCTAAAAAGCTAGCCACAGGTAAAATAACATCCGCATACTCAAAGGCTTCGTCATCAGCATGACAGGTCATGGAAACGACGAAATCAGCATTCTCTAGGCTTTCACGTGCTTTATCAGCTATCACCGACTCTTTTCCAGGCTCGGTTTTGAGTAACACATAAGCTTGCTTTCCATGCTCAAATAAATCTTTGGCATGCTGACCATCCTGTTCAACATCAGCACCGGCTGGCCCTCTATGTGGAATCGCTCCAGCCAAATAAGCCCCAACGCTATTACCGCCCATCGGGAAGAAACCGTAGCTCGAACCTGACAAGTTAGCGATAGCTTTTGCTAACAAGCGTATGTGGCCTGCATAGCTAAATTCTAGTGCGCTCGCGCCAAGGATAATGCTCGACTTTTCACCCTTGAGAAGCATCTCGGCAATCTCACGATGTTCATCGCGAATCGTTATAGGCTCCAACAGTTTTTCAAGACCTTCCAGATCCATTGCATCAGCCCACTGCGCCTTTGCGCTATCATTCTGGTGTTGGTACAGGTATTTGGTAATCCCGGCTAATTGACCCAGCCACGTTTCAGCATCGGTAATAATCTCGTGCTTTAAATCAAAGTTATGGTAGACCGGATACAAGCTGATCGATGCGATATCACCATAGCGAGTCGCTTTGCGTACTCGCAGCGATGCTAGCGGCTGCTCTTTGCGCAGGTTAGCTCCAATCAACAGACAGGCATCTAAATTTTCTAGGTCAGACAAATCAACGCCCAACTCAGGATGTAGAGGCTCAAATTTCTGCCAGTCAAAATCTGTCACACGCAAGCGGTGATCAATATTGTTCGAGCCAAGGCCGCGCATCACTTTTTGCAGCAGATACATTTCTTCCGTGGTAGAGCTTGGGTGTGCAATTGCGGCTACTTGCTCCGCGCCATCCGTCTGTACCGTCATATTCAGCTTGCTGGCGGTACGCTCCAAAGCTGTTTCCCAATCAACTTCTTTCCACTCACCGTTATGTTTAAGCATCGGCTTTAGCAAGCGCTCACTTTTCTCCAGCGCTTCGTAAGAATACCGATCTCGATCTGCCAGCCAAACCTCATTAACCGCTTCATTATCCTTGGGCACAACTCGTATTACTCGATTCCGCAACGTATGCACGTGAAGATTAGCGCCAATGCAGTCATGCGGAGACACCGAATCACGCTGCGCCATTTCCCAAGATCGAGCTTGGTAGCGCGACGGTTTTGCCGTTAAAGCGCCAACCGGACAGAGGTCAATAATATTGCCTGAAACTTCAGAGTCCACCGACTGCTCAATGAAGGTACTGATTTCCATGTGCTCACCGCGTCCAACCGCACCAAGCTCACGAATACCCGCCACTTCACGACCAAAACGAACGCAGCGAGTGCAATGAATACAGCGTGTCATTTCTGTTTCAATTAATGGCCCGAGGTCTTCGTCCACCACAGCTCGCTTTTTCTCAGAAAAGCGCGACACGTCATTACCATATTCCAGCGCAACATCTTGTAGCTCACACTCACCCCCTTGATCACAGATTGGACAGTCTAGGGGATGGTTAATCAATAAAAACTCCATCACTGATTTTTGCGATTGCTGCGCAAAGTCGGATTGAGTCTTCACCACCATACCGTCTGAAATCGGAGTTGCACATGCTGGTAATGGTTTCTTAACACCATCAACTTCAACTAAGCACATACGGCAGTTAGCCGCGATGGAAAGTTTTTTGTGGTAACAAAAACGAGGAATGGTGATGCCGTTTGCATCCGCCACTTCAATGATCATAGAACCTTGCTCGGCTTCTACTTTTTTACCATCAATTTCAACTGAAACCATTGGCTATGTTTATCCTCGTTAACTAAATGATCAACGCTAATTTTTTAACGTTAAGTTCTCAAAAAAAACTAACTTGCTTTACGTTCAGAGCCTTTAGATTGCTTGATCTTGGCCACGAACTCATCTTTAAAATATTTAATAAAACTTTGCACGGGCATTGCCGCAGCATCACCCAGCGCACAAATGGTTCGCCCCATAATATTGCCGGCGATTTCATCCAGCTTAGCTAAATCTTCTACCTGCCCTTCGCCACGCGCTATGCGTGCTATCATGCGCGACATCCAACCCGTACCTTCACGACACGGCGTACACTGCCCGCATGACTCTTCATAATAAAAATGTGCTATTCGTCCCAACACTTCGACCATATCCGTGTCCTCATCCATGATGATGACCGCGCCAGAGCCGAGCATAGAGCCTGCTTTGCCTATCGCATCGTAATCCATGGTGACATCCATCATGACATCAGCAGGAAGCACTGGCGCGCTCGAACCACCCGGAATCACGGCTTTTAATTTTTTGCCGTCCTTCATGCCCCCCGCCATTTCTAATAGGTCTTTAAATGGCGTACCCAATCCAATTTCATAATTACCAGGTTTATTGACATGTCCCGATACAGAAAAAATCTTGGTGCCTCCATTATTCTCTTTACCCAAATCTAAGAACCACTGACCACCTTTTTCCAAGATAATCGGCACAGAAGCATAGCTTTCGGTATTGTTAACATTGGTCGGGCGACCAAACAGTCCATAGTTTGCTGGGAAAGGTGGCTTAAATCGAGGTTGTCCTTTTTTGCCTTCTAGCGACTCCAGCAATGCTGTCTCTTCACCACAAATATAAGCACCCGCACCGATATGGCTGTGTAAATCAAAATCCACATTAGACTGTAAAATATTTTTTCCAAGCAACCCGGCTTCATAAGCTTCTTTAAGCGCCTGCTCAAAACGCTCGATAGGTTCATAAAATTCGCCACGCATATAATTGTAACCAACCGTCGCACCCATAACATAGCCACCAATCGCCATGCCCTCGATCAGCTGGTGAGGGTTATAGCGTAGAATATCTCTATCTTTGAACGTCCCCGGCTCGCCTTCATCTGAGTTGCACACGATGTACTTCTGGCCTGGCGCATGCTTGGGCATAAAGCTCCACTTCAAACCAGTCGGGAAGCCTGCGCCACCACGGCCTCGCAGCGCCGAGAGCTTTAATTCTTCAATAATTTCATCGGGCGGCGTTTGTTCAGCAAGAATCTTACGCCACATAGCGTAGCCACCCGCTGACTCATAAGTCTCGAGTGTCCAGGGCTTATCTAGCTGCAATGTTCTAAAACAAATCTCATTCGCCATATCAGTTTTAAGTCCCGAACTTACTTCAATTCTCGAATAAGGTTCGCGACCTTATCCACATCTAAATTCTCGTGGTATTTCTTGTCCACTTCCAGCATAGGGGCACCACCGCACGCCGCCATACACTCCACTTCTTTTAAAGTGAAAACACCATCTTCCGTGGTCTCTCCCGGCTCAATGCCAAGCTCGTCCTTAAACCACTTCTGTATGTCACCGCTGCCCGCTAACATGCAAGAAACATTAGTACATAAAGAAATAACATACTTGCCCGCTTTTTTTAAACGGAACATCGAATAAAAGGTCGCCACCTCATAGGCTGCAATTTTAGGACAAGTTAAATAGTCCGCTACCGCATCCATTAATTCTTGCGTTAGATAGCCATACTCTTCTTGCACGATAGACATGATAGGGATAATCGCTGCGCGCTTACGCTCTTCCGGGTATTTGCCAACCCAAACATCGACTTGCTCAATGCCTTTGCCACTGAGTAAGTCTTGTAATGTTTTTGCGCTGGAATCTGTCATGATATATACCTTATCGAGCGACCTTATCAAGCAAGTTCATCGATCGACCTCGCCAAAAACAATATCTTGTGTACCAATTACGGCCACCACATCCGCCAACATATGCCCTTTAACCATTTCATTCATAGCCGACAGATGAGCGAAACCTGCTGCACGAATTTTGACGCGATAAGGCTTATTCGCGCCATCCGATACCATATAAATACCGAACTCACCCTTCGGATGTTCTATAGCAGAGTATGCCTCGCCTTCCGGTACACAATAACCCTCTGTAAAGAGCTTAAAGTGGTGAATTAACGCCTCCATGTCGTCTTTCATCGCCTCACGATTGGGTGGCGTAACTTTATGATTGTCGAGCATGACTGGGCCAGGATTTTCACGTAGCCACTCTATGCATTGACGGACAATTTTGTTGGATTGACGCATTTCTTCAATACGCACTAGATAACGGTCGTAACAATCGCCTGTCTTACCAATCGGAATATCAAAATCCAGTTCATCATACACCTCGTAAGGTTGCTTCTTTCGCAAATCCCACTCAATACCTGAACCCCGTAACATTGGTCCGCTAAAGCCCAGCTGTAACGCTCGATCCGCCGGCACAATACCTACGCCAACCGTACGTTGTTTCCAAATTCGATTTTCCGTTAATAGACTCTCATAATCACTGATACAGTCTGGGAATTTTTCCGTAAAGTCCCATAAATAATCCAACAAGGAACCTTGGCGGTTAGCATTGAGGTCGTCAGCTTTTTTCTTATCAGTAAACGGTGATTCTTTATACTGCGGCATGGTTTCAGGCAAGTCACGATAAACACCTCCCGGACGGAAATAGGTCGCGTGCATGCGAGCGCCACTCACCGCCTCATACGCATCCATTAAGGTTTCACGCTCTCGGAAAGTGTATAAGAATACGGTCATTGCCCCTATATCTAGACCATGCGCCCCAAGCCACATTAAGTGATTGAGGATACGAGTAATTTCAGCAAACATAACTCGAATATACTGAGCTCGTTTCGGTGGCGTAATGCCCATCAGCTTTTCAATGGCCATGACATAAGCATGTTCGTTGGACATCATGGACACATAATCCAGACGATCCATGTAGCCGATACTTTGATTGTAAGGCTTGCTCTCCGCTAATTTCTCTGTGGCACGATGCAATAAACCGACGTGGGGGTCTGCTCGAACAACAGTTTCGCCATCCATTTCTAAAATTAATCGCAAAACACCATGTGCCGCCGGGTGTTGCGGGCCAAAATTAACGGTATAGTTACGAATCTCAGCCATCACGCCCTCCTTGCTCAGGAGCAGCAACATAAATAGTTTCGTCTTTACTCTTACGAATCACACGAGGTACCAACACTCTAGGTTCAATCGAAACAGGTTCATAAACACAACGGTTTTGCTTTGCATCAAAACGTAACTCGACGTTGCCAATTAGCGGAAAATCTTTACGGAAAGGATGTCCCACAAAACCATAGTCCGTCATGATACGTCGTAAGTCAGGGTGGCCTTCAAACAGAATCCCAAACAAATCAAACGCTTCTCGTTCATACCAGTTTGCGCTAGCCCACACATCAATAACAGAAGGAATTGTCGGACGGTTTTCTTTGATAAAACATTTCACCCGAATACGGCGGTTATGAGCGATGGATAATAGATGATAGACCACTGCAAAGCGCTCTCGCTGCCAAGCTTTTTTTACTGGGTGATTCTCTTCTCGACCACGGCTAAACCCAGCTCCGGTCGCCTCAGTCGTCGCCCACTCGTCTTGGCCGTAGGTTAAATAATCCACCACCGTAACATCTATCAGCTGCTCAAAAGATAATTCATCCTGGTCACGTAGCTGAGAACAGATATCAAGCAAGTCAGCCTTGCCCACTTCAATGGTTACCTCGCCTAACGCTTCTTCGCAAGCAACCAGCGAATCTTCAAATATTTCACCAAGCTGCTTCACTAACGCTTCAGACACTCGTCACCTCACTGTCTTTCGACGAATTCTCTGGCGTTTTTTGATTAGAATCTTGCTGTCCGTTTTTACGCGAATGACGAGCAATAACGGTTTGTCTTTTAATTTTATTTTGTAATTGGATAATGCCATACAGCAATGCCTCAGCAGTCGGAGGACAGCCGGGTACATAAATATCAACAGGGATAATACGGTCACAACCGCGAACGACTGAATAGGAATAATGGTAATAGCCACCACCATTAGCACATGAGCCCATGGAGATTACCCATTTCGGATCTGGCATCTGATCATAAACTCGGCGTAAAGCCGGTGCCATTTTATTGGTCAGAGTACCTGCAACGATCATGACATCCGACTGGCGAGGGCTAGGGCGAAAAATCACACCAAAACGGTCCATATCGTAACGAGCCGCTCCAGCGTGCATCATTTCAATGGCACAACACGCCAATCCGAAAGTCACCGGCCACATCGATCCTGTGCGCGCCCAATCCAACAAGTCTTGAATGCTGGTGGTTACAAATCCGTCGCTATTTAATTGTTCCTCTAAACCCATGCATTACTCCCACTCTAATGCGCCTTTTTTCCATTCATAAGCGAAGCCGACTAATAACAGTAGCAGGAACACGCTCATCGAAATTAAGCCGAACCAACCAATGTCATCAAGCACTACCGCCCATGGAAACAAAAAAGCGATTTCGAGATCAAATATGATGAAGAGAATAGCTACCAGATAGAAACGCACGTCAAATTTCATGCGGGAGTCTTCGAACGCATCGAAGCCGCACTCAAAAGGTTTATTCTTAGCTTCGCTAGGTTTCGTCGGGCTGGCAAAATAGCCAACCAAAAGCAACCCACCTCCAAATAGCAAGCCTATAAGGATGAAGACAAGAATGGGTGCGTATTGTTCTATCATAGGTCTTAGTTGTTTGCCCTAACTTGTTATAAATCAATAATATTTAGGCATTTACACCGAATACCTTACCAGTAGATTTTTACTTTGGCTAGTGATGTTTGTTATCCGCAATCAACACCACCAATAGTTTTCAGTAACTTTCCAAGAACCGAGCAGTAACTTGCCCTAATAAATGTACATTTTTGTGAACAGCCTCACTTTTTATTGCAAATTTGCTTCGATTGATTAAGATGGTTATTGGAGGTAGTGAAATAAGGACCATGTTTGGATCATTATTAAACTTTTTAGGTATTAAATCTAACATAGGAGCACGGAAAGCGGCTTCTCCTCCTCCTATTACCTCACGTAAAATCACCTCGCATAAACTCGAAAAGAAGAAAATTCCTGTCGCAAAGCTAACCAAAGGCATGACTGTTGTAGAGCTGGACCGCCCTTGGACCGATGTTCCGGTTATGTTTCAGGAAGTCACTATTGAGTCTGAAAAAGAGATCGACTTATTACGCAAATACTGCCAGCACGTTTTCATTGACTACCACTCTTATAAAACCATTTACGCGCAACAACTGGTCAATAAAAAGCGTAAACCCATCTACAAAAAGCCGAACTTAACCCCCCAACAAGCCAGTGTAAGCCTAAGAGAAGAAATGCCAAAAGCACAAAAAGCTTTCGACAAATCCCATAAGCATATTAATACACTAATGCACGACGTTCAGCGCGATAGCAAAATTGATATAGAAGGATCGAAAGAGCTCGTTTCTAGTTGTGTTGACAGTATCCTCAGCGATGAAACCGCTATGTTTTGGCTATCTAAAATTAAAAATAAAGACGAATATACCGCAGAACATTGTGTCCGTGTCGGTATTCTATCCATAGCTTTTGGTAAATACCTCCAGCTTCCGCGCAAAGAGTTAGAACTGCTTGGTCTTTGCGGTATGTTACACGATGTGGGAAAAATGAAGGTGCCGCAACATATTCTGAATAAAGAAGGCCCACTTACCGAAGATGAATATAAAATTGTTAAAGAGCATACGGTTTTAGGCTATGTATTCTTGCGCAATCACGGAGGGATTGATGAACAAGTCTGTACCGCCGCTTACAACCATCATGAGCGCATGAATGGCCGAGGCTACCCTCGCAAGGTCTCGTCCGAACTCTTATCCACCTACGACAGAATTATCGCGATTGTAGATAGCTATGACGCCATGATTAGCGATCGTTGCTACCGCAAAGGCATGTCGCCTTCTAAAGCATTATCACAGCTGTATAAAGGGCAAGGCGATCTCTACGACGAGCAATTAATTAAACTCTTTATTCAGATGGTTGGTGTCTACCCTGTGGGCAGTTTGGTGGAGCTCAATACAGGACAAGTTGGTGTGGTATTGTCCGTTAATGAAAACAACAAACTTGAGCCAGTGGTAGAGTTGGTTACCGACTCGAATAAACAACGAATCCAGCCAAAAGCAATTGACTTGACCAAACACCCTAAAGGCGATGATGGTCAGCCTCTTCGTATTACTAAAACACTTGCTGATACCGAAATTGAGTTTGATTTAGAATCGTTTATCCAAGGCATTAAAGGCGTTGCCTAACTCTTCTCAACCCTATTCTTCATTTGTAATCATGATTTGATTAGCCTAGAGTAAGCAGATTCTAAAATATCGCTGCTGTCTAATGTCTCAAGAGTCCGTTAAAAACATTTCATTCCCTGTCCCTCGCTGGGCGCGCAATACTCATGTCCAGTCTCTGTTAGCAACCGTTAAGCTTAGACGAAAAAGCTTAAAAAAGCGCGCTCGCAGATTAATAGAAAATAGCAAAGAGGATATTATTCAGTGCGAAGATGGCGTCCGCTTACAAAGCTTTACTGCGTTAGCAAAAAGTTCTGCGCAAGCTCCATTAGCGATTTTGATTCACGGCTGGGAAGGAAGTCATGAATCTTTGTATCAACTGTCTACGGCCCACACTTTGTATCAACTCGGCTTTAATGTAGTTAGGTTGAACCTTCGCGACCATGGTAGCAGTCATCACCTTAACACCGATCTATTCCATTCCAACCGAATTGATGAAGTGGTGCAAGCCGTTGCCACCATCCAGCAACGCCTGCAGCCGACAAAGACTTTTCTCTGTGGCTTTTCACTCGGTGGTAATTTTGCCCTTCGAGTCACTAATAAAGCACAACAAGCCGGCATCAAGTTGAATAAAACAGTGGCTATTTGCCCTGCTCTTGATCCCGCCGATATTCTGATTAAGCTCGAAACCAGTATATCGCTATACATTAAATACTTTATGCTGAAATGGAAGCGATCGATCCGAAAGAAGCAGGAATTATTCCCTGATATTTACGATTTAGAGGATGACCTGAAAACTGATTCGATGCGAGAGCTGACGGAAAAGCTAGTGCAATACTATGGTGATTATAAAACGATTAATGATTACTTCGATGGCTACAATATTTGTGGAGACCGCCTGAACAATGTTTCCACACCTACGACAGTCTTGATGAGCCAGGACGATCCTATTATTGAGTATAAAGATATTTACTCGCTACCCGACAATCCATGCTTTACCAAATACCTGACTCAATACGGCGGCCACTGTGGCTACATTACAGATCGCAAGCTCCGAAGTTGGCTTGATGATTTTATCGCCAAGGAAGCGCTAACACTGATTGATTAGGAAAATTTTGCAGTCTTTAATGGCCCACGATCCCTTGGAACAGGCAAATAGCCTTCCTTCTCCTGCACCTGACTTACTCTAACTACAATTACTCAACACTAATTCACTCTTCTTATTGCAAAAAACCGCCCGAAGGCGGTTTAATCGATAGTTGTGAATTCTCTAACTGTCTCAATCTTTTGTCTTAATTTAAAGCAGACAACTCAATTCTAGCCGCTGCTCCATACAAGAGAGAAACATCCCCTTCGACTTTACCCTGCGGATTAACCGTCGGCCACAAGTTTCTAAGCTCTAGTAACAAAGCCTTGGTGTTTACAATGTCACTCTCAGCCTGCGCTTTTTGCTTATCACTCAAACGCTCCAAGCGCTCAATGGCAATCTCGGTAAAACCATAGGCATCTTGGTATTCGTGAACATTCACTATCTCACCTTTTTTAACACCAATGGCGTACTCATCTGCGGCGGTACGAATCATTTGGCTTATACTCATTAAAGCTTCTTTCGCACTCATGGCTTCCATACCTTCGCTTGCAGTGATCGCCTTCAGCAAATCATCATAAGCCGACTCAACTGCTTCAGTGCCTTGTTCATTATTCACTGCATCAGCCAAGGTTGACAGTTCTCCTGCAAAACCTGCTACACCTCGCTCTTTAAACACTGACTCAAGGCCCGCATAAAGCTCATCTTTCGGATGTTTCATGTGTGTTTTAGCCATCGCTATATGGCCTTCACGATACAGCTTAATGCCGACCCAAAGGTGACCTCTCATAAGCCCAAGGCGAGCCAAGTAAGCGGCGTTATCGGTAGCTAGGTCCGCTTTAGTGCTACCTTCTCCTTCACCCTCACCTTCGCCGCTTTCTCCTTCACCACCTTCGCCCAAGGACCCTGCTGCAAAGCTGACGATACTGTGGCTTACAGCTGAATGTACGCTATCATCCGCAGGAGCTGCGACACCCGACACGGCGCTAGTAACTAATAGTGCTGAGCCAACGCCTGCCCAAACTTTACGTTTCTCAAAATGCTTTCTAGATTTATTACTCGACTTATTACCAGACATAGAGTTACCTTTTAACGGTCGATATTGATATACTGGCTATGATTTCACAAATGCGAATAATTCTCAATACATTAACCACTAAAAGTTGAAACCGCATGATCTTACATATTGAAAACGCAGTTGAAGCCACCACTCTAGCAGTCATTACAGAGGCGTTATTAAATGAACCCTTCACCGATGGCCACGAAACTGCCGGTCGTGCAGCCAAAGAAGTTAAAAATAACCGCCAGCTGCGTTTACGTGGTGAAAAGCCACCCGCTCTTTTCATGCTCTTAAATCAATTAAAAAAGCACCCTGTTTTTAAGAGCGCCACTTTCGCCAAGCAATTTGTTAACGTCATGGTCAATCAATATCAAACTCACCAAGAATATGGGCTGCATATCGACGACGCGCTAATGGGCGAGGTGAGAACGGACATTTCTTTCACCCTTGGACTGAGTGATATTGATACTTTCGAAGGCGGCGAGCTGGTAATAGAAGATACAACCGGCGATAGAAGCTGGAAGTTAGGGCGAGGAGATTTGCTTCTCTACCCCAGCCATTACTTACATCGAGTCAATGCTATTCGTAGTGGAGAGCGACTTGCGATGGTCGGCTGGATTCAAAGCCATGTCCGGAATGCGGAGCAGCGTGAACTTTTATTCGATTTAAAGTGCTCTATGTCCGAAGAACTTGAACAACGGGGAAAAACCACTCAGTACGATCGCTTAAGTAAGAGTTATAACAACTTACTCAGACGCTGGGCTGATTAACTTCTAGTTAAAGGGGTCGCCTATCATTTAAATGCTCTTAGCCTTCTCGATTGATACAGCTGTGGGCTCACCCTCCTTCTTAATGAGGTCAGCTATGATGTAGTTGACCAAGTCTTCAGATGGCATGCGCTCTAAGGTTCCCATATCCTTTAGTACCACTAACACTTCCCTAAGCGATTCTTTAACATCTTTAATGCTAATATGTGAGCCAGAGCTCCCACCTTCACTGAAAAAACCTCCTATCGGTAAGTCTAAAATCTCTGCAATCTCGATTAAAGTCCGAACGGGCATTTTGCGTCTACCACTAAGTTGATGCCCCAAAGCACCTTTGGTTTTAAAGCCTAACCTTTCACCATAAAGCTCAACAAACTTATCTTGCGTGTACTGATTTTTAATCGCAGCGTTTACTCTTTCAAGCCAACCCATTTACCTCTCCCTAGAGAGTATTTCTCAATTATCCAACCCCTTTCATATAAACAAATTATCTTATTCAGCTTCAACAATAAAGCTACAAAAAGTTGCCTCTGACAAAATCAGATCCTGAATCAAGTTCAGGATGAACTTAATTGATAAAGTAGTAGATTAAGTTGATGTAACAGCTAGAAGCAAAAAACCGCCCGAAGGCGGCTTTTTTAGCATATTCAATTTCTTAGATTACAGTCTTGTCATTAAAGAATGTAAACAAAGATAAATAGGAATACCCAGACCACGTCTACAAAGTGCCAGTACCAAGCACCTGCTTCATACGCGAAGTGATCTTTCGGCGTAAAGTGGCCTTTAGCACAGCGCAGTGCCATAACAATCAAGAAGATCGTACCTACCGTTACGTGCAGACCGTGGAAACCGGTCAACAAGAAGAAGGTTGAGCCGTAGAAACCACTGCCCAGCGTTAAGCCCATCTCTTGATATGCGTGGATATACTCTTCCACCTGAAGCATCATGAAGATTACACCTAACAATGCTGTGATTGAGGTGAAAAGAATTAACGTTTGGCGATTCTTTTCGATCAACGCGTGATGTGCAATTGTCAACGTGAATGACGAGAACAATAGGATTGCCGTGTTAATGGCTGGCAAGCCCCATGCGCCCATCGCTTCCCACGTAGTAGGAGCACCGTTGTTCAACTCACCTGGAGTTGAAGTCATTGGCCAAGTTGGCACGAAATCAGGGTATAAAAAGTCATGCGTTGCAGCGTTGTTGCTACCGCCGCCCAACCATTCCATAACCAATACGCGACCATAGAATAAAGCGCCGAAGAATGCTGCGAAGAACATAACTTCTGAAGTAATGAACCAAATCATACCTTGACGGAATGAACGGCTCATTTGGGCACTATATAGGCCATCATGCGACTCACGAATCGTGCTCGACCACCAAGTTGATAGCATGTATACCAATACCGCTAAACCTAGATACATGATCCAAGACAAGCTTGAGTTGCCTTGTACCATATGACCAGCACCGAATGCTGTTAATAACAGACCAATTGAACCGATGAACGGCAATTTGCTCTGCTCTGGTACATAATACTTTTCGTATTCTGTAGTTTGTTGTTCACTCATGTTTATGTCTCCGTTAAAGACGTCGCCACTTGCGGTTAAGCTTATTTCGCGGCTTGTAGTTGTTCGTCGTCTGGCGTGACGTTGTGTAGCGTATACGCCAATGTAATCGTATCGTAGCGCTCTGGAATGTCTTTATCGACAAAGAAGCGCATCGGCATTTCTTCGCTTTCACCGGCGGCCAAAGTCTGCTGATTAAAGCAGAAGCATTCCGTTTTATTGAAATACTGAGCCGTTAAATTCGGTGAAAAGCTTGGGATTGCCTGACCGACCATTTTTTTACCAGTACGATTTTTGACTGCAAAAAGCACTTCGTATTCTTTGCCTGGGTTAACCGTAATTTCGGTTTGAACAGGACGGAAACTCCAAGGCATATCACCTTTGTTAATAGTCATGAACTGAATCTTAATTTCACGACTGGTATCCGGCTCCTGCTCTTCGTAAACCGCCAATCCGGTTACTTTTCCGTTAAGGCCCGTTATCTGACAAAAAACATCGTACAAAGGCACCATCGCAAAGCCAAAAGCAACCATGATGATCACAACGACGAATAACTTCTTAGTCATCACTTTGTTTTCATTTTGTGTTTGCTCTTGGCTCATCGCTTATAACCTCGGTTACGTCTATGCAACTATTTATTAGTAATTAACTAATCAAGTCCCAATTAGTCGATCTTAGGCGGCGTTTCAAACGAATGATACGGCGCTGGCGAAGGTAGGTGAGTAAACTCAAGACCTTCTGCATCTTCCCACACTCGGTCAGTCGCTTTTTCGCCTTTCTCAAGGATACAAACTTTAATAAGAATCCATGCGAAAAGTAACTGCATTAAACCAAGACCGAAAGCACCAATACTCGACATCATGTTGAAGTCTGAGAACATGATCGCGTAATCAGGAACACGACGCTGCATACCTGCAAGACCTGAGAAGTGCATTGGGAAGAACGTCAAGTTAACGAATACGATCGATAACCAGAAGTGCCACTTCGCTAACTTCTCGTCATACATACGACCCGTCCACTTAGGCAACCAGTAGTAAACCGCAGCCATAGTACCGAAAATCGCACCAGGGAATAGTACATAGTGGAAGTGAGCAACTACAAAGTAGGTATCGTGATACTGCCAATCCACTGGAGTCAAGGCTAACATCACGCCAGAGAAACCACCGATAGTGAATAGAATCACGAATGCTAGAGCATAAAGCATCGGTGTTTCATAGGTGATTGAACCCTGCCACATGGTCGCGATCCAGTTAAATACTTTCACACCGGTAGGAACCGCAATCAACATCGTCGCAATCATAAAGAATAGCTCACCCTGTACTGGCATACCCACAGTAAACATGTGGTGTGCCCATACGATGAACGATAAGAATGCAATCGACGCTGTCGCGTAGACCATTGAAGAATAACCAAACAGTTTCTTACGGGCGAACGTAGGGATAATCGCAGAAGCGATACCAAACGCTGGTAAGATCATGATGTAAACTTCTGGGTGACCGAAGAACCAGAATACATGCTGGAACAATACTGGGTCACCACCACCCGCTGCATCGAAGAACGATGTACCGAAGTGACGGTCCGTCAACATCATGGTTACCGCACCTGCTAGTACTGGCATAACCATGACTAGTAAGAATGCTGTAATCAACCAAGTCCATACGAACAATGGCATCTTCATTAGTGTCATACCAGGCGCACGCATGTTGAATACGGTAACGATAACGTTAATCGCGCCCATGATGGATGAGATACCCATCAGGTGAACACCAAAGATGAAGAAGTCAGTCGATGGGGGACCATAGGTTGTAGAAAGTGGCGCATAGAATGTCCAACCGAAGTTAGGCGCACCGCCTTCCATGAATAATGATGATAACAACAAGCCGAATGCTGCCGGAAGAATCCAGAAGCTCCAGTTGTTCATACGTGGTAGAGCCATATCCGGCGCACCGATCATCATAGGAATCAACCAGTTGGCTAGACCAACAGTCGCTGGCATCACGGCACCAAATACCATGATCAGACCGTGAAGCGTTGTCATCTGGTTAAAGAAGTTCGGATCAACGAACTGCAAACCTGGTTGGAAAAGCTCGGCGCGGATAATCATCGCCATGCCGCCACCAATCAAGAACATGATGAACGAGAACACCAAGTACATAGTACCTATGTCCTTGTGGTTGGTCGTAAACAACCAACGAGAAATACCTTTTGGTTTATGGTCAGCCATGATTACTCCCCTCCACCATTTTGAATGTCGTGAATTTCTTGAGGCTGAACTTTATCACCGGTATCGTTACCCCAAGCATTACGCTCGTAAGTGATAATTGCAGCAATCTCAGCTTCAGTTAGCTGATTGCCGAATGCCTGCATCGCAGTACCAGAAACACCGTTTAATACCACATCGATGTGCTCCTCGATACTACCTTCACCAGTCACCATTTCAGTACCAACTAGCGATGGGAATGGACCATTACCTTCACCATTAGGCATGTGACATGAAGAACAGTACTTGTTATAAGCTGCTTCACCTTCTGACATTAACTGGCTCATAGTGCGCTCGTTTAAGTCAGGGCCTGCTTCTGCAGCAGCAACTTTCTCGGCGTACCAAGCGTCATACTCTTCTTGTGGAAGAACTTTAACAACGATAGGCATGAAACCGTGGTCTTTACCACAAAGCTCCGCACAAACACCGCGATAAACGCCAGGTTCGTCAACTTTTGTCCACACTTCATTGATAAAGCCAGGAACCGCGTCTTTTTTCACTGAGAAATCAGGAACCCAGAAAGAGTGGATAACGTCGTCAGCAGTTACTAAGAAACGGACCTTCTGACCAACCGGAATAACCAATGGGTTATCAACTTCTAGAAGGTAGTTATCGTCAGTAATCTCTGTACCTGAGAAACCAGAACCCGCGTTCACAGATTGATCTCGTGATGCTTGGTCTAAGTTAGAGAAGAAACTTACGTCATTGCCTAAATTATCATCGCCATCAATGTACTTGTATTCCCACTTCCATTGATAACCTTTAACCATAACCGTTAAGTCTGAATCACTAGCGTCTTCCATCTTAATCAACAAGCTCACAGCCGGGACTGATAAAGCGATAAGAATAATGAATGGAATAACAGTCCAGATGATTTCCACAGTCGTGCTGTGTGAAAACTTAGCTGGGTTAGGGTGTTTGCTTTTACGATGCGCGAACATCGAATAGAACATAGCGCCGAACGTGATAATACCGATAGCCACACAGACCCAAATAGCGATCATATGTAAGCTGTAGACTTCTCTACTAATCTCGGTCACACCTTCACGCATGTTGTACTCTTGACCACTACAACCACTCAGAATAACTACTGAGATAGCGGCAATAACCAGAGCCATTTTGCGGAACAATGACATGCTCTTCTCTCCACTACAGTTTACCCGCGAATGCGGAACTTATTATCAAACCAAACGTCCCAAACACTGAAAAGCCCCGTTCCCCAAAGGTGAAACGGCTTTGCAATGACTTGGGTCAAAATTTTAGGGCGCCATTTTACTCGACTGAGGTCAGAAAAACTAGGTGATCTGTAATAATTCCTAACACTAAAATACACAAAAGTTACTTTTAAAGGCTCTCCAGCCTTTTGAATAAAGCCCTTTCAACGGAATAATGAGGGTAAACTTGCTTGAATTTAGACCAATGCTCTTTGGCAGCAGCGTTATCCCCCTCCTTGATAAAGTTTTTAATTTTCAACAACCAGTCTCTTGCGGGTAGATAAGGCGTTTCTACAACTATCCGAAACTCTGGGTTTGGCGCGTTAGCGTTATCTATAGACTTGAGACGCTCATCCCCGCTCCCTTCGCTATTAAGTTCCTCATCGTCCTGTTTTTTCAGTCTAGAGCCAGTTACCACAATGCTTTCGACACCATCACCCGCTGTATCGCCAGTGCCCTCAACAGCATTATCAGCAAAGAGACTGTCTTCATGCTTCTCTTCACGAGTCTGGCTTTCACCATCAGTTTCAGCCTGCTTAGCAGTTACCAGCTCACCCTCGCTGGCGGACATTTGCTGCTTTTGCTCAGGACTTTCTACCAGGGTACTTTCTACCAGAGTACTTTCTGCCAAGATTTTTTCTGCAGGAGTACTTTTCTCCAAAAGACGGTCTGCTAACAAAGCCTCTGACCGCTGATCGGCCATGGATTGACGCTTCTTGGTATCTTGTTCTCGCGCCCGCTCCACATCAACACGTTTAATTCTAGAGCCCGTAACCGCTAAAGACTCCATCTCTCGTGCTTGATGCTCTGCTTTTTGCCGCGCTGCGATACGCTCTTCGACCACTACCTTCGAGCTCACCTCTTCAGACGCAGGACTTGCTGCTTGTGACTCATACTCGCTATCGCTTAATACCACCATGCTCTTTTTCGGCGCGGAAGTTTGTGCAAGGTTTTCTGTATCCGATATCGAGTTCGGATTGTAATACCCTAGCTCCACCATAAACCGAGCGATTCCCACGGTCACCACCAGCGCAGCAGTCACCGAGACCGGCACCTTCAGCCAATCCCACCAACTTTTTCGCTGGCTCGATGAGTCACGAGCATCCACTTCCTGCTGAGCCATCGCCATAATAGACGCGTCCAGCTCAGAGTTCGTGGTCTCCTCGCTAGCGTCGTTATAGGCTTTACGTAGCTTCTTCTGAAGATCTTTCTCCAAAGCTTTATGCTCATTATTCATGTCATTACTCATGGTGTGACCTCCGTTTCTAGGTCACGCAAATAGTTTTTTAACTTATCCATGCCATAGCGCAATCGACTTTTGACCGCCTCTGGCTTCTCCTGCACGATTTCGGCGATATCATTAACCGTCATGCCAGTTTCAAATTTCATCACCACCACTTCACGTTGCAGCGTTGGCAGTTTTTCTATCGCCATCCGAAACAACTGCTTCGAACGCTCATACTCTAGACGCTGATCTGGCTCACCCGCTCCTTCATTGCTAGTGCTTTCTTCCCAGCCGTCCTCATCCTGAGTAAATTCCTGCTGCCGCCCTTGGCTTCGATAATGGTCAATCAGGCGAGTGCGAGCGATGTGGTACAAATAAGTCGTGAACTTAGCCGAACTTTTATAGTTTTTGCTATGTTTAATCAATCGCTGCCAAACGTCCTGAAACAATTCTTCTGCTTCGCTTCGATTATTGACTTGCCGTAAGAAAAAACGCAGCAAAGGATCTTTATGCCGACGATACAAAGTCTCAAAAGCCTGCATATTGCCCGCAGCGAAGCCAGCCATCAACGCTTCATCGCTGATGGCCGACTCATTTTCTGGGCTTTTTGAGTTGCTATAACTTGCGCTTTCTTTCAACACCGTTGCCTTTACATCATATAGAGCGGCTGAACTAATAATTGTTAAATTAACCTCTTTATAGTGACTGCTGGCTTGGCTTTGTGCAAGCGCCTTTGCTAACGCCATTTAATATTGACTCTTAACCTAGCGACTTCCCGCGACAGACTGCTCATCTAAGACCTGCGCCATACCGACCAACTGCACCAGTTCACCACGATAGCCATTGGTATCAGCTCCTTTCGATTGCTGAGCGAGGCGTTTAGCATCATCCCAGCTCCAGTCTCCCAGAAACTGTCCTCCGCGCAACAATTCAGCAAAGCTGGCGACGCTTGCTGCGAAACGAATATTATCACCCCCTTTTGCTGCTCGAACCTGAGCCGTGGCTAAATAATCTCGATATAAGGTGCTTTTGCTCTCGTCAGGTAATTTATAACGCAGGCTGATCATGGCCGCTTCTTCTAACTTGGCTGATTCCTGCTGTTTATGGTTCTGACCATAACGCAAAGGCTCCATGCGCTCGCCTTCCGAGTCTTGCAACACAATTTCATACAAGGCTGTCACGGTATGACCGGCTCCGATTTCGCCCGCGTCAACTTTGTCGTTATTAAAATCTTCGCGCTCCAGCATTCGATTCTGATAACCCAGCAAACGATACTCAGAGACCACCGCCGGATTGAATTCGACCTGAATCTTGACGTCCCTAGCAATGGTCATCAAGGTACCAGCTCGCTGATCCACCAGCAATTTCTTCGCTTCTAACAAGTTATCGATATAACCATAGTTACCATTACCTTTATCAGCTAACTGTTCCATTAAGTGTTCGTTGTAATTACCGCTGCCGAAGCCCAGCGCACTAAAACTAATGCCTGTTTTACGCTTACGCTCGATCATGTCGATTAGTTGCTCGCGATTGACCGTGCCCACATTAAAATCACCATCGGTGGCTAAAATCACACGGTTAATACCGTCTTTGATGAAAGCTTTCTCCGCCATTTTATAAGCCAGCTCAATCCCCGCGCCGCCGTTGGTCGAACCGCCAGCGGTTAAGCTATCCAAAGCCTGCTCTATCTTTACCCGATTATTTGCAGCAGTCGGTTCCAGCACGACACCCGAAGCACCGGCGTAAACCACCAAGGAAATTTTATCTTCCTCACGGCTGCCTTTGGCTAACAATTTCAGAGCTTTTTTGACTAAACCCAACTTATCCTGGCTTTGCATTGAACCAGATACATCCACCAAGAATACTAGGTTGGAAGGCGGTAAATCAGTTGATACTTTTTCATAGCCCTTAATTCCGATTTGTACCAGCTTAGCCTTATCCTTCCACGGCGCGTCCATGACTTCAGTTGACACAGAAAACGGCATATCTTTCGAATCTGGAGCGGGATAATCATAGTTAAAATAGTTCACAAACTCTTCTAAGCGAACCGCATTGCTCGGTGGGAAGTAGCCATCGTTTAACATGCGGCGTACATTGGAATAAGATCCTGTGTCTACATCAATACTAAACGTCGACACTGGCTGTTCCAGCGTCGAAAACACATCAGAAGGCTCAATCTCCTGGTACTGCTCACGGTTTACCACATTCGGATTTCGGGGTGCAGGCATCATGACCTTTTGCGGTTGCGTATAAGCCACATCTGAAGCTTTAAGCCTTGAGCCAGTCACCATAATCATTTCCGCTTCATTGACTTCACGAAGTTCTTTACGTAACACAGTCTGATTCTGCGCCTGTTGACGCTGTTTCTTGTCTTGGCTGATTTGCTCCGCTTTTAGCCGTTTCGACTCATCGGCATAAGGCTTTGCAACATCGCTTTCCTGATCCCGCGGGCTTTGACAAGCGCCCAAACTGATAATAACCAAACTGGCGACTAGACCGTATTTAAACTTTTGTGATTTTTGTTTCATGTTCGTTTTATCTGTGTTCATAGCTGACTCCATTATTGAGACGATTAATCATTATTCATCCTCTATAAACGTGGTCGTACCTAAAAAGGGTTAACTTTTTTCAGAAAGTTGCTACAGTGACCTTAATTGACGCAATTCTTAGCCCACATGAATAACAAACAGCTCGAAAGTCTGGTTCATAAAGAAATCCCCATCACTCAAGCTTTGGATATCCGTATCGAAGAAATTACCGACCAAAGCATCCGAGTAGAAGCTCCTTTTGAGGCCAATAAAAATATTCATAACACTGCATTCGCAGGTAGTATCTATACGGTGGCGACGATTGCTGGATGGTCATTAGTCACAAGTCTTGCGATGGCACAAGGGCTAGAAGGTTCAGTCGTACTGGCCAAAGCTGACATCAAGTATATCAAGCCGATTAATGGCGACATCGTTGCGAAGTGCAGCATAAAAGATACCGATAGCATTGATACCTTTGCGTCATCGTTTAGGCGTAAAAAACGTGCTCGCTTGAGTCTCGCTGTTGAGGTTGTCGAAGACGGTGTCATAAAGGCATTACTCAATGCAAACTTTGCTTTAGTTGGAAATTGAATTTTTTGCAAGAAACTGTCTATCAAGTTTTATCATCATCACCGCAAGTTCAATCAGCTGTCACAAAACTGTAACACCCGCCCTCCCAACACTCTTTATAATTGCCTTCAATAACGATTAATACTTCCTAAAACATTATTGGGGTTACTGCAATGATTCACCACTGGCTTCGCCTCGCTTTCGCAGCATTTTGTTTATGTTTATCCCTACCGGCTTTCTCCAATTCGCTAGATATTACTCAAGACCAGACTGACAAATTATCCCAGGCAGAGATTCTATTCACAATGAAAGGCTCCAATACCATTGGTGAAAAACTAGCGCCTGCCCTAGCAGCAAAGTACTTAATGGAATTGGGTGCAACAGATACCGAAGTCATTAAAACTCATACTGTCGAGAAAACGGTCGTCGGCACCATGCCGAACGGAGAACTAAAGGCTGTCGAGATCAAGGCGCATGGTTCATCTACTGGCTTCAAAGCATTGACTGAGAAAGGCACAGACATTGCGATGTCTTCACGTCGCGTGAAAAATAAAGAGCGCCAATCTTTAATGGATCTTTATGGTGATTTAAGTGCGCTGGAGAATGAATATACCATTGCCGTTGATGGTCTTGCTGTGATCATTCACCCCGCGGTGGATATTAAGCAACTCAATACCCAGCAGCTCGCTATGATTTTCTCTGGTGAAATCACCAACTGGCGCGAACTTGGCGGCAGCAATCAGCCGATTAGTGTTTTCGCTCGTGATGATAATTCTGGAACCTACGACACCTTTAAATCTTTAGTGCTAAAGCGCCACAATGTGTCCTTATCAGAATATGCCAAGCGATATGAGTCATCTGGGGAGCTGTCACAGCAGGTCAGCTCAATCTCTGGAGCTATTGGTTTTGTTGCATTGCCTTACGTTAATGAAGCTAAAGCTATCGCTGTCGCAGAAGCTGGTGTGGCGCTGTCTTTTAAACCGAATACTTTTACCGTCAGCACCGAAGATTACGTACTCAGCCGTCGTTTGTACCTGTACTACCCAAGTAACAATAAAAACCCTCACGCTAAAGACTTTATGCAGTTTGTGCTGAAAAACAAAGCGCAAACCGTGGTTGAAAACAATAATCTTATTTCACTGAAAGTTAATGACGCGACGGTACGATTCAATCGTAACTATCCCCCTCGTTACTTAAACATGATTCGCGAATCCAAGCGTTTATCCATTACTTTCCATTTCGATCAAAACCTTGAGCTAGACAACAAAGGTAAGCGAGATATCGCTCGTCTTGCTGAGTATGTGAAGAATCGTCGCCTTAAAGATTTATTCGTTTTTGGGTTTAGCTCTGAGTCGGGTAATTTAGAGGAAGATAAAAACCGTTCGCAAGAGTTAGCAGATCAGATCAGCGCTAAACTAAAAGATTTAGGCATTACCCCTTTTTATACTCAAGGCTATGGCAGCCGTGGCGCCATAGCATCAAACGAAACAGCAAATGGAAAAGCTAAAAATCAGCGTGTCGAAATTTGGGTTGGACGCTAATGGAACTCAGCCAGCAGTTGCCCTAATGGCTCGATAGAAACTTCCTCAGCTGGGTACAAGTTTGTACAAACAGTCGATGAAAGTCTATTGGGCCAACCTCTTCTGACATCTGCTGCCGAGAAATAAGGTAGTCTTCTGCACTATCACCAAGCTGCGCCAGAATCGTTGAAAGCTGAGCGCTTTCCGAGTGAAAAAGCTCAACTTCCTGCATCAATCTGAGTCCATCCAACAATAAACCACATGCTTCTTGTCTGAATTGGTAATGGCAGCTCAAAGCATTACTGGCTATCAACGCCTTCGATGCGCCAATAAGCTTTGGGCAGTTTGACGTTTTAAGCGCCTTGTACAGAGCTTGAATACATTTAACATCTAACTCGATATCCACAAGGTGATAATCGGTACCATCAAGAATGGGGGGTAAGGATGCGCCTTTAGCATTTTCATACCAATCAAACTCGGGCACCGTTTCACCCTGCTCAACATACTCAGCAGCTTGTTTCTGGCGCACATCGAAACTTAGCTGTTCTCCCAGCTGTGACTGTACACAGGGATCTAGTAGCTGGTGACGGTTTGGGAAAGAGTAAAATCTTAAGGAGTCGCTAGCAGCCACAGAAGAGCATAATATCGCTGCCCGTAGTATGTTTTCATTGCCCAGCTCAGCGTTGGGACAAGCTACAGCCACCAATGATTCTGTTACGACCAACCCAGCACCATCGATATGAATGTCACTGCTAGGATACACACCCATTGGTGACATCAAACGATACTGCCACTCACTTATTGATCGCTCAGGCAAACTGACCATAAATCCCCCTTAAAACCTAAGACTTAGCCGCACTCGTAGGCAGCTTTCGCTTCACTCCCTTTTATACACCCTCCAATAAAAAAGCCAGCGATTGCTGGCCTTGTATTAATTCTGGTACTGATAAACGTTATGATTCTTCGATTCATCATCGTGGGTGACGTCTAAATCTTTAATGTGACCATTTTTTAAACTATAACACCAACCATGAACACTGAGCTTCTGTCCATTACTCCAAGCATTCTGCACGATTGTTGAGTTACAAACATTTTGAACCTGCGCCATAACATTTAACTCGCACATCAAGTCAGAGCGCTCCTGCTCATCATTAATTGGTGTAAATTTGGTCTCATTCTGAATATAAACATCCTTGATCTTAGCTAACCAATTATCGATTAACCCGAACTGCTGATTACTTAAAGCAGCATTCACACCACCACAGCCATAGTGACCACATACGATCACATGCTCAACCTTTAACACCTCAACCGCATACTGCAATACTGACATGCAGCTCAAATCAGTTGTCGAAAACTGGTTAGCAATGTTTCGATGCACAAAGATTTCGCCTGGCATCATCCCCGTAATCTGGGTCGATGGCACACGACTATCAGAACACCCAATCCATAAATACTTTGGGGTTTGCTGCTCCGATAACTCATCAAAAAAACCTGGCTGTTGCTCTGCAGTCTCGGCCGCCCACTGTCGATTTTGTTCAAGAAGTTTTTTTACGTCGCTCATGTCTCGTTAATTTACCCGTTTAAACTTGCCTATATCATAGCACAATGTTGATCACACAATAGAGCTTACCAGTAGACTATTTCGATCTCAGCAGCTCACATCATTTATGATTTCGAATGTAAAATAATCATAAACAGCTGCTGCCCGTCACCATCAGAGTTGGAGCTGATGCTAGAACCAGCAAAGTCCCACCACGGCTGCGAGCGCATATCATTACCAATAATGCTAAGTGCTTTACCGTCTTGGCTGTAGCTTGAGCCATAAACCTCACAAGTAGTTCGCTTGCACTTAACCAGCTGTAGGTTAATCTCGGCTCCGCGCGGATGCCCCTGAATAAAGCTTGTTATTTGCTGTTCTTTCTCTAAGGACCAGCCAATATCTTCAGTCTCATCAACAAAGTCTTTGTGTCGATCATAAGTTGTTTTGACCTTAGGAGGGTTAATCAGCCCTTGATGAGTTTCTGGTACATCTTCAAGGTAAGCTTCTTCTTTAGGCTTTTCTTCATTACTCCAAGGCCGCCCCCTCTCTTTGCTATTTGTAGAATAGCTGTTTAATTTCTCTATTGCTTTATTCTTGTTTGTTTCTGCTGCTTCTAGTTGCTGTTTTTTTAATTGAAGTTCCCGCTCCAAAACCTCTACTCGCCCCTCTAATCCTTCAGATGATATGCTCACATTAGCCTTACCTGTGTCCTCAACAATAGCATTTCTAGCTTTTTCAGCAGGAAGTGAGTTATTGACTTTCTCTGACGTTAATTCAGTCTCTGGTTCTTTGACTGATGCGCCACTCAATAACAACCATGTGCCTAAAACACCAATCATCGCCCCTATTACGGTCCCAATCACAACCTTTATCAATGTATTCATAACGTCCCTCTTATATTTAAAATAACAGGCGCCTAATCTAACAGCCTTACCTCAAGCTTCTAGCCAATTTACACAAAACCGACAAAAACAAAGCTTCAAAAAGAAACTTTACAAAACATAGATACTAGAGCTTGTCATTACAATAAGCTTGCTTTGATCTCACAATAAATCGTATCGGTGCTTCCTTCCGTGTGAACTATCTTATTCACCTCGTAACTTTCAATCGAATACTTCTCACGAGCTTTCCCGACCAATTCATCCACACAACGCTCTTTCTCTAAAGCCACGTCAGCTTTTTTAGGCATAACGATCTCATGCACAAACCGCTTCTCACCATCTGAATCAGAAATGTCGTGATAGATCTCTTTACCTGTACGATAGGTGTCCGAAATGATGCGCTCAGGTGCTTTCAGTTGGACACAAGCAGTGGTCAAAAAGGCCGATAATATTAGAATAATGGTTTTCATGGGATTCCCTCTCTTATTTTGCACCGTATTCTAACCACTCCGCATATTTTTTCCACAATAAAAAAAGGCCCTGCAATGCAGAGCCTTTAAACTTTAACTCAGTATTTTTGTTCGCTGGCTAGGCATGGAGTTTGCGAGTAGCGGAGCTTACTAATAAGTAAGTGAGCACACGCAGCTAAACTTCATAACAACGCCAGCGGGCAAAAAGGCGAGTTAAATTACATCATACCTGGCATGCCACCCATACCGCCCATACCGCCCATATCTGGAGCAGCTGGTTCTTCTTTCTTCGGTAAATCAGTAATCATTGCTTCGGTAGTGATCATCAGTGCTGCGATAGAAGCTGCATTTTGTAGCGCACTACGCGTTACTTTTGCTGGGTCTAAAATACCCATTTCTACCACGTCACCGAACTCTCCGGTTGCTGCGTTGTAGCCGAAGTTTCCTTCGCCTTCTTTAACTTTTGCAACGATAACTGCAGGTTCTGCGCCAGCGTTTTCAACGATTTGACGTAACGGAGACTCCATTGCACGTAGAGCAATTTTGATACCAACGTTTTGCTCTTCGTTGTCGCCTTCTAATTTGTCCAGACGAGAAAGTACACGTACTAGTGCAGTACCACCGCCAGCAACAACGCCTTCTTCAACCGCTGCACGGGTTGCATGTAGCGCGTCGTCTACACGGTCTTTCTTCTCTTTCATTTCAACTTCTGTGGCTGCGCCAACTTTGATTACCGCAACACCACCAGCAAGTTTAGCAACACGCTCTTGCAGTTTTTCTTTGTCGTAATCTGAAGACGTTTCTTCGATTTGCGCACGAATCTGCTTCACGCGGCCTTCGATTTGAGTCTTGTCACCAGCGCCATCAATAACCGTTGAGTTATCTTTGCTGATTTGAACACGTTTCGCTTCACCAAGCTGCTCTAGCGTTGTGTTCTCTAGACTCATGCCTAGGTCTTCAGAAATTACAGTAGCGCCCGTTAGGATTGCGATGTCTTCTAACATTGCTTTACGGCGGTCGCCAAAGCCCGGAGCTTTTACTGCTGCAACTTTTACGATACCGCGCATGTTGTTCACTACTAGAGTTGCTAGCGCTTCGCCTTCAACGTCTTCTGCTACGATTAATAGCGGACGGCTTGATTTAGCGACGGCTTCTAGTGTCGGCAACAATTCACGGATGTTGCCAATTTTCTTGTCAACCAATAGGATGTATGGGTTTTCAAGATCAGCAACCATGCTTTCTGTGTCTGTTACGAAGTATGGAGAAAGGTAGCCGCGATCGAACTGCATGCCTTCAACCACGTCTAGTTCGTTATGCAAACCAGAACCTTCTTCAACCGTGATTACGCCTTCCTTGCCAACTTTGTCCATTGCTTCTGCAATGATTTTGCCGACGTTTTCGTCAGAGTTAGCAGAGATAGTACCAACTTGTGAAATCGCTTTCTGGTCTTCACATGGAACTGAAATTGTTTTCAGTTCTTCAACCGCTGCTGCTACCGCTTTATCAATACCACGTTTCAGATCCATTGGGTTCATACCCGCTGCAACTGACTTTAAGCCTTCGCTAACGATTGATTGCGCAAGTACTGTTGCTGTTGTCGTACCGTCACCAGCGATGTCGTTGGTTTGTGATGCGACTTCTTTAACCATTTGTGCGCCCATGTTTTCGAACTTATCTTCTAGTTCGATCTCTTTCGCTACCGAAACACCATCTTTCGTGATCGTTGGCGCGCCAAATGATTTATCTAAAACAACGTTACGACCTTTAGGGCCTAAAGTAACGCGAACTGCGTTTGCTAGTATGTTAACGCCACGCAACATACCTTTACGGGCTTCATCGCCAAAACGTACGTCTTTTGCCATGATTAAATTCCTCTAAATTCGTTGAATGTATTCTTATTAGCCTTCAATAACAGCCATGATGTCGTCTTCGCGCAAGACTAGAAGCTCTTCGCCATCAGCTTTAACTTCTGTACCTGCAAATTTACCGAATAAAACTTTATCGCCGACATTAACGTCTAGGGCACGTACATCACCAGAGTCTAAAGCTTTACCTTTACCCACAGCGATAATCTCGCCACGGCTCGGCTTTTCTTTAGCGTTGTCTGGGATAACGATACCGCCAGCAGTTGTAGTTTCTTCTTCTAAACGACGCACAATTACGCGGTCATGTAATGGACGTAAGCTCATGTTTTTTCTCCTAATAGAAAGTGTTTTTACTTACTATAAAAATCAGTTGGGAAAGATATGGGGTCGTTTTGTTAGCACTCAAGGGGATCAAGTGCTAATTTTTTCACTTTTTTGCTATTTATCCAGACGCTTGGGATCTGTGTCGTCGGTACGTTCATAGTCTCCATCGACCGTATTATCATCTTGGTAAGAAGAGTGAGACGAACCAGACTGTCCAAAAGGGTCTTGGCCACCTTGATAAAAGCCGCCAGCACCCATCCCTTGAACCTTGAACATACCTTTACTAACCAGTAGTTTAGCGAAGTACTCCCGAGTTTCCGGAATCAACCATAGAAAACCTATAGCGTCCGTGACAAAGCCCGGTGTAATCAAAAAGGCACCAGCGATAATTAACAACACGCCTTCTACCATCTCCTGAGCTGGGGCTTGGCCTTGACGAGCCTTTTCTTGAAGACGAGCGAACACGCTAAAACCTTGCTGTTTCAGCATGGAAACGCCAATAATGCCTGTCAGTAAAATCAACCCTATCGTCGGCAAAGTACCGATCAAGCTGCCAACACTGATCAAGACGTAGATCTCAGCAACAGCTAAGACAATGAAAAGTAAGAAAAAATTCCGAAACCACATAACGTATTCATTTCCCCTCAGCACTTGCTGAAGTCATATGCATGGAAAGCTTATCAAAGCTATAGATACCGTTATAATGGGGACAATACGCTTAATCACAAGTTCAGACAGGATTTCACAACCATGGTTTTTTCTAAGTCTAAATCCCAAGACAGCGACCGCAATTTCCAAGTAGCACTGTGCACCGTGCCAGATTCCGACACTGCAGAGGCATTAGCTGAAAAAATGGTGAAACAAAATCTAGCGGCGTGCGTCAATATCATTCCTGCAATAACAAGTGTTTACCAGTGGCAGGGTGAGATTGAAAAGGATCCTGAGGTTTTGATGGTGATTAAGACTGCCGAAGAACTGATGGCGGACTTAGAAGAATTGTTGGATGAAGAGCATCCATACGAAGTTTTCGAACTGATTAGTTGCAATATTGAGCAGGCGGCTGCCGCCTATTTGCAATGGCTGAACGGCGCTGTATAGCGTCATTCGAAATCACGTGCTTTTTGTAAAGTCCTTGTAAATCCTAAGAAAGCACCTTTCAAACTGGTATTATACGATGGATTTTTAACCTATGACGACAGTGCGATTTATGAATATATTGATTAAGCTTTTCGCAGCTTTGATGCTTGTAGTCACAGCCAATGCGCAAGCGACAAACACCATTGATTTAAACGAAGTTCTTGGCGAACAAGAAGCATTACTCAAAGTCGACGAAGCGTTTCAGCTAAATGTCGATATCGTTGACGACACAGCATTGGTGAAGTTTAAGATTGCTGACGGTTACTATATGTACTCCGAACGCCTTAAATTATCGAGCCCGAACGCTACGCTAGGCCAAGCGAATATTCCTGAGGGTAAAGAAAAAGACGATCCTTACCTTGGTTTAACTCAGGTTCACTATAAGTTTCTCGAAGCTTCGATCCCAATTAAACAGTCGAATGGCGACTTTACTTTAGTTGTAGACTATCAGGGCTGCGCTGAAGATCGATTATGTTACCCACCGACAACAACTGAAGTAGAACTTAATCATGAAGTAGGTGCTGCTACGGGCAGCGCATCATCTCAGCCTGGTGGTTCTGCTAGTGCCTCCAATGGTTCTGAGTATGTGAGTGAGCAGCAAAAGCACTCTGATCAGCTGCTGAACTCAAACCTCCTATCGAATTTCTTTTATTTCCTATTACTCGGTATTGGACTAGCCTTTACTCCTTGTGTATTCCCAATGATGCCAATTATTTCAGGAATTATTGCAGGACAAGGCGACAACATTACGACTCGTAAAGCATTTGGTTTATCGCTAACTTATACCCAAGCCATGGCTATCGTTTACACCATTTTAGGTATCGTGGTAGCACTTGCAGGTCAGTCAATTTCCGGATATTTCCAAAACCCAGCCGTCGTTATTACCGCGGCAGTTATCTTCGTGATTTTGTCACTGTCGATGTTTGGCTTTTACGAATTACAGCTTCCGGCAAGCCTTCAGGCCAAGCTCAGCGAGCGCAGCAATCAACAGAAAAAAGGTAGCTATTTTGGCACCGCGATCATGGGTGCAATTTCTGCGCTTATCGTGTCGCCGTGTGTGACTGTTCCGCTAATCGCTATTTTATTGGTCATCGCCCAGTCAGGTGATGTCGTTCTAGGAGCGGTCTCCTTGTATGGTCTTGGCGTTGGTATGGGTATTCCGTTGATCATTATTGGCGTCACAGGAGGAAAGCTTCTCCCGAAAGCGGGCGCTTGGATGGACGGCATCAAAGCAACCTTTGGTGTTGCCATGCTTGGTGTTGCACTCTACTTAGTCAAACACCTTATTCCTGGATATTTATACATGTACGGCTGGGCAGCACTGGCAATCGTTCCTGGTTATTACCTCTTCGCCAACAAGATGCCACGTCAAGGGTGGAGCAACCTACTTAAAGGTTTGGGTTTAGTCGCTATGATTTATGGTGTGTTATTGTTGGTCGGCGGTGCTCAAGGTCAGAAGAACCTACTCCAGCCGCTCGGGCATGCAACAAAAATTAGCCAGGCTACAGCCTCAGACGCTAAACAACAGTCAGGGCACTTAACCTTTAAGCGAGTTAAAAGCTTGTCCGAGCTAAAAGCAGCCGTCGCGGATGCTAATTCTCAAGGTAAAACGGTCATGCTAGACTTTTTCGCCAAGTGGTGTGCAGCCTGTTATGAATTTGAGGAAAAGGTTTTCACTGATCAAAAAGTTATTTCAGCCCTTAGTAATACAGTATTGCTACAAGCTGACGTTACGGACAATAATGCTAACGACATTGAGTTGATGGCCGCTTATGACGTACTCGGCTTACCGAGCATCATGTTCTTTGACGCTGAAGGGAACGAGCTTCCGAGTTTCCGAGCGACGGGTTTTGAGGAAGCGGAACAGTTCGAACAAAGAATCCGAGCCGCTTTCAACCTATAAGCTCCAAACGCTATCCCTCATAAAAAAAGCCCTGACTATCTCTTAAGGAATAATCAGGGCTTTTTTATCCTAACAGTCTTAAATAAAGAGTCTTACTAAGGCTTAACTTCATCCTCAACTTTAGCCTGTGATTTATTCAGACCAAACCGTTTTAAGAACTTACGCTTCGCTCTCTCACGCATAGACTTGCGCACCACATAGTGCTCAACAAATACCGTGCTTCGAGGCTTCGTTTGTGACCATATCACACCTAGAAGAACTAACCCTGCGGCCATATATTGGGTTCCGTTTAGTTGCTCATCCAGTATTAACCAACCAAAAAATAAGGTTCCTATTGGCAACAAGTTCATCATGCTTCCGACTTTACTGGCGGGCATAGTTTTAAAAGCGAAGTTATAGCAAGTAAACGCAAAAATGTTGACCCCAAACGCCAGGAATAAGATTGCAATTATTCCTTCCGCGGAGACGTCCGTAGGAATCACCGTATCCTGCACTAATAAAAATGGTAAGAAAAAGATCGTACCCATGATCATTTGTAGCAAAGTCAAAAATACAGGCGAATAACGTTGTGACAACTTTCTCGCCAATAAACAGTAAGCCGCCGCTGCAGTAATAGCACCAAATTCCAAAGCATTCCCTAACATAGGGTTGCTTGCATGTTCCGAGCTTTCACCACTCAGCGTTAACCAAACAACACCCACCACCGCCATCAAGCAGCCCACGATCAACCGGCTATTGAGTTTTTCCTTTAATAAATAATAAGCAGCCACAGCGACCATAATTGGCTGTAATGATGTAATCATTCCCGCTTCTGAGGCAGTGGTGTAAGTCAGCGCATAACTTTCGAAAATAAAGTATAAGCATGGCTCACACAACGCTAATAGCAATAGTAGCCACCAGTCGCCTTTTTGGTACTGCTGTTTTTTCGCCATAGGAGGCAAAAAGAATATAAGGACAGCTGCCGCCAAAATCATGCGCAAGAATACGGTTAAAATCGGCCCGAATTCTGCGATAGCATATTTCATAGCTACGAATGATGCGGCCCACAAGACAATCGCACTGATCAGCCCAATCATCGCTAGATGTTTTTGAACGTTTTTGTACATGCCTTGCCTCCCATGAGGTAATATCGAATCGAGCAGCCATTCTAGACGGCTATTTTAGATAAAAAAAACGATCTTTTTTCATTGTTAGGATTACTTTAGCTAATACCCTTCATTTCATCATCAACAACAGCAGAGTGAGGAAATGTTAGAATAAAGCAGGAACCCTGACCGACATCACTTTCCACCGAAACGTCGCCATTGAAACGCTCCATTGCAGCTTTGACAAAACGTAAACCTAACCCAATCCCTTTGATTTTAGAGACTTCATGACGTCTAATTCTTGAGAATGGTTTAAAAATAGTTTCCATTTGCTCGGCATCAATACCTTCACCCTGATCATCGACCAGCAGACAAACACCGTCATCCGTTTCTTTCAGAGAAACCTCAACCACACTATCGTTTGGCGAATATTTGATAGCATTAGTCAGTAAATTCAATATGACGCGCTCCAGCAAGTCTTCATTAGCATTTAACCAAGTATCTTCATAATCCCTAAACTCAAACTTAATTGTAATGTTTTTATCAGTCGCGAGCGGTCTTGCTATCGCTAAAGCATTATCAATGCTATTGAGTAATTCAACGGGGTAAAGCGGCATTTCAATACCACTTTCGGCTCGGGACAGCATTAGGAAGTGTTCGGCTAACGACAAACTCGACTGAGTTAGCCGCTCCACTTCGGCGCTTAGCTCCTCAACCGTTAAGTTACTAGTCTTAGTGCGGAACTGGCCCAGCAGCGCGAGTACTGAAGTCATAGGAGAACGTAAGTCATGTGAGATAAAGTCAATCATCTCAAGCTGGCGCTGTTGCTCACGTTTTACCGAGGTGATATCAGCTAAGTTGATAATGATAAAGTCTTGTCCTTCAATATTATCCAGTAAGGTAAAACCAATTTTGTAGTAGTTTTTCTGTTTACTTAATGCCTGAACTTCGCTTCCCACGCCCGTCAGCATGACCGACTTTATTTCTTCAGCCCAGTCTGCCTTTGATTGTAAATTAAGTTGCGATAGGACCTCGAAAATATCTTGTCCTTCGGTCACATCGAGATACTTTTTAGCCTCAAGGTTGGCATAAAATATAACCCCCGACATGTCCAACAACACAATTCCATCAGACATCTTATCCATCGTTTTCTCGACAAAACGACGCAAAAAGTTAATTTTGGTAATCGCTGTTTGCACCTGCGCAACTTTATCCTCGATCACGCTGCCCTGGGTTTCTTCAACTTCCGCAGTCAACGTCGACTGCTCATACAGTTTATAAAATAAACGTCTTTCCGCTTCCGTATGATTTTCTAACTCAACCAGCCAAGGTTTGTTGTTAATATCGACAGGAATGCTGCGCTCATACTCCACAATATCTCTTTCGTCTTTTGACCAACCGCGAATAAGGTTTAGTCGTTTCCAAAACTGAAAGTGCTGCTCAAAAGTCGCTTTTACATCCGGCTCAAAACTATTACTGACTTCTGTTTGTAGACGCTTAACTGTTCGCCTGAAGAACGCCATATTGGTCACAACAGCCCGCCACACCCATAAGAAATAGCCCGCCACCATCACAATCGCAGGCGTCAGCATCGGCAGCCAGCGATTTGCTCCATGCAACAAAGTCCAGCTTACAAACAGTAATACAAACGCCAATACAAACACTAAATATACGTTGTGTCGTGGCATTGAGCGTGGAATTAGCATGAATAACATTAAGACTAGGAGTCCCGAAATTACACTCGCTAGTAAGTTATCAACGGGACGAATCAGCTGATTATTAATTAATCCTTCATACAGCGTCGCATTAATCTCTACACCCGACATGATTTGACCATCGCGATTGACGGGAACGGGTAAGAAGTCTGCATTTCTAGCAGCTGTTGCTGTTACTCCAACAAATACCACACGGCCATTTAGTAAACTCGGCTCAATCTTTCCTTCAACTAAATCGGTAAAACTAATTTTAGAAAAATAATCTCTGTTTTTCTTATAGGGAATAAATCCGTAGTGTGTCTGCTCAATCTTGGTTAAGTTAAACGAAGGCTTCTCCTCCCTAGCATCCTCAAACGGAAGCTGAAAAGTTTCGTCGCCATTCGCTACGTCGAGCACTTCAGCCGCAAAAGTTCGCCAGTAAGGCTCTCCCAAACCTGACTTTAAATAAACCGCGCGCGCAATATTGTCACTATCCAATTCGAAATGAACCATACCTAGCTCGGCACTAGCCTGGTAAAGCTCAGGAAAAGGTTGCAACTCGATTAACTGACCATCCTGCTTCAATTCATCGATGACCACCGGAAATACCACTCGGCCACTTTCTAAAACCGCTTGGGTTAAGGCCTCGTCTCCTTCATCTTTTTCTTTGTTAAACAGGACATCATAGCCAATAGCTCTAACGTTAGCTTGAGTCAATTGACGAATCGCTTTTGCATGCAGCTCGCGAGGCCAAGGCAGCGGGCCATACTCACGCAAGCTTTTTTCATCCATGGCGACAATGACGACATTTTCAGAATAGTCAGTAGACTGCAAACGAAGCATTCGATCATAAGCCAGCAGCTCTACGGGCTGAAACACCTTAAAGTAGGATAAAAAGAATGCTGTTATGGCGAGTAAGGTGGCAAATAGAATGCCACCTTTAGTAAAGAAACGACGCTTTTCGAACACGTAAAACCTTATAGCATCAGAATAAATAAAAGAATCGAACCGATACTGAAGGCTGCTTTGCCATCACTCGGTTCAATAACATCAACAGTCTTAGTCTCAGAGTAACGATCCTTGTTAAAGGGACCTTTGGCGGCGACTCTTATGTAAAGACGCTGCTGTGGTAGTCCTTCAACCTCAACCCTCGTATCGATAGTCACGCCAGCTTCAACAATCGTGTTAAAGTCACTGTCGCCACTAATTTGCCAGCGATATTCCGTTGCTAACTCGACCTGACTCCACTGCAAGCTCAGTGTTTCGTCGGAAGACATTTCCTCAGCGATAGGCGTAATAATCGGCGCGCTAGGCAGCCTAACGTCAAATCGTTCTGTCTCAGAATAAACTCCAAAGCCATTTCTGTTGCCTGCTGCAACCTTCCAATAATAAGTCCCTCTAGGCAGACCAGCTTCGATCTGCTGTTGTGTATTAGCCATTTCCTGCTCTTTAACTAAACTGCGGAACTGACGATCCTTAGCTAACAGCCAACGATATTGAGTGGCATCGTTTTTAGCATTCCATGCAAAACTTATGGGTTCTCCGGCTAAGTATTCTTTAGACGTTTGCGTTAGTTCTGGGCTTGAAGGAACTGGCGAAATCGTGAATCGGCGAGAGTTGTTGAGGCCTTGCAGCCCTTCTTTATCAACTCCACGCACCCTCGCGCTGTAATCACCGAGCTCAACACTTGGCAGCTGCGCTTGATTCTTCGTCACCACCTCTTTGTGCACTAACTTTGTCATAGCAGCATCTTCAAACAGTTCGAAATAATAACCTTCAGCACCGTCAATCGACTGCCAAGTTAAAGTCACTGGATGCCCAGGGTATTTACTTTGTGGGTTAACAAATATCGGTTTAGGCAGCAGCGGTTTCGGTTTAGATAGCGGTAAGTTAGTTGCTGTTTTTAGACCAAAGCCTTCTTTTACAGACGCTTTGTTCTCATGGAGGTTAACCGAAACAGTGCCTTCGTCGACCTCGTTATAGACGATTCCAGGGTCGTTTTCATCGACCCTCACACGGAACTCGGTTCCACGTACTGTCGCTACTGCTGAGGGGGTTTGCATTTCAAATTTAGCGCCAGGGCCAATCAAAGGTCTGACTCGCCCTTCAGCTGAACCTTTCATCAGCCGCATACGGCTATCGACCATACCGGTTTCACCCCACTTCGTCTGAACATCGAATACTAATTCAGAGTTTTCGCCTAACAACAGTTCAGAGCCATCAGCAAAAATTAAAGCAACACTCGAATCTTTTGCGGTCAATAAAATATCATCCAACACCAAGGTTCGCTCTAGCGTCAGCACCTCTTTAATCCCACGGCGTACAAAATGTGCAGTGCCATTAACCGCCGCAACATTCACTTCTGCTGGTGCAAACTTCAGATACTCCATCGGGAACTTCAAAGTCACGCCCGGAGGAATACGACGATCGAGTTCTACATTGTTGTACTTTTGTATCTCTTGAAACTTAAGAGGATCTTTTAGGTATTTATGCGATAGCCCCCAAATAGTGTCTCCCTTGCGCACTGTATACAGCCAATCTTCTGCAAAAGACTGCGGAGCCGCCACTACCAATACTATAAATAACACACAAAAAGACGATAAGGAGCGCAAAGGCTTCATCTATTGTTCCTCAAATTAGAAATGTAGAAATGTATGGGGTCATCCCTTACAAGTTGAACTGCTTATTACACTTATTACACAACCGCGCTACTGGTATCCAGCAACTGCTCCAAACGATAACCATGCTGATATACCGTTTTAATACGATAGCCACTTTCAGCTCGTATATTTAACTTACGGCGTAACGAACTAACGTGAGCATCCACCGTACGGGTACTGATTTCAGATTCAATACTCCAAATATGCTTCAGTAAATATTTCCTTGAAAATAGTCGCCCGACATTTTTAAACAAGACCAAAGCCAACTCATATTCTTTTGTCGTTAAGGTCGCAGGTTCACTATCGACGAGTATTCTTCGGTGTTGCTGATCAACCGTAAAAGGACCTACCTCGATCTGATCTTCGTCATCCAATAAACCAGCTCGGCGGATTAAAGCGTTCAGACGGGCCAATAGTTCTGAGCGTCTAAAAGGTTTAATCATGTAATCATCAGCGCCTTTTTCCAGCGCAGCAACGATATCTTGCTCCGCATCACGGTTTGTAACGAAAAGCACAGGGCCCCGCCAATCCATAAAGGAACGGACTCGCTCTAATGCCTCGATACCAGACATGTCTGGTAATTCCCAGTCTAAAATCAATAAATCGAATTCGTCGGTTTTTAAAACCTCTAAAAAAGACTCTGCGTTTTGGCAGTGAGTACATTCAAAACCAGAATCTTGCAAAATTGCGAGTAAAGCATCTGCTTGGGTTTGATCATCTTCAAGATAAAGCAGCTTCAAATCTTGGGACATGGTGTCTCCCTCCAGTAACTTCTTATTATTCGAACTACGGATTATTATTCGAACTACGGAGAGCCGTTAGCTCCAATCTAATTAGCCCACATATAATATCTCCTTTAAAGCTATCAGATTTTAAACAAATGTAAAATGCAACCGCATACTTTATTCGCTACAGCGCAATAAAAAGACGATCAAGTCCGACCAGGCTTGCAAAAAGTAGTTATTTGTTGGTAACTTACTGTAAAATGCGCGAACATAAAAAATGTGCCTCACAAAGGCGATTTTTAGCTTAACAAATGCAAATCTGACTTGATTTCAACATTTGTTGTAATTTATTGAACTTTAACGGCTTTTAGTAACATTATGGCAAAAATATTGCTCCTACACGGCCCTAACCTTAACCTTTTAGGGCAGCGCGAAACTGATATTTATGGCGATCTGAGCTTAGAAGCCATCAATAGCGCTGCGCAAAAACAGGTAGAAGACGCTGATATTGAGTTTCAAACACTACAAAGTAATTCAGAATCGGAGCTTGTAGATGCTGTTCAGCAGGCAAAAGCCAACAAAGTGTCGTTAATTGTTATCAACCCTGCGGCTTATACTCATACCAGCGTAGCCATCCGCGATGCGCTGTTAGCCGTGGAGATTCCTTTTATCGAAGTGCATTTATCGAATCCTCATCGTCGCGAACCTTTTCGTCATCGGTCATATTTCAGCGATGTCGCTGAAGCTGTCGTTGCAGGTTTTGGCGCTGACAGTTATCGATATGCTCTCGATGCAGCCATTAAAACCATCACCAAGAAAACGTAGGTAGAGATTATGGATTTACGCAAAATTAAAAAACTTATTGAGCTGGTCGAAGAATCAGGCGTAGCTGAACTTGAGATTCAAGAGGGCGAAGAGTCAGTACGCATCTCACGCTCTTCAAATACTCCCGCCCCAGCTCCGGTTCAATATGCAGCAGCTCCACAGCCACAACAAGCTGCGCCAGCGCCAGCCCCAGCGGCTGAAGCGGAACCGGCCAAAGAAGAAGTTAGCGGTCATAAAGTTCTGTCACCAATGGTAGGTACTTACTACGCAGCCCCTTCGCCAGGCGCCAAAGACTTTGTCCAAGTTGGTCAGCAAGTTAAAGTTGGTGACGTACTGTGTATCGTCGAAGCAATGAAAATGATGAACCAGATTGAAGCGGACGTTTCAGGCACGGTTAAAGCCATTTTAATTTCAAATGGTGAGCCAGTCGAATACGACGAACCAATGTTCATCATTGAGTAAAATCCCTAACGAGTAGGAAATAGTTATGTTAGAAAAAGTGGTCATAGCCAACCGTGGCGAGATCGCCTTGCGCATATTGCGAGCCTGTCGTGAGTTGGGAATCAAAACAGTTGCCGTTCATTCGACAGCCGATGAAGATTTGATGCACGTTCGTTTAGCTGACGAATCAGTTTGTATCGGTCCACCTTCAGCCACCGACAGCTACCTCAATATTCCAGCGATTATCTCAGCTGCTGAAATCACTGACGCCGTGGGCATCCACCCAGGCTACGGTTTCTTAGCAGAAAATGCTGACTTTGCCGAGCAGGTTGAACAAAGCGGCTTCACCTTTATCGGCCCAAGCGCTGACGTCATTAGCCTGATGGGTGACAAAGTTTCTGCGATTGCTGCCATGAAGAAAGCTGGCGTACCTTGTGTACCAGGTTCAGACGGTCCTCTTGGCGATAATGAAAAAGACAATTTAGCGATGGGCAAGCGCATCGGCTACCCGGTGATCATCAAAGCTGCTGGCGGCGGCGGCGGTCGTGGTATGCGAGTGGTGCATAAAGAAGAAGAATTGCTTAACGCTATTTCGTTAACCAAATCAGAAGCCGGCTCAGTTTTCGGTAACGACATGGTTTATATGGAAAAATTCCTAGAAACGCCACGTCACGTCGAGATCCAGGTCCTTGCAGATGGTCATGGTAACGCGATTCACTTAGGTGAGCGTGATTGTTCGATGCAGCGCCGTCACCAGAAAGTGGTCGAAGAAGCTCCAGCACCAGGTATTACTGACCAGATGCGTAAGCATATTGGTGAACGCTGTACACAAGCTTGTAAGCAGTTGGGCTACCGCGGCGCAGGTACTTTCGAGTTCTTGTATGAAAAAGGTGAGTTCTACTTTATCGAAATGAACACTCGTGTTCAGGTAGAGCACCCAGTTTCTGAGCTAATTTCTGGTGTTGATATCATCAAAGAACAGTTGCGTATCGCCAGCAACCAACCGCTATCCTTTAAGCAGGAAGACATCCAGCTAAAAGGCCATGCTATTGAGTGTCGTATCAACGCAGAAGATCCTGATACCTTTATCCCATCACCGGGTGTTATCAAGCGTTTCCACGCTCCAGGTGGCCCAGGTATCCGTATCGACTCACACATTTATGCGTCGTATAAAGTACCACCTTACTACGATTCAATGATCGGTAAGCTGATTACTTATGGCGAAACCCGTGAAGTCGCGATTCAGCGCATGCAAATGGCTCTAGAAGAAATCGTCATCGACGGTATTAAAACCAACATACCGCTACAAAAACGTATTCTTGCCGACGCCAACTTCCAAAAAGGTGGAACCAACATCCACTACTTGGAACGTCAAATGTTTGGGGATAAAGACTAAACATCTGATACAAGTAAACAAAAAGCCGGCATCTGCCGGCTTTTTGTTGTTCAATAACTGGTGCTTAAGTAATTTAATTATTCAGTCAGATAAAAAGTAATCGTCGTTACAACCCTAACGTCTTTCTCTATCTTTGCCGTATCGCCATACTCTTGACCCGCGTCCCGGATAAAGAAACTGCCTTGTCTAGCGCTACGAATTCCACCGACAGTGACACCAGCGTTTTCAGCAAACTCGTTCGCGGCAATTCGTGCGTTCTTGGTCGCTTCTTTAAGCATGTCAGGCTTAATATCGTTTAAATTGGTAAAGCTGTAGCGCGGCGCATAACTTCTCAGATTAATTCCCTCTGCAATCAACTCGTTTAGTTGCGCACGAGCTTTACCCACAATATCCACATTAGAGGTTTCAATTCCAATAGTACCTTCCAGTCGGTGGCTCTCGTCTACAACTTGTTGGTTATTGTCGCGATACTCTTGATTAAAGTACTCAAGTGCGCCAATTTGAATTTCGTCATCGGTAAACCCAATCTCTTTAAGCTTCTTGATGATCGTTTGCTGATCACTTTTAGACTCTTCATATAAGCCACGAATATCCGCTTCACTTTCGTCCTCGTTAGTGAACGATATACTCCAGTTCGCGACATTTGCCTTTACGCGACGCTCCGCTAAACCTTTTGCTTCTGCGGTGTTTAACGCAACTTTGGCGTTATACATGGTCTGCCCGACAAAATAACCGCCCGCTGCGACGCCTGCTGCAACAAATAATCCGAGGAAAAATAAACCCGCTGAATTGCTTTTCATGATAATTCCTTAATAGTCCTTTGTTAGCGTTGGTACGAATAGATTTTAGTGGTATTTAGCATCCAATATGTTCTGATAAAAAACAAGCTTCTTTTGCCTATCATCTGTATCTGCTTCTATAATACGTTAACTTTTTCTATTACAGATAACATCATGGCTTGGATTCAGCTCAAATTCGATTATAAACATTCCGATGCAGATACCTTAAGCGATCATTTAATGGAGCTTGGCGCGCTGGCGGTGACTTTTCTTGATGCCGAGGACAAGCCAATCTTGGAGCCACTACCCGGGCAAACCCCTTTATGGGAGCATTTGATCGTGTTAGCGCTATTTGACGCAGAGACAGATACGTCAATGATGGATAACTTGCTTAAACATAGCGACTTTTATCAGCAGTTTGGCGACAGTTACGAGTGGGAAATCATTCGCGACCAAGACTGGGAGCGAAGCTGGATGGACAATTTTAAGCCGATGCAATTTGGACGACGAGTATGGATCGTGCCCAGCTGGTGTGAAGCACCAGAACCGGATGCAGTCAACATCAAGCTTGATCCAGGATTAGCCTTCGGTACGGGGACGCATCCCACAACATCTTTGTGTTTACAATGGCTTGATGGTGCTGATTTAAGTGACAAGACAGTGATCGATTATGGTTGTGGTTCCGGTATTTTAGCCATCGCAGCTTTACTACTGGGCGCCGACAAAGTCTTTGCAGTAGATATCGATCCACAAGCCATCGAGGCCACTAAGCAAAACCTTGAGCGGAACGGCATTGACAGCGATCGCCTTGTATTGGGGTTACCTGATCAAGTCGAGTTACCTAAGGCTGATATATTGATGGCGAATATTTTGGCAGAACCCTTGCGTCAGTTGGCAGAATCTATCGCAAACTCAGTGCAAAGCGGTGGAAATCTGGTATTATCGGGTCTGCTTGAAAGTCAGGCCGAAGAATTAAAACAACTTTATACTCAATGGTTTAACATGGATCCAGTAGCCGTTGATGGTGACTGGGCACGACTTTCCGGACAAAAAACATCGACTGAAAAGTAATAATAATAGATTCAAGCTTTGGCTTTTGACCACTACACACTTTTTAAATCGCATTATTATAAATAACACATTATGAGTGAAACCTTTTTAACCAATTGCCCACACTGTAAGTCAGTGTTTAAGCTACGTCGGGAGCATCTTGAAGTTGCTTCGGGTCACGTACGTTGTGGTAATTGTCACTCGTTATTTTTAGCCACAGATTCACTAGTGTCGCTTGATAAAGAAAGCCAAAAAGCTCAGATGTCAGACACTATCGAGGAAGCTGAAGAGCAAGCGGTGTCTCAGTCGATTCCAGAGTTAACAGAAATCGACAAGTCGGAGCATTATCAATTAGAAATCGACGAAGCTACTACAGAAGAGTCACACTCCTCTCACCTAAAGTGGTTGTTTTACGGCTTAGCGACTTTAGTTATGCTCTACCTAGCTATTTGGTTCCTCTATTTATGGCCTAACAAAAACACACTAGCTCAAGATCAAAACTGGCGTCCGGTTTACCAATTTTCGTGCTCCATTTTTGGTTGTCAGTTAGCACCACGCCAAGATATCGAGCAATACCGCGTTAATGCGATTGAAGTGAATATCACCCGTAATGGCCAGAAAGAAGTCAGTATGGTGTTGAAAAATGTAGCGAATTTCGCCCAACCGTACCCTAAAGTGCGCGTTACTTTGAGTAACATTAAAGGCAAGCAATTCGCCAGCCCAATATACAAGCCACAACATTATTTACCTGAAGTGAATCATAACGATCTGATTAAACCTAATCAGTCGGTCCACATCGCTTTTACCTTCACCAACGAGATCAGCGACTACAGCGGCTATCAGGTAGAGTTAGTCAAGTAAGCCACACTAACTCACTGTCTGAGTTAGTGCTGGTCAATTGTCAAGCAAAATATTGATGATTTTTTAAACAATTTTCGTTCAAAACCCCCTAAAAAAAGTGTATGATCGGCGACCTTAATTTGAACCCACAGTGTTAATACTCAAGCATCTGGCATGTTTAATGCGAAGTACGCTCTAGTTTTAGAGTAGCTATGCAGAGTTTTGTCTGATGCGTTGGATAGACCTGATTAATCATGCAAATTGCCCAATACGAACTCGACAACCCTTTAATCCTTGCGCCGATGGCCGGAGTGACGGATCGTCCTTTTCGATTATTGTGTAAAGAGCTAGGAGCCGGCATGACGGTTTCCGAAATGATTGCGTCGAATCCAAAGCTGTGGAATACCAAAAAAAGTCTGATGCGTAGTGACCATTCAGGTGAACCTGGTATTCGATCGGTTCAAATCGCTGGAGCAGAACCCGAGATGATGGCCCAAGCGGCCCAGCACAATGTTGAAAATGGCGCTGAAGTCATTGATATCAATATGGGCTGCCCGGCAAAAAAGGTTTGTAAGAAAGCTGCTGGCTCAGCATTACTGCAATATCCTGACTTAGTCGAAGATATCGTTAAGGCAGTGGTTAATGCGGTGGACGTGCCAGTAACTCTGAAAATAAGAACAGGCTGGAATCCTGATAATCGCAATGGTGTCGATATTGCGAAAATTGCGCAAGATAATGGTATTCAAGCGTTGGCTGTCCACGGCAGAACCCGCGCTTGCAAGTATCAAGGCTTCGCAGAGTACGACACGATTGCAGCAATCAAGCAGGCGATTGATATCCCTGTGATTGCGAATGGTGATATCACCAATCCTGAGAAGGCGAAGTTTGTGCTGGAAGCTACCGGCGCAGATGCTTTGATGATTGGCAGAGGGGCACAGGGGAACCCTTGGATATTCCGTGAGATTTGGCACTATTTGCAAACGGGAGAGTTCCTAGAGGCGCCAAGTACTGAAGAGGTTCGCAATGTCATGATTCGTCATGTCAAAGGGCTTCATCAGTTTTATGGTGATCACATGGGACCGAAAATTGCTCGTAAGCACGTTTCTTGGTATTTGCAGGAACAGGCTGACGGCAAAGAGTTCCGTAGTACCTTTAATCGTATTGATGACGGTGCTGAGCAAATAGACGTTTTAAACCTTTATTTTGACCAAAAGCAACAGGCTAAAGCAGCATGACAATTTTTGACACAACAACCAACATTAATCAGGCGTCTCTTAACCAAGGGACATCGCAGAGCGACACTGCGAGCTTTCAATCTAACCCTACTTTGCGTGAACACGTTGCGATCTCTATGCAGCAGTATCTAAAGCAAATGCAAGGGCAGCCTTTAGACGATGTGTATGACTTGGTGTTATCGCAAGTTGAAGAACCTCTTCTTCGTGCCATCATGGAACACACTCGTAATAATCAAACAAAAGCAGCAAAAGTATTAGGCTTAAACCGCGGTACTTTGCGCAAAAAGTTAAAACGTTACAACCTACTGTAAAACCGACCAATTAAAATAGGGGTTCTTGGCTCTGTTATCCACAGACAGAACCCTTAATTTTTAAGGAGCTACAACATGTCAAACTATCGTCCGGTGAAACGCGCCCTGATTAGCGTTTCTGATAAAACTGGAGTAGTTGAATTCGCCAAAAGATTAAGCGCTAAGGGCGTTGAAATTTTATCCACTGGCGGTACTGCAAAACTTTTACGCAACAACGATATTACAGTAACTGATGTTGCTGACTACACCGGCTTCCCCGAAATGATGGATGGCCGCGTGAAGACACTTCACCCTAAAGTACATGGCGCGATCTTAGGTCGCCGTGGTATGGATGATAAGGTCATGGAAGAGCACGACATTATCGGTATCGATATGGTTGTAGTGAACCTTTATCCATTCGAAAGCACTATTTCTAAAAGCGAATCCACACTGGAAGACGCCATCGAGAACATCGATATTGGTGGCCCAACAATGGTTCGTTCTTCTGCCAAAAATCATCAGGATGTCACTATCGTCGTTGAAAATGAAGATTTTAACTTGGTAGCAGGGCAGGTCGAAGATAAAGGTGCTGTTGATAAAAGCACACGTTTCCGTTTAGCGGCTAAAGCGTTTGCCCATACTGCTCGTTATGACGCAGCGATTTCAAATTATCTTGGCGTACAAGCTGCTGAAGATAGCAACAGCGAGTTCCCGCCGACCTACTCTGTGCAGTACAAGAAAGCACAAGATATGCGTTATGGCGAGAACCCACATCAGAATTCAGCGTTTTATGTCGAGCACGATCCGCAAGAAGCTAGTGTGTCGACGGCGAAGCAACTGCAAGGCAAAGAACTGTCTTACAACAACATTGCTGACACTGACGCGGCACTTGAGTGTGTTAAAAGTTTCGAGCAGCCAGCATGCGTTATCGTTAAGCACGCCAACCCTTGTGGTGTAGCAATCGCTGATACTATCGGTCAAGCTTACGATTTAGCCTTTACGACCGATCCAACCTCAGCGTTTGGTGGCATTATTGCTTTTAACCGCGAGCTCGATGCTGAAACGGCAAAAGCTATCGTCGAGCGTCAGTTCGTCGAAGTGATTATTGCGCCAAGCATTAATGACGCGGCGAAGACCATTGTCGCTGAGAAGAAAAACGTCCGTTTACTAGAATGTGGTCAGTGGGAGCAGTCGATTCCTGCCTACGATTACAAGCGTGTTAATGGCGGTTTGTTAATTCAAGACCGCGACTTAGGCATGGTTTTTGAAGATGATTTACGCATCGTTACCAAACGCCAGCCGAGCGAAGAAGAAATGCGCGATTTATTATTCAGCTGGAAAGTGGCCAAGTTCGTCAAGTCGAACGCTATCGTTTATTGCAAAAATGGGCAGACTATTGGTGTCGGCGCTGGCCAAATGAGCCGTGTATACAGCGCAAAAATCGCTGGCATTAAAGCTGCTGACGAAAATTTAGAAGTTCGTGGCTCCGTTATGGCGTCTGACGCTTTCTTCCCGTTCCGTGACGGCATCGATGCAGCAGCCGAAGCCGGCATTACTGCAGTGATCCAACCGGGCGGTTCTATACGTGACGACGAAATCATTGAAGCCGCTAACGAAAACGACATGGCTATGGTCTTCACCGGCATGCGTCATTTCCGCCACTAAGACTGACAGTAAGGAGCTTGATAATGAATGTATTAATTATCGGTAGCGGCGGTCGCGAACATGCCTTGGCATGGAAAGCGGCTCAATCTGATAAAGTCGAGAAAGTTTTTGTAGCACCCGGTAACGCTGGCTCAGCGCTTGAAGCTAAAGTTGAGAATGTGTCTATCGGCGTAGAAGCCATTGATGAGTTAGTCGCTTTCGCTAAAGACAACAAGGTTGAACTGACCATTGTTGGCCCAGAAGCACCGTTAGTTATTGGCGTGGTGGACTCGTTCACTAACGCAGGACTGAAATGTTTTGGCCCAACCAAAGGTGCAGCGCAGCTTGAAGGCTCTAAAGCTTTCACCAAAGACTTCTTAGCTCGCCACAAAATCCCAACAGCGGCTTATCAAAACTTCACAGACATTGAGCCAGCTAAGGCTTATGTTCGTGAAATGGGTACGCCGATCGTCATCAAGGCTGATGGTTTAGCTGCTGGTAAAGGCGTGATCATAGCGCAAACCGAAGCTGAAGCTGATGCTGCAATTAATGACATGCTGGCAGGTAATAAATTTGGTGATGCTGGTCATCGCGTGGTTATCGAAGAGTTTTTACAAGGCGAAGAAGCCAGCTTCATCGTTATGGTTGATGGCAAAAACATTCTACCGCTAGCCTCTTCGCAAGACCACAAGGCGCGTGATAACGGCGATAAAGGCCCTAACACTGGCGGTATGGGAGCCTATTCCCCTGCACCAGTCGTTACCGCTGACATGCATGACCGCATCATGGAACAAGTTATAGTGCCAACGGTTGAAGGTATGGCTGCTGAAGGTCACCCCTACACAGGCTTCCTTTATGCTGGCGTCATGATTGATTCCGATGGCGTACCTAAAGTGCTTGAGTACAACTGTCGCTTTGGTGATCCAGAAACTCAACCAATCATGAGTCGCTTAAACTCGGACTTAGTTGCGCTTTGCTTGACCGCTATTGATGGCAAGCTTGATACAACGGAAGCTGACTGGGATCCTCGCGCAGCGATAGGTGTTGTCATGGCTGCTGGGGGTTATCCGGAAAGCTATCCGAAAGGTGATGTTATCTCTGGCTTAGAAGCAGTCAACGATATCAATACCATCGGAAAAGTTTTCCACGCTGGTACTGCTGAAAAAGACGGCAACATCGTGACAAGCGGTGGTCGAGTGGTTTGCGTCGTAGCTCTAGGTGACAACGTTACTCAGGCTCAACAAAAAGCCTACCAAGCAGTCGATAAAATCAGTTGGGATAAAGTGTACTACCGTACTGACATTGGTCATCGAGCGATTGCTCGCGAACAATAGTGTTGTCACTCGTTCCATCTTAAAAGGCGCTTCGGCGCCTTTTTTATTAGCTACACTTTTATTCAGCTCTTTTCTTGAAACGATTCATTACAGATTCAGTCTAATTCGCTACACTGTTTGCGGCACTGAGCATGCTACACTATTGAGGAATAACAAGGACCTACAGGTTTCAGAGTGCAACAACAAGCAGCAACAAAGCGTTCATGGTTAAGACGAGCAATCAAAACGTTATTATGGATACTAGCTATCCTAACGTTAGCGCTCGCTATTGCTTATTGGACAGCACCCTCTTGGGCTCCAGGACAAGTGCAAAAATTTTTACCTGCGTCTATCAAACTGCAAGATCTTGAATTTAAGCGCCCCGGATTAACCTCGACCAAAATTGATCGCCTATCTTTAACTCTTGGTGGAGATACTCAATACACACTCATCTTCAATGACGTCGATTTAGGGTATTCTTTATGGCAAAGAAAGCTCACTTCAATCTCAGCACAAAAAGCACTTATACAATGGCAGCAAACAACTACGCAAAAAACAGACGGGGAAGCGCTACAGCAGATTCCACTGCCTCAATTACCGGTATCTGAAATTTCCATTGGAGAACTCACGGTTGAAGGTCTGACCCTACAAAACATCATCGCTCGGAATATCCAACTAAAGGATAACCAAAGCACTGTCAGACTTGATACTGAAGTCTTTTTCCTTGATAAAACTTTTTCCATAGCAGCACAAGCCAGCCGCAACAACCAGCATTTATCAAGTGTAAAAGCCAATATTCGACAAGCGGAAAATACACTCACTATTCAAGCAGCTCCCCGCGATGGCAGACACTGGGAGTTTGAAACCAAGGGCATGGCGAGCTTAGATGATATTTACCCAGAACCAGGCATTGAGCCGGTTAAATTCTCCTTATTTGGCGCGGTAAACGTTAATCAAACTATCCAATTGACTTTAGACAACACAAGCCAAATAGCCACTCACATTGATGCCAAACAACTTGGACTGTTGCCAGCACTGCAAACTCTTCTGAAGCAGAACCAAATAGCGACCAATATTGAGGCTTTCAGTCCTAGTTATGCTGTTTCGATATCTCCGCTCGATACAACTCTGATTCATTATCACAGTGCAAACGACCATTTATCGATGGCTCAAGGTCAACTTGAAGTACAGGCAAACAATCCTGACATTAACGCTAAGGTTCGACTGTCAGATCTTGATATCAATCTTAACAAAGCGCTGACTGCTGAAATGCAACAGATGTCCGCACTGGTCAACCTTGATGCGAAAGGGCTCTCAGGTAAGTTTCAATCCGCTGAGCACAAAGCATCGAGTAATAATATTCAATTATCGGCTCAAATCAATGCAACATTAGCCAACTCAGCTCTAACTATTGATAATGCCAAAGCTCAGCTTCATCTTGCTCCTGTCAGCTATCAAGGTAATAATTCTACAGCCTCAATCACTAAAAATAGCTGGGGCATTACCGGCAGCTCTCGCATCAACTTCAATTCAGAAAAAACTTCTACGCACCAATGGAAGCTGAGCTCACAAGAACCCATCAACAGCACTCTAAGTCTTGATAAAGAACAGTTCACGGCTAACAAGGTTTCAGCTGAGCTCAGTTTTAACCAAAACTCTGAAAACCCTCAAGGGTTACTCTCAGGTAGTTATCAGTCTGCGGAAGTTTCTTTGCAACAACAGCCTTTACGCCTCAATAAACTCAAAGGCACGCTTCAATTCCCTATCGATAAAAGCCCACAAGGCCAGATAACTTTCGACAATGCTCGGTACAGGAATCAACAAATCGGCGTATCCAATATCTCGGGTGAACTGGACTGGATTAAGAAAACCAAGAGCTTCATGGCACAAGGCTCGCTCCATCATCAAAGCTCTAAGATTCCTTTCACCTATGAATTTAATCTAGCGGATTCTCGTCATAACCTAAAAGTAAAACAGTCATCCCTACCAGTCTCAACCATTACTGGCTGGGTCAATGTCCTTAAAAACTACCCGCAACTGCGTTTTAATTCCGGACAACTTGAAATTGATTCATTGGATGGTGATCCGATTGGTTTATTATTTGATGGCAACCTAAAACTTGATAACTTCAACCTAAGTTACGACGAGTTTTATATAAAAAACTGGACCATCGAAGACTCATTAACACCGAGCTCTAAACTTGGCGGTACTTTAAAAAGCCACATAGAAAGCATCGAACTAGCTACCGATATTGCCATCACCGATGTGTCGTTCTTAATGCCTCATACTATCAACAGCCTAATTATTACGAATTTAAAAGGTCATCTATTAAAAGGCACTATTGAAATACCTAGGTTGGCCATCGATGATGATGGTATTCCTCCATTCACCGCCTATTTAAAAGCCATTGATATTAATGCGCTTTTAAGCGCGCTGAACAGTGAAAAATTGAAACTGACAGGTCGCTTTGACTTCACACTACCGCTGACTATCAGCAAAAAAGGACAACAAATTACTAATGGTCAGTTTAAAGCCCTTGGCAACGGTGTGATTAATCTTAAGTCTGACAAAGGTGAAAAAGCTAATATCGCTTTCCAAGCTTTAGAGAACTTTTACTACAAAGAGTTTTCCGGCGCCATCAATTATAACTTAGCAGGAGATTACACCATTGAGCTTAGCGTGTTGGGTGCTAATCCTAACCTTTATAACGGTTTCCCGATCAAACTCGACCTAACTTTACGTGGGCAGTTGCCTGAAATGCTGTATTCAATGATCATCAGTGGAGATATGACAAAGCCTATTTTAGATGATCTGCAACAACGAAAGATTCTCAACATTCAGCAATAATTCATGTTATTGTTTTACACTATAAATTATGGCTAATAGCACTCTTTAATTAGAAAGGAATTGGTTATGACCAAAAATAAGAATATCGTTTTCAGTGCATTTTGCGCTGCTGCACTTGCGGCAAGCGGGTGCACCGTAAAACTTGAGGCACCCGATAAGCCGATTCATATTATTGGTGACTTCACCATTAAGCATGAAGTGGTAGTTAAGGTTGAAAAAGCATTAGACCAAGCCTTAACCGAAGAATCTGGTTTATTTTAAGCTATCAATATAGTAATTATTAACTAAGGATCATTGATTTAACTTGCCTAAAGATAGGTAACGAATCAGGTGAATAATTAGGAGAGTAAAATGAAAACTCTAACTAAATTTGTACTAATCACTGCCGCAAGCCTTTTACTAGCGGCACAAGCCTTTGCTGCAAACCTAGGTCAACTTAAAGACGACGGTATTGTGGGGGAACTATCCAACGGCTATGTCGGTATTGTTGCCCAAGCAAAAGCGACGCCTCAGGTAAAAGCTTTGGTTGAAGATGTCAACGACAAACGTCGCCAGATCTACGCGAACCAAGCAAAACAAAACAATAAAGCATTGGCTGAAATTGAAGCTATTGCTGCTAGACGTAATATTGAAAGAACTCAATCAGGACATTACGTTAAAATTGGCGGCGCTTGGCAGAAAAAATAATTGCCAAACGAGTCTATAGAGTCTGTAATATCGCTGACTTACTTCGGAGCTGTCCGAGTTATACTCGGGCGGCTTTGCTGTTCATCAAACCACATATTTAACTTTGTGAAGCCATCCAAATTTGTATATTCGGGATGTCTGAATTTTAGATAACTGACTAAAGCTAACGTGTTTATCGATAGGATCTCAAACCGCTTTGGATAACTGGCTAAGTGTTTTTGTAAATAAGCCAATCCTCGATCCAACGCTCCATAAAAGCGTTTCTGCCAAAATTCAGACTGACCTTCTCCACGCATCTTATCCTGTTGCAACGCTACTGCTGTATCTAGCAACCCTCGCGTTAAAGAATACAACGTTTTTAACTGCCAATCATTATTAATATCGGCAAACAAAGGTTTATTGCTTTTGGCTTTAGCGTCTAAGTATTCGCCAATAACTTGGCTATCAAAAATTGCCATGCCATTGTCATCAATCAGGCAAGGAACTTTACATAAAGGGTTTGCATCAATCAGTTCTTTAGGATTATCAAAAGGATGGTGCACAACCTCTTCAACTGTATCGCCCATCCCCAACTCACGCACCACCATTCTCGCCGTTCGGGCATAAGGTGATGCATCGGAATATATAAGTTTCATCGGATCTCCTATTAAGTTGCCGCTTTAATTAGCTTTTACCGCTCGCTCATTCGCCCAGGAGCGCAGCGCAGAAATCTTCTCAGCCATAACCACCGACAGCGGCTTGGTTTGACTAATTTCATCGATAATCATTTGTGTGGTTAACGGGCTTTCTTGGTAATGTGCAGCATACAAACTCGCCACCACCGCCTGCTCAATTTCGGCGCCACTAAAGCCTTCTGTCTTTTCAGATAACAATACCAAGTCAAAGTTCACCCCTGACTGGTTGCGCTTCTCTAAATGTATTCGAAAAATTTCCTGCCTCGCCATAGCCTCGGGTAAATCGACAAAAAACAACTCGTCAAAGCGACCCTTACGGATCAGCTCTGGTGGCAAAGCACTAATATCATTGGCAGTAGCCACAAAGAATACTGGTGCATCATTTTCCTGCATAAAGGTCAGCAAAGTACCCAGCATTCTTTTCGAAGTGCCGCCGTCGCTATCGGAGGTGCTTAAGCCCTTTTCGATTTCATCCAGCCACAACACACACGGCGACATGGTCTGTGACAGCTTTAATGCCTCACGTAGATTCTTTTCACTCTCGCCATGCCATTTGTTATATAAAGCCCCAAAATCCAAACGAAGCAACGGTATTTCCCACATCCCAGCCACAGCTTTCGCGGCTAGAGACTTACCACTGCCTTGAACGCCCATCAATAAAATCCCTTTGGGCGTATCTAGGCCTAAATCACCGTCACTTAAGAAGACTTTTTGTCTAAGTTGAAGCCATTTTTTTAGATTTGACATTCCTCCAACTTCAGCAAAGTGAGATGTTTCATATTCGTAATGTACCGCGCCATCTAGATCCAACAACTCATAACGAGCTTGGTTGACCTTTTCGACTTCAGTCTCAGTAATCGCCCCATCATCGTAAATAAGGTTACGAATCATTTGCTCAGCATCGGCTCGCGTTAGCCCACTTAAATTCTTGATTAATCGCTGCATCACCTTCTTATCGGTTCGTACCCTCTTACCCGGGTTACTCACACCCCACTTAGCTGCCACTTTTCGGATTATAGATTCCAATTCGCCTGAATCTGGCAGCGTTAAGTTAAAAGAGCGAGACATCCGCTTTAGCTCGTCGGGTAGTTCTATTTTAGGGCTGATAAGAATTAAGGTTTGGCCGGTTTTTTGATAATCCAATGCAATATCACGTAATAAACGTATATTTTGTGGCTGCTCGGTAGTGATAAAAGGATGGAAATCACACAGCACATATAAGCCTTTACGCTCCATACGCTTGATGTGTTGCAGGCAGTCCGACGCATCTTGTGTGTCTTTTAAGGGTGCGAAATGGCTACCCTCGGTCTCCAACCGACGCAACCCCTCGGTTAAATGCCAGCCGAAAACAGGTTTGCTTAAACTCAAGGCCACCTGATTGATTAATGCCAACGCTCGCGGCTCTTCATGAGTCTCGATGACCAATATCGGATTCTTCGACTGAATCAGAATTTTTAAATCGTTTTGCTCGGTTTTACTGCCCATGGGAAACTGTTATCACTCCATCATTTCTATTTCTTATCATTTAGCGCTAAAATGACTCCATTACACGGTTTCAAGCACTACTTATTTTATGCGCCAATACAGCTTTTTTGATCGCCTATGTATGGTAGCCGATTCAGCATTAAAAACAACTCAAGGCATTTACGATGCAGCGCCTCGTCCAAGCCCTGCGGACGATGTCGCTGAGCAGGACATGGCCTCTGATGAACAAAAGCATGCCGCCAACCTGATGCGCATTAACCACACCGGTGAAGTCTGCGCTCAGGCTCTATACCAAGGCCAAGCCCTGACCGCTAAATTGCCTGAAATCCGCCAGGAGATGGAGCATGCGGCGCAAGAAGAAGTGGATCATCTTGCTTGGTGTAGCAAACGCTTAGACGAACTGAGCAGCCACGAAAGTTATCTTAATCCTTTATGGTACGCGGGCTCTTTCACCATCGGTGCAGTGGCAGGGCTGGTTGGTGATAAGTGGAGTCTCGGCTTTGTAGCAGAAACCGAAAATCAGGTCTGTAAACACCTCGAAAGCCATCTCGATAAACTTCCTGAACAAGACTACAAAAGCAAAGCCATCCTATCGCAAATGCACACCGAAGAGCTCAAACACGCTACCACCGCAATTGATAATGGTGCAGCCCAACTCCCTAAACCTATCAAGCTTGGCATGCAATCCATGTCAAAAGTTATGACTAGTACGGTGTACTATATTTAGCAGAGACTAGTTCTATAAATTTAAAGCTATGGTCCACGGATAAATTTCTTCAGAAAGCAGTCACAGCAAAAGCCAAAGTCTGCGGCAAGCTCTACTTAGATAACGCCACTTTTTTTATTCAGATAAGAAGTAAACTCACTCAGCATTTGGCGGAGCACTAAAGCTCTGCCCCACACTTCTTGCAATGCACAGCGTCGGCGTCATGGCCTTCGTAGGAGCATGACGGGCAGGCGTTGTTGGTGATTTCTTTAGTTTTGTGTTCTTTAATCGCTTGGCGGGTCATTTCGGCGCTGTAAATTCCTGTGGGAACGGCTATGAGGCCGTAACCCATAATCATGATGCAGGATGCTAAAAACTGTCCGAGCGGTGATTGTGGGGAAATATCACCGTAACCTACCGTGGTTAAGGTCACAATGGCCCAGTAAATCGAGGTTGGAATACTGGTGAAGCCGTTTTCGGCGCCCTCAATAACGTAAATCAGTGAACCAAAAATTACGACTAACAACACAACCGTATAAAGAAACACACTGATTTTGGCATGGCTACTGCGTAGCGCTTTCATCATCATGCTGGCCTCACCAATATAACTGGCGAGTTTAAAAATCCTGAACACGCGTAAAACACGTAAGATTCGAATGACGAGGAAGTACTTCGCATCAACTAGGAACAATGCTAAGTAAGTCGGTAGGATAGACAATAGATCAACAACACCATAGAAGCTTCGGGCGTAGAGCATCGGCTTTCTGACGCAGATCAGTCTTAAAATATACTCGATGGTGAAAAGAACCGTAAACGTCCATTCTGCAACCCACAACGGCCAGCGGTATTGGCTGGAAATACTATCCACACTATCCAGCATAACCGCAACCACACTGGCAAAGATGCTAATGATTAAAACCACATCAAAGGCTTTTCCCCAGCCAGTATCGGCTTCGAAAATCACCTCATGGATTTTCTCACGCCACGGCGCTAGCGGTTCGCCTTCATCAAAGTTGTGCTTTTTGTGGATGGTTGGTTGGCCCATAAGTGACTTTCGCCTGTTCATTAGTATGAATAAATAAGTTACTGCAATCATAAACGGATACTTGCAATATTAAAACTTTGCCCTAATTATTTATATTCATGTGTTTTTCACAGCAAAAGATGTAAAAATAGGTGTTTTAGACGTCCAAAGCATGTAAAATTCGATTACTTTTTGACCGTCATGGGTTACTTGGCGGCCTTTTTGTAAGTGTATCCCACACAAATTAAGGTATTAGTTACACAATGAGCAATTATTCCGTCTTTACTTCTGAGTCTGTTTCAGAAGGCCATCCAGATAAAATCGCTGACCAAATTTCCGATGCCGTGCTTGACGCCATCCTAGAGCAAGATACCAATGCTCGTGTTGCTGTCGAAACTATGGTTAAAACCGGCATGGTCATTGTCGCCGGCGAAGTCGCGACCACAGCTTGGGTTGATATCGAAGGTATTGCCCGTAAAACCATCGAAGATATCGGTTACACAGGCTCCGATATGGGCTTTGACTTTAGTTCGTGTGCTGTATTGAACGCTATTGGTAAGCAAAGCCCAGACATCGCACAAGGCGTTGATCGTGACGACCCTGACGCACAAGGCGCAGGTGACCAAGGTTTAATGTTCGGCTATGCCAGTAACGAAACTGACGTTTTAATGCCAGCACCGATCACTTATTCGCATCGCTTAGTCGAGCGCCAAGCCCAACTGCGTAAAAACGGCAGCCTAAAGTGGCTACGTCCTGATGCGAAAAGTCAGCTGACCTTCCGCTACGAAGACGACAAGCCAGTGGGTATTGATGCAGTCGTATTATCGACTCAGCACACGCCAGACATCACGCAAAAAGACTTACAAGAAGCCGTTATCGAAGAAATCATTAAGCCGGTACTACCGACTGAGTGGGTTACTGGCGACACAAAGTACTTCGTTAACCCAACGGGCAAGTTCGAAATCGGTGGTCCAATGGGCGACTGCGGTTTAACGGGGCGTAAAATTATCGTCGATACCTACGGTGGTATGGCACGTCACGGCGGCGGTGCTTTCTCGGGCAAAGATCCTTCAAAGGTTGACCGTAGTGCCGCCTACGCTGGCCGCTACGTCGCGAAAAACATCGTTGCCGCAGGTTTGGCGGAACGTTGCGAGATTCAGGTGTCTTACGCTATTGGCGTATCAGAACCAACGTCCATCAGCGTTAACACCTTCGGCACTGGCAAGATCAGCGAAGATAAATTGGTACAACTGGTTCGTGAACACTTTGATTTACGTCCACGCGGCTTAATCCAAATGCTGGACTTATTACACCCTATTTACAAAGCCACAGCGGCTTACGGTCACTTTGGTCGTACCGAAAACACCTTTACGTGGGAGCGCACCGACAAGGCTGACGCGCTACGTAACGCTGCTGGACTGTAACACATTATTAGTTTTTAAATTCATCGTAACCAATTATTGGGAACAACATGACAGATTACATTGTAAAAGATATTAGCCTCGCTTCTTGGGGTCATAAAGAAATTGAAATGGCCAAGAGCGAAATGCCTGGCTTGATGCAAATTCGTGAAGAATACGAAGGCGAGCAGCCACTTAAAGGTGCGCGTATCGCAGGTTCATTGCACATGACGATTCAAACCGCCATGTTAATGGAAACGCTTATCGCGCTAGGCGCTGAAGTCCGTTGGGTTTCTTGTAATATCTACTCGACGCAAGATCACGCTGCAGCAGCGATGGCAGAGCAAGGTATTCCAGTGTTTGCTTATAAAGGCGAAACATTAGACGAATACTGGGACTATACGCACCGCATCATGAAGTGGGGCGACGGCGGCGCACCAAACATGATTCTTGACGATGGTGGCGACGCGACTATGCTACTAATTTTAGGTAGCCGCGCTGAAAAAGACATTAGCGTTTTGGACAACCCAGGCAGCGAAGAAGAAGTAGCATTATTTAAGTCAATTAAAGCGAAATTAGCTGAAGACGACACTTTCTATTCACGCACTCTAGCTGAGATTCAAGGCGTGACCGAAGAAACGACAACAGGTGTTGCGCGTCTTTACCAAATGAAGAAAACTGGCGAATTACCATTCCCAGCAATCAACGTTAACGACTCAGTAACAAAATCTAAATTCGATAACTTATACGGCTGCCGTGAATCATTAGTTGACGGTATCAAGCGTGCAACTGACGTGATGATCGCCGGTAAAGTCGCTATCGTTTGTGGTTACGGTGACGTGGGTAAAGGTTCAGCACAATCGCTTCGTGGTCTTGGCGCAACTGTTTGGGTTACAGAAATCGACCCAATTTGTGCGCTACAAGCAGCAATGGAAGGCTACCGAGTTGTTGATCTACAAGATCCAAACGTGATCGAGCAAGCCGACATCTTCGTTACAGCAACAGGTAACTACGATATCATTCGCCATGAGCACATGGAACGTATGAAAGACCAAGCGATCGTTTGTAACATTGGTCACTTCGATAACGAAATCAATATCGCCAGCCTAGAAGACTACGAATGGATCAACATTAAAGACCAAGTTGACCAAGTGGTATTCCCTGACGGTAAGCGTATTACCTTGTTAGCAAAAGGTCGTCTAGTAAACCTTGGTTGTGCAACAGGCCACCCAAGCTTCGTCATGTCGAACTCGTTCACTAACCAAGTTCTAGCGCAAATCGAACTGTGGAAAAACGGTGATAAATACGACAACGACGTTTACATCCTGCCGAAACACCTGGATGAAAAAGTTGCCAAGTTACACCTAGAGCGTATTGGTGCAAACCTAACCACGCTAACGGATGAACAAGCAGCTTATATTAACGTAGACGCAGCAGGCCCTTATAAACCTGAGCACTATCGTTATTAATCACGATTGTTTGTGATCTAAAAAAGCCGGCATTTGCCGGCTTTTTTGTCTGAAATATAGTGGTATTCAGATCCACTAAATACAAAGTCATATTATATCAAGAGCAACTCATTTAATTTCCCCAGGCTTAGTATAAAAGACGACTTTGCCACTTCCAGGGTCAATGCTTGAAGGTGAAAACTTAAGACCATTATCAGAAAACTGATTTGAGAGAGAACTCAAGGCTGTTACCGTACTGTTAGGCCCCTTATTCTGAAAGCTTACAGAAACTTGGCAGATTGTTGATTTACAGCTGACACTAGACTCTTTGACAGGCGCTTGAGCTCCAGCAAAAAGGATAATAGTCCCTAGCTCACTTTCCCAATATCCTGACCAAGACTCATCTTTTTTTTCAAAAGTATATCGTGACTCCAGTGCATCCAAACTATTGGCCAGCTCAACTCCTGACTCCTTGGGTTTATTGTCAAGAGCATCACTACCATTCGAGGACGTAAACTTTTCTATATTTTCTTGCTCATCTTCAACGACTTTATCTTCCTTCAATATTTTTTCGTCTTCTACTTTTAGTATAGTTTTCACTTGGGAAACAGGAACATTATTCTCTTTAGAATTATTCCGCTTACTTTCAGCTACTTTCTTATCACTTCCAATTTTACTAGGCATTGTAAAATAAAATATAAAGGAAAAGCACGCGGCTATTAATATAAACCAGAGTAACTTGCTTTGATAAATTTTACTCATGGAACAACTCCTTTGCGTAATATTCATTAAAACCTTCTATAATTTTCCCATCCATTACGATATAGGGAACATTCTCTCCTCCAAGCTCTCTAAATTTTTTAAACCCATCTTCGTCTTGTTCTATATCAATAAGCTTATATTTAAAATCATGATCATTAAAATACTTTTTGGCTTTCTTACAAACTGGACACCAGTCTGTAGCAAAGACAACCATGCCACTCTGTTCCTGCTTAAGAAACTTTCCCGTTTCGACGGCTTTTACTGAAGGTTTTATATTTAGCCTCATTCCCTCATCCGACTTATTGAGATACTTAAGCAAATAAAAACTAGCCAGCATTGCTACCAAAAATAAACCAAAAAACAGTGAAAACTCTTTTGTCTTTTCCATTATTATAAATCCTAAAATTAACACTTATTATCAAAAGCCCTTCTCAACTTTCATCAAGAAGGGCAAATAGCTTACTGCAGTTTCCTCGGATACTTAGGTCCACATACTGGATCACACGTTTGACAAAAGTTACCCTCACAGATTACACATTTAGATCCGTCACAGTCTATGCAATCAATACACTCGCCGCCAGCATATGCAACTGAACCTGCTATTACTCCAGCTATGATACTAAACCCTATTAAAAATTTTTTCACTTTAATCTCCTTTAAAGTTATGGTGTCGCTTAAGAAATAAGCAAACGAAGACTAGCACATAAAAATTAGAATTTTAATTGCATATTTGCATCATTTTGAATTTTATAATTTTGAAGTGGTTATTATATACAACAAAGGAAGAAATAATCCTTTGGTACTAGCGTAGCCGCGAAAGAACGTACGTAATTTCGAGGTTAATTATCCCTCGCATACGACCGTAAAAAGTCCCGTGGTGCGCCTTAACACTCGTTTATTTACTGTGTAACCTTTCATCCATCCTTTGAGACTTACTCCTAAATACGCGATAATAGCGCCACGATTGATTCAATCACAAGATTTAACTTATGAACAACGCAAGTTTGAAAGAGCGCGATCTAGCCGTTTTATGGCATCCATGCAGTCAGATGAAGGACTACGAACGTTATCCTATGACGCCGATTAAGAAAGGCGATGGGGTCTATCTCGAGGATTTTGATGGTAATCGTTATATCGATGCGGTGAGTTCGTGGTGGGTGAATTTATTTGGTCACGCCAACCCGACCATCGGACAAGCGATGAAGGATCAGGTCGATCAGCTGGAGCACGTTATTTTCTCTGGCTTTACTCATGAACCTGCGATTGAGTTGGCGGAAAATCTGGTCAAAATCACACCACCAGGCTTAGACCGCGTGTTTTACGGTGAAAATGGCTCATCAGCAGTAGAAATTGCGCTGAAGATGAGCATTCACTACTGGCAGTTAAAAGACAAACCTGAAAAAACTCAGTTCGTGACGCTAGAAAATGGTTATCACGGCGAAACCACCGGTGCGCTGGCGGTTTCGGACGTGGGACTTTACAAAGAGCCTTATAAAACCATGATGTTTGATGTCATGACAGTACCATCACCCGACTGCTATTTCCGCGAAGAAGGCGAAAGCTGGGAAAAGTATTCGCTGCGTCAGTTTGTGCATATGCGTAAGCTGATCGAGGAAAAGCATGAAACCGTTGCCGCCGTTATCCTTGAGCCTTTGGTTCAGTGCGCAACGGGTATGCGTATGTACCATCCAGTGTATTTAACGGAGTTACGCAAGCTGTGTGATGAATACGGCGTGCATTTAATTGCCGATGAAATTGCAGTGGGTTTTGGTCGTACGGGTACTCTGTTCGCTTGTGAACAAGCGGATATCACGCCAGATTTTATGTGTCTGTCGAAAGGTTTAACCGCTGGCTTCTTGCCTTTGTCGGTGATGATGACGCGCGAAGAAATTTTTGAGGCTTTCTACGATGACTACGAAACCTTAAAAGCTTTCTTACACTCGCACAGCTATACAGGTTATGCCACAGGTTGCGCGGTCGCTAATGCGACGCTTAAGATCTTTCGCGAGCAGCCGATTATTGAAAATAATCAAGAGCTAGCCAAGCACATGGCGCAAGCAACCGCTCACTTCGCAGATCATCCTAACGTGGCCGAGGTCCGTCAGACAGGCATGATTCTTGCGGCTGAAATGGTTCAGGATAAGAAAACACGCCAAGGCTATGACTGGAAAGAGCGTCGCGGCATGCGAGTTTATGAGTACGCTCTCTCTCGTGGCGCTCTCTTACGTCCATTAGGCAACGTGGTTTATTTCATGCCACCCTACGTGATTACGTCAGAAGAAATCGATAAGCTGGCAGATATCGCCTGGAAAGGCATTCAAATTGCCGTGAAGGATTAACCAATGCGCGTCCCTCGTATTTACACGGCTGAAGATTTATCTGTCGGCAAGTTGCTGCATTTAGATAAAGAGGCTAGTAACCATCTCAGCCGTGTTCTACGACTAAAAGCTGGAAATGAGATTATTCTATTTAATGGTAGCGGGCTGGATTTTGAATCCACCATCGAAACCATTGACCGCAGCCAAATTACGGTACATATCAAGAATAGCTTAGAACAGAACATTGAGTCGCCTTTACAAATTCACCTGTTTCAAGGCGTTTCACGCGGCGATAAGATGGATTTAACGCTCCAGAAAGGTGTGGAGTTAGGCATAAAAGAATTTACACCACTGCTAACCGAACGATGCGGCGTTAAGCTCGATCCAAAGCGCTGGCAAAAGAAAATTCAACATTGGGAAAAGGTTATTCAAAGCGCTTGTGAACAGTGTGGCCGTTCTTCTATTCCAAAACTCAATCCTGTTATCGATTTAGCATCAGCTTTGGCAGCCGCTGGGAATCAAAACTTTTTCTTGCACCCAGAGTCCAGCAATAGCTTTAAAACCATTACTGACATCAACCCTGGTGAACCGATTGCTCTATGGATTGGGCCGGAGGGTGGTTTTAGTGATAAAGAAACAGCACAAGTACGCAGCCAAGGTATTACCCCAGTACAACTCGGCCCAAGAATACTGCGTACAGAAACGGCGGCCTTAGCAGCAGTCTCTGCGATGAATACTATCTGGGGCGACTTCAGTTAGCTTTGATATACTCGTTATACCTATAAGGGATAGGCATTAAAAAAGCAGCTTGCGCTGCTTTTTTGTGGTTGAATATCTTACGCTGACTCTAACTCTAAGCTAACTTAGACTCGATAAAGTCAAGATCGGGAATAAGAGCTTTCTTGCCATTGACGTTAACCCAGGCCTTGACTCCATCATCAGTGCCTTGGATTTCTTCGGAAGCAAACTCTGCATTATCATCATCAACAGGAATCAAGCGTGGGATCCCTCGCACCATTAAAGCGACGAATGGAACCTCTTCATTACCATTTAAAGTATAACAAATTGCAATCCGCGAACGCTTAATATCGCCCAACTCTTGTTTCCCCTGTAGTCGCTCAAGCGCGATTACTGGAATAGTTTGGTTACGCCAGATAACGGTTCCTACTTCCCAGTCTTTATTATTTTCAATATCGTCTTTCATCGAAACGTTCATAAAAGGAACGATCTCCGCAATCACGGTATTGGGTAACAATAGGCTATCTTCTAGCATTGGTACCAAAAAGCTGTATACATCTTTAACTGTCTCAGTCATGCAATTTCTCACGCATATTGATCAAGTGAATTGTGACTTTCTAAATAGTCACACAACTGTCTTGCTAAACCTTCTGGGCTATCTTTGTAAATCACTTTGCCCGTTCGCATCATATTTAATGGCATCGATGCTTGCACACAAGTTTCTAAAGTCTGACACCAAATCTCAACATCATTCTCATCGAGAAGTTCAGCACTATCAGCACCATCACCATCCATACCACTAAACACAATCGCTAATTTTTCGACGTTGTTCAAATCTAAAGACGATTCGAACATTTGGTTAATGTTTGGTGCGTATGGAGCATCCCAGGGAAGATCAGACAAATAAATCCGACCCTCTGGGTTAAAACTAATTCTTCGGTCAATCGGTGCTATATAAAGCTTACCTGGAAGAATAGGTTTATTTCCATCGACAATCTCAGCACTAAAAAACGGGTGCTCGTTTAACATCGACTCTAGGCTAGGCAAAAACTCCTGAGTAATGTGATTGCCGAGTACAAAACATACCGGCAACGACTTCTTAGGTAAAGCATCTATAAATGCTTTAACTGCCGCTGGACCTCCTGTCGAGCCTGCTAATAATACTAACACTGTATTCATGGACGTCCTTTTAGTCCTCTAGCTCCAACATCTCCTCAATGGTTGAGAGCAGTTTATCTTCATTATAGGGCTTACCCAAGTATTGGTTTACGCCAATCTCTTCGGCACGCTCACGGTGTTTTTCACCAGTGCGCGAGGTAATCATAATGATAGGAATATGCTTCAAGCGCTCATCATGTCGAATAATAGTCGCTAATTCAAAACCATCCATTCTTGGCATCTCGATATCCAGTAACATTACATCCGGAACATCATCATGCAACTGAGTAATCGCATCCACACCATCTTTCGCTGTCATAACTTGATACTGATGACGTTGTAACAAACGAGCCGTTACTTTACGAACCGTAATAGAGTCATCCACAACCATAACCGTAGGGATTCGATCTTCCTGAGTAACTTCTTCGACCAGACCTGCTTCGTGAGCGAAATCCCACTCATGGAATCGATCAACCAAGGTTTGCATGTCGAGAATTAATACCACCGTACCGTCACCAGTAATCGACGCACCAGAAATACCCGGTACCGTCGAAATCTGACGACCCACGTTTTTAACAATAACTTCTTTAGAGCCTAACAACTCATCAACATGAACTGCAATTGGCTTGCCTTCACCATGAATAATTAACACAGGTACATATTCATCGACTGGCGGAACAATTTCAGAATTACGTTCTAGGATCTGGCCTAAGTAACGCAGCTCAAACTCTTCACCCAAGTGTTCGAAGGTGTCTTTCTTACTTTTATATATCTCTAGCAACTCATCTGCTTTAACACGAGCAACTGTCGTAATGTTAGATAATGGAATGGCATACGGTTCGCCTTTCACTTTTACCATCAACGCTTGGTTAGACGATAAAGTAAACGGTAAACGAACCGTCATAGTCGTGCCTTGGCCATCTTCAGAGTTCACATTTAATGAACCACCCAGCTGTAGGATTTCACTATGAACCACGTCCATACCAACACCACGACCCGAGATTTGCGTGACCTTATCAGCTGTGGAGAAACCTGGCTGAAGGATTAAGCGGTATAACTCACGATCCGAAGGCTGGTAAGATTCGTCGATCATACCCTGCGCTACAGCTCGGGCTTTTACCTTATCTCTTCTGATACCAGCGCCATCATCAGCAATTTCGATATAAACTTCATTACCACGACGACTCAGATTTAATTTAATCTGACCTTTCTCTGGCTTGCCAGCACTCTTACGATCGCTTTTGCTTTCGATACCATGGTCAATCGCATTTCGTAACATATGATCGAGCGGTGCTACCATACGTTCGATTACCGTACGGTCCATCTCGCCTTCAGAAGTTAGAATCAAATCAATGTCTTTATTTAATTCACTCGAAATCTGACGTACCATCCGACGCAAACGGCTCTCAATACTGTTAAACGGAACCATTCGAGTACGAATCAATCGATCCTGCAGCTCAGTGTTAACACGACCCTGCGCTAACAAGGTTGCTTCCGCGTCGCCAACTTTTGTTTCCAGCGTTTCTTGAATCGACATCAAGTCACTCGCGGCCTCTAATAAGCTTCGAGTTAATTCTTGCTGACGTGTATATCGGTCCATTTCCAGAGGATCAAACTCATCAAAATCACCTGATATTTCACGACGGTATAGAACTTGCGCTTCTGTCTCGATCTCAAGATTACGCAACTGATCACGCAGACGGTCAACGGTCGAAGACATCTCGCCCAAGTTGAAGTTAAGGTCAGCCACCTGCTGTTCTAAGCGCGAACGGAAAATTGAGCTCTCGCCAGATAAGTTAACTAAATTATCGAGAATTTCTGAACGAACACGAATCACATCTCGACTCGCAGCGTCTTTTGAAGCTTCTTCTTTAGCTTTTTGACGATCTACCAACGAGACGACTTTTACATCTGCCTGTTCGTCAGATTCTGCAAGGTCACGCTTGTCTAACTGATCTAGTTGCGCTCTAATTGCATCGTGATCATTCGATAATCGACGTTCAAAATCATGCTGAACGGCTGGCATTTGGCCTTCTTTAACCGTCGCGACCATCTCTGTTAACTGCTCATGACCTGCGTTTAATAATTCAACCCAACGCTGCTGTCCAGCACGAGCATCTCTTTGTAATAATTCAACGGCTTCTTCAAGCGAGGCTGCCACAGTAGCCACAGGTTTAATTAGCGCTAATTTCGCGCCACCTTTAAGAGTATGTAAGCTACGGTGCGCCTCTTTTAATGCATCGGTTCTAGTCAAGCTACCCGCCCAGCTTTCTACTGCAGCCTGATAACTGTCCAATAGCTCATTCGCTTCACCTAGGAATAGGTCTACAAGCTCCTGCTCCCAGATCTCTTCTTTTGCTGGCTCTGGCTGAGCCTCATCTACGGTGGTTGTTTCTTCAATCTCTTTGCTATCTGGAACAACTTGAGCTTCTTCTACAGTTTCTTCAGCAGCCTCTACTGTTGCTTTGCCGCCAGACTTTTCAACCTCAATAAAGTTATCGATCTCAGTCAACATTGCCTGTGGAGATGGTATGCTTTCTGGGTTGTTTCTTGCTGCGAAGATCTCCATCAGTTTATCTTCAGCTTTCATTGCTAGCTGAATTGCTCTTGGAGAAGCATCAATTCTTTTTTCGATGACGGCTGTGTAAAGATCCTCCAAACCGTGTGCTAAGTCACCAATTGGTGTAAACCCAGCCATCCGCGCACTACCTTTCAAGGTGTGCAAATTACGTTGTAACTCACCGATAGGAGCAATATCTGACGGCTTGCCGTTCCACTGTTCTAAAAGCTGCGCATCGCTATCGAATAGCTCCTCAGCTTCCTCTGTGAAGATTTCGAGTAACTCGTCATCCATTTCAAAATCTAAGCTAACGGTGTCAGCGCCCTGCTTAGCTGCTGCAGGCTGTTCAATCTCTACATCAACTTCCTCAACAGTTTCTTCTGTTTCGGCTTTGTCTTCTGTTGCGACAGCGTCTTCTTTTTCGAGAGTGTCTTCAGCAGTTTCCTCTGTTTCCGTCTCTTGCTTGGAATCCATTTCGTCAGAAACAACTTCATCAACAGAGCTTTCTTCAGTTGCTTCTTCTAGGCTAGCATCTTCAGCACTAACGACTTCATCTTCAGTCTCGCCAATCTGTGTTGTCTCTTCAACTTCAGGAGTAGATTCTTCTAACTCCTCGAAGCCTTCATCAGCAGTGCTCGTGTCATCTTCTGCTGAAAGGCTATCGCCATCACTTTCATTAGAAGCAGTATCATCGGCTTCCAGGGTAGTTGGCTCATCTTGCTCAGAAGCTTCTTGCTCGGACGCTTCAGATTGTTCTTTAGACAGCCCATCACCTTCAATACCTTCAAGATCTAAATCCCAATCCAAATCAGAAGTAGTATCTCCAGCTTCGGAAGTCTCTGTTTCCGTATCTTTTTCGTCTGCTGACCAGTCGACCAGACCCAAGCCATCCAACTCTTCTTCAAGTTCTTTACCTTCTGCGTCGTCAGAAGAACTGGTTTCTTCTTCTGGTTCAGATATTTCCGAATCGACGGTATCAATATCTTCAGAGCTACCCTCATCAAATAATGCATCGTCCAGCAACTCAAACTCTTCACCTGCTTCATCGAAGTCACTTGATGTATCCATTCCAGTGGCTTCTTCAGTTAACTCTGTAGACTCATCAGCTGCATCTTCTTTTTGGCTCTCTGTGTCATCCGATTCACCCAAGTCTTCCAACTCTAAGTCTACAAAGTCAAAGTCAGACGTCTCTTCCGCTTCTTCTGGAGCCCAAGTATCAAGAGCTTGTACTAAGTCTTTAGCCGATGGTATTGATAAGTTTGCTGCCAAGCAGTCAAATTGGTTTTCTAGTTGCGAGTAGCTTTCTGTTAATAACACTCCTAGCGAAGTATCAATCTCAGCTGCTCCAAGATTTCGCTGTAAAGCTCCACTTAAGCTATCAACGACCAATTGGATTTCCTCGATATTAATCTCCATCAGGATACTTGATAGACGATCAACCGACGCTAGAATGTTACCAACTGCATCAGAGCGCTGCTCTTTAGGTGTTTCATGAAGATTAGTCGCATCAATATCAGCCAATACATCAGCTGCAATATTGAACACATCCTTTAATAGCTCAGGGTCTCGACCTTCGTCGGACTTATCATCATCGCTATCAAATCTACTCTTAGCTTTGGCTAATTGATCTAATAAAGCTGTTTCATGTGCTTCAATAACTGACGTGTCCTCAGGAGCATCGACAATATGTTGCAGTAGATCTTTCGTATGGGCTACTAACGACATATCTTCTTTTTCTGCCATGATGCCGCGAGCATTCAGCTCTTGGAAGTAACTTTCTACCGGACCAATAACATTCGCTAAAGATTTCAGATCAGCAATATGGGCTACACCTTTTAGGGTGTGTAATGAGCGCAATAAATTATCACTAATATGACTCTGAGTAATACCCTGGTCTAATTGCTTAGCAAAAGCACCTAAGTTAGCAATGTGATCATCAGCTTCCTGTCGGAATACTTCGAATAATTCTTGCTCTGGAGTTTGCTCTTCCAGCTCGTCTGAGACTTCAGGTTCGGTACTGGTAACTTGCTCAAGATCATCTGACAGTGATTGATCGTCGCTTGGTACTTCTGGTTGCTCTTCCTCGGCAGGCTCCGCAGTAACTAGCTCACCTTTGCTGATCTTATCAGCGCGGTCTGCTAAGTGTTGAGGGAAGTCTGTTGATTTACCTTCCGCATACTCTTTAACCATTCCTGGTAAAGCGTTAGCCACTTCCAAAACAGTAGCCATTAGGTCTTTACTGAAATCTATGCTGTTATCAATTAAGCGATTCAGCATATTTTCTACGGACCAGCTTAACTCACCAACATCCATAGCCCCAACCATACGGCCACTACCTTTTAAGGTGTGGAAGTTACGACGGATGGTGGTTAATGCATCTTCATTGGTTTGGTCATCTTCCCATACAGGCAATAAGCTGTGCATTTCTTCGAGTACTTCTTCAGCTTCTTCGATGAAGATTTCTCGCACTTCATCGTCAATTAAATCGTCATCTTCATCAGATTCTGAAGTGGTCGATGAAGGCTGTTCCGGTGCTTCTTCTGAAGCTTCACCCGAAGCATAGTTATCATCAATTAGCTCTTCATCAGATTCTTGCTTACCCACCATCTCAATGTCAGGCATATCCAAAGAATCTTCCAGCACTGGCAGTGAGTCCGACTGAAGGCTTCCATAATGATTTTCTAGCTCTTCAATACTGTCCACAGCTCGCTGTAGAACAATCGGTAGACCGTGCAATCCTGAAGACATCAAGCCTTCGAGGTAATAATCCACTGAGCTTAAAGCATCGGCTAAGGTTTCAACTTCATTATCACTAAGAACCACTTTTTCGCTGATAAGGTACTTACTGATAAATCGATTTGTTTTCTGGACCACCTTTAATAAGTTGTCCAGCTGCGCAAAACTTAGCGCACCCTCGACATCTGACAATAGCTCAGGTACACGCTCTAGGCGTCGGATATTATGGCTCTCGTCGAGATAATCTGTGATGGAGTCTTTAACTTTATATAAGTTACCACGGCTTTCTTGTACTAATTGATAGCGTGCATTCACCAACTGCAGAGAGTCAGTGATATCAGAACCTTTTGTTTCTTTAGCGAGCTGATGGCTATCCATCGACATTGCCCGCTGGATATAGTCCTCAAGTTTTAGGACGGTCTCCGCAATTGAAACTAGACCTTGATGCCTATCAGTCTGAGTTCCATCAACTAAGTCTGATACCGCCTTCATCTTTTGTTCAACGATATCTCGAGACTCAGTTAAACTAAGCATGGCCAAGGTATCAGAAATTTTCTGCATGACCGGCAGCATTTCTTCCAATGGCTCATCATCTAATGATTTAGTACGGATATAGAGATCTAAAGACTCCTTTATTTCCGCTAAGTCTTGATTGATTACCCCAAGTGCAATTTTTAAACTCTCAGAGCTTGGTCCTTGGAGTTGCTCTGTCTCAGATTCAAAGTCACCGAGTGATTCTAGTAATTGATTTAGTTTAAACTTGTCTTGAACACTTTTAACAGCTGTGTCTTCGCTGTCGAGTTGAGCAACATAGAACAGCATGTTTGCGAGTAACTTTTTCTCGCCCTCAGGGTTAACGTTTTGATCAATTAACTCACGGATACGGCGATCTAACTGCCCGAAAAGGCCTTTAATAGAATTTTTTTGGTCACTTAATAGCGGTTCAACATGATTTAAGAATACAGTCGCAACCCACCATAAGGTGTTATAAGGAACACGCTCTCCTAGCCCCCATAACTTACCAGTGATTCCTTCCATCTGCTTCAAATTTGCTGCGGTGTCGACTTCTCGCATAATCCCTAACAAAGACTGTTGGAATTTCATGCGCATAGTCTTCACTTCTGCAACAATATCGCCATCAAGCTGTGTAGCCTCTGGTGCAGTAGGAGCTTCAACGCCTTCGACGTCAATTTTTATTAAGTCGCCAGCACCTAACGGTTCAGCTTTACGGCATGTTCTTATAGCGTTAATGGTAGGCAGTAGCAGCACTGGTAAATCTGCTTTACCTTCACTATATCGTGCAAGATAGCTGCGCAAACGCATGACTGCCGAAAGGAACTCTTCATAAGCCGACTCATTCGACTCTACAGTTCCTTCACCAATAGCTTCTGCTATAGCTTCCATCTCCTGTGCTAATAAAGAGGCTCCAGCAAACTCCAGAATCTGCATCGTACCGCTGATCTGATGCATACAGTTCGCACAGAAATGAAGCTGAGTTTTATCAGACTCATCATCAGCAAATGCATTAATTGCCTGCTGAGCCTGCTCCAAAGTCGTTTCGACTTCTTCTTTAACCCAGTTAAAAGCTACTTTTGTTTGATTATCTTTCATGCCTACACCGTTCTTTGTAGCTATAATTG
>QQTG01000028.1 GCA_003370465.1 Kangiella sp. HD9-110m-PIT-SAG07 | reverse complement strand
TTGAAATTAATTTAAAAAAAGATTCAAAAAAGGGTTGCGGGGAAGGATTTAGTGTCTATAATGCGCACCACTTTCGAGGCAAACGAAACATTGAATGCCCCGGGGGAAGAGGCTCAGGAAGAGCGGTTTTTAAGACGGTTTAAAAAGTTTTAAAAAATGTATTGACAGGAAGTTGAGGCGCTTTATAATGCGCGCCGCTTCGAACGAAAAGTTCGGGCAAGCCGCTCAGGGAAATGAGGGTTCGATAAAGCGATTTAAGGTTTTGAAAATAAACGTTAAAAAGATTATCGAAAACGGTTGACAGGAGGTTGGGGCGATATATAATGTGCGCCCACTTGAGTGAAGCGAGTTCTTCACCAAGACGTTCTTTAACAGATTGATAAGACAATTTGTGTGGGCACTTGTGTCAATGTTGAAACACAACAACGATGCAGTGACCAACACCCTAAAAATTAATTCGATTGATTTATTTTTTAAATAAGTTGGTGATTCATCGAGCAAAGATTTAAAGGTACTTCGGTACTTTTGTAAAACTTTAAACTGAAGAGTTTGATCATGGCTCAGATTGAACGCTGGCGGTATGCTTAACACATGCAAGTCGAACGGTAACGATGCTAGCTTGCTAGCAGGCGACGAGTGGCGGACGGGTGAGTAACACGTGGGAATCTACCGAGTAGCGGGGGATAGCCCGGAGAAATCCGGATTAATACCGCATAAGCACTACGGTGTAAAGGGGGCCTCTTCTTGAAAGCTTCCACTATTCGATGAGCCTGCGTCAGATTAGCTAGTTGGTGGGGTAATGGCCTACCAAGGCGACGATCTGTAGCTGGTCTGAGAGGATGATCAGCCACACTGGGACTGAGACACGGCCCAGACTCCTACGGGAGGCAGCAGTGGGGAATATTGGACAATGGGGGCAACCCTGATCCAGCAATACCGCGTGTGTGAAGAAGGCCTTCGGGTTGTAAAGCACTTTCAGCGAGGAGGAAAAGCTAGTAGTTAATACCTGCTGGCCTTGACGTTACTCGCAGAAGAAGCACCGGCTAACTCCGTGCCAGCAGCCGCGGTAATACGGAGGGTGCAAGCGTTAATCGGAATTACTGGGCGTAAAGCGCGCGTAGGCGGATGATTAAGTCAGATGTGAAAGCCCAGGGCTTAACCTTGGAACTGCATTTGATACTGGTCATCTAGAGTACAGAAGAGGGGGGTGGAATTCCAGGTGTAGCGGTGAAATGCGTAGATATCTGGAGGAACATCAGTGGCGAAGGCGACCCCCTGGTCTGATACTGACGCTGAGGTGCGAAAGCGTGGGTAGCGAACAGGATTAGATACCCTGGTAGTCCACGCCGTAAACGATGTCTATTAGCTGTTGGGTATATTAAGATACTTAGTGGCGCAGCTAACGCTTTAAATAGACCGCCTGGGGAGTACGGCCGCAAGGTTAAAACTCAAATGAATTGACGGGGGCCCGCACAAGCGGTGGAGCATGTGGTTTAATTCGATGCAACGCGAAGAACCTTACCAGGTCTTGACATCCAGAGAACTTTCCAGAGATGGATTGGTGCCTTCGGGAACTCTGTGACAGGTGCTGCATGGCTGTCGTCAGCTCGTGTCGTGAGATGTTGGGTTAAGTCCCGTAACGAGCGCAACCCTTGTCCTTAGTTGCTAACATTTAGTTGAGAACTCTAAGGAGACTGCCGGTGACAAACCGGAGGAAGGTGGGGACGACGTCAAGTCATCATGGCCCTTACGACCTGGGCTACACACGTGCTACAATGGGCAGTACAGAGGGTTGCCAACCCGCGAGGGGGAGCTAATCTCACAAAGCTGTTCGTAGTCCGGATTGTACTCTGCAACTCGAGTGCATGAAGTCGGAATCGCTAGTAATCGTGGATCAGAATGCCACGGTGAATACGTTCCCGGGCCTTGTACACACCGCCCGTCACACCATGGAAGTTGTTTGCACCAGAAGTAGCTAGCTTAACATTGGGCGGTTACCACGGTGTGAGCAATGACTGGGGTGAAGTCG
>QQTG01000022.1 GCA_003370465.1 Kangiella sp. HD9-110m-PIT-SAG07 | reverse complement strand
GAATGATTCACGCGATGCGACAGCCGTCGGCGGCGAAATGTTTGCTGGCTCAGCTAGCGATGACGGCATCACGTTCTCTGAAAATTTCTTGTATGCTTCAGGGCAACGTGCGAACGCAGGATCAGTTGTCGTTAACGGCTGTCCTTGCCGTAAAAAAACCATTATTCACAATAAAAGCCGCGGAGCGCTTGCTGTTGGAGCAGCTAATGCCGGTTCTGTTGTGATTAATGCAGGGTTTGGCTTCTAAAGTCACATCCTTTCACTGGTCAATACCAGCCGCATGGAAACACTAAGGAGACAATTATGAAAACAAAACTATTATCTTTTCTTCAAGGAGGACGAGACAAGAAACTACTTTTGAAGAGTATTTGTTTTCTTAGTGTCTTCCATGCACTTATTTTCACTTCGACTAGCGCCACCGCAAACGAGCGCTATCAAGCCAAAAATCTAAGCACTAAAGCTACCAGTTTTTATGGGCGTTACGGTGCTGACTTAATCAATATTCCGTACATTAAAGCAGATATTATTGGCACTGTTAAAAAGTCTATCCGTGAAGGACGCGATATTCTTCAGGAGCTCGACGAGTACATTATCCCTACCGCAAACGGTAGCGTGTTTGTGTTGCCAGGAGTCAATGCTAATGAGTTAATCATTTACAACGATGGCTCCGGCAAACCAATCGCTATAAAACGTTAAAGCTAGGAGGAAATGATGAGAAAAGGACTTTTAGTCATAACTGTCGCTGCTGCGATCAATGGTTGCGCAGTTTCTACAACGACGACAGAGTTTTCTAAAAAACTGCCATACCCAAAGCAGACCAAAACAACAACTACGGATTACTTAAGTTGTTTTGGTGACATGCTAACCGAATACCGTTACGCTGCAGGCAATGGAACCATCGACCCATTGCGCATCGCTATTGTTTCTGTCAACGACTCGACCAATGTTTCTACAGTACAATACCCTAACAGTGAAATTCCAAATGATTTCACCAATATGACGTTAAGCATCGCTTCAAAAATTGGTGGGCCAATTCGTTTGGTTCATATCCCAAAAGACAACGAAATTATCAGCGCCTACCAATATGGCGCCACTCCCGGCAAAAAAGATCCTTTCTTTAATACTTACGGTGCGAGTCACTACCGCCAAGATACGATCCAAATTTACGGCGCTTTAACTGAATATGACCGTTTCATTCGAAATGCTCGACGTTCAAGAGACGCGTCTGTAGAAGTCGGCGGAGGTAGTGGTGAGACTGAGTTGGAATTTAGTCGTTTTGATGATAAAAATACGGCACGTATGACCATGGATTTTTACACGGCGCATGGATTTGTTGGCGATATTGTGAATCACAGCAGCTCCACTAATACCGTAAAATTATTTCAACGAGGTCACGATCGAAGCTATGGTATCAGCGTCGATGGAAACTCTCTCGGTTACGCGGTTTCACACTCCATCGTTGACGCGCGACATAAAGCAATTCGTTTATTAATCGAGTGGGGTATGATTGAAACGTTAGGAAAGTATGAATATATCCCCTATTGGAAATGTCTCCCAAACTCGAAGAATCAAGCCGTAGCGACCTTTAAGGATTTAATTGGCAACGATAGCGTTATCAACTTTTCCTCATTGCAGCAACCTGATAAGGAGTCAGAGGAGACAGAAGAAGACTCAACACTGATTGATAAAAGAGACAAGGATTTGATGCTTTCAGTAAAATCCAGCTATGATTTTGCAGAATATGTTGATGACAAAATTCGTGAACACGTTCCTCGGCCACTAGAACCATCTAGTACCGAAATTACTGACAGCCGATCAGGAAAAATATTTAAAGTACAATTTACCAGTAAGAAAGAATTATTGTCAGGCCTATTAAAGCTCTATCAAAAAAATAGCGCTGAGTATAATGCCATGGGATTAGATGTAGTGCTCGATATGTTACACCAAGACTTTATTACTAACGGTGTCTTATCACAACAGGATGACAAGTTTAGTAGTGATATGTACTTAGCTTTGTGGCTTAATGCGCCAGTTCGACGGAATGCACGCTGGGCTTATTAATCTACCCCTATAGTTATTGTAAATTCACATCTTCAAGGCTGGGAATAACAAATTCCTGGCCTTTAAATATCACCACTAAGTCATTTTCTAGAATTTCTTTGACCCGAAGGTTCTGACTAATTTTATCGCCTTCAGCATAAGCCTTTCCATTTAACATCACAAAACGATCTTTTGGCTGAGTCGCATAGATGTGTGTGGTGTAAGTCAAGGAGGGCAGATCCGCATGAGTCAGTGATTTGGCCGAGCTATCTTTTTTAGTATTGGCTGAGTTACTGTTAACCGTTACTCGGTTCTTTGAACGCTTTATTTTTGTTACTACAGGTTGCGCTACATCTAAGGGTTTGTTCGTGATTAGAGTTTCATCACTCTGTTGATTATTAGGATCCGTACTTGCCATTTTTGGCTGACTACTATTTTGTTGTTCCTGAGTAACTAGGCTACTGCTTCCTTCTTCCACCCACTGTTTCGATACCTCTTGTGCAGAAGGATTAAAAAGCATAAACGTTAAAACACCTATTGCTAATAATAAAACTATAACAACAATCGGCCAAAACCAACGTGTAAAACTCTTTTCTTCTTCCAACTCATGGTAAGCATGATCACTCGACAAGTCAGGAACATCATGTTGCTCATCAGTCGGTTTATTCTTTTTTAAAGCATCTAGAATATAAGACATCACTCCCCTCCTTGGTCTCTTGTTGTGGCGCCACCCAAAAGTTTGGGGATATTAGTAACGACTTTATTATTAATTAAAATAACCGAGTGCTTGCCTAAAATACCATCGGCGATCAGCCCGTTTTCCATTTGGAATAACATTAACCAGTCTTCTACCTTTTTACTAAACCGATCGGCTGGGGTGATATCAACTTGGTCGATATCATAGATGGCATCGGTCAACCAACGCACCACAGGTCCGTTATCGCCATACTTAGTATTCTCAACAAAACCTTCAGGCGTTTTCCAGAATAATTGGTACTGTCCCTGCCATAAGGGATTCAGCTTTTTCTGTGACATGCGAACTTCGTTATCGCCAAATTGAAGCACTAGACTATCACCATCAATAGATTTTAAAGTGCCCCAAAAAACGCCTGATTCTTGAGTTGAAAATTTTAAATTTAAGGGTCGGTTTAATTGTTTAATATAGTCCCAATCGGCCACGCCTGAATCACAACTCAGACTATAGTCCTGCGCAAAGTCACACGGCGAAGACGACTGGTAGGGATAGTAGCTGACGCCCCATAAAGCAAATAAGTTACGTGACGATGTTAACCCCATTCTATCCCAACTTTGCTCCCCCCAAACTTCCTGGGCTATGTCATCGTTATTTCTAACTTTGCCGCCCGTATTATTTGTTGAGGTTTTCGAAGATACGTTTTTCGTTGCATTATCAGCTATTTCTTTATCGGTTTTATTTTTTTCACGAGTCTGTTCTTTAACAGTTTCTTCCTTAAAGACATTAGGGTACTGCGTGATAATAAAATAGGCGGCCACAATTAAAAGAGCGCTAGCAACCACTCCAAACCATAACATTCTCGAACCATGAGAGCCTTTCGACATTGCTTCATGGCTCTCGCCTAATACTTCAGGAATAGCTCGTTTCACAACGGCTTCGGTAACCGTGTTTTTCTTTTCTACAAAGGCGCCGAGTAATGAGCGATCTGAAATCACATTAATCAATCGTGGAATTCCGCCGCTAGACTGATGTATTTTCTTTACTGCGGACGGCTTAAAAAGTGGTCTCTGTAATCCTGCTATACGCAAACGATGCTCGACATAAGAAGCCGTTTCATTAAGGCTCAACGGTTTTAGATGATAACGTGCAGTAATTCTTTGCGCCAACTGCCGTAATTCTTTTTTTGCCAACAGCTCTTGTAACTCAGGCTGGCCAATCAAAATGATTTGAAGCAACTTTTTATCGTTGGTTTCTAGGTTGGTCAAGAGTCGAATTTGCTCCATCACCTCAACGCTGAGATTCTGTGCTTCATCAATCATCAGTACGGTGTTCAAACCTTGCTCATGATTATTCAGCAAGTAATCCCGCAAAAGGTCAGTAAACGCTTTTAAACTTCTCTCGCCAGGCTGGTATTGAATACCTAGCTCATCACACATGGTTGCCATTAACTCGATGGCATCGAGCTTTGGATTTAAGATATAAGCCAACCGGACATCATTAGATAGCTGCTCCAGCAAACATCGACATACCGTCGTTTTACCAGTGCCTACTTCTCCTGTCAGCATGACAAAACCGCCACCAAAGCCGATACCATATAGCAGATGAGCTAAAGCATCGCGATGTCGCTCGCTCATAAATAAAAAGCGAGGATCTGGCGCGATAGTAAAAGGAGAGCTTTTAAATCCAAAAAATTCGTTATACATAAAAAAAGTGGATCACACCGAGTGCGAAGAGTTATTGTTAAAATTTATAGCTTTGCTTATTATGGATAATATATGACAAAGCCTCAATGGGTACAATTGTTATGCTCGCAGGAAGCCGAACATTATTACTTTTAGCATTAAGCTTGGCGATTTTCAGCTCGCCAGCCAAGATCTACAAATGGGTTGATGAGAATGGTAACACCCATTACTCCGATAAACCGCCAAAGGATAAACGAATCAAGGCCAGCCAACAAAACTTAAAGAACATGAACGTGATAAAGATACCACGACCGATTAAAACCCAAACTTTAAGTAATAACCAGTGCCAACAGGCGGTGGATAATTTCACCAAAAACTATTCTTCTCATAAGAAAGCCATTGAAAAAGAGTTAGCCCAAGGCAGTATCAATGATATGCAATTCGCTGACAAGCTTACGCAGCTAGAAACCCTGAAAGATCAAATTACTATAAAAAACTGCCACAAAGCTGATCCTCAGCTCAACACCCTGCTACACTGTATCGCAAAGAATCCAAACACTCAGGTTTGTAGCTAATTTATGGAGATTTACCTTGTTGGCGGCGCTGTTCGCGATCAGTTATTAGGCTTAGATGTTGTCGACCATGATTATGTCGTGGTTGGCGCAACCCCTAATGCTATGAAGCAGCGAGGCTTTAAAGAGGTAGGCAAGGATTTCCCTGTTTTTCTTCATCCTGAAACAGGCGAAGAGTATGCCCTAGCACGTACAGAGCGAAAGTCAGGCCACGGTTACAAAGGCTTTGAGGTCGATTTCTCACAAGATATAACCCTTGAGCAAGATTTGATGCGTCGTGATTTAAGCATTAATGCTATTGCGCAACAAGAAGATGGCACCTTGGTTGATCCTTATAACGGCCAGCAAGACCTTCAGCACAAAACCTTGAGGCATATTTCTCCTGCTTTTGCCGAAGATCCCCTACGGGTCTTGCGTGTCGCTCGTTTTGCGGCTCGATTCCGCTATCTAGGTTTCACAGTTGCTCCTGAAACCCTCCTTCTAATGACTGAGCTCACGCACAAGGGCGAGTTGGAGTATTTAACCGCAGAAAGAGTTTGGACTGAGACACATAAGGCCCTAGCGACCCAGTCGCCACAGGTATACTTTGAAGTACTGCGCGAATGCGGTGCCTTAAAGATTCTATTCCCAGAGCTGGATCAGCTATGGGGAATCCCTAACCCAGAGAAGTGGCACCCTGAAATTGATACCGGAGTACACACCATGATGGTGTTAGAGCAGTCTGCTCACAAAACTGATGATGTTTGCGTACGTTTTGCTGCGGCAGTGCATGACCTCGGAAAAGGCGTGACACCAAAAGATCAGTGGCCACAACATCGTGGGCACGAGGAAGCTGGAGTACCTTTGATTCAACAGCTTTGCCGCCGAATAAAAGCGCCAAAGGATTACCAAAGTCTTGCTATCCAAGTCTCTCGGTATCACCTTCATAGCCATAAAATGTTCGAATTACGGGCCAAAACCGTGCATAAGGTTTTAAAATCTATTGGTGCTTATAAGAAAGAGGCTGTTCTTGAGCAATTTATTATCGCTTGCGAAGCAGATTTTAATGGTCGCTTAGGACTCGAAGATAAACCTTATCCGCAGGGAGACTTGTTACGCCAATGCTATCAAGTCTCGAAAAAGATCGATGCACAACCTTTTATCGAGCGCGGTTATGAAGGGGCTAAACTTGGAGAAGCGATTGAGCGAGAAAAAATTCGGAAAATTAAAGCCCATCTAGACAATAAAAAAGCGACTAAATAAGCCGCTTTTTGAATTTGGAAGCGATAAACTGTTAACTATAAAACAGTACCAGCAGCCCAATACCTAGCGCTAAGCGATACCAAACAAACGGCATAAAGCCAATCTTTTCCAGCCATTTTAAGAAGAAGTGAATGCAGGCAAAGGCACTAACCGCTGAAACAATGATACCTAGAATTAGGAAGCTCCAGTCAAACTGTGCGCCTTCTTCCACCAACTGATAACCCTTTAAACCACCCGGTAATAGAATCGCTGGAATCGATAATAAGAAGGAATAACGAGCCGCCGCCGTTCTCGAAAAGCCAAGAATCGCCGCCGCAGTCATGGTGATTCCCGAACGCGAAGTTCCCGGAATTAAGGCTAAAGCCTGCGCCACGCCGATCATCAAAACATCGCGCAACCTCAGATCATACTCGCTCTTAAAATCTTGACGTTTCTTACCATTATATTGAGTTTCTGCATACCCCAGCAGCAATCCAAAAATAATAGTCGTCGCCGCAATTACTGGAATGGAACGAAGGTAATTATCAACAATATCAAAAGCTTCTAAAAATAATCCAAAAAGCCCAACCGGAACGGTTCCCCAAATTACAGCCCACGCGAGTCGAGAATTTGGACTTGAACCCTTACCCGTCACCGAACCAAACCAAGCAACCACCATTTCCACCACTTCCTTGCGGAAATAAATCAACACAGCGGTTAAGGTACCTACATGCACCGCCACATCAAATGCCAAGCCCTGATCCTGCCAACCCAGCACCTTCGACGTCAAAATCAAATGCGCCGAACTCGAAATCGGCAAGAACTCAGTAAGTCCTTGAATCAATGCTAAAAATACAGCCTGAAGCCAATCCATACTCTTTCCTAATATTTTATATCACCCCGACTCTACTCGTTACCGGTCGATTACCAACAGTTGAGTCTTGTGCTCTTATTGAGCCCTTATATTGAGTTGAAACAAGTTCTAGCTATAGCAATTCAAAACAGGACGTTTTGAATAGTGACATTCAGACTATGGATGGGATGTATGTCACGGTGCGTTAAATAGCTAGCGCTTGTTGAAAGTAGTCATGCTGTGCATGACCTCAATATCGGGCCGTCTTTCTTTTGGTTCCTTTTCTTGGACGAGCAAGAAAAGGAACAATAAAACTATTACTCATGAAACAAAGGTAATCATCATTTGGTTAACCCAACGTAAAACCCGTAAATCATCACCTCAATAAAAATAATAAACCAAAACCAAGCTCCAAAGCCCACAGCTTTTAAGGTAAATGTGTTGAGTTTTTTACTACGCCACACTAACAACGACGAAACGCAGATGGAAATCACAACTGCCAACGCTAATAACCAATACCAGTTGTCATTTTTACCTGCTGCAGCGCCAAATGCTAATGGCGCAAATAAACCTAAAAAGCCTGCAACGATTAATTTTTTCATACTTGATTCAACCCAAGGGAGGTAAACCCTGAAAGTGCGCCTGAAAACCCTTTTGATAAGCCCAGAACCTTGATGTTCTGCCCCATCTCGTTCGGCATCAACAGTGTTTGTAGCTGTTGCGCTACCGATAGGCTCGACATTGTATCAGAATCTTGTGGCTGCGCCACAAACTGCTCGATGCCACTTAAAGTCAAGAACTGCGCCTGCGTAGGCAAGCCCATGACGCTAGCACCAGCGCCTAGGGCTTCTTCTGCTAGACGGGTAAAGTTCACGGAGCTGGTGATATCTTGCAAGCCCAACAAAGCTAATGGCATGGAATGTTTTTTCTGTCGATAGTAACACTGCAAACTCCCTTGCGGGCGATAAGGCGAGTACAACTCGTCTTCTTCAAAGCCATAATCTATTAACAGCACACAACCCTGCTCGATACTCTCCAACAGACTTTTAAGCCAATCTCGGCGCAGCTCGCAGGACTCAGCCAGATAACCTTCTGGCCATTGCTGGCAAGTCTCTTTATGACGCTTTCGCCACCCCTGACTAAAGCTGCTTGGCTCAAACTCTAGCTTAAAACCTTGTTCGTTGTGTGTCACAAAACCTTGTGCTAGTCCTTGCTCTGTTTGCATCAATAACTCGACAGGGATTGCATCAACCACTTCATTAGCCACCACAACACCATGAAAAGATTTCGGAAGTGAGTCTAACCACACGACTTTCGACTTTAATTGCGGCAACACTTCACTCAAGCGCTGTTTTTGACGTTGGCGAAGTTCTGCGGAGACTTCAAGAATATAATATGTCTTTGGCAAACAGCCGCCTGATTGGCATTGCTGCAGAATATCCACCATCAGCTTGCCAGAGCCAGCGCCTAATTCTAAGACGCAGTTATCGGTGTCTTGCCAAGCCTGCTGAATACTCTTCGCTAATGTTTTCCCAAACATGGGGGATATTTCCGGAGCGGTAACGAAGTCACCACCCGCCCCCAGTTTATGACTTCCACCACTGTAATAACCCAAGCCTGGGCTATAAAGCGCCTGCTGCATAAACTCAGAAAAAGGAATTTTACTTTTGAAATGTATGAGCTCTGCTATCTTCTGGGCTAGCTGAAAGCTCGATTCTATAGCTATCTGCTCGGGTTCGGGGACTTCTAACGTTTGACACTGGTGCTGCAATAATTGTTGGTAATCTTGGTAGTTCCGACAAAACTCCGGTAGCGATTCTGGCTCAACAGACATTATAAGAATTCACCACCATCAATCGGTAAAACCACCCCCGTAATAAACTCCTGCCCTACCAAGAATGCTACCGCCTCGCCGACCGCTTTCGGGGAGCCAGTCCTTGCCAGCGGAATCTTTTCAGCCATACGGTCGAAATGATCTTGGCTCGCACCAGGCGGCGGCATGATAGCACCCAGCGCTAATCCATTCACTTGAATATTCGGGGCTAAATCTTGCGCTAATGATTCGGTTAAATGCCACAAACCAGACTTTGATAGGCGATACACTAAATGATCTCCAGCCGGCCGATTCACTCGTGCATCGAGAATATTAATAATGTGACCCGAAATCGGCGTGTTATCCACAAAAGCTTTTGATAACTCAAGCGGCGCCCTTAAATTTAAGTTCATCACAGAGTCCCAGTCGGCAAGACCATCCATAATCGAGTCTGCTTCAGGGAAAACTGCTGCGCTATTGACCAATACCGCTAAATCATTTTCCCGGGATATCCGCTCAATTAAATCTTTGCACTCTTCAGGCTGGGCTAAATTTGCCTGATACAGCTTGGCACTAACGCCATACTTTTTTGCTTCTTCAGCCGTTTTCACTGCCTCATGTGAAGACTGATTGTAATGCAAGGCTATGTCAAAACCCTGCTCGGCTAAAGCAATGGCGATAGCCTTGCCCACACGTCTAGCGCCTCCAGTGATTAATGCCGTTCGTCTAGTCATTATGCTTCATTCCAGTCAAAATCAATTGCCCATAATCTCTGCTCATCTTTCTTGCTAAAAGCTTGCCACAGCTCGCCATAAGACGTCTCGACCACCGGATGCCTTAAATCAGGTGCTATTTCCGCCAGCGGCAGTAGCACGAAAGCATGATGTAATATTTCTCCACGCGGTAGTTTAACCGGCTTATCGCACACCAAGTCCTCATAAAGCAGTAGATCGATATCCAAAGTTCGATTACTGAACTTAGCGGCCCCTCGTACTCGACCCGCAACTTTTTCAATTTGCTTAAAAGCTTGGTCCACTTGAGAAATGCTAAGTTGCGTTGTTGCGCTCGCGACTAGGTTTAAAAAATTATCACCATCAAAACCCACAGCTTCGCTTTCGTATACCTTGGAAACAGTTAAGTCGCTAAAGTAATACGCCAGCTGCTTAACGCCGAAGCGTATTTGTCGCTCCGCGTCTTGGTTACTGCCAATACTGATATAAATTTTTGGCATACAAATCTTCTTAGCTTTCCTTGGTGCCACGCTCGATTAAAACGCCGACATTTTTCGAGCCACGAACAGCCCCGGGTTTACTCAGCTTGAGCTTTAACCAAGGAACATTAAATTCAGACTGAATAATTTGAGCAATTTTCTCAGCCAAGGTTTCCACTAACTGAAACTCTGACTCTTCGACAAAGCTAATAATACGCTTAGCCACAGACTTATAATCCAAACACTGATCAATCGTATCTTCTTCAGCAGCTGGGCGAATATCATGCGCCATTTCTAAATCAATACTAATCGTTTGGCGGATCTGGCGTTCCCAGTCATAAATACCAATAACCGTATCGACTTTTAAATCTTCAATAAAAACAATATCCACGCTTTTCTCAAATTATTCGTGTTAATAGCTGGTTAGAATATCAAATTCCAGCCAATTTGTTATCAATAGCATAAATTTTTGTATAAACTAGCCTCAATGACTATCTTGAACACATCCTCGGCAAAATATCCGAGTAGCGCAGCTAGCACGGCCTGCGGGTGACAAACATCGGGGATGGCAATAGTTCTGGGTAGTAGAGCGAACCCAAAGACGGAGTTTCAGGTCTTCAATGACGCACACAACGAACTTTATGAACAAGGAAATACGATAGCCTATGGAATGGCAAGTTATAGGATTATGGATCTTAGCCTATCTCACCGGCTCCATATCGAGTGCTGTTATTGTCTGTCGCATCATGCAACTGCCCGATCCCCGAGACTTTGGCTCCCATAATCCCGGCGCGACAAATGTTTTAAGGTTAGGTGGCAAGAAAGCCGCTATTTTTACGTTGTTAGGCGACATGCTTAAAGCCATCATCCCGATTTTGATTGGTTATGCCCTTGAACTCCATAATCGTAACCTTGGCTGGGTGGGCTTCATGGCCTTTATCGGACACCTCTATCCGCTATACTTTAATTTTAAAGGCGGCAAAGGGATGGCAACCTACTTCGGCGCCCTAGTAGCACTATCACCATTACTACTCGGCTTCTGTGTCGTCACTTGGGCCGTTACTGCTTTCTTCAGTCGCTATTCATCTCTTGCATCCCTGTTATCCAGTTTTGCTGTTGCAGCCTTTGGCTTTTACATGGATCATAGGTACTTCTTCCCGCTTTTTGCCATGTTCCTCATTCTCACATGGCGCCACCGCCAAAATATCAAAAATTTATGGCAAGGGACTGAACGGAAAATTACTGATAAAAAATCGACTGATAAGTAAATCACCGAAACACTAAGGCTAGTCAATGAGTCATCACATTAAAAACCCACTGCGGTTATTACCATTACTGGCCTCTATTGTCGCGATCTCACCGCTGGCAATCGATATGTACTTGCCTGCGATGCCAACTATCGCCAAAGAATTTTCCACCACGCCAACAGCGGTGCAAAATTCTCTGAGTATTTACATGGCGGGGTACGCACTAGGCATGCTTGTTTTCGGCCCTATTGCGGATCGCATAGGCCGTCGTCGAGTGGTTATTATCGGACTGCTCGGTTTTGCTTTTTTCTCAGTCGCGCTAGCATTTTCAGAATCTATCGAAAGCTTCCTGACCTTACGTTTCTTCCAAGCAGCGATTAGTAGTGGTGCTACCGTGGTCGTGCCGGGCGTTATCCGCGATATGTACGGCAAGCATACGGCAAAAGGCCTCTCTTACGTCAGTATGATCATGATGATCGCACCGATGATTGCGCCCAGTATCGGTAGTTTTATTCTGCACTTTACGGGATGGCGCAATATTTTTTTCGTCTTAGCGGCCTATGCCGTGTTAATTCTCGCGCTGGTGCTGTGGAAACTACCGAGCAGTATGCCAAAGAAGAAAAACCGTCAATGGCTTAGAGAGTTCGCTAATAATTACCGTTCAGTTTTCGCTAACAAAACGGTACGCTTGGATATTTTTACCTCCATGTTCGCGACTTTTGCGTTTTTCTGCTACCTGACATCGATCTCGTACCTATACATTACGCACTTCGGCGCCAGCGAAAAATCCTTCAGTATCCTATTCGCCGTCAACGTTATCGGCCTTTTTATCAGCAACATCGTCAATAGCCGCATTGTCGAACGTTTTGGCTCGCGCAAGCTGCTACGTTTCGGTTCAGTCTACGCGCTGTTTACGGGCACAGCCTTTTTTACCGTGCTGCAACTTGATTTAGGCCTGTACGCCACAGCAGCCTCCATTTTCCTGCTGCTTGGCTCACTCGCATTCATCACCACCAATTCCGACGCGCTTGTGCTCAATACCTTCGCCGAAAAAAGCGGCACCGCCACCGCCGTTATCGGCACCCTCCGCTTCGGCTCAGGCGCCCTCGCTGGCCCACTACTTGCCCTATTGTTCGATGGCACACCGCATAACTTCGCATGGTTGGTGTTAGGCTCGGTTGTTTTGGTTTTACTGATGCAGGTATTAAATAGGAAAGCGAATCATGGATGAAAATCGCACCAAAATGAAAGCTCAATACACTACCCTCTATTCTGAAGTAGAACAGATCCTCTTTCGTCTTGACCCAGTAGGTATTAATTTTGGAGAGAATACCGACGAGTATGCTAGCGAGGTTGACACGATCCTTCCTAGGCTAAAAGAAGCTTCAAGCCAAGCAGATGTTTTGAATATTGTTCATGAAGAGTTTTGTAGATGGTTTGATGTAGATACCGCAGGAAAGAAATCTCAACCAGTTTATAGTGAAGTAGCTTCTGAAATTTGGAAGTCATGGCTCAAGTTCTCAAGACTTATACATCATCAAAAAACAAGTTAATGGGTTACGCATAAATGCTAACCCACCCTATAAACCTTACCATCTTAAAGGGTCATATGATTATCACTTATGTTTGAACTACTTCTTCTTTTTAGTGCCGGACTTCTTGGCGGCATGGTTAATTCGATCGCTGGTGGCGGCAGCTTTATCACTTTTCCTGCTTTGATGTTTGTAGGCGTTCCTCCTGTAAGCGCTAACGCTACTAATACTTTCTCTTCTTGCGGTGGCTACTTAAGTGGCGCCTATGCTTTTAAGGACGATTTACGCGCCCATAAAAAAGAATTACCCAAGCTCATCTTTATCGCTCTGCTTGGTGGTGTTTTGGGCGCCTGGTTACTGCTGCAAATTCCTGAAGATGTGTTCCGCACATCGATCCCATGGTTATTATTATTCGCAACGCTTTTATTTATTTTCGGTGGCCGCATTAACGCTTTATTAAAAAAGCTCGGCACTCGACATCGTCACGCCTCAACAATAGGAAAAGTGTTGCTAGCGCTTACCTTGTTCGGAATTTGTGTGTATGGCGGATTTTTTAACGCAGGTCAGGGGATTATTACTCTGAGCTACTTAGCGCTGGCGGGGTACACCAATATCAACGCGATGAATGGTATCAAGCTTCTACTTTCCACGGTTGTTGCCTTAGTAGCTATCGTCATATTTATCTACAATGATACTATCGCTTGGTATGAAGGCTTTATTGTTTTAGCTGGTTCTTTAATCGGGGGCTTTATGGCTGCTAACCTATCAAAAAAACTGTCACAGCACCACGTTAGGCTTTTTGTGATTTTTGCCAGCATTGGTATCACGATTTACTTCTTTATTGATACTTATGCTGGAGCAGCTCTCTCGTAATCCGGCGTTTTACCCAACCTTTTAACCTAGCTCCGCGATCGGCCAGCGTGGTTTTGCTCTAACCGCTGGCTCTTCAAACTGATCTTGTCCGTTTAAGATTGCCTGATATCGACAGTAACCAGCATAAGCGATCATGGCACCGTTATCAGTACAGAATTTCGGACGAGGATAATAGGCTTTTCCGCCTTTCTTTTCCAGTAACTCAGACAATTTAGCTCGTAGCGCAATGTTGGCGCTTACGCCACCAGCGACAACTAAACGTTTATGACCCGTTTGTTCTAACGCCCTGCGACACTTAATAAAAATCGTATCGACCACGGCTTCTTGGAAGGCATACGCGATATCCGCGAGGTCTTGTTCGGTTTTACTTGAATCTCGATACAAGTTGGCGACCGCGGTTTTTAATCCGCTAAAACTAAATTCTAGCCCCGGTCGATCAGTCATCGGGCGTGGTAACTTGTAGACTCCGGCATGACCTGATTCAGCAAGAGCCGCCAAGGCAGGGCCTCCCGGATAGCCAAGCCCCATGATCTTTGCTGTTTTATCAAAAGCTTCACCAGCGGCGTCGTCAATCGACTCTCCAAGGATTTCATACTGGCCCAACCCTTTAACGTCCACTAGCAACGTATGGCCGCCAGAAACCAACAAAGCAACAAAGGGGAATTCAGGTTGTTCGTCTTCCAGCATTGGTGCTAAAAGATGCCCTTCCATATGATGGACGCCAATCGCTGGAATATCCCAAGCATACGCTAGGCTACGTCCGACACCGACACCCACAAATAAGGCACCAATTAACCCTGGACCTTTGGTATAGGCAATGGCATCAATATCGTTTTTTGTGCAATTTGCCTGTTTTAACACTTCTTTGACCAGTGGGATGGTCTTGCGAACATGATCGCGTGAAGCTAATTCGGGCACAACACCCCCATATTCAGCGTGTAATTCGACTTGGCTGTATAGCGCATCGCCCACGATTCCTCGCTCAGAGTCGTATATAGCGACACCAGTTTCATCACAAGAAGTTTCTATACCAAGGATTTTCAAATCAGGTCTAATCTGTATTGGTTGCAAAAGATGATTGAATTATAGGCGATCTAAACATCTATGGCGAGGAACAACACAATAACAAACTTGCCATTTATCTTAAAAGATCGGAACAAGTTCATAGCTTTAAGGAATACTCTTCGCTACCTTGTCCGTTCCACATTCTAGGGGGAAGAATATGAAGAAAACCATAATACATGCCGCTGTAGTGGCATCACTAACTGCTGGCTATTCATTGTCAGCTCAAGCAGCCGAGCAAGAAAACAGTCAAATTGGTGAAACCAAGAAAGCGGACACCGTTATTGTTACCGGTACTCGCGTTAGTGGTCGAACTATTGAAGACACTGCTGTTCCCGTTGACCTTATCACTAGCGAAATCATCGAAGAGTCAGGCGCGAGTGAAGTCGGTGAGCTTTTACAAAAACTTGCTCCATCGTTTAACTTCTCACGTACCACCGTGAGCGATGGTACCGATATTATCCGTCCGGCCACATTGCGTGGTCTTGGCCCGGATCAGGTCCTGATTTTGGTCAATGGTAAACGTCGTCACAGTCAGGCTTGGGTTAATATTCAACAAACCATTGGCCGTGGCTCTGCCGGAACGGATATTAACTCCATTCCAGTATCAGCTATCGAGCACATTGAGGTCCTGCGCGATGGTGCAGCAGCTCAGTACGGCTCAGACGCAATTGCTGGTGTAATCAACATCATTCTAAAAGGTGGCGGCGCTGGCACTACTCTCTCTGGGAAGTGGGGCGAAACCAAAGAAGGCGATGGTGAAGTCAATCAAGTATCAGCAAATAGCACAATCAATATTGGTGATACAGGCTTCTTAAACCTGACGGCTGAGTTCCGCGACCGTGGCGCAACAAACCGCGCAGGGATCAGTAACCGCAAAGATCGTGTCATCATGCGACTCGGTGACTCATCGTCAGAAAACAAATATTTATTCTTTAATGGTGAAGCAGATATTGCTTACTTCTTCGGTGGAGTATCAACCCGTTCAGGTGAGTCAGCAGGCTTTTATCGCTTTGAAGATCGCGCCGATCGAAATGTACCGCAAGTTTACCCTGATGGATTCTTACCATTACAAAACACTACGGTAAAAGACACATCTCTGGCGTTTGGTGTTCGTGACTTCCTTGGTGACTCATCATGGGAGTATGATTTAAGTGCTGTGTATGGTGACAATCAATTTGCTTTCGCAGCATCTAACTCGATCAATGCCTCGATTGCCGCCCAGTATGTCCAAAATAATCCTGGCGCTACCGATGCAGAGATTCGTGCCAACTCAGGTCCTAATTCAGCCGACAGTGGTAACATCAACTTCACTCAAAGAACTTATAACTTTGACTTGAATGGCGCTGTTGATTGGGGCTGGTATGACGATATCTACCTAGCCACGGGCCTTGAATATCGCGAAGAAAACTATGGCATTCAATCGGGTGATTTAGTCTCTTACTCTTGTGGCTATACTGGCGACACTAATAATCCTTTCCCGTCAGTAATAGATCCAAGCGTTGCTGCAGCGTGTGGTATGCAGGGCTTCCCTGGTTACAGCCCACAAATCTCAGCCTCAAGCCAGCGTGAGCGTGATAACTATGCGTTCTACATGGACATCGAAACTAACTTGAGTGAAAACTTCTTGTTAGGTGTCGCTGGCCGATTCGAGGATTACAGTGATGCAGGCGATGCAACCACGGGTAAAGTTTCAGCTCGCTGGGATATTACCGAGAGCTTCGGCCTTCGCGGTGCAGTTTCAACTGGCTTCCGTGCTCCAAGCTTAGCTCAAAGAGCATTCACCACCGTCTTTACTGACGTCGACGGAACAGAACTGTCGCAAACGTTCCATGCCCCAGAAGGCAGTGTGTTTGCATCAGCTTATGGCGTTGAACAGTTAGAGCACGAGTCGTCTGAAAACGTTAGTCTTGGAGCGGTTTATAGCCCAGGAAACGGTTTAAGCATATCGCTGGATGCCTATCAAATCGATATTGAAGACCGTATCGTGCTTGGTGGAGGTTTAAATGGCCAAAACGCTGATGCTAACGGCAACCCAGTAATCAACCAAGAGGCGGTAGACTTCCTTAATGCTAACGGTTACAACAAAGGCCAGTTCTTCTCAAACGCAATTGATACTGAAACCTTTGGTGCTGACCTCGTCTTAACTTATGACTGGGGAACCGACAACTGGGGTGACTTTACCTTTACTTGGCTTACTCACTACAACCGCACTGAAGTTAAAGAGATTAACGCGCCAGAAGGTGTATTGCCTGAAACGCTATTCTCTAAAGCACAAGTGGACAATGTTGAAACGGGTCAACCTCGTCAACGTTTATTGCTAGGTCTAGATTGGGATATCAATAATTGGTCGACGTCATTAAAGGTTAACCGTTACGGCAAAGTTAAGACATCATTCTTCACTTGTCAGGGGTTAGGGATTCCAACTCAGAACCCAGATGTTTGTAATGGAGCTCTGGGCATCGACCCATCACCGACGGTTCGCTCTAGTGCTAAATGGTTAGCAGACCTAGAAGTGCGTTACGACTTCGATAATGGTGTGAAACTGACAGTCGGCGGCAACAATATTACCGACGAGTATCCTGACAAATTACCAGATAATGCTGTTCATCGCTTTATTAGTGATGCACCAGAATTTGGTAACTACATCTACCCGTGGGAATCGACTCCATTTGGTATAAACGGTGCTTTCTACTACGTAAAACTTGATTACAGCATCAAATAAATAAAAAAAAGGCCTCGAAAGGGGCCTTTTCTTTGCTTTTTGATCGAAAAATGTTTAAAATTTGCGCCCTTCTTGTGGCAATAGATCTGCTTCAAGAAAGTAACTACATGATTTTATTAACATTAATTTAAAGGTTAGGTGATTTTTAATGCCAAGCGTAAGAGTAAAAGATAACGAGCCTTTTGACGTTGCATTACGTCGCTTCAAGCGCTCATGCGAAAAAGCAGGTATTTTGGCCGAAGTTCGTAAACGTGAACACTACGAAAAGCCAACATCTGTACGCAAGCGTGAAAAAGCAGCGGCAGTAAAGCGTGCAGCGAAGAAAGTATCTCGCGAAAACGCTCGTCGCATCCGCTTGTATTAATAGTTTAAACTTATTTAGCATTCTTTTTGAATACAGATAAGTAGAGGATAGCCGTGTCAAAATTACATGATCGTCTTAAAGAGGAAATGAAGGATGCCATGCGCGCCAAAGATAAGGCTCGCTTGACCACCATTCGCCTAGCTTTGTCTGCTATCAAGCAGATTGAAGTCGACACTCGTGAAACGTTAGATGACACGGCCATTCTTGCTATTATCGACAAAGCGGTTAAGCAACGTCGCGACTCCATCAAGCAATACGAAGATGCTGGCCGTCAAGAGCTGGCTGATATCGAAAAAGCTGAAATCGAAGTACTTCAAGAATTCCTTCCACAGCCTCTGACTGATGATGAAATCAATGCCTTAATAGAAGATGCTGTCGCTAAAACTGGCGCAGAATCGATGAAAGACATGGGCAAAGTCATGGGGATGTTAAAGCCACAACTTCAAGGTCGTGCCGACATGGGCGCGGTAAGTGGCAAGATTAAGGCACGTCTGTCTTAATTAGACTTTTCTATTTTGCAAACTAGGTAAAGTTTCTTGGCTCTGCTATGATTGGGTCAATTATTGTTATTCTCTAAATAAAACGTCTCTCTAAGAAAAATTAAATGGCCCTGATCCCTCAGCAGTTTATCCAAGAACTACTGGCTCGAGTCGATATTGTCGATTTGATTGATTCTCGCGTGCCACTAAAAAAAGCTGGGACAAACTATAAGGCCTGCTGCCCTTTCCATGGGGAGAAAACTCCTTCATTTTCTGTCAGCCAAGATAAACAGTTCTATCACTGCTTTGGCTGCGGAGTCCACGGTAATGCCATCAGCTTTATCATGGAATATGATCGGCTCGAATTTCCCGATGCAGTAGAAGAGCTAGCTTCAAGTTTAGGCATGGAAGTCCCTCGTGACGAAAATGCTCCTAATCGCCCTAAGATTGACGTCAGTCTTTACGACTTGATGGATAAGATTGCAAAATTTTACCAGCGTCAACTGACTACGCCTCAAGGAAAACCCGCCGTTTCGTACCTAAAAAAGCGTGGGCTCAGCGGCGAAATCGCCAAACAATTTTCTGTGGGCTATGTTCCCGGAGAGTGGCGTAACCTAGAGAAAATCTTTCCTAAGCTCGGAACCGATAAAAAACTTCAGCAGCAGCTGATCGACTGCGGCATGTTAATCAAGAAAGATACCTCTCTCTATGACCGTTTTCGTGATCGCATTATGTTCCCGATTAAGGACAAGCGCGGCCGCGTTATTGCGTTTGGTGGCCGCATCATCGATCAAGGCGAACCTAAATACTTAAATTCGCCAGAAACGCCCATTTTCCACAAAAGTAATGAACTGTATGGGCTTTATCAGGCCAGGCAGGCTAACCGAAAGTTACAGCGACTTTTAATTGTCGAAGGCTATATGGACGTCGTAGCACTGGCGCAGTTTGGGATTACCAATACTGTCGCGACTCTTGGTACCGCAACCACAGAAAGCCATATGCAACAGCTGTTTCGTACGACGCGTGAGCTGGTGTTATGTTTTGATGGCGATCGGGCAGGACGTGATGCCGCCCTCCGCGCTCTTGAGCATGGTTTACCTCAGCTGCGTGATGGTCGTGAAATTAAATTAATGTTCTTACCCGATGGTGAAGATCCTGACTCTATGGTGCGCCAAGTGGGTAAAGAGCAGTTTATCGAACAAGTGGAAGCGGCCACGCCACTGTTTGAGTTTTTACTGAAACACCTAGCCTCGCAAGTGGATCTCGACTCGGTTTCCGGCCGAGGCCAGCTGGTACACCTCGCTAAACCTTATTTAGAAAAGGTCTCCGACCCTATTTATCATGAGTTTTTTAGTAATGCCTTAGCCTCAACCGCAAAACTCTCGGTCGAAAAACTCGAAAAAATTATTGAGCAACCTGAGACTAACCCACAGCCTTCAGCGAGTACCAAGCCCAATAAAGCCTCCCCAAAGGCTAATAAAACGATCCAGCTAGCGCTAACTCTTTTGCTCCAAAAGCCATCGCTTGCCCTTGGTATCAACAATTTTGCTTGGTTAAAAACCTTGCCTGAAAAAGGGCCGAAGCTGTTACAGCAACTCCTTGAAATTATTCATCAGAACCCCAATATCAATACAGGAACCCTGCTGGAATACTGGCGAGAACAGGAAAAGCTGTACCAACGGCTTTCGCAGCTCGCCGTTATCGAGAGAGAAGAACGGATGCAGGGCAATGAAGAAGTGGAACTTCAAGACTGTATGAAACAGTTGTTACGACAAGCCCAGACACAGCGTCTGGACTATCTTAGATTAAAGGACCAACAGTCCGGTCAAAAATTAACGGCTACAGAAAAGTCCGAATACCAGCAATTACTATTGTTGGCTAAACAAAAGCCCCGGAAAACAGAAGAAAGCTAATGCTTGCTGTGATGGGGGCTAATTCTGTATAATTTGCGGTTCGCCATGCGTCAACCGCAAGGGTTTTATGCGTCTCACGCAAATCCCAACTATATTGTTCGCAAATGGTGTGTGATCACAACAAAGGTATTCTAGATGTCAGAGAATTCGCAACAGTCACAGCAGTCGCAGTTAAAATTACTTATTGCGCGTGGTAAAGAGCAAGGTTTCTTAACCTACGCCGAGGTTAATGACCACTTGCCGCCGGATATCGTCGATCCCGAACAGATCGAAGATATCATTCGTATGATTAACGACATGGGTATCCAGGTGTATGAAACAACACCGGATGAAGATGAGTTAATTATCAATGACGACTCTGTAACTGATGAAGATGCTGCTGAAGAAGCAGCTGCCGCATTAGCCAGCGTTGATGGCGAATTTGGCCGAACCACAGACCCGGTACGTATGTACATGCGTGAGATGGGCAGTGTTGAGCTTCTTACTCGTGAAGGCGAAATCGACATCGCCAAACGTATTGAAGAAGGCATCCGCCAAGTTCTTACGGCTGTAGGTAACTATCCTGACACCATTCGTATTTTACTCGAAGAGTACGAACAGTATAAAAATGAATTTATTCGTTTAACCGACATCGTCACCGGCTTCCTAGACGGTGAAGAAGCGGAGTTCGTGCAAGAAGAATCGGAAGCTGCACAAATTGCGAATGCCAATGCTGAAGCTGATGATGAAGACGTTGATGACGACGATGCTGATGACAACGAAGAGTCTGATGACGATGATGATGACAGCACTGAGGTTGACACTGGGCCAGACCCAGAAGAAGCTGAAGAGCGCTTCTCTGCGTTAGCTAAGCAGCATGAAAAAACAGTAAAAGCTATCAAGCGTTATGGTCGTGAGCACAAATCAGCGGCGAAACAACTTGAAGCAATGCGCGAGCACTTTATGAACTTAAAGTTAGCGCCGCGTATGTTTGAATACTTAGTACAGAATCTACGCACTAAGATGGATGGTATCCGTGAGCAAGAGCGTTATGTGATGCACCTTGCCGTTAGAAAGTCACGCATGCCGCGCAAAACCTTTATTATGACCTTCTCTGGCGCTGAAACTAATTCAGAGTGGCTAGATGGTCATTTAGCGAAGAAGAGCAAATATTCAGAAGCTTTAGCTGAGTACGCCGAGGATATTCGTAAAGCGCAGCGTAAAATGCAGCTGGTTGAAGAAAGCTGTGATTTATCAGTGCTCGAAATTAAAGAAGCCAACCGCGAAATGTCGATTGGTGAAGCGAAGGCTCGCCGTGCTAAGAAAGAGATGGTTGAAGCCAACCTTCGACTGGTTATCTCTATCGCGAAAAAATATACCAACCGAGGCTTACAATTCTTGGATCTGATTCAAGAAGGTAATATCGGCTTGATGAAGGCTGTTGATAAGTTCGAATATCGCCGTGGTTATAAGTTCTCGACTTATGCAACATGGTGGATTCGTCAGGCGATTACTCGCTCGATTGCGGATCAGGCGCGAACTATTCGTATTCCAGTTCACATGATCGAAACGATTAATAAGCTAAACCGTATTTCTCGCCAAATGCTTCAGGAAATGGGCCGTGAGCCACAACCTGAAGAATTAGCAGAACGTATGGAAATGCCGGAAGACAAGATCCGAAAAGTCCTAAAAATCGCTAAAGAGCCTATTTCAATGGAAACACCGATTGGTGATGATGAAGATTCGCATCTTGGTGACTTTATTGAAGACTCAACGATTGACTCACCGGTAGACGCCGCTACAGGCGAAAGCTTAAAAGAAGTGACTGACGAAATTCTTGCTGGCTTAACAGCTCGTGAAGCAAAAGTTCTTCGCATGCGTTTTGGTATTGATATGAATACTGACCACACGCTAGAAGAAGTGGGTAAACAGTTTGATGTCACTCGTGAACGTATTCGTCAGATCGAAGCGAAAGCGTTGCGTAAACTACGTCATCCAAGCCGTTCAGAAAAGCTTCGTACTTACATTGATGAGTAACATCGACAAATAGTCATACCGATCAATCGGTTTTTATGCCGATTTGATATTGCACGCGCAGGAGTTTTCTCGTAAACTTCTGCGCGTTAACATTTTCAGCGTCGCACAATTTCTGTAAGACGTCTCAAAATGGGCCCGTAGCTCAGTTGGTTAGAGCATCCGACTCATAATCGGCAGGTCCCCCGTTCAAGTCGGGGCGGGCCCACCATTTAAAACCATTGATACTTCCCTAACTTTCAATAACAATGAACGAAAAGTACAGGGAGCATACCTCGCCATGCAGTCATGGGCATCAAAACTCTATAATTTATGGGAACTCACCAGAAGCAGTTTATTCTATGTTCCTGTCACCATATCGATGATGTTCATTGGCGGGATTCTGTTGGTGTTTTGGCTCGAGCTTTCTTATACCGAGTATGTGCAAAAAATTGAGTTTCTTTATGCGGGCTCAACAGAAGACGCGAAGAGCATTCTACAAACCATCCTTTCTGCCCTAATCACCATGACCACATTGGTCATATCAATCACTATGGTAGTGTTGAGTTTATCGGCCTCCCAGCTGGGGCCAAGACTCATAAAAATTTTTATGAGCAGTCGCCTGACTCAAATTTATATTGGCATTTTCTTTGGTAGTATCGCGCTGACTTTAACCCTGTTAATTTTACTACATGACCAGTCTACCTTTGAGCAGCCTCCCAAGCTAACTATAAGCTGCTGCTTTGCTCTAACTTTTATTAACCTTTTTGTTTTGCTGGGATATGTTAATCATGTTGCTCGCTCAGGAATTGCGGACACAATGATTGAGCGTGTCACTCAAGAACTTGAGAGTTCATTAGCACGACTAACTGATAGCACTAAAGACAATGCCCAGCACCGCAACATACCGAAGATTCCAGCAGAGCTTTCACAGCAAAAACGTGATATTTATAGTGCATGCAGCGGGTATATACAAAATATACAGTACCCCGCTTTGGTTGAGATCGCAGAAGAGCATGAGCTTCTTATTAATATTGAATGCCGAGCCGGCGATTATTTATTCACGGGACAAAAAGTTGGAACCATTTTTCCTAAGCACCATGCACACGCTGATATTCAGCTTTGTGTTGTGGAGTGTATTGATGTGGGCTCCAATAAAACAGGCGCTCAAGATATAGAATATTCGATAAGACATTTAGCTGAAATTGGATTAAGAGCATTGTCGCCAGGCATCAATGATAACTTCACCGCAATAACGGTGTTAGATAAGTTATCAGGAGTACTGAGCAAAACCCTGGATAAAGAGTTACCGAGGCATATTTATTATGATGAGCAAGAAAAGCTAAGGCTTATCGGTAAATCTGTAACTAAAGCAGATATTGTCCATAGTGCGATCTCACAAATTCGTGATGCCGGCAAAACAAAACCTGACGTATTGCATCACCTCATTGACTTAATCGGGCAAGTCAGCCAAACCCTTAAATCTGAAGAGGCTCAAGAGGTTCTTAATCAACAAGTGGCCCTCATCAAGCAACATATTCACGAATATTTTCACAATAAAGAAGAAGAAACTTATCTTTTAGAAGCGTTAGAAAAATACTCTTTATAACACACAAGAACAGCTAATAAGTGGGGCTTTCAAAGCCCCACTTGACCGATTAACTAGGCCTAAAAAGTCCTCTCGCCCAGTGCTTCAGGTTCGCTGTTTTATAATAAAGCAGCGGCACTAGCACTAGCGTCACCATTGTAGATAATAATATACCAAAGCCCAGCGAAACCCCCATGGGAATGAGGAACTGCGCTTGAGTGGACTTTTCAAAGATTAATGGCATTAAACCAGCAAAGGTCGTTAACGAGGTTAACATCACAGGACGTAAACGCCTTACGCCAGCATGTAGCACCGCGTCTTTAAGCGACTCTCCATTCTTACGACGTTGCTGATTAATATAATCCACCAATACCAGCGAATCATTCACCACCACACCGGTTAGTGCCAACATGCCCATCATACTCATAATCGACAATGGCATCCCCATAATCCAGTGACCTATGGTCGCCATGGCGGCACCAAAAGGTATCACAGCCATCACAACGAAAGGCTGCACATAAGACTTGAACGGAATCGCCAGTAAAATATAAATCACAAAAAGTACGAAACCTAGACTAATCAATAAACTGGTATTTGACTCCTCCTGCTCTCTAGCCTCACCTTCTAAGCTAAACGCCACTCCAGGATAGTTAGCGACAATCGCTTCCGCGTCGCTGATGATGCGTCGCTTAATCGCTTCGATATCCGCGCTCTCTTTATCAACATCAGCGGTAATATTCAAAGTTCGCTGACGATTAATTCGGTAAATGCTGGCAGGACTTTTGCCATAGGACAGTTCCGCTAACTGTGCCAACGGGATCTTTCCTCCCGATGGAGTATTGATAAGCAAACTATTCAACCCTTCTAAACTGCCGCGCTCTTCCTGAGCCAGTCGCAGCATCACTCGGACATCTTCCCGTCCTCGCTGGATACGCTGTACCTCTACACCAAAATAAGAGCTTCTTACTTGTCGCGCCAAATCACTTAAACTGATCCCTAAAGTTTCTGCCTGAGGCTTTAGTTTAAACTGTATTTCCTGCTTACCTTTCGAGAAGCTGTCGGCAATATCAAACACCCCTGACACTTTCGATAAGCTATCTTTGACTTCCTGCGCTGCTGCATTCAGGCGGGTAATATCGGAGCCACGCAGCTGAACATCAACCGGATCGCCACTGCGTCCTATTTCAGCTCTAAAGGTTAGGGTTTCAACGCCCGGCAATGGGCCAATTAATTCTCGCCACTCAGCCACTAAGCTGGTACTGGTGATTGATTCATCGCGCTTTTCAGGCGGCATCATTTCCAGCATCACACGACCAATATTCGATGATGCAGAACCACCACCCCACGTCGAACCACTCGACGAAAAAATATGTTCAATAACCGATTCGCCCTCATCGGTGCGGTACTTTTCCTGAAGCTTTAGCGCAGCTTCGGTGATTCGCTCAATATAAGTGTCAGTCACCTCAAAAGGCGTACCTTCCGGCATCTGTAACGACACTCGAGCAATTTCACTTTGAATCCTGGGGAAATACACAAATCGTGTAATACCACTCGAGATTGTGGCCCAAACGATCAGTAAAATTCCAACGAAGATCACCAAGCTTAACTGCCAGCGATGCAAAACAAACGCGAGTAATGGTTTGTAGAACTTAAGAATTGCTTTCTCGAAACCTTTTGCAAACTTTTGCTGGTATTGAACAATTTTGTTCGGTTCCTTTAGCTCACTTCTCTGCTTCGTATGCCCAATGTGAGCTGGCAAAATAAGTTTCGACTCAATCAAAGAAAAGATTAACACTGGAATAACAATATACGGAATCTGTGAATAGAACACTCCCCAGCCGCCGCCCATAAACGCCAACGGCAAAAATGCAACCATGGTGGTAATCACACCAAAAGTCACTGGCACAGCCACTTCCTTTGTTCCGTTAATCGCCGCATCTAATGGTTTATCTCCCTTATTCAAGTGGTTATAGATATTCTCACCCGTCACAATGGCATCATCGACCACAATACCGAGCACTAAGATGAAGGCAAAAAGACTGATTAAGTTAACGCTGATGCCCAGTTCCGGCATAAATATCATACCGCCTGCGAAGGCAATAGGAATACCCAAGCTGACCCACATCGCTATGCTCGGCCTTAAAAATAAGGCTAGCAATAAGATGACTAAAACCCCGCCCTGTACAGCAGAACTGACTAACGTGCTGAGTCGTGCTTCTAAAGGCTCTGAGCGGTCGCGCCACACTGACAAACTAACGCCTGCTGGCAGCTTTGACTCTTTTGACTCGACATAATCAATCACACGTTTGGAGACATCAATCGTGCTCTGAGTGCCCGTGCGGTATATCTCCAACTCGATGGATGGTTTCCCATCAAACCGAGTATTGATACTTTCTTCTTCAAAGCCATCACGAATATCAGCCAAATCGCCTAGCTCAAGAATAGTACCGTCCGGGCGAGTCAGGATTGGAATCTGTGTAAAGCCATCTCGGGTATAAGACTGACCTTTTAATCGTAATAAAATATCCCCACGATCAGAACGAACCTGACCTGCGGATAAGTCTAGCGAACGTTGATTAACCGCATTCGCCACATCTTGAAGGGTTAAATTGTATTCGTTCAGTTTATCTTGGCGGAACTCAATCGCAATTTCATAAGAACGCACGCCAGAGGTTTCTATTTGAGACAGGCCCGGTAAAGACGCAATTTCCTGCTGAATAATTTCTCCATAGCGCCTCAGCTCTTTTTCCGGCAAGTCGCCGCTGACTACTACGCTAATCGCTTCTCGCCGACGAATCGACTGTGAAATAATGGGTTGCTCAGCTTCTAGGGGTAGCGTGTTAAGTGCATCGACCCTGCTTTTTACTTGGTCCAGAAGATCCTTTACGTTGTAACCGTCTTCAACCTCAATAGTTACTCGGCCAATGCCTTCAGAGGAGCTTGAGGACAGTTCTTTAATCCCCTCAAGATCATAAACAGCTTCCTCAATACGGGTGGAGACAGTTTGCTCTACTTCTTCTGGTGTCGATCCACGAAAAGGAACTGATACGTTAATATAATCGAACTCAATGCTGGGAAACGTCTCAACGGTAACTCGCTGCCACATGGTGTAAGAACCAGCAATTAAGATAACAAACATCAATAAGTTCGCAGCAACGGTATTTCTGGCAAACCAACTAATCATAATTTACTCCACTGACGAACGGTTGGACTGGTTCGCTTTACGATTATTTTTAGCATTACTTCCAGCATCTTTTAATCGAGCTTTTGCACCATCAGCGACGAAAGAAAGCCTTGAGGTCACTAACTTCTCACCTTGCTGCAAAACAAAGTCAGCAGCATCCGGATCAATAACGGTACTTTGCTCGTCTTGCCATAAAATCTTAATATCGCGACGGTACACCGCCTCTTCTTGGTAGATAAATACTTGATCGTCCGCAGTAAGAACCGTCGAAGGTACAACCACCACATCAGTCAGTAGCTCGCCTTCTATTTCAGCGCTAACGAACTGCCCCACTTTTACTTTAGGGTTCGTCACCAAAAAATCTGAAGGAAGTTTTGCAGTTACGTACCATTGACGAGTCTGTTCATCGATGACACTATCGCTTCTATCCACAGGCACGATCCAAGACTCAGTTTCACCAGCAAAATCTGCTTTAAGCTTTACCTGCGCCGGTCCTTCATTAGACGACTTCAAAAACTGCACTTTATTACTTGGCACAGGCAACCTAACTTCCAGAGAGTCCGTCGAGAATATGGTAGCGACCGGGGTATTACTATTTATCAATTCCCCCACACTAACCAAACGCTCCACAATATAACCATCGTAAGGGGCGATAACCGTCGAACGGCTTAATGCTAGCTCAGCTTTTTCCAGCCGCGCAGCTGCCGCGTCCAATTTTGCCTGAGCTGATGCCAGTTGCGGCTCACGTAACACCAATGCATTAGCTTTTTTGTTTGGATTGATTTTTTCCCAATCTTTTAAGGCTTGCTCAGAACGAGCCTTTTCTTCATTCAAAGCGAGCTGGGCATTAGCCACTTCAGCTCGAGCGATTCGAACTTCAATTTTGTAGTCTCGAGCATCAACTTGTAAAAGTTCTTGCCCCTTCTTAACCGGCAGACCGGTTTTGAAATTATCAGCGACTGACACCACTTGGCCCGAAGCTTGCGCCACTAGTTCGCTCGATGTTGAGGCCTCAATGTTGCCATAAGAACCAATAAGCACTTGATAGTTCTCATATTGAATAGGACTCACCTGAACGGTTTCTACCGTTTCGGGCGGCTTACGGTTGAATGCTTTCGGCTTGCTGCTGGTCATCATTTTGACCACCACTACCACCCCGATAAGAAGCAGTACAGGCAAAACCACTGCTAACCATAAATTTTTCTTTTTACTGCTCATAAGTCACTGTTTTCTAATTGGTTGAAATAATTAATATCTTTATTGATGCGAAAGTGTAGCGCCTACAGTGTAAACATTTCGTCGACGAGCGACTCTTAAGCCTACCTTTATAAATGTAACAGGATGTTACCTAGCCCCTACTAGAACTATTAATAAATGCTAACAAACCATGTATGCTATGGAACATATTTTACAATAAAGGCAATATAATGAATAAAATAGGACTAATAAGTATATTTAGCAGCCTAATAATATTGGGGGGTTGCGACCAGAATACTGAGGAAAAAGACCAGTCACCTGACAACACTAAGGTCGTCCAGTCGTTAGCAGAGCAAGAGGCTGGTAAAACAGACGACAGCGAGTCTATCTCTGAATCTCTTGCTGAATCGAATTACCCCACCGATATCCCTACTGGAAGGCTTCCAGAAACAATTAGTCCGACCCAATACAACATCGAACTTAAAGTTGATCCAAATCAGCCTACCTTCAGCGGCAAAGTAACGATTAATTTATCGCTCGAAGAAGTAACGTCGCACATCTGGCTCCACGGTAAAGATATTACGGCTAAAAGCGTAACGCTTACGCCGCATGGCAAACAGCCTCTAAATGGCACATATGAAGAAGTCGATAAAACAGGCGTTGTGAAGCTTTCATTTGAGCAACCGATTACCGCTGACTCAGCTAAACTGGTTATTGAATACGAGGCGCCGTTTAACGAAGCTCTCGAAGGTCTATACCGAGTAAAAGATGGCGAGTTAAATTATGCCTTCACTCAATTTGAAGCAACCGCTGCTCGTTTAGCATTCCCAAGCTTTGATGAGCCTGCGTTTAAGGTTCCTTACTCTTATACCATGACAGTGCGCAATGAGCATCGAGCTTTTACCAGCACACCCGCAATGTCTGAAACAGACTTGGGTAATGGCTGGAAAAAAATTGTCTTCGCAAAATCTAAACCGCTACCGACCTATTTAGTTGCCTTTGCTGTCGGTGATTTTGATGTTGTAGAGTGGCAAGATATCCCAGCCTCAGACGTCCGTAATTTTTCAATACCGTTAAGAGGCATCGCGACTAAAGGCAAAGGGCACCGCCTAACTTATGCCCTTAAAAATACTAAAGATATCTTGAACGGGTTAGAACAATACTTCCAAATTCCTTACCCTTATAAAAAGTTAGATATCGTTGCAGTACCCGACTTTAACGCTGGTGCGATGGAAAACGCTGGCTTGATTACTTACCGAGAGCAGCTACTTTTATTTGATAGCACTATTTCATTGGGTCAAAAGCGCGCATATATGAACGTACATGCTCATGAGCTGGCTCACCAGTGGTTTGGTAACCTAGTGACTCCCGTGTGGTGGGATGACATTTGGCTAAACGAAGCCTTCGCTACATGGATGGCTCACGTTTCAAACAATAAGGTTTATCCAAAACAAAAGTTTAGACAGGCGTTATTGGAGCGTTCGCTGAACGTCATGGGTTCGGATAGTTTAATTACGGCACGTCAAATTCGCCAGCCTATCGAGAGCAACCACGACATTCAGTCTGCCTTTGACGGTATTACCTATTCAAAAGGTGGCGGCGTTTTAAGTATGTTAGAAGCATTCTTAGGGCCTGAGAATTTCCGCGCTGGTATCCAACACTACATGAAGAAGTTTGAGTTCGGTAATGCCACCGCTCAAGACTTCATTACTGCTATCGGTGAAAAATCACCACACATTCCTCTTGAAACCATTCAAGACGCATTTAATAGTTTCCTAGAACAGCCTGGTATACCGTTACTTAGCGTTGAGTTATCCTGCGAGGCAGACAAAAATGCACAAGTTGCTATTGAGCAATCACGCTATTTACCGATTGGCTCCAAAGGCTCTACCAAGCAGACATGGAAAGTGCCAGCCTGCTTTAAGTATGCGATCGATGGTAACCAACATCAAATGTGTAAAGTTTTAGAAGGTAAAAATCAGACCATTGAACTGTCGGAAGAAGGATGTCCTACATTCGTCATGCCAAATGCAAATGGCGCAGGTTATTACCGTTTCAGCATGCAAAATGGTGGTTGGCAGTCGCTACTCGACAACAAAGAGCAACTTTCTACCGAAGAAATGATGTCTCTTAACAACAGTCTTCAGGGCGCGATCAATGCGGGCAAAATGACCTTCTCAGATCTAGTGGACATTGCTCCGCAAATTATTGCCTCTGATTCAGAAGCCATCGCCATGGGACCGAGCAAGTTATTCAGCTTTGTCTATGGCAAAGTTGCAGAGTCGGATCAACAAAAAGCAAAGCTTGCTAGCGTTAACCGAAACCTCTATGGCCCTAAGCTAACGGAACTAGGCTTAGAAACACAAAAAGATGATTCGGTGAATACTATTCGACTACGCACAGGTTTGATTGAGTTTCTTTCAAACGAAGGTGAGGACAAAGCCGTCAGACAGTATTTAACCGATATGGCTATCGCCTATACGGGTTATAAAAACGATGGCAATATCCATCCGGAAAAAGCTGATAGCAATGTTATTGGCACCGCGCTAACAGTAGCCGTCGAAGACTTAGGTGTGCCGTTTGCGAAACACCTGAAAATGTTACTGGACTCTTCTAATGATGGCACCGTTCGAGGTCGTTTACTCGGCGGACTTGGTTCCGTTGAAGATCCTATTTATGCCACAGAACTTCGAGAATTAATTTTATCGGAAGAGCTACGTGACAACGAAATTTACTCCATCATGATGGGGCAATTAAGTAGTGACGAATTACAGCAACCCATGTGGGAATGGTTTAAAACCAATATTGATGGCGTGAAATCACGTATCCCTCCGTTTGGTCAAAACCGCTTGCCCGTTGTAGGCCGTTACTTCTGCTCAAACGATATGAAGCAAGACTTTAAAAGCTTTTTTAAGCCGATTGTCGAAGAGCTTGCTGGTGCTCCTAGGCCATACAACCAAAGTATTGAGTCTATTGAGCTTTGTGTCGCTCAGGTTAAGTTCCATAAAGATAATGTTGAGCAATACTTAAATCAGTAACTAACGACGTTTCAAAAAAGCGCTCCAAGGAGCGCTTTTTTATTTCTCTAATATTAGTACTTTTTCTATGTCAGTACTTCTTATCAAGTTTTCTCTGCTAACAGTTTTTTCTGGATAAGCAGCATGGCGATAACGCCATAACCAATAGCGAAAGTTAAGAAGGTTTCGACGCTATCAAACAGCGAGAATAGATAGGGTGCGATACCTGTCGAGATAATCATGGTTGCTGATACTAAGGCTCTGATGGCACCAAGGTGTGTATTACCGAATACTTCTGCATAAAAAGAGTTAATAACCGGCCCACTTGAAGCAACGGTCATGCCCGCTAAAACCATAAAACCAATTAACCAAGCCTTGTGATCGCCAACATACAAACAAACCATCCCTAAAATTAGCGGTAACAAATACCAGCGCATATAAACTCGGGGATGAGATGCATCGACCAAAGGTCCTGTCACAATAGCGCCTAGAAAGTGAATCAGGCCATACATCATCAATCCGACCGATAGCCAATCTAATGTCCAACCTTTACCATCAACCAGCAAGGTTTGGTGGAAAAAGATTCCTGTAATCAAAAAGGCTGGTCCTATAAGCGCAGGAAGAACGAGCCAAAAGCGCCAGTCTGACATCACTTCTGAACGCGACCAATCTTTAGTCGTTGATTGCTCTTCTGTCTTCTCAGACATTTCATGTACCGGTACCAAATCTGCTTTTTTCAGTAGCCATAATAAAAGCGGAAAAATTAACACCAGTGCGAATATCGCGTAACTGTGCCAGCTGGTGGTATGTCCGTAATTTTTTAACAGGCCAACCGCAATCGCTGGCATAATCATTTCACCAAACGCCATGCCTTGAAGCGACAAGCTTACCGCTTTTCCTCGGTGCTGAGGGATGTAACGCATAAGTGTTGTCACAGCGATATGTGTCATCAGACCTTGTCCACAAAGACGGATACCGAGGTATGAGAAAAACAGCATGATGAGGTTCGAGCTATTGGCAAAGAGTATGCACGAGCCAATCAGCCCCATGATCACAATAGTCGTAAACTTTTTAACTTCAATATCATCAATCTTGGCGCCCACGAAGAAAATGGTGAAGCCACTAATGAGGGTCGCAACCGAATAGACTAAACTCAAGTTATCTTTTTCCAGTAAAAGATTACCGATTAAGTCTTTGTTGAATAATGAAATAAAGAAGGTTTGACCGAGGTTTCCCACAAAAACGCAGAGAAAACCGAATAAAAGCAGGTACTTATTACTTTTAACAAATTTAATGTAGTTCATGGCAAGAGCCGTGACGCTAAAAATCAGGAGGGCATTATACTCCTAGCGGCTATAAGTTACAGCCCAACACTAAAGAGTTATTCCTGAACTTCTTTTAGTCCCACCGCTAAAACTGCCGCGACCAAGCACATCCCTGCCATAACACCCAGCACCACCACATTACCAAAATACTGAGCAATGGCACTAAATCCTACTCCTGTTAGCAATATTAAACCAATGATGGTATTCGAAAGTGCTGTGTAAGCGGCACGGTTTTCAGCGTTCGCCATATCGACAAGGTGCGTCGAACGTCCTAGTCGTACGCCGTGATAAGCGATCATCAGCAAAAACAGCAGCGCTGGCAGCACGATACTATGAGTTACCAGTTCGTAATGCGCCAATATTACAGTTGCAGCCAGAGCAATCATCGCCACCACCGATGATAACAACAACACTTTACGGCTCGACTTATCCGCTAACCAACCCCACACATAACTACTTAAAAAGCTGGCCAACGACGATGCTAGTACTAAAGCACCTAAACCGCCCAGCATCGAATCGAGGTTCTCGATACCGCCAGAGCCATTCAAAGTCACCATAAACGGTGGCGCTAATGCGGTAGCAATCAGTAAGGCTCGAACGCTAATGAATAACAGTAGCTGTTTGTCTTTTAAAAGCGATAGGTTTTGCTTAGCCACTTCAAGAGGATTACCACCCCCTTCTGTCGCGCCAGAGGCCTCTTCCAACTTGGTAAACGTCAAGCTCGCAAATATCCATAAGGTAGCGGCAATGCCTAGCGCGATTAAGACCAGTGTCATCCGACTAATTTCCCCCAAAGCCAGAATCAAACCAAAGATAATCACGGCACCAGAGGCAACCGAAGCCGCCAGTCCAGTGACTTTTCCGCGCATGGATTTAGCTACCGTCTTGCCCAGAACATCTTTATAGGACACGGAGCAAACGCTTCTCGCGATAGCCAGTACGCCCAGTAAGCCCACGATAACGATCCCAGCAGTTTTGCCATTTAGGAAAATAGCACTTAAAAGCATTCCCACCACCGACAGGCCCTGTACCAGACTTCCCAAAGCCCAAGCCCATTTTCGCTGCGGTAAACGGCGCAAAGCGCCTGCGGTAAATAACTGAGGTAATAATGCTCCTGCCTCACGAATCGGAACTAGAAGCCCGACCAAGAAGGTCGACGAACCAAGAGCGGATAATAACCAACTAAGAATTAACTTCGGATCAATGAGTCCATCAGCAACTTTGGTCGATGCCAATGAAATGACGTGGGTGCTAACATTTTTGGGCTGATGGTCGCAGGCCTGCTCGGGGATATCCTTGCAGACCCGCCCATCATCGCCACTGTTGATTGCCTCGTAAACCTGGTCAACAGTGGACTCTTTCGACATTCGTCTTAACTCTCCAACAATTAACCGTTATTGATAAAGTCTCTTAAGACGTAGTGCAAAATACCACCGTTTTTGTAGTATTCCAGCTCCACTTTCGAGTCTAAGCGCGATAAAGCTTTAAAGGTCTTAGTGCTACCATCGCTCGATGTCGCCTCGACGTCAAACATCTGGTTCACTTCAAGACCGTCGGCAATACCTTTGATAGTGAAGCTCTCTTCACCGCTTAAACCTAGAGTTTCGGCATCTTCACCGTTGGCAAATTCTAGTGGCATAACGCCCATACCGACCAAGTTACTGCGGTGAATACGCTCGTAACTTTCAGCGATCACAGCTTTAATGCCCAGCAATGTCGTACCCTTCGCAGCCCAGTCTCGTGATGAACCGCTACCATATTCCTTGCCGGCTAAAACTATCAAAGGCGTATTATCAGCTTGGTATTTCTGCGAAGCATCGAATACTGTCATGGTTTCGCCGGTAGGAATATAGCGAGTGAAACCACCCTCTTTATCCACTAACTGGTTTTTAATACGAACGTTGGCGAAAGTGCCGCGCACCATAACCTCATCATTACCACGACGCGACCCGTATGAGTTAAACATACGAGTTTCGATACCACGACCTTTAAGGTATTGACCCGCTGGCGAATCTTCAGAAAAGCCACCGGCTGGTGAAATGTGGTCGGTGGTAATTGAGTCACCTAATTTCAGTAGCACCTTTGCGCCTTCAATATCTTTAGGTTGCCCAACCTCAGGTTTTAGCCCTTGGAAGAATGGTGCCTGCTTGATGTAGGTTGACGAGTCGTCCCACTGGTAGACCTTGTCTTTCGACACTTCCATATCACGCCACTGTTTATTGCCGTCAAAAATCTGGCCATAGTTTTTGGCGAAATCAGCTGGCGTTAAGACCTTATTCATAACCTCTTGAATTTCTTCATTGGATGGCCATAAGTCTTTGAAGAAGACTGGCTTGCCGTCTGGCGTATGCGTTACTGGCTCATTTTCGAAGTCGATATCAACACGACCCGCAAGCGCATAAATAACCACTAGCATCGGCGACATCAAGAAGTTCATCTTAACGTCAGGGTGGACACGAGCTTCAAAGTTACGGTTACCCGATAACACCGAAGCCACCACTAAATCGTTTTCAACCACAGCATCGCCAATAGCGTCAGGTAAAGGCCCTGAGTTACCAATACACGAAGTACAACCGTAACCGACCAAGAAGAAATCGAGCGCTTCTAAATCATCTAACAATCCGGAATTCTCAAGGTAATCTGTCACTACTTTTGAACCAGGTGCCAGCGATGTTTTTACCCAAGGCTTTACTCTTAAACCAAGGTCATTGGCTTTTTTCGCCACTAAACCTGAACCCAGCATTACGCTTGGGTTTGACGTATTGGTACAAGACGTAATAGCGGCAATCGAAATCGAGCCATCGTGCAACTCGTAATCTTGATCGCTATCTTTATCGTTAACCTTAATGGTTTTCAACAACCCTTTGTCATTGTCCGCAGGGCTACGGTCTTCCAGCGGCTGATACCCGCGGCTGTAATTAAGCTCCATCAACGACTTAAATTGCGCTTTTAAATTACTGATTGCAATTTTATCTTGTGGGCGTTTGGGGCCAGACGCCGTCGGTACCACAGTACTTAAATCTAACTCAACAACACTGCTATAGTTGATATCATCTTCATTTTCACGCCACAGCATGTTGCTCTTAGTATAAGCTTCGACGCGCTCAATGGTTTCTTCGCTACGATTGGTGTCGCGCATATAATCTATAGTGCGATCATCAATCGGGAAATAAGTCACAGTACAACCAAACTCAGGAGACATATTTGAAATTGTCGCACGGTCAGTAACTGTCAAATGATCCAAACCTTCGCCAAAGACTTCAACGAACTTACCCACCACGCCATGTTTACGTAGTAATTCGGTAATCGTTAGTACCATATCCGTTGCGGTCGTACCCACTGGCAATTTACCCGTCAGCTTCAAACCCACCACTTCTGGCATGATGAAGAAGATCGGCTGGCCAAGAATTGCGGCTTCGGCTTCAATACCACCAACGCCCCAACCCAAAACACCAATGCCGTTAACCATTGGCGTGTGTGAATCAGTGCCGACCAAAGTATCAGGGAATAAAGCACCATCACGCTCGACAATACCTTGCGCCAAATACTCTAAGTTAACTTGGTGACAAATCCCCATGCCTGGCGGCACCACGGTGAAGTTGTTGAACGCTGTTTGCGCCCACTTTAGAAACTGGTAACGTTCTTCGTTACGCTCATACTCCATATCAATATTTTTTTCTAAAGAATTCTTATCTCCATAAAAATCAACTTGCACCGAATGGTCAATCACCAAGTCGACTGGAATTAAAGGATTCACTTTCGAACCCTCGACTCCGTGCTTGGCCGCTTCAGCCCGTACGGACGCCAAATCGACCACCGCCGGCACACCAGTGAAATCCTGCATTAAGACACGAGCAGGCTTGTAAGGAACTTCTTTTTTCTCGGGATTCGGCTTCCACTGCAACAAAGTATCTACATGATCGCTAGTTACGCCTAGCCCATCATGGTTTCTTAGTGCATTTTCAAGAAGGATTCGTATGGAAAAAGGCATCTTTTTAATGCCATGACCTTGTGCCTCTAGATCTTTCAGGCTCCAAATGTCGAAGTCTTTGCCGCCAACGGACAGTGACTTCTTACAATCAATAACCTTGTCGCTCATCATGGGCTCCCTTGTAATTAAAATAATAAAATCAATGAATTAAACTATTTTCACGCTACACATCACTATACATCAGTTATTGGACAACATAAAATTTAGACTGTGAATATCCTGTAAAATTGCCTAAAACTCATGCAATCCGTGGAGAATTTCACGATTTCTGGTATCATTGCGCTCCTAGATTTGGTGTAAAGAACACCTCTTTGCGCCGTTTAACCCTTTGAATTTAACTGCATGACACAATAGGACTAATCCATGAGCCTTGCTGATAAAGTTTTAGCCGTTAATGACGATCTCCCGATCCGTACTAACCAACCTGTTCACAGCGGAAAAGTTCGCTCTGTTTACTGGTTAACCGAAGAAGATAGCGCGCGTTTAATTAAAGAACGTGGCTACAACGTAGCTGCCGATGCGCCGCTTGCGATTATGGTCATTAGTGACCGTATCTCAGCCTTCGATGCTATCTGGCACGGCGAAGGCGGTATGAATGGCGTACCGGGTAAAGGTGCCGCATTAAACGCTATCTCAAACCACTGGTTTAAGCTGTTCCGCGAGAACGGCCTAGCTGATAGCCACATTCTCGAGATTCCACATCCTTTTGTCTGGATCGTTCAAAAAGCCAAGCCAGTGATGATCGAAGCAATTGCTCGCCAATACATCACAGGGTCAATGTGGCGCTCTTACGCCAAAGGTGAACGTGAGTTCTGCGGTATTCGTATTCCGGACGGCCTTGAAAAGGACCAAAAGCTTGATGAGTTGTTAATCACTCCATCAACTAAAGGTATCCTAAAAGGTATCCCTGGCGTACCAGAAGCTGATGACGTTAATATCACTCGTCAAGACATTGACGATAACTACCAAGCATTCGAATTCCGTAACAAAGCCGATATCGACTTGTACGAAAAGCTTCTTAAAGAAGGTTTCGACGTTATCAGCGACGAGCTAGCGAAGCTTGATCAAATGTTTGTCGATACTAAGTTCGAATTCGGTTATGTGACTGATAAATCGGGCAACGAAAAATTAATCTACATGGACGAAGTGGGTACACCTGATTCATCACGTATTTGGGATGGCCCAGCTTTTAGAGAGGATGGTAAGGTTGTTGAGAACTCAAAAGAAGGCTTCCGTCAATTCCTACTGAATCACTTCGAAGACTCAGACATTCTGCTAAACAAAGACCGTATGGACGAGCGCCAAGCTCTTGCCCGTGACAACGAGCTACCCGCAGAAGCCCTGATGGACGTATCAAACACCTACACAGGTATTGCTGAAAAGATTACTGGCCAAAAAATTGAGTTGTCAGACAATCCAAAAGCAGAAATCATCCAAATCTTAAAAGATGAATTTAAGTTGGTTGATTAAATTTTAAAGCATTTACTGGATCCCGCGGTCAAGCCGCGGGATGACACCTAAACACGTAAAGTTAAAAATATCGTCATTCCGTGGCTTGACCACGGAATCCAGTTAAATAATTTCATCATATAAATCTCTCCAGTCAGGATTTGTCGACTCAATTAATTCTAGCTTCCACTTTCTTTGCCATTCTTTTAAGCGCCTTTCTCTTTGAATGGCCGAGTAAGAATTTTCATGTTTTTCATAATAAACTAAGCCATGGATTTTATACCTATCAGTAAACCCTTCAATCACATTAGACTTATGTTGCCAGACACGTTTAATCAAATCAGAAGTTACACCGATATATAATGTGCCCTTCCTCTGACTAGCCTTGATATATACATAAAGCTCCTTCTCCATAGCAATCCTTCGTGTTTTTTTCAGGTAAAAGACTCTGGATCCCGCGGTCAAGCCACGGGATGGCATTAAGTGTTGAGTATGCTTAGAACTTCTCCGGCCTTCCCTGCGATACAGTAATCCACCACCGAACTCTTCGTCGGCTCTGGGTTAATTTCGATCACGGTAGCGCCTTGGCTTTTGGCGAGTGCGGCGAGGCCTGCGGCAGGATAGACTTGGCTGGAGGTTCCGACGGATAAAAATAGATCGCAGGAGTAGGAAGCGCTTTCGGCATCGCGCCACGCTTGTTCGGGTAAGGCTTCACCAAACCAGACGACGGAGGGTCGTATTTGTCCACCACATTCGGGGCACTCAATGACTTCTTCCCTTTCTTCAAGATCTACTCCATCAACCTCACCGTTATACTCAGCGAGACATTGCAGGCAGTGATTACGCCAGATATTGCCGTGCAGTTCGATGACGTCTTTCGAGCCACCAGCTTGATGCAGGCCGTCGACGTTTTGGGTAATTAAGGTGACGTTTTGATTCTTGGAGCTGAGAGTCTTAGATTCTTGCCACTTGGCAATGGCTTTGTGGGCTTCGTTAGGCTTTTTGGTTTTAAGTTCACTGCGTCGCCATTGATACCATTGCCAGACACGATTTGGATTTTCTAGAAAGCCGTCAATACTCGCCATCTTTTGTGGGTCGTATTGGCTCCAAAGACTTTCTTTGGTTTCTTCTTTGTAGGATCTAAATGTCGCGACGCCAGATTCCGCAGAAACTCCAGCGCCGGTCAGAATGGTCACACGCTTAGCATGTTGAACTAAAGCTAAAACCTCAGGTTCGATATCCATATCGATAATACAGTTACTCTATTGATAAGCCGCTGAAGTCGAATCGTGTATCAACAACCTCACATTCAGCACCCGTTGCTTTTAAGGCTTTTAAGTACCGCTCAGCTTCTTTCGAGTCGATATTTTTTTTAACATCTCTCGGCTCTTCGTTAGTCACTTCCAGTAAACGTTTAGCCACTTTTTGCTCAATACCAAATAGCTCCGCTAATTCATGCTCTATGTAATATTTTCCTTTTTCTAAATCGCCATATCCTTTTAATACAACCTTGTGAGTACCTTCGGACATACATTCTCCAGTATATTGTTCAGTTCTAATTATTTTACAGTCGAGTATCTATCGCCTAAACCTTTATAGACCTGATTTTTAAAGTCTTCGTGTGTTGGGTCTAGCTTCTCTAAAATTTCGACTAGGACTTCATTATCTTCAAGACCGTCCCACTCTTTAATATAGGTGCCGTCTTTATAACCATTATCTTGGCGGAAAAAGTTTAGCGTATTTTTACCAACATAACTTTTGAACAGCTCTTCAAACGGCATTTCGATTTGCTCCATACAGCCTGCGAAACTGGTGCCGTCGAAGTGCTGATATAAAACCGCCTGTCCGGCTAAAACTTCTAGTGTTTGTTTAAAGTCATCTTTCACTAGCGGCTCTAACATTTCTCCAGCCAGTTCTTCTGCAATTTCATCAAACGAAAGCTCGCCATCAATTCTTGAACTCAAGCCAAAGTGGAAAATATCGACCAGCTCCATCTTTACTTGATTGACGTCTGGCTTCTGATGCTTCCACCACTTCCAACCGAAGTGTTCTAGCATTTCCGCACACTCGATCCAAATAGCGCGGTACCATTCGTAATTTTGATCAAACCACTTTTCATGAACTTTAGTGTTCATCGCATGCTGCATTTCCAGCATCACCGCGATTTGTTTTACCATTAATTTTTTATTCATTCTAATCTCTATACTTTTAAGTTATTTTCAAAGCTGCTCAGAATCATTTTATTACGCCCGTAAAACGTCACGAGCGAAGAAAGTTCGAGGCAAAAAAGTTAGCTTAAGAGGCGCGTTTACTCTAGTAAATAAGCTGATTAAAAAACTTTTTTAACAAAGCAATTTCAAGCGCAGTAGTTTTACCATCCCTTACTTTTTTTGATCAACTCATACGCCGACTTAATCTCCTGCGTCTTCTCCGTCGCCATTTTGATCATTTCTTCCGGCAAGCCTTTTGCCACTAGTTTATCAGGATGATGTTGCGACATTAGGCGGCGGTAAGCTCTCTTAACTGTTTTTTCATCATCAGAACCTTTTACCCCTAGCACTTGATACGCTTGATCTACACTCGGTGCGTCTGGTGCCTGTTGATAGGTACCACCATGATTACCGCCCTGACCTTGTTGTGAGTGACGATGAAAACCTTGTTGCGCTTGAACCATTTTGATCAACTGATCGATCATGAAGCCAGCAAAACCTAGGTGCTTACCCACTCGATGCAAGATCGCGCGTTCATGCTCATGTATCGAGCCATCAGCAAGAGCCATCGTAATTTGTACTTCGAGGAACATTTGCATCAGGTTTCGACGACGCTGACATTCCTGCTTAAACTGAGTCAGCACAGCTTCTAAGTCAAAGCTGTCTTCTTTACCCTGCTGAAATAAGTCGATGGCAAATTTGCGTGCATCTTGATCCAACCCCATGCGCTGCATTACGTTCTCAGCATGACGAATTTCGTTTTGCGTAACCTTTCCGTCAGCTTTAGCAATATGCCCCATGGTGGAGAATGTTGCCGTAAAAAATGCCGCCTGCACACGCTCTTGGTCACCCGGTGCGTAACGTTCTTGATAGTCTTCTGCTTTTTTATCCAACTGATGACCGAGTACCGCACCTATAATCGCGCCAATCGGGCCGCCGGCTAAAGAAAAGCCAAGCACACCACCAATTACTTTACCAAACCAGCTCATGTGTTTAATTCACCGTTATATTTTTAGAGTGATAATCAGAGTTACAACTTTCCATCATACTCAATAGTTTTAATTCGACGTTGAAAGCTTTGATTCAACGTTTCTAATCTTTCTGGTGTTCCAATATCGTGCCATCGACCTTCAAACAATTCGCCAGTCACCTCCGCTTCCACCATTAGCTCACGCAACTTTGGAGCTAATGGATAAGGCTCATCTTCGGGAATATCTTTAAAAATTTCAGGCTTGTAAACTCCAATACCTGAAAAGGTCAAACGCTGCTCACCGTCCGCCACCACCAAACCATCTTCGCGCAACCAAAAGTCACCCTCTGAGTTATGCTCTGGGTTTGGTACTAATACGATGTGCGCAGACTTCGTTGGCTGATTTATCGGCTGCTTTAACAGTTCTTCATAACTAAAGTCAGTCCAGACATCGCCGTTAACCACGATAAAAGGCTCATCTTCGAAGAAATCCAGCGCTTTGCGGATGCCCCCTGCGGTTTCTAGCGCTTTGGGCTCATGAGAGAATGTTAAGTTCACACCCCAATAAGCACCATCGCCCAAATATTCAGGGATCTGATCACCTAACCAAGAAGTATTGATCAATATGTCTTTAATGCCAGCGTCTTTTAAGGCTCCAATATGCCATTCGATTAACGCACGTCCATCTACTTTCAGTAGCGGCTTCGGATGTCTATCCGTTAGCGGGCGCATTCGTTCACCACGCCCAGCCGCCAGAATCATAGCTTTCATTAATTGCTACCCAAACTATCAGTGCCCTGCTTTTGCTCAAAAACAGGCATCACCTTCTCTTTAAACCACTGATAAAATTCTGACATTTCAGGGTATTTTTCCGCTTGCTGGAGAATATAAGTGAGGGTTAAGGGGATATCTTTCAAGTAATCTGCCTTACCATCGCGGTAATTAAGGCGACAGAAAATGCCCGCTACTTTGAGGTGACGTTGCAAGCCCATCCAGTCAAACCATTGAATAAACTGGTCTTTTTCTAACACAGCTGGTGACTGTTTAAGATAATAACTGACCCAGTGTTCGACCTGTTCAGGCGTCCACTGGATATAGCAGTCTCGCAATAACGACAGTAAATCGTAGGTCAAAGGGCCCCGGACTGCGTCTTGAAAATCAATAACACCGGGGGCTTCAGTGCCATCACAGTCCATGATATTGCGCGAGTGGTAATCTCGATGCACAAATACCTGCGGCTGGGCATGCGCACTGTCGATAAGGTGCTGAAAAGTGGTATCGAGCAAGCGATGCTCTACTGTTGATAACTCTATTTCTAAGTGTTTTTGTAAGAACCAATCTCGAAATAGCTCCATCTCGGCTCGTAATAGCTCTTCGCTATAATCCGGTAATCTTCCCGCAGGGGTTTCCTGCATAACTTCAAGACTATCCATAGCTCGACGGTATAACTTATCGGCAATATCAAAATTATTGCTATCTTGAGCATTTTTTAGCAATGGCAAAAATAGCTGGTCACCTAAATCAGTCAGCAACATAAAGCCCTGCTCAAAGTCTTTGGCTAAAACTCTAGGGGCGTTAATCTTCTCTAACATATCCGCAACTTTAACGAACTGACGACTGTTTTCATGCTCAGGGGGCGCATCCACCGCTATCCAACTATTTCCAGTCGGTTCAGACCATCTAAAATATCGCCTGAAACTGGCATCACCAGACACCATTTCCCACTTCAAAGCAGTGTGAGAATCAAGCTCATTGGTCTCTATTAGCTCAATTTGCTGGCGAGACCATTCCTTTAGTGCTACTTGTCGGCTATCTTTTGTCATTATTAATTTTCAATCTGTGTCGTAAGCGTTTATCATTAGGACTTTATAACTGATGTCAGTTACAAATCCTAAGCCCTTGAATCAACGGGCTGTTTATTTTGTGACCAACCCGTAGAAAAACACGAAAAGTACATGGTAAGCAAGAAAGTCCGTTGGGTAAAATCTTTTTTAGCATCAACAATCGGCATATCGCTGACCGTTGTTGCGTTGCCTTCTGTTGCAGAAGAAGCATCTGATGAAACAGTCTCGAGTAAAGCAATCTCGAAAGAAGCTGTCTCGAATAAACCGAGCTCAACAGATGCTGATTCACCATCGGAAACACAATCCCGCGACTCTGCGCGTTTATATCAGTTTCCAGAATTCAAAACTTGCCCTAGCGAAGCCGTCGAGCCTATTCGCTACCAGGCAAACCTAAGCAACCCTGATGAGCCGATAAAGATTTACTCTGACGAAGCTTTTCGCGAAGGCAATATGGCTTACCTTACGGGGAATGTCCGTGTATCTCAAGATCAACAGCAGCTGACAGCAGACCGATTAACCGCTAACAGCCGAGAGAAATCATATCATGCTGAAGGCGATCTCCTATTCACCAACCAAAATTTTGTGGTTGGTGCAGACAGCCTTGACTACTACTCCTTGCAAGGCTCGACTGAAATACAAAATACGCGCTATCACCTCTACAGCAATAATGCTAATGGTGAAGCAGAAAAAATTCGGGTGGATAATAAGCAGTTACTAACGTTATCCAATACTGACTTTTCGACCTGTCCTGAAGACCAGAAAAGCTGGGTGTTTGAGTCAGACGAAATTGTCATTAATCGCGAAAGTGGTTGGGGTAAAGCATACAACAGTGTGGTTAAGGTTGGGGATATCCCCATCTTTTACTTGCCTTATATTACCTTCCCGGTTGATGACCGTCGCAAAACAGGCTTGTTGCCACCGTCCTTTAGTAACTCTAATCGGAATGGCCGAGATGTCAGCATTCCCTACTACCTAAATTTAGCACCGAATTATGACCTAACGCTAACGCCGCGCTATATGACGTCGCGTGGCTCAATGCTCGGTACTGACTTTCGATATTTAACCGAGCAAAATCAAGGCGAGTTATTTTTTGAATACTTGCCTAATGATAAGGCTGCGACAGTTAATAACCCTGAGAACTTGCCAGATAAACGTTGGCAGTATGATGTTGACCATTTAACCGAACTCAGCGAAAACTGGTCCACCGGGATCAATGCTCGCAAAGTCAGCGATGATGCCTACTTCCAAGATTTTGGTGGCAGCATTCAGGACAGTAATCAGGATATTTTAAGTCAGAACCTTTACGTTCAATACCTTACTAATGAATGGTTGATGCGTACGGAATATCAAGACTGGCAGCTACTTAACAGCCCGGTTGAGCGTTACACCATCGCTCCGCGAGTACAGTTAACGCGCTTCTTTGAACCGAATGAGAACGACTTCGAAGCTAAAATCCATACGGAGCTGACCAGCTTTGATAAAGATAACGCGGTCACAGCAGACCGCTATCATGTCGAGCCATCCATTAGCTGGAGTCATGAGACTCTGTATAGCTTCTTCCGCCCAGAGTTAAGCTTTGCTTACACTCAGTATGAACAAACAGACACGGCCGGCGTTGAGCAAACCTTGGATAGAAGTCTGCCCACTTTGTCGGTTGATACGGGTCTGTTTTTTGAGCGCACACTAAATTTTGATGATGGTGATATGACACAAACTCTTGAACCAAGAGTGTTTTATCTTTATACCCCATTCGAAGAACAGCAAGATATTGGTATCTACGACACCAGCCTACCGACATTTAACTTTACACAGTTATTCAGTCGCAATCGCTTTAGTGGTATCGACCGTATTGGCGACGCTAATCAAGTCAGTGGCGCGATTACCAGCCGAATACTGGATGAGCAAGGTCGCGAAAAAGCTTCCGTTTCGATTGGCCGAACGGTTTATTTAAAAGATCGAAAGGTCACTATGCTCGATTTGCCCGTTGAAACCAATAAGCAATCAGGGCTACTCGCCGAGGTGAACTGGCGCTGGACTGATAATATTGAAGTAAAATCCGCTATCGAGTGGGATGATCAGATTGATGAAACCAAGCATGGTTTAATTAACGTCCATTACGAGCCGAAACCTAACCATATTGTTAATTTAGGGCATCGCTATCGCAAAACAGCGAATAGAACGCAGGAAGAGGCTGAGCTTGCATTTGCTTGGCCGATGTCCCAAGATTGGCGTCTTTTAGGCCGTTACAATCAAGATCTTACTGAAAATCGAACTAACGACTCCTTTCTTGGTCTAGAGTATGAGTCTTGCTGTTGGGCAGTGCGCGTAGTAGCGAGACGTTACATTAATATCCAACTGGATAGCCAAGGTGGCCTAGTTCCCAACCAACCTGACGAACACAGCTCAGGGGTTTATATTCAGTTTGTTCTGAAGGGAGTGGGTAGTTTACGCGGTAGTACCACTGAATTCTTAGAAGAAAGTATTTACGGATACGAAGATTTATTAGGCAGATAATATGACATTGAAACGCTTTATTTCGGCTTGCTTGTTGGCTGCTTCGCTTGCAACATTAGCTCCACAAATAGCTCAAAGTGCAGAAACAATTGATAAAGTCATCGCCCACGTTGACCAAGATGTAATCTTGCAAAGTGAGCTTAATCGTAAAGTTATTCAGGCAAAAGACTTGATTCGTTCTCGTGGTGGCCAGCTACCACCTGACGATGTACTAAAGAAAGAACTTCTTGAGCAACTGATTATCCAAAGTCTTCAATTCCAGATGGCAAGCCGTGCTGGCATGCAGGTTCAGCCTGCTGAATTACAACAGTTTGCGACTCGCGTTGCGCAGCAAAACAACATGTCTTTAGAAGAGTTTCGTTTGCATATGCAAAGCAAAGGCGTGGCATGGGAGCTGTTCCTTGACGATTTGCGTAAAGAAATCATCACCTCACGTTTCCGCGATGCGTACGTAAACCGCCGAATTAAAACCAGTGAAAAGGAAATTGATTCACTTGTTCAAGCGATGAACTCTAAAAGCCAGGCTGAATATAAGCTGGGGCATATTTTAATTGCAGTTGATGAAAGCGCTTCGGAGGCAGAGATAGAAGCAGCCAAAACCAAAGCTCTTGATATTGCCAACCAACTGAAACAAGGTTCCGACTTTGAAGAAATGGCCCAACAACACTCAGATGGTTCAGAAGCCAGCAGTGGCGGTGACTTTGGCTGGAACTCGGAGCAAAACTTGCCTGAGTTATTTAGAACTCCTGTGTACTATTTAGAGCGCGGTAAAGTTTCAACACCGATTCGCAGCCCAGCCGGGTTTCACATCCTAAAGCTTTATGACAAGCGCGGTGACCTTGAGCATGTGGTGCAGCAAACAAAATCTCGTCATATCCTTGTTCGCCCAGATGCAATTACCACTGAGCAAGATGCCATCGATTTACTGAACCATATTCGCGAGCAGGTCTTATCCGGTGAAGCTGATTTCGACAATATGGCGAAAAAGCACTCGGATGACCCAGGCTCAGCCAACTTAGGCGGTGAACTTGGATGGAATAACGTTGGAGCCTTCGACCCTGCATTTGAAGATACTTTAGACAGTCTCGAAGTTGATGAAATTAGCCAGCCTTTCCAAAGCAGCTTCGGCTGGCACATCGTACAACTAACAGGCCAGCGCCAAGATGACCAATCTGAGGATATGAAGCGTCAGCAGGCTGCTAAAATCTTACGCCAGCGTAAGTTCTCAGAGGAAGTTGAAAACTGGGTTCGTGAAATTCGAGACGAAGCCTATGTTAAAAAAGTGGTCGAAGAAGAGGGTTAAACCTCTCGCTTGATATCCACAAGTCGCGAACTGGATATTTCAAAATGGATATTGCAAAAATACTGATTACGGCGGGAGAGCCCGCCGGAATCGGCCCCGAAATTCTTGTCAAAATGGCACAGCTTCCATGTGCCGACCAAATTATCGTCTGTGCCGACCCTGACCTGTTACTCCTCGCGGCAAAGACAACCGAGTTACCGCTTGAACTAACCGAGTTTGAAGCTTCGGCGGCTCCACAGCAACACAGCCCTGGGCACTTGTGGGTTATCCCGCAAAAATTAGCTGCGACACCATGCTTCGGTGAGCTTAACGTCGATAATTCTGATTACGTACTTAAAACTCTGGCAGTTGCGAATGATTTGGCGCAAAGCGGCAAGGTTGATGCGATCTTAACTGGTCCGGTGCATAAAGGTATTATTAACGATTCGGGGCTTTCCTTTTCAGGACATACTGAGTTTTTTGCAGAACGTAGCGGTTGCCAAAAAGTGGTCATGATGCTGGCGACCGATGGTTTACGAGTCACTCTAGCCACAACACACTTACCTCTGCGACATGTGCCTGATGCCATTACCCCAGAACTTCTCACAGAAGTGATTACTATTATTGATGCTGAGTTGCGTAAGAAGTTTAATATCCAGCACCCGAAGATCCTCGTCTGTGGACTGAACCCTCATGCTGGTGAAAATGATCATCTGGGCACTGAGGAGTCTCGCATCATTACTCCGACGTTAAACAAACTTAACCAAACTCTCGACGCCACCTTGATTGGCCCATTGCCCGCGGATACCGCTTTCCAACCGAATAAAATTAGCGAAGTGGATACTGTCTTAGCCATGTACCACGATCAAGGCTTACCCACGCTAAAGTACAAAGGTTTCGGCAAAGCCGTAAACGTTACCCTCGGCTTGCCCTATATTCGGACATCGGTCGACCATGGCACCGGGCTTGATATTGCCGGCAGGAACATTGCTGATATCGGAAGCATGCAATATACGTTACAATTCACCCAAGACTTAATTCGGCGCAATAAACAGCCTTAAACTCATCATGGCAAACTCAAAAATTGTTCAAGGCCATCAGGCGCGCAAGCGTTTCGGTCAAAACTTCTTATCAGACAATCACTACATTTCCCGGATTGTTGACGCCATAGCGCCGCAAGAACAACACCATATTGTTGAAATTGGCCCAGGGTTAGGAGCTATCACCGAACATCTTCTGGATAAAGCCGGTAAACTTGAAGTGGTTGAACTCGATCGTGACCTCATCCCTCGCCTTGAAGATAGGTTCGGTAACAATGATCACTTCACCATTCATCAAAGTGATGCCTTGAAGTTTGACTTTACGCAACTTAAAAACTCCGAACAAAAGTTGCGAATCGTCGGTAATCTGCCCTATAACATTTCAACACCACTTATTTTCCACTTACTTGAGCAGCGCCACGTCATCCATGACATGTATTTTATGCTTCAGAAAGAAGTCGTAGAGCGATTGTGTGCTTCAGCGAATACCAAGCAATACGGTCGACTTAGTGTCATGGCACAATATTTCTGCCAAGCCGATATGCTATTTGTTGTACCGCCCGGCGCTTTCTCGCCGGCACCTAAAGTTGAGTCTGCCATTGTACGCCTAATGCCGCACACAAAGATTCAAAACCCAGTTAATGACGCAGACTTGCTGGCTAAAGTAGTTACGGCAGCCTTTAATCAGCGTCGAAAAACGATCCGTAACAGCCTTAAAGATTGGGTAGCGCAAGAACAATTTGAGCAGATTGGTATCAGTTCAACAGAGCGAGCAGAACGTCTCACGCTCAATGATTTTATTAATATTTGTCATTTTATCGAAAATCAGCACGACTAAAAAAGTGTGGACTTCTTCACACTTTTTGCTTAGTCTAACTTACTACAGGGATGTAGAAATTATGAGGAGTAGACTATGAGAGTAGAGCAAGATAGTCCGATTGAAGCCACTTCGTTAACTGATAACTCCAGTGATGCGAGACGTTTCTTTAGAGTATGCATACACCTTCCAGTTGCCATAAGGCGACAAGATTCCGACGTATTAATTTCCGAGAGCTTAGACATTTCCGAGGGCGGTATTCTGGTTAAGAATAACCAGGAAACAGGCCTAAAGAAAGGAGACTGCGTCAAAGTCCATATTGAGGGTATTCTAGGTGAAGACCTTGAACAAATGGTCTTACACCCAATGCGAGTCATTCGAGTAGAAGACGACAAAATTGCACTAGAGTTCACTTAAGCGTCTCACCTGAACAGTTTTAATATAACGGCAGAAACTCTCCAGTAGTTTTATTGCACCCTATAAACAATACAATAAATTCATTGGAATCGTGTCACACCGAGTTATTATCATCCCACTATCCAATTTTCATCATTTAAAAGCGACTTTCTTTCCCACTCTTTCCCAGTTTTTTTTGCCGCCAAATAAGGTTATTATAGACGCCTGATTATATTGACAAACCTCAGCATCACTACCATGCATGATTACCAAAAGCAGTTCATCGAGCTGGCACTATCTAAAAATGTTCTTAAGTTCGGAGAGTTTACGCTAAAAAGTGGCCGTGTTAGCCCGTACTTCTTTAACACAGGATTATTTGACAGCGGGGCTGACTTGGCCCAGCTAGGTCGCTGTTATGCCCAAACCATCGTACAGCAGAAGATTCCTTTTGATGTGGTTTTCGGCCCTGCCTATAAAGGTATTCCATTGGTTAGCTGTACAACAATGGCGCTAGCCGATCATCACGATATATCAGCACCCTACAGTTTTAATCGAAAAGAAAAGAAAGACCATGGGGAAGGCGGTAATATTGTTGGTAGTGAGCTTCGCGGGGATGTTTTAATTATTGATGATGTTATCAGCGCTGGTACAGCGATTAGAGAATCGATTGATATCATCAAACAAAATGGTGCAACTCCTAAAGCAGTACTAATTGCGCTGGATCGCCAAGAAAAAGGCACTGGTGAGTTATCTGCGGTGCAAGAAGTTGAACAGGATTACGGAATTCCAGTATTTTCTATTATAAAGTTAGCAGATCTGCTAAATTATTTAAAAGATCACCCTAAATTTAGCGACTTCTACCCAAAAGTTCTCACTTACCGTGAAACTTATGGGGTCGAGTAGTTTCTTAATTTAACGGTTGATTATAAACCTTTTTATTGGAGTATCATGAGTCTGAAACATTTACTTTTATTTCTCACTCTTGTAGTTGCTGCGGCTGCCGTCGACGCTAAAAACTTTTATCGTTTTAAAGATAGCAATGGACGTCTTGTGGTTAAAGACTACCTTCCTAACTCGGCGCTAAAATCAGGCTATGAGGTTATTAATGAAAGCGGACGCTTGATAGAGCGCGTCCCCGCCATGATGACTAAAGAAGAAAAACAAGCAGAGCGAGTTCGTCAGGAAAAACTGGCCAAGCAGCAAGCCAAAGAACGTAAAGCTCGACTTCATGATCGCATGTTACTTCGTCAGTATCGCACCATCGATGATATTAAGCGCACTGAAGAGAACCAAACAGCTTCTCTCGACATTAATATTTCTATTTTAAATGGCCATAATAAAACATTAGACAAAAAGTTAACCGATCTGCAATCGAGCGCGGCAAACTTTGAGCGTAAAGGTAAAGCCATTCCTAAATCAGTACTGAGCCAAATCGACGCAACCAAAGAGCAAATCAATGAAAACAATGCTTCTATCGACCGCTATAATAAGCAAGTTAAAGCGATTGAGGAGCAGTTTAAGAGTGATTTAGTGCGCTTTAAAGAACTGCAAGCGATGCGCATGGTTGAAAGATATGCCCAAGATCAGCGTTCCATACCAACTGCGACCCAAATGCTCTGTGAAAACTCTCGTGCCTGCGAGCGCTCTTGGAAATTGGCGCAGATCTTTGCCCATGAAAATGCATCAAACAAGCTTGAGATAGTTACAGATAGTTTGATTATTTCTAGCAAGCCCCAAACAGATGAACAGCTTGGGCTTTCCATCACACGAATTCCCGCTAAGGAAAACTCGATGCAAATCGTGTTAGAGGTTCAGTGCAAAGATAGCGAAGCTGGGAAAAAGTTATGCGACAGCAACACCATCACCCAGCTTAAACAAGAATTCATTCAGTATATTTCACAAAGCGAAGGCTAATTTTGCTCTTAATCAACTGCTGTAATCGACTGCAGCAGTTGCCACTGATTATCCCAGCTGGCTAACGGAGACTGGGTAAAGTCAGTTCTAACATACTGTTGAATTCTACCTTCCACTACAGCGACCAACAAATTAGCACGACTCGCAACCTCTGGCGTATACTTACCTTTTGTTTCGACTTCATGTTGGCGAAAGAGCTGTTTAACTTGTGTTTCGATTCGGTTGAACAGTTGGCTAATTCGCCCTCGTAAGCGCTCATGCTCGCCCGATAAGGCTTCGCCCGTTAGCAAGCGACAAATCCCAGGGTTGCGGCTCGCGAAGGTTAGTATCAAACCTAAGATTTGTTGGCACTGAGTATCTAAATCCGATTGCTCTTTAGCGATTAAATTCATTCGTGAGAATATCGCCTCCTCAGTAAATTCGATTAACCCCTCAAACATTCTGGCTTTACTTGGAAAGTGACGATAGAGCGCAGCTTCCGAGACTCCCACCTCTTTCGCTAGCTTTGCCGTAGTAATACGTTCCCCTGGATCTTTTTCAAGCATCAATGCTAATGCTTGCAAGATTTCATTCTTTCTTTTGGATGAATTTCTTGTTGTCATGTGTCTCTCAAATTTGTGTTGTGATCAATCGTTTTTAAAAATTAAGTTTTATTTTTGGTGCTACTTTTAATAGCTGAGTTCGCAACTTATCTTTCACCGCTTCTAATGAAACTTCGTTGTCTGCTTCAAACTTCACCACAATACTTGGCGTGGTATTCGAAGCACGAGCCAACAGCCAGCGGTGTTTATAATCAACTCGCAAGCCGTCGATTGTGGTTTTTTCACCATCACCAAACTCGCCCTTAGCGATAAGTGCTTTAATCAGCTTAAACTTTACTTTATCCGGTACTGGGACATTAATTTCTTCTGATGACAAACCTTCTGGAAGCTCTTCAAAAACTTCCGAAGCAGTAGCTTCGGCCTTTGCCAAAATTTCTAGCAACCGTGCAGCAGCGTAAAGGGCATCATCAAAGCCATACCAGCGCTCGTTGAAATACAAATGCCCACTACCTTCACCACCAAACGGCGCTTCTGTTTCTTTCATCTTCGCCTTCATCAGAGAGTGGCCTGTTTTCCACATCAATGGCTGTCCACCGGACTGCGTAATGACGTCTTTCAAGAAGCGCGTACATTTGACGTCATAAATGATTTCCGCGCCAGCGTTCCTCGATAGCACATCTTGCGCGAAAAGCATCATCAAGCGATCTGTCCAAATAATCTTACCTCTGTTGTCAACCACTCCTAAGCGATCACCATCGCCATCAAACGCTAAGCCAATATCGGCTTTTTCTGACGTCACCATCTCAATCAAAGCTTCTAAATTAGTCGCGGAATTCGGGTCTGGATGATGATTCGGGAAGTTACCATCAATATCGGTATACAGACCAATAACCTCACATCCCAGAGCTTGTAACATTTTAGGCGCAAACTCTCCAGTAACGCCATTACCACAGTCGACGGCTACTTTAAGCGGTTTGTCCAACTTAACGTCCCCAACCAACCTTTCAAGATAGTTTTGCTCAATGGATGACTTGCTATAATTACCTTTTCCATTGAAAAACTCTTGCATTTGAATGCGTTTCAATAACTCTTGAATATCTTTGCCGTAAAGCGTTTCGCCCGCAAGCACAACTTTTAAACCATTATGTTCAGGTGGATTATGGCTGCCAGTAAGCATAACGCCTGATCGAGAGCCTAAAGTGTGGGCACCGAAGTAGACTAATGGAGTAGGAACCATACCCAAGTCAATAACATCACGACCGCTCGCTAATAGGCCTTCTGTTAAAGCTTTGTGTAGCTCTGGACTTGATAAGCGACCATCGCGCCCCACGATAATACTTTGCTCACCACGAGAGTAAGCTTCGCTGCCGATAGCTTTACCGATAACATACACGGTGCCGTAGTCTAAGCTTTCCCCCATAACTCCCCGAATATCATACTCACGGAAAATTTCTGGGGTAATACTGTGCGACACAGCGTCTTCGTTCACATCCTTCGCCACAGCACCATCATGCTTCGAACCTTGTCCTGAAGACTTATCTGTCTTAGACTCGCTGCTTTTCGAGTCATCGCTATCTGGGTTAATCAGCGGACGGGCGCGACGACGCTTTGAACTAGGCTCATCAGCCGCCTCATCCACATTGACATCGCCTTCCTCGTCATCAGCAATTTCATCGCTTGAGGCAGCACCACTCGCTACACGCGCATAACCCGCGGCTAAATCATTAAAAAAGGTCAACTGGTACTTTTTGCTCGCGACGTTACTATCTTTAACGCCTTTAATAAATTTACGTGCGTCATTACTAAATAAACGCTTCATGCTCAGCAACGGCATTAGCCCCACAATCAAAAATGCAATGACTGCGGCGATAAATAGCAATAAAGGTAACTGTCCTACATCAGTAGAAAAAGCCCCGACTCGCTGCCACAGCGCTAAAGACCAGTTGGCCCCAAACTTGGCAGACTCTATAAGCGGCTTACCCTCAGCTGGGGCATCACCGACATAAGCAACCACATGTGAGGTATTACCAAAGCTTTGCTTAAGCTCTAAACGACTCTGACTGTCAGCCTTGCCCAGCAGAGACTTAATTTGCGATAAACTTACTGTCGCTAAAACAAGTCGATCGTCAGCAAGTTTTTCAGTGAAGGCAATATAATTCGCTTTGCCATCATTTAGAATAAGCTCGGGAGGTGTGGACTCACCCTGAGAAGTTCGTTTGAGCAAATCAACAACGACATGTGTGATTACAGGATCAGTATCATTAGCAGGTTGTAGTGAAGCGTCTTCAAATACAACCACCTTATCCAGCTGAGGCACCTGTTTTTTTAACTTTTCAACGACATCCTTATCGTCTTCACCGAAAACAGATTGTCCTGCGAGATCGAGCGTTGCTTGTATTTGGTCTACTCGCTGTTGAATTAAGTTAGCCCGCTCGGCAGTACGAGAAGCCAATAGTTGCTGCGCCTGTTTCTCTAGCGGGTCTTGAATTCCAAGGTAATACAGACTTGCAGAAACCCCGACTAATATCACTAGACCAATTATTAAAGGCACAATAAAAAAGTTGGTTAAACTTTTACCTTTTGCCATCTAAGACTCCTCACACTCCAGTAAAACGCCCATTAATTATTTTGATTGGCGAATGTTGTCAATTAATTGTATTAGTTGTTCAGCTACCAGTGATTTGTTCGCTGGGCCAATCGACTGTTGTTTTACGTCCCCTTGCTCACGATAAAAAACCGAAAGCTCATTATCATCGCAGGAAAAGCCAATGTCGCACCGGCTGACATCGTTGGCGCAAATCATGGTAATACCTTTCCGCTCCATTTTAGCTTTAGCATACTCACTAACATTTTGTGTCTCAGCAGCAAAACCAACACAAAACGCCCCGCTTTCTTGTGCCGTCCATTTCAAAATATCTGGATTCTGCGCCAACTCCATGACTAATCCTTCATCGCCCGATTTTTTCATTTTTTCGTTGGCAACGTCTTTCGGTCGATAATCAGCAACCGCAGCACAAGATACAAATACCGAGTGCTCTGTCACAGCGTCTTTTACGCTAGCTAACATGGCCTCAGCGCTCTCGACACTTACTCTGTTAACTCCGAACGGCGCTGCTAAACATACCGGCCCGCTGACTAGCGTAACTTCAGCACCAGCCTTAGCCGCCATTTCTGCAATCGCGTAACCCATCTTACCCGAACTTCGGTTAGCTAAGTAGCGCACAGGATCAATCGCTTCCACGGTCGGGCCAGCGGTGATAACCCAGTGCTGGCCTTTTAAAATCTTTTGATAGAAAAACTGCTCTATATGTTGCAATAAACTCTGTGGTTCCAACATTCTTCCAAGGCCAAAATCACCGCAGGCTTGGTCTCCTGAATCAGGTCCCCAAAGACTAATATCACGTTCAAGTAATGTCGCAACGTTCGCTTGTGTTGCAGGGTTTGCCCACATTTGCTGGTTCATCGCTGGTGCTATAGCGACAGGGGCAGCTGTGGCTAAGCATAAGGTCGTTAACAAATCATCAGCGCTACCAGAGACCAATTTAGACATAACATCCGCAGTCGCTGGCGCTATCAGCACTAAATCCGCCCAGCGTGCCAACTCAATATGTCCCATAGCCGCCTCAGCGTCAGGATCGAGTAAGTGCTCATGCACAGGGTTACTTGTGAGGGCCTGAAAAGTCATCGGCGTGATAAACGCTTTAGCACCTTTTGTCATGACACAACGAACCTCTGCGCCAGCTTTAATTAACAGCCGACTCAGTTCAGCGCTTTTATACGCAGCGATGCCACCCGTTATTCCTAACAGGATTTTTTTACCTTGCAAACTCATGCTAACCGATTGATTTAACTTATAATGAATTACAAGTTTACGCTTTTACGCACAAAAATTATAGTCATATTCTTAATTACAGATATTCCTACAACGACTACACTCTGCTCAATACATTAGCCAACCAAACAAAACTCAACACCCCATTAAATTACAAGGAATGTATCAATGAAAATTATGGAGTGGCCACAACAGGAAAGGCCTCGCGAGCGGCTCATGAAACATGGCGCCGGTAGCCTCTCTGACGCAGAGTTATTAGCGATATTCCTCCGCACCGGCACTAAAACCCATAACGTGGTCGACTTATCGCGTCACCTACTGAAAGAATTTGGTGGGTTACGTCAATTACTCGAAGCTGACCTTAATCAGTTTATCCAACAGCCTGGTATGGGTAATGCAAAATATTGTCAGCTGCAAGCAAGCCTAGAGCTCTCTAAACGTTACTTACAACAAAGCTTGCAACAAAATCAAAACTTTACCTCGCCCGACGACGTAAAGCAGTTTTTATCATCCCTCCTTAGCCACCATAAGCGCGAACAGTTCTTAGTGTTGTTTTTAAACAACCAACACCAGCTTTTGGTTCAAGAAACGCTATTCCAAGGAACAATAAATAGCTCAGAAGTCCACCCAAGGGTTGTGGTCGAGAAAGCCCTGAGTTATCATGCCGCCGCAGTGATATTGGCGCATAACCACCCGAGTGATTGCTTAGAGCCCAGTCCTTCCGATCGGCATATTACCGACCGCATCCAGCAAGCTTTACAGCTCGTGGATATTCGAACACTGGACCACATCATTATCGCGCAAAACCAAAGCTACTCCTTCGCGGAGCATGGCTTAATTTAAACAAATTCGACATTTACTCGTGGTTTTGTCAATGTTTCATTGAAATCCTGAGTAAATTGGCCATTTATTGCGAGTTTAGTTGTCAAAGGGGCAGCTTTCTGGTATAAAGTGCGCCCTATTTGAAGAGTCGCGGTGGGATAAGACATTCTCCCTTCCGCAATGTAATGATTATTTTTTGGAGGCTATATCATGGCTAAAGTTTGTCAGGTAACGGGCAAGCGTCCAGTGACAGGTAACAACGTGTCACACGCAAAGAACCGTACAAAACGTCGTTTTTTACCGAACTTACACTCTCACCGTTTTTGGGTTGAGTCTGAGAAGCGTTTCGTAAAACTACGCGTATCAGCAAAAGGTATGCGCGTTATCGATAAGAAAGGTATCGATACTGTGCTAACTGAACTGCGTGCTCGTGGCGAAAAAGTATAAGGAGCTGAAAGATGCGCGATAAAATCCGTTTAGTGTCAAGTGCTGGTACAGGTCACTTCTATACCACTGACAAGAACAAAAAAAACATGCCAGGCAAAATGGAGATCAAAAAGTTTGATCCTACCATTCGCAAGCATGTAATTTATAAAGAAGCAAAAATTAAGTAATATCAAAAGCTTAATCTAGCTTTACAGTTTTCTGCCTCCAAGAAAACGTATACAAAAGCCCAGTTAACGCTGGGCTTTTTGTTATTCTGAACTACAATAATACTCTATTATTTGCACTCAACTATTATCTTGTCAGAATGTCATGCCTGAACTTCCAGAAGTCGAAACTACCACTCGAGGCTTAGCGCCTCATATTTGCGGTCAAACCGTTAAAGCTGTGAATATTTATCAAACTCAGCTCCGGTGGCCTATTCCGTTAGAGGTACAACATCTCGAAGGACAACTAAGCGGCAACATCGAGCGCCGAGCTAAATACATGCTGTGGCACTTCACGACAGGCTCAGTAGTAATGCACCTTGGCATGTCAGGAACGATGCGCGTGGTCGATGCGGGTACACCTTTGAAAAAACACGACCACTTTGAAGTCGTATTCGACAACGGCAAAGCGCTGCGATTGAACGATCCGCGCCGCTTTGGTGCCGTTTTGTGGCAACCTAAAGATTCAGAGTTGAGTATTATCCACTCTCTTGGCCCCGAGCCGCTAAGCAATGACTTTGATGGTGATTACCTTCACCACAAGCTTGCTAAACGAAAAGGTGCTATCAAAAACGCCATCATGACCAACGCTGTCGTTGTTGGCGTTGGTAATATTTACGCCAGTGAGTCACTCTTTCTCAGCGGCATTCACCCCAAAAGAGCCGCAAACCGAGTTAGCAAGACTCGCTGTCAACTGTTAGCTAATAATATCAAGCTGGTGCTCGAAAAAGCCATTCAGCAAGGCGGAACGACTCTCAAGGACTTTACGCAAACCGATGGCTCTCCTGGCTACTTTGCGCAACAGTTAAATGTTTATGGACGCGCAGGAGAAGCTTGCCCTAACTGTCAGTCAGTTATTAAAAAAATCACACTTGGTCAGCGATCGAGTTTTTATTGTCCTTCGTGTCAAAATTAACTCTCAACGGACTTCATTAAGACCTCTAGATTGCCAAAATCGTTTTCTAGCGCTATATTGAAACTAAGCGCTGGTCAGATGACTGAGGTGCCAGTCATCTCTAGTGCGATTGGACTCTAACAATTGCTAAGGGGTGCTGCATGAAAAAATCACGTCGTAGAATTAAAAATTCTTTGAATAACAGCAAAGTTGATATGACATCAATGCTTGATATCGTCTTCATTTTATTACTCTTTTTTATTGTCACAACCAGTTTTGTCCAAACTGACACTGTCAATATCGCACAACCGACTGCTCAGTGTGTAGAGGATTGTAATAATGATATCCAACCTCTGGTTTTAACAATTGATGACCAAAATCAGATTTCATTCAATAACCGAATGATTGATATTGAAGCTATTCAAGCGAACTTAGAAAGCCAGCTGGTTAAAGATATTAAAGCGCCGCTTATTGTCCGGGTCCACACCGATGCCCATCACTATGCGATGGTTTCTGCGGTTGATCAGGCCAATAAGGCTGGAGTTAGTAGCGTCAGCGTCGCTAATTGGCGTGAGTAAGTTGTATATAAGCACTCGCGTCACACTTACAGGTACGACTTTCCCTTTTTTACATAATTTAGGGTAGACATTTAAGACTGGATCACATTTAATGTGGCGGTTATACTTTAACGATTACATTAAACAATGCCGCCTTTGTGGGCCAAGTGCTTTTACTGGTTAAAAGTAGCAAAAAGTGCGACAGGATAAGATATATTATGCGTAGAAAACATAGAGAAGACGAAGATACGGCGATTGACATGACACCGATGCTAGACATCGTATTCATCATGTTGATCTTCTTCATTGTTACAACTTCATTCGTGAGAGAAGACACGGTCGAGATATCGCGTCCGACAACGAACCAAGATACAACGCCTCCGAAGAATCCACCACCTTTAATTGTGGTGTCGATTGACGATCAAAGTAACGTTTTCATGAACGAACGTTCTATTGACCCTGAGGCTATCCGCGCCAACATTGAAACGCAGCTGGCTGCCGATCCGCGCTCTCCTGTACTCGTTCGTGTGCATGAAGAAGCTATCAACGATGTGCTAGTCACAGCCGTTGACCAAGCTAATGCCGCTGGCGTCTCGAAAGTGAACGTAGCGCGATGGATTACTGGGAAGTGACCCTGCTCTGAGTTTTTAAAAGGCGGCGTAAGTCGCCTTTTTTATTGCTCGCATTTACCTCCTTACATTTATCTCTCTATAATAACCGCTATGTTTAAACAGCTTGAACAGTTCTGCAGTAGCCTTAAAGGCGCCCAGTTCGATCTTAAGTGGGATAGCGAACGTACTTATTGTATTGCGGAAAAAATGTTCGTGGTATTTTGCCCCAAGTCCAGCGACCACAAAGGTGCGACGAGCATTTGCTTTAAAGTATCTCCGGCTGATTTTGTTGCTTTAACAGACATTGAAGGCATTATCCCAGCGCCTTACCTAGCCCGTTACCACTGGATATCCGTCGAGCGTGAAAGCGTATTGTCTCCAAAACAGCTGGAAGAACTAGTCAAAGGCTCTTACGATATGATCTTCTCGAAACTGACTAAAAAGAAACAACAAGCGATCTTAAATAAAACACCATGACTAATCTTCTCGTTATCTTATCAATTGCCCTAGCCGTTGGCCTTTGGGTTAATATCCGCCGCACCCAAGAAGCCGCTTATAAAGCCGCTCAGAAGGCTTGCCAAGAGGCTTCTGTACAAAATCTTGATGGTTATGTCGCATTAAAGAAAGTCTACTTTGATAAAAGTATTGAAGGGAATATTCGTTTTTTAAGACGCTACCAATTTGAATTCGCCACTGATGGCGCACAACGCTATCAAGGCCATATCGTGATGCAGGGCAAGTGGCCAGTGATCGTCGAAATGGAGTCCGTTTAAACGGCTAAGCTTATACAGCCATCGCTCCCAACATTTCTTTGTAGAGCTTTCTTTGTTGCCTCGTAGGCAGCCTGATATGCTTCAGGACCCACTTTCAGCTTCGTAGGCCCACTTCTCGGTAAGTCATAAAGTTGTAGTGACGCCATATTATTTTTTGTCGGCACTTCTAGTGCTTTTGAGCCCTTTTTGCGCCAGGGTGATACAGAAACGATGTGATGATAAAACACTCTCTCGTCATTTCTCACATCAGCCAATGCAGGCCGATCTTTAATGCCACCGTCTAGCAACCGGTAACCGTTATAATGGATCGGATGAAACAGAAAAGGGATCGCACAGGATGCGTAAATCGCTGGAATCAATTCACCACTATTAATGATAATGGTTGATTTTGATTTAGTGTCATATGCTGATAAAGATAGCTCTGCTCGGCATTCATCAAACCGCTTTACCGGCAAAATATCCTTTAAGATACCTTGAAATTTTTGACCTTTGAGCAGGCCCCAACCAAAGCCTGGATCCCAGAAGTCTTGGCGCTTTAGCTTAAATAAAACACCTTTCAAATCGCTCGTATCCATTCCAGCGGCCCAGCAACTCGCCACTAAAGCACCCGCGCTAGTGCCTGTAAGGCGTTGTGGCAGTAAGTTTTCTTCCTCTAAGGCTCTTAACATGCCCGTATGAGCAAAAAAACTAAAGAAACCAGAGGAGAGGGTTAAGGTGAAAGGTTCGGCTTCGAGCCAGTCTTTTAAAGTCATGAGGTAGTGTTTGAAATTAAGTCATAGCGCAAAGCTACAATCGCTATAACTATGACTTAATCATTAGATCTCAACGTAAGCTTCACCGGTTAAGTTCTCATACTTAACGATAAGCTCATCTTTGGATTCTTCGTGGTCTTCATCTAAAGGAATGCAGTCTACCGGGCAGACTTGCTGACATTGCGGCTCATCATAATGTCCAACACACTCTGTACATTTGTCAGGATCAATCTCATAGATTTCCTCACCCATGTAGATAGCATCGTTCGGGCATTCAGGCTCACAAACATCACAGTTAATGCATTCGTCAGTAATTTTTAGCGCCATACGTTATTTACACCAAATGTTCTAGTTTCTCAAAACGAGTTAATAAAAAACTCACCACTATTATCGCTTATATAGTAAACAAGTTCGAGGTTATTCTGAAAATTTCTTCTCTAATGCTGCCTGTACGATAGGGTCAACAAAAGCAGTAATATCGCCGCCAAGCGAAGCCACTTCTCTAACCAATGACGAAGAAATGTAGGAGTACTTCTCAGAAGGCGTTAAGAAAATAGATTCCAAGTCGGGATCTAAGTGACGATTCATATTCGCTAATTGAAACTCAAATTCAAAGTCAGACACGGCCCGTATTCCACGCAGCACCGCTAATGCCCCTTTTTCCTGAGCAAAGTGAGCCAATAAGCCATTAAACCCCTGAACATCTACCTGAGTATTGCTCTTAAAGGTTTCACGCACCATCCCAACCCGTTCTTCTAGGCTGAACATCGGTTTTTTCGACGGACTTTCCGCCACAGCAATAATCACCTGGTCAAACAGGCGACAGGCACGTTTCACAAGATCCATATGACCTTTTGTAATCGGGTCGAAAGTACCCGGGTATAACACAATTTTTTTCATAGTTAATCTTAACGTTATCGGTGGAGGCTTGTAACCACCCCGCCTTCTTGTGTGCATTTAAGCAGAATGAACAAGTCTTGTACTATTATAAAGATTGTGCATCCTTTTACTAACCTCTGAAAGTACCCAATAAAAAACTACAGCTCTCAGTTACAACAAAATACCCTGATTTTTACTTTTTCATCAACCCTAACAAAAACTTAGAGAGTTTTGTTTGAGGCGGATACATTAGTTTCGTCCCCGCAAATCGGCTTTGTTTGAAAATGCTTTTTGCTTTTGAAAAAGTTTTAAAGCCTTCCTCGCCATGGTAGTGCCCCATACCACTGGCGCCGACGCCACCGAACGGCAATTCTTCTTGGCTAACATGGAGAATGGTGTCATTGAGTGTCACGCCTCCGGAAATCGTTCTCAGCATATAGTCTGTCGTCACTTTTTTATTGTCACTAAATAAATACAGCGCTAATGGTCGAGGGTGGCTATTGATGTACTCAATCACAGCCTCGTGTTCAGTATATTCGACAACCGGCAACATCGGCCCGAAGATTTCTTCTTCCCTTACTAACATATCCTCAGTGGTATTAAACAATAATACTGGCGGTAATTTTCTGCCCACCGCCTCAGTGGTATAAAGTAACGGCAGTACCTCAGCTCCTTTTGTTTTGGCGTCTTCTAGCAGGTTCTGATAGCGATCAAACTGCTTTTCCGAAGCTAAGGCCGTGTAGTCTTGTTCTTTCCAATTAGGATAAAAGCCTTGCGTAATTAAGGAAGCTAATCGTTTGAAGTCCTCAACTTGATCTTTATGAACAAAGATATAGTCAGGCGCCAAACAGGTCTGCCCTGCATTAAGCAGCTTGCCAAAAAGTAACCTTTCTACGGCAGTCTTTAATGGAAAAGATTGATCAATTATGGTCGGCGACTTGCCACCTAACTCTAAAGTTACTGGTGTTAGGTTGTCGCTGGCAGCACGCATGACTGCGCGGCCAACTCTACTAGATCCCGTAAATAACATATGGTCAAAAGGTAGTTTGGAGAACGCCTCCCCGACTTCCGGCCCACCATTAACAACCCTAACCCAGTCTTTTCCTAAGTATTGATGGCAGAGCTCAGCGAAGCGCTGACTAAACTTAGGGGTAAACTCAGACATTTTGAGCATAACCCTATTTCCTGCGGCTATTGCCCCAATTAATGGTCCCAATGCCAGGTAAAGCGGATAATTCCACGGTACAATAATGCCGACAACCCCTTTGGGCTGGTACATGACACTTGCTTTAGCTGGTCGAAACCAAATACTCACTGATCGTTTTTCAGGAGCCATCCAATCACTAAGCTGTTTTTTTGTGTTACTTATGGACTTTAACGATGGGTAAATTTCGGCAAGTTCAGTTTCTAGTGGGGAGCGATAGCTAAAGTCATCGTTAATGGCTTGAGTTAACTCACCCTCACTGTCTTTCAGCAGGCTAGCGAGTTTATCTAGATTCTTTAGACGTTGCTTAAGCGCCGGAAAAGGCTCTTTAGCATACTGTTGTTTTAGGTCTTGCAGTTCCGTTTCTAAGTTCATAATGAAATATGATTAATTTCAATGAGTTAATAATTCCAGCATAGCAGAAATTTTGAGCAAGCCCTAATGGGGAGCGTTTTACAAGAAACGCCCAAAATAATTGAGGATAGTTTCCTCAAGGTAGAAGCTGACACCTTTACTGGTTGGCGCTGAGACAAAACCTACATGACCACCATGCTCACTAATCAGCAACTCTAAATTATCCGGTAGCTGTTCCTCTTTCGGTATGATTTCAGGCGACATAAAGGGATCATCAGCAGCATGAATCACAAGCGCAGGTTTTGTGATTGCTCCTAGATAATAGATACTAGAAGCTTTGCGGTAATAATCATCCGCATCCTCGAATTCATTCAAAAAAGAGGTTACTCGATTATCAAACTCACGAAAAGAGTTAATCGCCATCACGTCTCGAGGCGAAAGATTTAGTAACTCTAATAGCCTCTCTGGAGTAAACTTTTGAACAATACGTTTTTTCATCGAGTTTAATAAATAGAATTTATAAATCTTCGAAAAACCCTGCTCTATTGAGTCAGCACAAATCGCTAAGTTAAATGGCGTAGAAACCGCACAGCCAGCATTGATGCTAGCACGCTCCCCTTGTTCTCCCAACCACTTAAGCAGTACGTTTGCACCTAAGGAGTAGCCTGCAACAAACAGTTTCTCTGGTGCTTTACTCGCATGAATCTCAGCGATGACCTCATCAAGATCGTCACTGCGCCCTGAGTGATAGGTTTTATCGAGACGATTAACTTCCCCACTGCATCCGCGCCAATATACCAACACACCACGCCAACGACGCTGCTGAATTTGAAACAGCATACGACGCAGGTAGGGTGAATCAGCGTCACCCTCTAAACCATGAAGCAACACAACGGTAGGAGCATCTCTTTCAGGATTGACCCAGTCCATGTCAATGAAGTCGCCATCACTTAACTCTAGCCTTTGACGAGTTAATTTCGGCAAAGGCAGTTTTGGGGCTAGAGGTGCCCAGAACGTTTGTAGATGTCGATTCTTTAACCACCAAGGTGGATCAAAGTGGCTTTCCTTAAGCATATAACCTTATATTATTTATTGATGATATTTTTTGCTTAACTCATGCACAGCGTTAATGAATACGCCTGCTTTCTCAGGGTTCACCGTTTGATGAATCCCATGTCCTAAATTAAACACATGTCCGCTGCCTTGTCCATAACTCGCTAAGATAGTCTCGACTTCTTCACGAATTCTGTCATCTGAGGCATACAATAACGAAGGATCCATGTTGCCCTGTAGCGCTGTTTTACCAGCAACACGTTTCCTTGCTTCATTCAGATCCGTGGTCCAGTCCACCCCTAAACAGTCGCAACCTGTCTTCGCCATAAGATCAAGCCATTTACCGCCGCCTTTTGTGAATAAAGTAACAGGGATTTTTTGACCATCTTTTTCACGCTGCAAACCATCTACGATTTTAGACATATAGCGCAATGAAAACTCTTGATAATCGCGCGGCGTTAAGACCCCGCCCCACGTATCGAAGATCATTAATGCTTGAGCTCCTGCTTCAACTTGCGCGTTTAAATACACGATAATTGAATCAGCCAGTTTGTCCAAAAGCATGTGCATAGCTTTTGGGTTTTCGTACATTAAACCTTTAACTTCTGAGAAGTTCTTAGTCGTACCACCCTCAACCATATAAGTAGCTAAAGTCCACGGGCTGCCCGAAAATCCAATCAATGGAACGCTACCTTTAAGCTCACGCCGAATAGTGCTCACCGCGTCGGTAACATACTTTAACTCTTGATTAGGGTCAGGAATTGGTAATGCTTTAACCGCCGCCTCATCACGGACTACGTTCTTAAACGCAGGTCCCTCGCCCGGTGTAAAGTACAGACCTAACCCCATGGCATCTGGAATCGTTAAAATATCAGAGAACAAAATGGCTGCATCCAATGGATAGCGGCGCAAAGGTTGCATAGTGACCTCACAAGCTAACTCAGGGTTAGTGCACAGGTCCATAAAACTACCAGCTTCAGCTCGCAACTCTCGGTACTCAGGCAAATATCGCCCAGCCTGGCGCATCATCCAAACCGGCGTGCGGTCGGTTTCCTGCTGTAGGGTAGCTTTTATGTAGCGATCATTTTCCAGTGGGTGACTCATAGGGGTATTCTGTTGATGTTCTGATGGCCGCTATTATAAAGGGATCGTCTCCTGAAAACAGCCAAATTCTGAACTTCTTGTGATTAGAATTAGTTATAATCTAATAAGCTTTGGAAGCAATTTCTTTGCTAATAGCTGAAAATTGTCGAATCCATGGCTGTTGCGCCAGAATTTCAGGCGGCAGTGAATCGATAGCCTGCTTAGCTTCAGCCCGAGTATCAAATGCCCCCCACAATACACGATACCGAATTTTTCCTTCTAAATCAGCAGGATAAACGTAACTATCGGCGAGGTCTAACGAGTCTAGAAATGCATTGGCAGCCGACTCTTCTGAATGTGAAAATAATTGCAGACTGTAGGAGTCTTGAGAATGAGCGCCCAGCCACTGTTTAAAACTTTTTGCAGATCGACCCTTTTGTTTAGTCGGTGCTTCTTTTTTAGCGACTTTTAATGCAATTGATTCAATAGGATCTGGGGATTGAGCCGCTTCAGCCACTTCTTGCTGAGTTAATGTTTCTCCCTCTTCTTTATCAGTAACGTTAGGTTCCGTCTCTTTTGAGTTCTGGACTACCTGAGAGTCTTTAGTATTTTCCAAAACTGAGTCTGCGCTAGTGTCTTTTTTTCCGGAATCAGAGGTACTAACTTCTTTAATTCTGTATGCCTCTGCCTTGGCCTCTACCGATTTAGCAGCTTCTCGTTCTTCAGCTGTCTTTAAACCATCAATCTCTAACTCTTCTGACTTTTCATCAGATAAATTAACCGCAGGTATTAGTGTATTGCTTTCAGCTTCTGTGTCCGCATGGTCATCATTATCTTTACCTCCCATACTAATTGCGAGAAAGATAATTAGAACCAACGCAGCAGCAGCTAGACCCGCGGTCATGTACCAACTTTTATTGGCCTTTTCAAAGTTCTCGCTACTTTCTTGTCCAGAGAACAGCTTGCTCAAGTTTTTCTTAGCGTGATGAATAATGTCCTTTGGTAGACCCTCACTTGAATACCAAATAGTATCGCTCTGCATTTGTGAGACTTGAGCATACTTAGGCTGATCTTGCAGTTGCTTGTGTAAAAACTCGAAACAATCTTCCTTGGAGAATAATGGTAGTTCGACTCGACGTTCCGCAAATTCATCGACGCGATCACTGATCCCAGGTTCAGCTAACAATAACCAATAGATATTTTCTGCCGGTACCGTGAGTTTTTGTAACAACAAGGTAGAAGCCTCATGAGCATCATCAATAATGACAATCATTGGTTTCTCAGGCTCTTTGGGCAATTGTGCTCTGATTTGCTGGATAGTGCTAAGCGGATGAACTTGCACCACTTGGCAGTCGATATTTTCGTCTAAAACTAATTTCTTTTCGAATATCTGGCCGAATGATGACTTACCAGATCCAAACTCACCCTCCATAACAGCATAACCGCCGTTTGGGATTTGGTATTTAATCAAGCTAATCAATCGCTTCCAGCTCGATGGAAGGAATAAAACCCGATTGTGCTTTTCAAAAACGTTAGGATTTAGTGACTGTGAAAAAGCCATGTAAGTCAGCACCTTATGCTACTAGCGACTCAAGATGATGCTTTAAATAACGCTCAACATCTTGAGGCTTAACAGAATGCTTTATAGTAACTTCACCAACAGATTTTGGCAAAATTAGAGTGAGATCTACGTCAACATTCTTTTTATCCAGCGCCATTGCCGACACTAATTTACCTGCTGTTAACTGCTCTCTATATTGTTTTAGGGACGTAGGTAAACCAAAAGAATGGATTAAATGAGTAATTCTAGCTACGCTTTCGCCATCGAAGTTATCATTGAACTGGGCATACTCAGCAGCCATAACCATTCCTATAGCTACAGCCTCACCGTGTAATAACTCTCCATAACCTAAGCAACGTTCAATAGCATGTCCAAAAGTATGTCCGAGATTTAGCCAAGCACGAACACCTTGTTCTTTTTCATCCATGCTGACCACTTCGGCTTTAATTTCACATGCCCGCTCGATCATTACTGATAATGTATCTTCATCATGACTTAAAATAGGTTCTGAATTATCTTCTAGCCATTGAAAATAGGTTTCGTCATACAGTATCGCAACTTTAATAATTTCAGCCATTCCTGCTGCGAACTCTCTAGCTGGAAGCGTTTCAAGAGTGTTAATGTCAGTAATTACTCGACAAGGCTGATGAAAGGCACCTATCATGTTCTTACCTAAAGGGTGGTTAACTGCTGTCTTGCCACCCACAGAAGAATCTACCTGTGATAACAAAGTGGTAGGAACCTGAATAAACCGTATGCCCCGCTGATAAGTTGCAGCAGCAAAACCAGCCATATCACCAACAACACCACCGCCTAGCGCAATCAAAGTCGCATTACGTCTTAAACCAGCATCGAGCATTTCATTTAAAATGTGGTGATAATTTTCGAAGGATTTATGCTGCTCGCCATCTTCTAGTAGAAATACATGGCAGTCATAATCTTCTAAACTTTTCATTAATGTCGATAGATACAAAGGCGCAACAGTTTCGTTACTAACGATATAGACTTGTTGACCCGTAATGACGGAAGAGAAGTGTTGTTTATCGGCAAGTAAGCCCTTACCGATAAGTATTTGATAATCTGAGCTTTTTGACTTTAATATTAAATCAAGAGACTTCAAAGTGAGCTACTACGCAATAGGTTGTTCCATCAACTCGACGATTTCCTTCGCCACCGATTTAACCGAGCTGATGTTAGTTGCAACCGTTAAATCTGCTATTTCTGTGTATAAGGGTTCACGCTCTTTCATCAAGCTTTCAAGCGTGTCCTTTGGGTTATTATTCTGAATCAATGGGCGGCGTTTATCTCGACGAGTACGCTCTAACTGCTGCTCAATTGAGGTCTCAAGATACACCACAACACCTCGTGCAGCTAAATGGTTGCGACTTTTATCTGACACGACGGCACCACCACCAGTAGCAAGCACAATGCCCTGCTCCTGAGTTAATTCTTCTATGATTTTCTCTTCTCGTACGCGGAAACCATCTTCACCCTCGATATCAAAGATCCAATCGATAGGTGCGCCAGTACGTTCCTCAAGTTCATGATCGCTATCCACAAACTCAAGTTTCAAGATTTCGGCCAACTGCTTACCAATGGTAGTTTTACCTGCACCCATCGGTCCCACTAGGAAGATATTGCGCTTACCTTTCATTATTAACGTTGAACTCTTTTATTAACCAAATATTAAAAACCAAAAACCCAGGCACGCGATTATACCCGGGTTTTTAGTATTTGGGTATGGCTGTCTAATATTTCAAGCCTTCTTTGATAATTTTTGGAGTTACGAAGATCAATAACTCTTCTTTAGCGTTCTCTCTTGACGTATTTCTAAACAACCAGCCTAACAATGGGATATCGCCCAGCAACGGCACCTTAGTTTCATCAAGTGTTACTCGGTGTTGGAAAATGCCACCTAGAACAATAGTTTCACCATTATCGACCAATATTTGAGTACCAATCTCTTGTGTGTTAATTGCTGGTGCGCCACCTACTGCTTCACCATTTGCTGTGGTAAAGACCACCTCCTCACCTCGCGTATCTTGGCTAATTGATAAGTCCAAGAACACACGACCATCCGGAGTAATTTGAGGTGTTACTTTGAGCTCTAACACTGCCTCTTTAAATTGAATGTTTGAAGCACCCGATGAACCACCCTGAAGGTAAGGAATTTCTTCACCGGCTTTGATAAAGGCTTCTTTTTGATTCGCTGTGATCACTTTTGGGCTAGCAACTACCTCACCACGATTTTCAGCTTCAAGAGCTGAGAGCTCCATATCAATGATCAATCCTTCTGCCAAGCGTGCGAAGGACAAACCTAAGCTACCTGAAGCATTGGCCACCGGAAGGTTTACGTTAAAGCCATTAGACTGAGTACGGTCTCCGGCTACCGAGTTATTAATTCGACCTGCATCTTGGACCGTGCCAGAAACTCCAACCTCGCCAGAATTCATAGCATCACTGATACCGAAGCGAGCACCTAAGTCACGAGTAAATCCGTCAGTGGCAGTGACAATCCTTGCTTCAATCAGCACCTGCTGGACAGGTATATCTAACTGAGTTACAAGACGTCTAACATCTTCCAACTTTGACGAAACATCTTTAACAATCAAAGTATTCGTTCTAACGTCGACAGATACCGCGCCGCGATCTGATAGAATTCCAATTGTTGGCTCATCACCAGAGCCACCACCTTGAGCATTCAATAAAGCTGCAATTTCAGTTGCCTTTGCATAGTTTACTTGCATAAGCTCTGTGCGCAAAGGAGCTAACTCCTCCTGTTGCTTATTCGCTTCAAGTTCTTGTTGCTCACGAGCTGCAATGACATCAGCAGGTGCGATCATCATAACGTTACCGTCTTTACGCTTATCAAGCCCTTTAGACTTTAAAATAATATCTAAAGCTTGATCCCACGGAACATTCACTAAGTTTAAAGCCATAGAGCCCTGAACATCATCACTAATAACAATATTGATTCCAGCGAAGTCACCCAAGGTGTGCAAAATTGCCTTAAGGTCCATGTCTTGGAACTGAAGAGTCAAACGCTCGCCAGTATATTTCGGTTTTTCGCGTTCACGACGCTCAATTTCTTGCTTAGTCAGAGGCTTCAGTTCAATCGTATAAAGGTCGTCTGCTTGGTACGCTAAATATTCAAAAGCATCGTTGCCGCGAACCGTTAGTCGAACATTGTCACCGCGTCTCGAAGTCTCTACAAGCTGAGCTGGCGTGCCAAAATCTATAACGTCCAGTCTTCGAATGAAGCTAGGATCAATGTCACTTCCAATAAAGTCGGCAATAACATTACGCCCTTCCTGACGTAAATCTACGTTGACATTCGGAGCCCCTAAGTTTACAAGGACTCTTGCTTCTCCTTCGGTACCGCGTCTGAAATCGACCGCAGCAATATCATATTCAGAAGAAGTGTAGCTAGATGTCGTACTAGATTTTTTATTGCTTACAACATCACCCGTAGAGCCGGCATCCAAGGTAATAACAAAATCATTACCTTGAACTTGACTGTTGTATGAAATCAGCTCTGATAAATTAATCACAACCCGAGTTCTGTTTTGGGCTTCAATAGCTGTAATCGAGCCGACGGCACCAATACCAATGTCTTTAGTTTTATAGTCAAGACCAGAGTCAACACCCGCAAAATCCATCGAGATTCTAGCTGGGTTTGCAGTCGTAAACTCTTGCGGTGCAGGAGGTGTGTCCGTATAACTTAATCGAACCATTACCTTGTCACCAGGCAAGACATTATAATCTATGGACTGCAACTGGCTGGCGTGGACGCCCCAAGTAAACAGCATTGCTCCGCCTAACACGAAACAATTCGTTATCAACTTTTTCATCTTTATCAACATAGTCGTTTTACCCAATTCTGACTTGTTCATCCATTTTTCATTTATAATACGCATATTCAGCCCCTCACTGCCCTATTACTAGGTATTGTGTGCGGTCTTCCCAACAGCCTCGACCATTCGGAACAATCGCTTCAATGGTGATTTGGTTGCTATCAATCTTACTGATGCGTCCGTTGTTTAAACCTATATACTCACCAACATGAACCGGCTGAATAACGCCAGCACTATCACCGCTTAGAATTTTCACCAATCCCCGTAGCTCTCTCTTATTAGCTATCATGCCGGAATACTGCAGTGCATCTAAACCATATCTTTCCATTTCAAACTTTTGACGATTAGGATCCGGTCTAACATCGTTTTCACAGTCTCCATCCACTAACATTGAGCTCGACTCATGCTCTGGGTCGAGTTTAGCAAATGGGCTGCGTAGGTCGCCCGCCGAATAAGAAAAGGGTTCGTAGGCTACAACTTTTGGTATTGGCTCAATACTTTTCTTAGTTTCGCTTTTGATTTTTTCGATTTTGGCATCCAAATCATTCATACCGTCATCTTCACAGCCACTTAATACTGTGAGTGATACAAGCGTGCATAGAAAGATGCTAGTTTTATTAACCATTTTCACTATCAACCCTCCTCAGACTCATAACGATATGTTTTAGCCAGAACACTGAAACTCAAAGTTTCACCACTACTAACTGTCGGGTTCGTGTTTCGTTGATTGCCTTTGGCACCAGAGATAGTAAATCCATGGAGGGTTACAATTCTTGGTAATTTCGATACTCTACTCACAAATTCAGCAATTTGGTGGTAACTACCTGTTGCCACAATTTCAATCGGCTTTTCGATATAAAACTGCTTTTTAGATTCGTTCAAATACTTATGAGACAGAAGTTCTACACCTGCCCCAGACGCAGCATAAGAGATTTCATCTAACAGACCAGGGATTTCAGTATTTTTTGGCAGTTGCTCTAGAAGCCCTTTAAACGTTTCCTTCATTTCTGCCATTTGTTCACGATAAGCCTCAAGGTTTATCGCTTTCTCATACTCTCGCTTATAGTCCCCTAGCAACTGCTCCTGTTTTTTTGCCTTCGACTCTAGTTCTTCTAGTTGCCCACTTGTATCAAAGTAATACCCAAGCCCTAGAACAACTAACATCGCTATTGCGATAAACCCGATCTTTCCCGGAAGCGGCCAAGAGCCGATATTATTAAAGTCTTGATATTGACTTAAGTCTGCCATTACTTGCCCTCCTCTGGTTTGCTCTGACCAGGAATGACCTGCTTCGCTTCTAAAGTAAAGTTCTGAGCAGGTAAACCTCTAGTTTGCTTTTGAACGTCTTTTAAAGCGCTTGTCTGCAAGCGTTCCGAGCTATCCATTTTACGCATAAATTCTGAAATTCGAGGATTAGTTTCACCCTGCCCGGTCAAAACCAACTGATACTGTGCCACTTGTTCTTTACCTGAAATCATTTCATTTCGTTTCCAGGTAGACAGGTTAATGCCTTCAGGAGTAACGCGTACTAGTTCATCAAACATCCGAACAACTTCTGGACGACTTTGCTGTAAGTCTGTAATTAAGTCCATACGCTTAATGAGCTCTTCTTTCTCCTTTTTAAGCTTCTCGATTTCCTGAGTTTGCTTCTTCAGAACACCAATTTCAGTATTCAATGTACTGATACGCTCATCTTGGCTCTCAATGCGTGAATTCATCACTTGATTCACTAAAAACCAGATTAGTCCTGCCAAAACAAGCATTAAAGCAAATGTGATCCAAAACTCTTTATTTCTTTCTTGACGTAGATCTTCACGCCAATCGAGTAAGTTAATACGGGCCATTAGTCAAAACTCCTTAATGCTAGTCCACAGCTAATCATCATTGCTGGCGCGTCAGCGCTCAATGCTTGTGTGTTCACATGAGATGAGATAGACATATCGGCAAAAGGATTAGCAACGCGAGTTGGAGTACCTAAGTGCTCCTGAATCATGCTATCCAGACCATCGATTGATGCACAACCGCCGGCTAAAATAACTTCGTTAACCGAGCTAAATTCACTAGCTGAGAAGAAGAACTGCAATGCACGCCCAACTTGCTGAGTAATGATTTCAGCAAAAGGCATTAATACCTCAGTCTCGTAATCGTCAGGTAGACTGCCTTGCTTCTTCGCTAGTCCAGCTTCTTGGTAAGACAAACCATATCGGCTTTGAATTTCTTCAGTCAGCTGATTGCCACCAAACAGTTGCTCGCGATTATAAATTACCTGCCCATTTTGCAGTACATTTAAACTGGTCATGGTGGCACCGATATCAATAATCGCCACGATGGAATCATCTAGGTGCTCAATCGTCTTCTTCTTTGTTAACTGGTATGAACGCTCAATAGCATAGGCTTCGATATCGACTATTTTCGGTGACAAGCCGGCAATATCCAGCGCATCAACACGAGTATCGACATTCACACTGCGCGATGCAGCTAGTAGAACATCAACTAAATTGTCATCATTAGCAGAATCGCCCAAAACCTCAAAATCAAGGTTCACCTCTTCCAGTGGATATGGAATATACTGATCAGCTTCTACTTTAATGACATCTTCCATCTCTTGATCGGAAAGGCCTTTCTCCATCTGAATGGAGCGAGTAATCACTGCGGACCCAGACACTGCAACAGCGGCATCCTTGGTTTTCGCATTCGCTTTTTGAACAGCTTTCTTTATTGCATTACCCACCGCTTAAGTATCGCGAATATCACGTTCAACAACCGCGCCTTGTGGTAATGGTTCAACAGCATATCTATCAACTCTATAACGACCGCCAGACTTACCAAGTTGCAAGACTTTCACTGCCGTTGAGCTAATATCAATACCTATCACTGGTACTTGTTTATTTTTGAATAACCCCAGAACCATAAATCCTATGCCTCATTAAGTTGGTTCAACACAGTCCATTTGTTCGTTTTATCTTAATATATTTCTAAGACATGTCCCCAGAAAAGTGGTTAGAAATCCACATTAAAGTTAAACTTTTTTGTTAACTAACACTTCTAAGATACTATATTTACACTGATTTACAAAAAAATTCAGCCTTTTTTTTTAGAAAAGGTATACTGGTACTCAATTCGTTCACCAGCTATTACGCTTCACAATAAATCTTTCTATACAAATGACCATCAATATATTGAAGAAATTAGCCCTTTTTGTGATTTTTATCACAATATTTGTGGTTATGACTATTATTGGCGCTTTCCTTTACGCGACTCCACAAGTGCCGGAAATCGACTCTCTGAAGAATGTAAAATTGCAAACGCCAATGCGAATCTTCAGCCAAGATGGCAAGCTGATCGGCGAGTTTGGCGACGTTCGGCGCGAGCCGGTGACCTACGTGCAAATTCCTGACAACTTCATCAACGCTCTTGTTGCGACTGAAGACCAGCGTTTCTATGACCATAGCGGCGTCGATTTCAAAGGGTTGTTACGAGTATTAAAAGTAGCTGCAACTACCGGAGAATTCTCCGAGGGCGCCAGTACATTAACCATGCAAACTGCCCGCAACATGTTCCTGACTCGCGATCAGCGACTGAAGCGCAAGTTAATCGAGATGTTTCTTGCCGTACACATGGAGCAAGAGCTATCTAAAGAACAAATTCTTGAACTTTATACCAACAAAGTCCACTTTAGTCACCGAGCATACGGGCTAGCTGCCGCGGCCGAAGTATATTATGGCAAGCAACTCAGTGAGCTGACACTTCCAGAGGCTGCAATGCTGGCAGGCTTATTAAAAGGCGAGTCGGCCTATAACCCAATATCCAATCCTGAGCGAGCCATTGGTCGACGAAACCTAGTACTCGGCCGCATGCTGGATGAAGGTTATATAGATCAAGATGCTTACCAACTCGCCGTAGAAACACCATTATCGGCCACAAAACATGCAGCAGATTTAGATATCGAGGCTCCCTTCGTTGCAGAAATGGTGCGACTGGATGTTATCAACCGTTTCGGGCGTGAAACTGCTTACAACCACGGCCTAGATATTGTGACAACCATCGACTCTAAGCATCAAAGAATTGCCAACCAAGCTTTGAGACAGGGTTTGTTAGAATACGATCGACGCCATGGTTATAAAGGGCCTGAGCAACAAATTGAAAACTTTTCCAATAAAGAAACTCAAGAGCTACTACAAATACTGGACAGCTCACCAATCATCGCTAACCTCAAGCCTGCCGTTGTATTACAGGTTAACGAAAAAAGCATCGAAGTCTTAAATCGTAATGGACAGGAAATCACTATTGAGTGGGAAGGTTTAGACTGGGCCGCCAAGTTTATCAACGATAGTCGTATCGGGTATAAGCCAAAGAATGCTTCAGAAGTTGCGGCAGTAGGTGATCTTATCCGAATCTTAGAGGTCGAAGAAAATCAGTGGCACTTAAGCCAGCTGCCGGAAGCATCGGCGGGCTTTGTCTCCCTTCGCTCGAAAGATGGTGGTATCACATCGTTGGTCGGTGGTTTTGATTATACAACCAATAAATTTAATCTCGTCACACAAGCTCGCCGTCAACCGGGGTCAAATATTAAGCCCTTTATTTATGGTGCAGCATTTTCTAAGGGGTTTACTCCGGCCAGCTTGGTCAACGACGCTCCTTACGTCAAAGTAAACAATGAAATTGACGAGGTATGGCGTCCGCAAAACGACAACCTCAAATACAATGG
>QQTG01000009.1 GCA_003370465.1 Kangiella sp. HD9-110m-PIT-SAG07 | reverse complement strand
ACACTAAATCCTTCCCCGCAACCCTTTTTTGAATCTTTTTTTAAATTAATTTCAAGAACTCAGAAAGCTACAGAGGAACTGTCTAGTATAACGCCAATATGGGTAAAAATTAAGCAAAAATGGCGTATTTATTAGATTAATTTGTAGGGGCTAATAAAGAGAGGTAATCCACCCTGCTGCGAGGGTGGATTCGGTTTCTAATACTAAGATTTTTTGTCTTTGTGATCTTCTTGATTCGATTCTGCTCCCGAATCGGTCGATTCGTCGTCCACTGGCTCAGTTTTTTTACGTAGCTTGCGCTCTTCTTTTATGTCTTTTAAACGCCAAAGAGTCATAATTGGTCCAGATAGCGCATAAAGAGCAAAGCCACCAAAAAGGACCGAAGGCGGGTCCATGGCAATAAAGATGAATACCAACACAATAATCAGCACGCCTATGAAAGGAATTTTGCCCTTCCAATCGACTTCTTTAAAGCTTGAGTACCTGAAGTTACTCACCATAAGCAACCCAGTTACTAAAGTTAGGATACCTACATATACGCCCCAAGGCTTCGCATCCCACTCGTACTCCACTCCTAACCATACTAGACCAGCTAAAACAGCTGCGGCAGATGGACTCGCTAAACCTTGAAAGTAACGTTTATCGGCAGTGCCTACTTGAGTATTGAATCGTGCAAGTCGTAACGCAGCTCCAATGACATACACAAACGCTGCCAACCAGCCAAACTTGCCGATATCGGTTAACGCCCAGTTGTAAATGACAAGAGAAGGCGCGATACCAAAGGAAACCATATCCGCCATGGAGTCGTATTCAGCTCCAAAGTCACTCTGAGTATTCGTCATGCGGGCCATGCGCCCATCAAGACCATCCATAATCATAGCGATAAAAATAGCAATGGCGGCATTTTCAAAATGCCCCTGCATCGATGCCACAACCGCATAGAATCCCGCGAATAGCCCAGCAGTGGTGAGTAAATTGGGCAACAAATATATGCCGCGACGGTTAGCTAATGGCTTCTTCACTTTCATAGAATGGTATTACCTGTTAAAAAGACGTTATAATCAATGCATTACATCTTATCATAACTAGCAATAGTGAAAATCATTTCAGAAAAAATTATATGAGTGACGAGCAGACAGAGACGCGAACTATTATCTTAGGTGTTACAGAGGCGGGAAGAAAGTTTCGCCCTAGCGACTGGGCGGAAAGAATGTGTGGCAACTTATGTACCTTCCGCAATCGACGCATAATCTACTCACCTCTCCTGAGACCCGCGATCTACGAAGGCGTAAAATCCGTCATAATGTCAAACCAGTTATCATTAAAACACCCTAACCTCTTTAAAGAATTGCTGGAATTTGCCAAAACCAATAAATTAGTGGTAAAAGAAGAAGGTATTACCACTGCATAATTCTCACCATTTAATAAGAGAACTATTTATGATTTCTAAAAAAGCATTTATCGTTAGCGCCTTATTAGCATTAAGCGTTAGCTTCGCAGCCGCTGCCAATAAGCCCATTTATAAGTGGAAAGATGACCAAGGCAATATTAAATATACTCAATCCAAACCACCTCGTGGCACTGAATTTGAGACAATTTACCAGCGCCAAAGCAATAGTTCTGAACAGCAAAGCCAAAGTTCCCGGCCGACTCAAAGCAATACAACTGATACACAAGATCAGATGATAGCGGCTCAAGAATCCCAGCAAAAAAGTGCGAGGCAGGCTAACAAAGAAATCCTTCAAAAAAACTGTGAAATTGCTAAAAACAATTCAGATACGCTAACCAATTCCCCAAGAGTATTTACTGAGATTGATGGAGAGCGCCGTTTATTAACCGATGAAGAGCGCTCCAGTAAACTAGAAGCAGCACAAAGCAATATCGATAAGTATTGCAAATAGATACAGCTTGTAACTCATAACAAAAAGCCCTCATAAGATGAGGGCTTCCTTTATTCTTTCATAACAACTTCAATTTATAACGGATAAGCAGAAACCCAAAGAATCCAACCGTAAGCTGTTTTTTCATTAGTAACCGTTCGTCCAGTATGAGACCAACGACTCGATTCATCCCACTTCATAATTTCAAAAGCTACAGCGGTATTACCCTCTCTTGCATGATCAATTTTATCATCAGGTACTTTGACCATATAAGAACGAGATGCTGGTCCCTTGGCAGCAGCAACTGAAGTGTTTAACACTAAAACACCGTAAAGAGGCTCTGGGTTATTGCCATGAAAAACATGAACTTTCTTACCGCCACAGCGTAATCCTTTGTCAGCGCTGTTTAGTACGTTTTTACCGTTGATACTGCTAATATCACAGCCATATCCCCATAAGTTTGACTGGAAAGGTGAGCGGAAGCGCTGCCCGCTCTTGAGTTCAAAAGATTTATCTTCAGCGACAATCCTCAAGCCTTCTTCAATAACACCATGCTCAATTGGCATCGCTGTTTTATTGGTATAATTGATTAACCGTGGAGATGGATCGTCAGAACCCACCGCCAGCAATAACATACCCGAAATCGCAATAGCGCTCGCGGTTACTTTTAACCAGGTTTTCATTCTCTTCTCCTCAGGTTTAATACTTTAAAATAATACTATCGTTAGCATGTTGATAGTTTAAGAAATCATCTCCTGTGCGAACAGCCACAACTTCGTGCCCCACCAATCCCGTGACCACAACAGAGTTTATTGCTGGAACTTTCACACATTTATACTCATTAGATTGATTGCCAAACTGTCTCGAGTCCTGGCCATCGCCAAATTGGCGACTATCAGCTATATCACCAAACTGTCTAGAATCCTGAGCATCTCCAAACTGACGAGAATCAACATCACCTCCAAACAGTCTAGAGTCCTGAGCATCTCCAAATTGCCGCGAATCAGCATCGTCCCCGAACTGCCTAGAATCAGCATCGTCGCCGAATTGCCTAGAGTCTTGGGCATCTCCAAATTGGCGAGAGTCGGCATCATCACCGAACTGCCTAGAATCTTGAGCGTCTCCGAATTGGCGTGAGTCGGCATCATCACCGAACTGCCTGGAGTCTTGAGCGTCTCCGAACTGGCGAGAATCAGCAACATCACCGAACTGTCTCGACTCTTGAGAGTTGCCAAACTGCCGAGCCATAGAGCATGACTCAGGCAAAATAAAGTTAATTCCGTTAATAGTAATTAACGGACTGTCAGAGTCCAACGCACCATCGCTAGCTTTTAGTAACGGGTAGACACCCTTATAAATTGGTTTTTTAGGGGGGTAATACGAAGGACTACTAGCACAAGCTTGTAGAATAATAACGCTAGCCGCTAAGCCTACTACCTGAGTTTTCATTGTATTGTTCCTTAATCTTATACTTCTTCAACAAATAATACGTAAGGGTGGTTCCTAAAGCGCCAGCACCCAAAGAATACATTAAATCCAAAGCGTCGAATGTTCCCTTTACGACCCCAAATAACTGTAATACTTCATAAAAAATAGCACAGCCTATTCCAACTAGCAATAATTTAAAAAATGGTATCTGGTTAACCCAAATGCCACAAATAATCATTGCAAAGCTGGCAGACCACATGATGTCAGCTAAGTGGAAGTCTACCCAGCCTGATAGATATATAGTCGGCGCATTATTGGCTAACGCCATCAGCCAGTAATACGCTGAGGGTGAAATGTCTCGAAGCCATACGGTTGCCTCGATATCCCTGCCGGACTGTAAATACGAAAGCCCCCCAATGGTTATTAAAGAAGCTATGATGAGCAACCAAAGAATAAATCGATAGCGCATTAATCACCTGATTAGTAAGAATAACCATCAGTATAATCTCAAAATTTACAGATACCACAAATAAAAACACGCCACATACTTGTTAATACGTGGCGTGTTGTTTGTTGATATTGCTTGTCTAAGTTAAGGCGTATTAATGGTTAACTCATCGCCCTCTACATCCAGTGATATTGGTACGTTTGGCTGGATCTTTCCAGATAAGATAGCTTTTGATAAGGGGTCTTCCAGACGGTGTTGAATAGCCCTTTTAAGAGGCCTTGCCCCAAAGACCGGATCAAAGCCAGCCTCAGCAAGCTTTTCCAATAAAGCGTCTGTTACTGTTACTTCAAAACTATTATCTTTTAAGCGCTGTAGAAGTCGAGCAAGCTGGATTGAAGCAATCGCTTTAATTTGTTCTTTCGCCAAAGGATGAAATACTACAATCTCGTCAATACGATTGATAAATTCTGGACGAAAGTGATTACCAATAACGTCCATCAACATATTTTTCATTTCATCGTAGCTAGTTGCTTCATCAGCAGTCTTCGAATCAGAAGCCGAGGCACTATGTTGTTGGATTAAGTCTGACCCCATATTTGAAGTCATAACAATCACCGTATTTTTAAAGTCGACAGTACGGCCCTGGCTATCAGTCAACCGCCCATCTTCCAATACCTGCAATAAAACATTGAAGACATCAGGATGTGCTTTTTCAACCTCATCAAATAGAATCACTGAATAGGGTTTACGTCGCACCGCCTCAGTCAAATAACCACCCTGTTCATAGCCAACATAACCCGGGGGCGCACCAATGAGCCTCGCTACTGAATGCTTTTCCATAAACTCAGACATATCGATACGAACCATGGCTTCCTCGGTATCAAATAGAAACTTTGCTAAGGTTTTGCACAGCTCAGTTTTACCAACGCCGGTCGGCCCTAGGAATAGGAATGAACCATTCGGCCGATTCGGATCGGAGAGGCCAGCACGTGAGCGACGAATCGCATTCGAGACAGCCGCTACAGCCTCGTCTTGACCAACGACTCGCTCATGCAGGCCTTGCTCCATTTCGAGCAGTTTTTCACGTTCACCTTCCAACATCTTGGCAACAGGTATGCCCGTCCATTTTGAAACGACTTCCGCAATTTCCACATCAGATACTTTGTTACGGAGTAGCTGCATTTCCTCTGTATCTTGTTCGGTAACTTGGGTTAACTTTGCTTCAAGCTCAGGAATTTTGCCGTATTGCAGCTCTGACATCTTAGTTAAATCACCAGAACGCTGCGCCGCTTCAAGCTCGACACGAGCCTTATCTAACTCAGATTTAATATTCTGAGCACCATGAACCGAAGCTTTTTCAGAACTCCAGATTTCATCAAGCTCGGCAAACTCTTTTTCCAACAGGTCAATTTGTTCCTGCAAATCGGTTAAATGCTTAACAGAGCTATCGTCCGTTTCTTTCTTTAAGGCTTCACGCTGAATCTTCAGCTGAATCAGGCGACGCTCTAACCTATCCATTGCTTCTGGCTTAGAGTCGATCTCCATACGAATACGACTCGCCGCTTCATCAATTAAATCAATCGCTTTATCAGGAAGCTGCCGGTCAGTGATGTAACGTTGCGATAAAGTGGTTGCTGCAACAATCGCAGGGTCAGTAATTTCTACGCCATGATGTACTTCGTAGCGTTCTTTTAAACCTCGTAAGATAGCAATCGTATCCTCGGTCGATGGCTCATCAACCAAAACTTTCTGAAAACGACGTTCTAAAGCAGCATCCTTTTCAATGTATTGGCGATATTCATCAAGCGTTGTTGCTCCGACACAGTGTAGCTCACCACGCGCCAAAGCAGGTTTAAGCATATTACCAGCGTCCATAGCGCCATCAGCTTTTCCGGCGCCGACCATTGTGTGGAGCTCATCAATAAAGAGAATGATTTGCCCTTCTTGTTTTGAGAGATCTGACAAAAGTGCTTTGAGACGCTCCTCAAACTCACCACGGAACTTAGCACCAGCTACCAGCATGCCCATATCCAATGAAAGCACTTTTTTGCCTTTCAGTCCTTCCGGAACTTCGCCATTAACAATGCGTTGTGCCAGCCCTTCTGCAATTGCAGTTTTACCGACACCTGGAGCTCCAATTAGAACTGGATTGTTTTTAGTACGGCGCTGTAACACTTGAATACAACGGCGAATTTCATCATCACGGCCAATAACAGGATCCAGCTTACCGCTTTCAGCATGCTCAGTTAAATCAATGGTGTATTTCTCTAGCGCCTGACGGTTTTCTTCTGCATTTGGGTCGTTAACACCCTCTCCACCACGAATTTTGTTGATCGCATCTTCCACCATTTGCTTGGTGATACCCTGCTGATTTAGCAACTTTGCTAACGCAGACTTGGTATCCAGCACAGCTAATAAAAACAATTCCGAAGCGATGTATTGATCTTGGCGTTGCTGAGCTATTTTGTCGCAAATATTCAGCACCTTCCCTAAATCTTGTGACAGATGAACCTCACCAGCATTACCAGAAACTTGTGGTAATTTACTAATTTCAGCTTCAATGGCTTTGGTTAACGTCGTCGGTGATGAACCGATTTGATTCAAAATTGCAGATACGCTGTTACCCTGCTGTTGAAGCATAGCCAGCATTAGGTGCAGCGGTTCAATGTATTGGTGATCGCGACCCACAGCCAATGACTGCGCATCAGCTAAGGCCGATTGAAATTTACTGGTAAATTTGTCCATTCTCATCGTAAGACCTCATTGCAGCTACCGATTTATGATTCGATATCCACTTAAAATAATAACAAGTTGTTGTCTTACAAAATGTGGGTTTATTTCAAATTTTCAAGTATAAAAATCAAACAATGGTCGATGAGTAGGAAAGTTGGTTACGGTGCCCTAGCAGTAATTCACCAAGTTCTTGCAACGCTTCGGGCTGAGAAAAATAATCATAACCAATATTAGGAAAACGGATGACTTTGGTCTCAGAACGTAAGAAAAGAGGCTTGAAAACGCTGCCCTGCCCTCTAACGCCTGTGATTCTGGCGACCACAATCGGTTTTTGGGATAACTCAGCTAAACGTTTTATACCAGCCTTAACGCGGTATGGTTGGACATTATCTAAGTGGATCTTGCCATGTGGGAACAATGCTAATATTTGCCCCTCGTTAAGCGCACGCTTTGCTTTGCGAAACGAGATATCTGCCCGTCCCGTTCGGTCCACGGGAATGCAGCCAGCTCCTTTAAATAACCAGTTTAATCCAAAGCGTTCATATTCTTCTTTAGCGATCATGAAGCGAATAGGTCTATCGCAGGCAGCAATTAACAGTAAGGGATCAACTCCAGAAACATGGTTTGAAATTAATATAGCGCCACCAGACTTCGGTAAATCAAACTTTTCCAACTTCAACCGATGGAACTTAACGCAGTAAGCACGACAAAGTCCGTCAATAAAGTTAAGCTTTTTCGACCCCCAGTCTACGTGGTTGTACTTCCGAGCTTTTGCCTTCAAGTAAAACGCAAAAACAAACAGGCCAGCCAAAACCAACAGCCAAATTACTGAAGTTATATTTGATTGAAGCCAGTCAAACATCTTATTTCCATCCATCACTTTTATTGTTCAATCCAGATAACACTCGCCATACGCCCGGTAGTTGCATTAGCGCCTTGTTCGTGGCTTGCTCGACGGTGCGAGTAAAAGTTATCGCTATCATGGTAACTGCATAGTCCACTTTGAAAAACTTGGATGGTTTTTCCCTGTGATCGGAGTTGCTCTAATTGAAGTTGCTCTAATTGATACTGCGCAATACTTGCCAAATCACATTGCCACGTCTTATTATCGTTAGGCTTAAAATATCGACTTAACGCTGTGTTTTGACTCGTGAACTCTTCATAAACATCACATCCCACCTCAAAATGTTCTTGACTGATCGCAGGTCCGATCCATGCCATTAACGGCGAATCACCTTGATATTGTTTAACTGATTCATAAATCATTCCATTGGCAAGCCCTCGCCAGCCAGCATGGACTGCCGAAACCCAGTCACCAACTTCGCTACAGAGCAGAATCGGTAAACAATCTGCAGTCATAACTACACAAGTTTGGCGCGGTTGAGTGGTAAAGCAGGCATCAGCATCAATGGCACTATCGCTATGGCGAACGACTGTCGTGCTGTGTGTTTGTCGAAGCCAGTGAGGGTTTGGGATTTGTAGCTCGTGAGTCAACCGCTCTCTATTCTGTTCAACGGTTTGAGTCTTGTCGCCCACGTGTAGTGCTAGATTGAGACTGTTCCAAGGCGCCTCGCTATAACCGCCGGCTCTTGTAGTAGAGAAAGCTTTTACTTGAGTTGGTGCAGTCCAACTTGGCTGGATCAGCTTTAAGGGCATGCTACTCGTCTGACTTAGAGAAGAACTCACGGTTAGCAACCAATTCGTCACGCAACGCCTGCATATCAGTAGGCATTGGAGCTTTCCATTCAATGTATTCGCCAGTTGTTGGGTGCTTAAGTCCTAGTAAGCTTGCGTGAAGCGCTTGCCGTTTGAACTTATCCAACTTTGCTTTTAATTCGGGTGTGATTTTAGTCGGCACACGGTAACGACCGCTGTATAAAGGGTCGCCCACAATAGGGAACTTCAGGTAACTCATGTGAACACGGATTTGGTGTGTTCGGCCCGTCTCTAAGCGCAACTTCAAATGCGTATGGTCTAAAAACTTTTCGGCAACACGGTAATGTGTGATTGCGCGACGGCCATCAGGAATTACCGCCATCGCCGTACGTTTAGTAGGATGACGACCTATCGGCGCATCGATAGAGCTACCCGATACCATGACGCGATTGATTAATGCATCATACTCTCGGGTAAAAGCACGCTTTTGAAGTTGATCCACCAGATTGGTATGAGCGGCTATGGTTTTCGCCACAACTAATAAACCAGTGGTTTCTTTATCTAAACGATGAATGATTCCGGCTCGAGGTAGGTTCTGCAAATCAGGAACATGATGCAATAACGCATTCACCATGGTCCCCTGCTGATTGCCTGCCCCAGGATGTACAACAAGACCTGTGGGTTTATTGACCACTAATAAAGAATCATCTTCATACACAATATTAAGTTCAATCGCTTCTGCTTCCCACTCTCCAGCGACCTCAATTTCAGCATTAACCTCAACCAGCTCAAAACCAGCCATCTTGTGCTTATTGGACGTGATGACTTCATCGTTGACTTTAACAAAGCCCCGCTTGACCCAGTCCTGTATTCTTGAGCGTGAATATTCCTCAAAAGTTTCTGAAAGTGCTAAATCTAGTCGCTTTCCGTAAACTTTCTCGTCAAATGTGTGTCTGAATTCAATAGATTCGGTAGTCATTGTAAAATCACGTAAAAAGATTGGCGTTAGACAAGCTGTCAGTTAGAATGACTCACATTGTATCAGGCTTAATATAAACAGAAAGAATTAATATGCAAAAATTTATTTTAGTATCACTTGCCAGCTTTTTGCTAGCGCTTGCTGGCTGCTCTAGCACCCCTGAGAAAGAAGAAATAGAAGAAACAAAACTCGAAGTCATGGACGCACAGCAATTATTTGATCGTGCTAAAGGTTCGTTACGTGCAGGAAACTACACTAGAGCAATTGAAATGCTCGAGGAAATCGACACTCGATACCCTTTCGGAAGCATTTCTGAACAAGCCAAGATGGACTTGTTGTATGCTTATTTCAAGAAAGCGGACTATGAAGCAGGCCAAGCATTGGCTGATCGTTTCCTGCGTCAACATCCTCAGCATGACAATGCCGATTATGTGTATTACATGAAAGGGGTTATGCATTTCGAGTCTGAAGTTGGATTTTTTAAAGAGACCTTTCAGGCAGATCTAGAAACACGTGACACAACCAACTTGGAAGCTGCATTCGACAATTTCAAATCGTTGGTCGAGGTTTACCCCGAAAGTAAATACGCGCCAGATGCTCGTAAGCGTATGATCCAAATTCGTAATTTGTTAGCTGAGAACCAGCTACATATTGCCCAGTATTATATGGAGCGAGATATTTATATCGCCGCAGCTAACCGTGCAAAGTACATCGTAGAGAACTACCCTCAAACCCCAGCAGTTCCATATGCGCTAGACATGCTCATCAAAGCTTATAACATTCTAGAGTTGCCAGAGCTGTCAGAAGAATACCGAAAAGTATTGCTGTTAAATTACCCAGATTATGATTTTGCAGATTTATAACGGCTAAGATTCTCAATGTAAATAAAAAAGCGGCTTAGAGCCGCTTTTTTATTTTCAACTTTTTACTTCCACAATGAACAAACCTAGATAGCTTCGCTGCTTTCTTCTCCTGTCCGAATACGCACTGCACGCTCAATATTGGTTACGAAGATTTTACCGTCGCCAATCTTGCCAGTACGAGCTACTTCAATAATTGTTTCAACACACTTATCAACCAGCTCATCATCAACCACCAGCTCAACCTTAGCTTTAGGCAAGAAATCAACCATGTACTCTGCTCCACGGTAAAGCTCTGTGTGACCTTTTTGGCGACCAAAGCCTTTAACTTCTGTTACCGTCATACCATTAACCCCAAGATCGGTTAATGATTCTCGAATATCATCCAACTTAAATGGCTTGATAATCGCTTCAATCTTTTTCATTGCTGTTTCCCCTGAAACTCCTACTTAAACTGTCGTCCAAAACCTGATGTAATCGGATAACGCCGATCACGACCAAAGGCTCTTGAACTTATTCGTATTCCTAACGGCGCTTGGCGTCGTTTGTGTTCATTGATGTCCACTAACCGGATGACTCGTCGTACTGTCTCTTCATCATAACCTAGCGCAACAATATCAGAAAGGCTGCTGTCATTCTCAACATATGCCTCAAGAATGCCATCTAAAATATCATAAGGCGGTAAATTATCTTCGTCTTTTTGGTCCGGAGCCAACTCAGCGGATGGCGGCCGAGTTATAACGCGTTCTGGTATAACTGGCGAAACGGTATTTCGATATCGTGCCAACTTATAGACCATAGTCTTTGAGACGTCTTTTAAAACATCGAAGCCTCCAGCCATATCACCATAAAGAGTACAGTAACCCACGGCCACCTCTGACTTGTTTCCGGTAGTAAGGACTATACGGCCAAACTTGTTGGAAAGCCCCATTAGAATGGTCCCTCGGCAGCGCGCCTGTATATTCTGCTCAGTAGTATCGAGTTCGGTGCCAGCTAACTGTTCGGACATTTGCTGAATAAAGGCTTCATAGATCGGCTCGATAGATATGATGTCAAACTCCACTCCCAACGCTTCAGCCTCAGCTTTTGCATCCTCGATGCTCATACCAGAGGTATATTTAAATGGCATCATAACTGCGTTAACATTATCTTTACCTAGGGCATCAGCCGCGACTGCTAAGGTCACCGCAGAATCAATGCCGCCCGACAAGCCAAGCAATGCACCCGGGAAACCATTCTTTCTAACGTAATCTTTAACACCAAGAACCAGAGCCTGCCAAATTTCTTCTTCATTATGCCACTGTTGTGAGCTGGGCTGTAACGAGGTTAGAGTATTGCTGGCTTTACTGTATTCTACACAGGCGAAGTCCTCCGCCATCTCAGCTGCAGTAAATACACTATCGCCACTAGAGTCATAAGCGCTAGAACAACCATCAAAAATCAACTCGTCCTGCCCACCGACTTGATTCACGTAAATAACAGGAATACCATTTTCCTTAGCGCGACAAGCCATTTCTTCACCACGAACAGGTGCTTTACCGTAATAATACGGCGAAGCGTTGGGACTCAAAATTAATTCTGCCCCTGCTAGCTTTGCAATTTGCGCTGGCTCTTTAAACCATAAGTCTTCACAAATAAGTATGCTGATATTGACGCCTTTAAAGTTAATAACAGGGCAATCAGACGCAGGTGTGAAATAACGCTTTTCGTCAAAAACAGAGTAATTAGGAAGAAGCTGTTTATCGTAACAAAGCAACGTTTCGCCTTTGTGGATTAAACTCGCTGAATTATAGGTGCAAGCACCTTCTCTTCTCGGATGTCCTACAACGACTCCCACATTTGAATTCAGTTTTTGTATCTCAACCAAAGCGTTGTCAATCAAGCTGAATAAATCCGCTCTAAGCAATAGATCTTCAGGTGGATAGCCCGAAAGCGCCAACTCCGAAAAGACTACGATATCGGCATTCGCATCTTCTGCTTGTTTAACGGATTGCTTGATCAGGTTCAGATTATGGCGAATATCACCGACTGTGTAGTTGTTTTGCGCAAGAGCAATACGCATTGAGACTTCTCTATTCAAAATTATTGCCCTATTGTCTAATAAATAAGTCTTTTTTCAAAGTCTTAAAAACTGAAAACTTGAAAAGAGACTTCACAAGACTTAATCTGTGCTATGACAATAAGTTACAAAGGATTAGAAGTGCTAAATAACAATAAAAAAATTGAGTTTGGTTGGCAGTTCCTCAGATATTACTCTGTAATAAGATTAATTCTGGCTCTGTTGTTGTTGCTATTCCCCTTTATTTTCAAAGCTCAAGAGCACTTATATGACGTAGATACCTACACCTCAGTAGCAATCAGCTATCTGATTGTAGCTAACCTTCTCCTATTCATGGCATTCGTTGAGCACCACTTTAGGGTACAAGCTTTAACCCAACCTCTCGTCGATATTGTTTTTATTGCTTTGTTAGCCTACTCAGGAAATCAGAATACAGCTGTTTATATTTTGATGATGTCCTTGGTATCTATAATGGGCTTGTTTCTTACTAGGCACCGCGGTGGCCTACTTTATGGCCTCTTTGCATGTGGAGCTGTCGTTCTCATTAAGCATTTTCGAGAAGACTCGCTTTCTACCGCAGACTTCTCAGAGCTCAGTTTACAAGTTGCAGGAATTTTAGCTGTGACGGTACTGGCTAATATCTTGGCAAGGCGTATGACTGATTACGAAGTTGAGACTCTTGAGCAAAGCCACTCAATCCATAAAATGCATCAGCTGAATCGGCAGATCATCGATAAAATGAACCGAGGGGTGCTTGTGGTAGACGCTTCTAATGCTGTTCAGCACATCAATCAAACGGCTTGGTACGGGCTTGGGCTACCTGAAAACCCTATTGGTAAACCGCTAAAACTCATTGCCGATGACTTATCTTACCAACTGGAAAAGGCGCTGAAAGACCATAATGGCTCCACAAGTAGCCTAGATACCGTGGAAGGATTGCCCTTCAGAACAACAAATACAGGACCGCAATTACTCCCTCACTTTATTTCTTTGGTTGAAGGCGAAAAAGTACTAATAACACTGGATAACTACTCAGATGTCATGAAACGGGCTCACCAACTTAAGTTAGCATCATTAGGGCAGCTCACCGCTAACATTGCTCACGAAGTTAAAAATCCCTTGAGTGCTGTTAGCCAAGCAACGGCACTACTGGCTGAGAAAGAACAAACCTCAGCTGAGGATGCTGAACTGGTCAATATTATTCAGCGACAATCAAAGCGTATTAATGAAATTATTGAGAACGTTCAAAAAGTTTCTAAGAGCAAGCCGCCGAACCGCGAAGCTATTATATTGAGTAGATTTATTAATCAGTTCGTAAAAGAATATTGTCAGGGGCTAAAATTTGAGCCAGTAATAACACTGGAGGATATTGATGAAAAACTGATGGTTGCTTTTGATCAGTCCCAACTCAAGCAAGTTTTATCGAACTTATTCGATAACGGTTTAAAATTCAGCTATATCAACATTAAAGAACACCGTTTACATATCACTGCAGGACAAGATCCTGTTAGTGAAGACTTATTCTTAGATGTTATTGATGAAGGCACTGGAATTAGCTTGGAGCAAAAAGAAAAGATCTTTGAGCCTTTTTACACCACGGCTCATGATGGAACCGGCTTAGGCCTGTATATATCAAAAGAGCTGTGTGAAGCAAATCAGGCACGACTTGACTGTATACCAGTGGCGTTTGGTGGAGCTTGCTTCCGTATTAGTTTCGATAGTTATAATTAACAAGGATATGTGATGAGCGAAACCAAGCCTAAAGTCATACTAATAGACGATGAAGCAGATATTCGTCATTTATTAACCATGACTCTTATCCAGATGAAGCTTGATGTCGTCAGCTGTAAAGATCTTACAGAAGCAAAAGACACCCTCTCAAACGAACGTTTTGACTTTTGTCTTACCGATCTCAAGTTACCTGATGGCGATGGCCTTGATATGGTTAGTTACTGTAAAAAACACTACCCTGACATGCCCATTGCCGTCATTACGGCTTACAGCAGTACAGAAAAAGCCATTGAAGCGATGAGACTTGGCGCTTTTGATTTTTTATCAAAGCCTATTGATCTCAACCACCTACGACAGCTACTAAAACATGCCTTTAAATTTAACCAAAGCCGAGAAAAGCCAAAAAAAGATTCGATTTATAAAGTTTTAGCTGGTAACGATGACTTTGTATCAGCCATAAGAAACAAGCTGGCTAAAGTCAAAGGTTCACAAGCGCCAGTTGTTATCGTCGGAGAACCTGGCACCGAGAAAGAAGCTTTAGCGAAAATTATCCACCAGCAAAGCTCGCGCGCGGATAACAGTTTAGTATTTTTGGATTTTGAGGCTCACTCCTTAGAGAGCCAAGAACAAGTTGTCTTTCACAACTCAGGGACTAATGAGTCTTATCTTGATCGGGCAGATCAAGGAACCTTGGTCATCAGCAATCTGCAACTTTTATCACTTCCATTACAAAAAAGACTCCTTCAACTCATCGAGGATAAAAGTTTTATCCCCGAAAATGAAACAGAGCCGACCCAGCTCGATATAAGAGTTATAGTTTGCAGCGAAGTTAACTTAAGTGAATTGGTTGAAAAGGGTTTATTGCGAGAAGATTTATATTTCAGAATTAACGTCATCAACTTTCAAGTGCCGAGTTTGCGAGAAAGGAAAGGTGATTTAGAAGCAATCATTAATTCCTACTTGCAGGACTTCAACTGTGATAAAAAGATGAGCGATGCCGCTTTATCCAAATTAACCGAACACACATTTCCATACAACTACCGCGAGATGGAAAACATACTCATCAAAGCAACAACGCTTTCCAACCAAGCTTCAATAGAAGCAGAAGATATCATTTTGATTGACACGAGTATTTCAACTAAGGCAAACGACAATATCGAATCGAATAATCGTGGCAATAAACCGCTAGAGGAATATTTAGAAGAAATAGAGAAAAGTGAAATTGAAAAAGCTCTTGAGCAAACACGCTGGAATAGAACTGAAGCTGCAAAACTCTTAAAAGTCAGCTTTAGAACTATCCGCTATAAGATGAAGAAGCTTGGCATCCAATAAATCTCTATCAAGAGTCAGACATCTCTTACAAACAGCTACGCCTTTCGCCTAATGACATATTAGAACGACTGAATTACCTTATAGCCACTTTATGTATTAAATAAGGAATAAAGCATGGTAAAAGGATTTACCTTGCCAGAGCTTATGGCGTCTCTGGCTATTCTAAGTATCATTACAGCCCTTTCAGCTCCACATCTATCAAATATCATTGAGCGAAACAAAGTCGAGGCTGATATTTTATCAATTAAAAGTATTATTCAATCAGCAAGAAACAAGGCAATTACTAGCAAAAACCACATAACAATTTGTGGAAGATATATAGAAAACGAATGTTCCCGTGACTGGAGTGATTTAAAAGTTATTAACCCAGTAAAGGAAGAAGTTATTTTTGAGAAAAGTTTTTCCTCTGAATTTTCTTCAGTAATCTGGTCCGCTTTTCAAAATAAACGCGGCCTCACTATCGCCCCTACTGGCTATACCGATCATCAAAATGGCACATTATACCTTTGCTATCGGGGCCAAAAAAAGTTACATAGAGCTGTCATTGTTAGTAAGTCTGGTCGTGTAACTATCGAAAGAAACTCCAGTAAACTACAACGAAGGTGCTCAAAACACACTTAGCTTGATGACATAAAGCTTTCATATTAAAGCAGTTGCTTGCTCACCTTGATTCATCTACAGTGATAGTAAAGTTTAGTCCATATTTATAGAGAATAACGATTATTGATGAAGCATATTGATATTGAAATCACCGCAGAATCTGGTCTCGAGTTACTGACCAACGACGAAATTTCACGACTCAGTGAACACTCCCAGGATGGCGATCATGACCTATTTAAGAAATGTGTTTTAGCTGTATTGAACAGTACCCAAGTGACCGATGAAATTAGCTACCATAAAGAGCAGCTAAAACACTTTGATGTTCAAGTCCTACAGCTTAATAAAGGAGTTAAACTCAAAATCAAGAATGCTCCTGCTACAGCCTTGGTTGATGGACAAATGATTCAGGGATTAAAGGAGCAGGTTTTTAGTGTTCTGCGTGATATCGTCTTCTTGAAGCAAGAGTTAGAGTCAAACTCACGAATTGACTTTAATTCTAGCAGCGGTAGTACTAACGCCATCTTCCACATTCTCAGAAATGCTAAAGCACTGCGCTCAGGCTCAAACCCAAACATGGTTGTTTGCTGGGGTGGCCATGCAATTCCAGAATTCGAATACCAATACACCAAAGAGGTGGGATATCGACTTGGGCTAAGAGGTTTTGACATCATCACTGGTTGCGGCATAGGCGCCATGAAAGGTCCTATGAAAGGAGCGCTTGTAGGGCATTCTAAGCAGCGAATCAACGATGCTAGATATATTGGTATTACAGAGCCGGGAATTATTGCCGCAGAGTCACCGAATCCTATTGTGAACGAACTAATTATCATGCCAGATATCGAAAAGCGCCTAGAAGCTTTTGTAAGACTAGGTCATGGCTTTGTGGTTTTCCCGGGCGGAGTGGGCACGGCTGAGGAAATACTCTATATCCTTGGTATACTGTTACATCCTGCTAATAAAGATACCCCCTTTCCTCTTATATTTACTGGCCCTAAAGAAAGCGCTTCTTACTTTGAGCATATCGACCGATTTATTGGAGAAACACTGGGGCAAGAAGCCCAGTCAAAGTATCAAATTATTATCGATGATCCCGTTACTGTGGCGCGAACACTCCAAAAAGGTATTGTTGAGGTCAGGGAGTATCGCAAAAAAGTACACGATGCGTATCACTTTAATTGGCAGTTGGAAATTTTATGGGACTTCCAAGAAGAGTTCGTACCGACCCATGACAACATGAGCCAGTTAAACTTAAGCACTAAACAGCCTTTGCATTTATTAGCGGCAAATTTACGTAAAGCGTTTTCAGGTATCGTATCAGGCAACGTAAAAGAGAAAGGTATTCACGAAGTATCGAAGCACGGGCCTTATCAGATAATGGGTGACAACCATATCATGAGCCAACTAGATGCACTTCTTGAGGCTTTTGTTACTCAGAAGCGGATGAAGCTAAATGCTAAAAATTATGTTCCGTGCTACCAAGTTGTTAAGCCAACACCTGAGAAGAAGCTCAGTGAAGTTTAGTAAGGAGAGTGAACACTGCTCTCCCGTAAGCTATTCATCAGCTTTCTCTTCACTAGCAATATACACAACCCAGTAATCAACATGTGGACTATCCCAGTTATAGGCATAACCAACGCCTATTTGATCCTGGCTTAAAAAAAATTCATGCTCACCAAATAAGTGAACTCTATGCCGATAAGAGTTTTTAAACTTATCCATTATGACCTCTGGACGAGACTCTCCACCCTGTACGGCTTCGACATGATTACCAATAATAGCCCCATCGGGAAGAAATAAGTCATATCCCTTATCCATCAAACGTTGGTCAGGGTTTCCGCCAGGTCCTACATGGCTGACAACTCCCAGAGAAGCCATTTCTTCAGCTTTTTGTTGCGCAATTTCGCTTAACAAATAATTACAGGTTAAGCTTTCTCTTAACTGCTCACTGTCTTCCATAACAAGTTTAGCAAGTGTTCTAGACTCAGAGTTTAATCCGCAATTTTTATATAGGCTTCCCTTTACGCTTTGCTCATCGGAAGCGTTAACGTAAGTTTGTGACATTAGTAATACCACACTACTCAGGAGAGTTAGGCCACTCTTTAACATATAAATCCTGCTTGCTGTATGGTATCTCAATACCTTTTTCATTAAACAATTTATGAATCGCCATAATTAATTTATGTGAGATCAAACCTTTTTGTTCTGGCCTCTCAATCCATGCCATAAGCTGCAAATCAATGCTAGAACCAGCAAAGGCTCTAAATCTAACACGAGGCTCTGGGTTTGAGCATAAATCTTTATTGTTGTTTGCCATTTCCATCAGCACATCGTGCACTAGCTCAAGGTCACTATCATAAGAAACACCAACATCAATACGAATACGAGTTTTTTCCCAAGGGCCACCACTTTCGTTAACGATTTTGGCATTCCCCATCACAGAGTTGGGAATAGTTACCTCGACATCATCACGCGTTAATAACCGAGTGCTACGAATACCAACATGAGTGACACGGCCACGCTCTCCCGTATCTAGAATAATATAATCACCCAGTTGATAAGGTGAGTCAGCAACTATAAAGAAACCTGAGAATAAGTTTGCTAGAGTGTCTTTTGCAGCAAAACCTACTGCGATACCGATAATACCAGCAGACGCTAACCACGCTGCAGGATTAATGCCCCACGATAAAATCAGAATATATAGTCCGGCACCGACAATGAGAATTTTCGTCGTTATATCAAGTATTGGAATGGTTCTTTCTTCTATGAACTTAAATCGGTTTTCATTATGAGAAAACGCTTGTAAGGATAATCCCGTAATTTTTAAAATCTTAACCATTAACGATATTATTAATAAGGTTGCAACGAACCGTTTAAGGAATGTATCAACCGACGCAGATAACTGTAACGCTTCAATGGCTAATAATAATGATAAGTAGAAAATCAGGGTGTATAAGCCTTTAGCCAGAACCTTTAGCAGCTCATCATCAAAATCACCTTTAGTGCGACTTGCTAGTTTTCCAAGAACACTTCGGAACAACCATTGCGCAACTTTTGCAATTATAACACCAATAACAATTACAGCTGCCGCTAATAACCAAGGGTTTGATTCTAAACTTTGCCATAGTGGAGCTATTGCCTCTGGCAAGTTAGATTTGATATCACTAAACATTTCTTCAGCAACTTGACTGCTGGTGTCGACTGAATCCTTCTTTGACTCTTCATCTGCCATTACAAACACACTCCCATAAAAAAACGGCCTAGAACTTTCATTCTAAGCCGTTCAAGGAAAATATCAAATTTCCTAATAACTTACATCACCTTATCTTGCTAAGGCGTATCGAATTCTTCACCTTCTTTTTCAACTTCAGGCGGCATCAAGTCTTCTTTCTTCACGCCGAGCAATAAGGCAACAGGGCTGGCGACATAAATCGAAGAGTAAGTACCGATGAACACACCAACAATTAAAGCTTCGGCAAAAGAGTGAATCGTTTGCCCGCCGTAGAAAAACAACGCAAGCAACACCAATAAGGTTGTTATCGAAGTCATTAAAGTACGTGATAGCGTTTGGTTCAGCGACGTATTCACCACATCCCCTGAACTCCCTTTACGCATTCTCAAGAAGTTCTCACGAATACGGTCAAATACCACAATGGTATCGTTTAATGAGTAACCGATAACAGCGAGCAACGCAGCTAGTACAGTTAAATCAAACTCTACTGCTGTGATAGAGAAAAAGCCTACAATGATGATAACGTCGTGCGCGAGGGCTATCACAGAACCTACCGAGAACTTCCACTCAAATCGAAGCGCCACGTAGATCATGATACAAATCAAGGCAACGATCATTGCCAAACCACCCTTCTCTTTCAGTTCCTCACCAATCACGGGACCAACAAACGACTGATCTCGCTTAGTAACCGTCTCGCCGCCAGAACGCAAAGCTGATAATACTTCGTCCCCGACCTTCGCATTCTCAATATGATCCTGCTGCGGCATACGAATTTGGACAATTTTCGCAGAACCGAAGTTTTGCACTACGGCGCCATTAATATCAATTGCTTCCAGCTGATCATGGATTTTAGGTATGTCAGCATCTTGCTCATAACCTACTTCAATCAAGGTACCGCCAGTAAAGTCTAATCCGTAGTTCAAGCCCTTCGTAAAGAATGACGTTATAGAACCCACGATTAACAATATAGATAACACCATTGCGAATTTACGCAACTTCAAGAAATCAATATTGGTCTCTTTATTTATAATTTGCATAACTCACCTCTACCTATATTGATAACTTTTTGACAGATTTTCCGCCATAAACTAGGTTCACGATACCTCGGCTGACAAAAATCGCTGTAAACATCGAGGTAAGGATACCAATGAACAAGGTAATGGCGAAACCTTTCACAGGTCCAGTACCAATCGCGAACAAGATAATTGCCGCAATCGCTGTAGTGATATTAGCATCAGCAATGGTTGATAGTGCGTGACCGTAGCCTTTATCAATCGCCTGCGCTGGTCGAACACCTGCTCGCAACTCTTCACGCACCCGCTCGAAGATAAGAACGTTAGCATCAACCGCCATACCAACAGTCAATACGATACCGGCAATACCGGGTAGTGTTAGTGTCGCTCCCATAAGAGACATCACACAAACAATCATCACAAGATTTAAGGTCAAGGCAACATTTGCCACAAAGCCAAAGAACTTGTAGTAAACTAGCATAAAGGCAAGAACTAATGCGAAGCCGATAATTACTGAAGTCACACCTTTTTCGATATTTTCTTCACCTAATGTCGCGCCAATGGTTCTTTCTTCAACAATAAACGTCGGGGCAATTAATGCACCAGACCGTAGTTTTGTCGCTAAGTCTCGAGTCTCACCCTCAGTAAAACGCCCAGTGATTTGGAAGCGGCTACCAAAAGGACCGTTAATATTAGGTGCGCTAATTAAACGCTCTTCAAGTTCAGAGCCAACCAACACTCGCTTACCGTCTTTGATATCAAAAATAGGACGAGACTCTTTTAAAATCATCGCAAGCTGGTCATTGACGTTAGCGGTTGTAGTACGGGTCATCTTTGAACCGCCTTCACCATCTAAACGTACCGAAACAATTGGTTCGTTTGTCTGTGGATCATAACTAGCAGTTGCATTGGTTAAATGTTCGCCTGACACCTCTACTTCGTCAAAAACCACTATTGGACCATACTCAGAATCAAACAGCTTGCTGCCCGGAGGTACTCGTCCGTTTTGCGCTGAAACAACGTCGGCTTCATGGTTCACTAGTCGGAACTCTAAACTCGCTGTCGCGCCTAAAATTTGCTTTGCTAATGCCGAATCCTGAACACCTGGAAGTTGAACAACAATACGATCAGCGCCTTGGCGTTGAATAAGAGGTTCAGCAACACCCAAAGAGTTTACACGAGTACTCAAAATAACGCGGTTCTGATCAATCGCATTATCCTTAATCTCTTGTAGCTTTTGCTGATTTAAAGTACCACGAATGATCGGACGCCCGCCCTTCTCTGATAGCTGTAAGTCAATACGCCCTGTATGGTCTCTAAACAAGGCTTCATAGCCTCTTTCAGCGTCTTCTTGGTTACGGAAGCTTAACAACATACCGTTTTCAATCGGTTCAACACGGCCGCGTATCGATGGCTCTTGCTCGGTTAAGGTATCAATAAAATCTCGACGCAATTGATCTTGCTGGCGCTTAAGAGCCTGCTCCATATCAACTTGCATCAGGAAGTGAATACCACCACGCAAATCCAGGCCCAGCTTCATCGGTTCGCCACCCAAATTAGCCAACCATTCAGGCGTAGCAGGAGCTAAGTTTAAGGCCGTGACATAGCTTTGATTTTCTAAAGTAGGATTAAGAATATCATTGGCAAGCTCACGAGCTTTTAACTGATCAGCATCTTTTTGGAAGCGAGCAACAATTTGCTTAACTCCGTCAGCTCCAATGTTTTCTGGCTTAACGCTAGTAGCCTTTACATCATTAGCTTCCCATGACGCTTGAATCTCATCAAGTTGCTGCTGAGTAATGACGGCGTCGCGTAGGCCAGAGAGCTGTACTGCTGGGTCTTTACCAAAAATGTTTGGCGCAGCGTATAGAAACGCTAGTGCCAACACTAAAATAATCAACCCATACTTCCACTTAGGGTATGTGTTGATTGGTAATTGCTGTTGATTTGGTTGATTGACGAACATAATTTAGCCTGTTGTTATAAAGCTTTTTAATACAAGAAAGCCCAACCGGAGTCGGGCTTTTGCATTATTCTTCAATAGATTTAATAGTGCCTTTTGGAAGTGTCTGTGCAATTGATGCTTTTTGGAATTTGATTTCCATTCCTTCTGACAAGCTCAATACTACGTAGTCTTCTTTGATTTTGCTGACTTTACCGATGATTCCACCCGTAGTCATCACTTCATCGCCCTTGTCTAAGCCGCCCATCATTTCTTTATGCTGCTTCATTTTTTTCTGTTGCGGACGAATCATCATGAAATACATGATCAAGATTAATGGCACAAACATCACTAAGAAGCTCATTAAACCACCACCTTGCGCTGCACCACCTGCTGTTGCTAATAACATTTATTGTTACCTCTGTTTAAATTAAAACAACTTAAAAATCAAAAATTAGAGCTCAGGAATATCTTTCCCCTGCGCTGTATAGAATTCATTTACAAAGTCGGACAATGTACCTGTTTCAATAGCCTTTCGCAATCCGTCCATTAAATCTTGGTAGTAATGTAGATTGTGAATAGTATTTAGCTTCGCGCCAAGCATCTCATTACACTTATCTAAGTGATGCAAATAGGCTCTACTATAGTTTTCACAGGTATAACACCCACATGCCTCATCCAGCGGGCCCGTGAATGTTTTATTGTGGCTATTGCGAAGTTTTACAACCCCTTTGCGAGTAAAAAGGTGTCCATTTCGTGCGTTACGAGTCGGCATGACGCAATCGAACATATCCACACCACGCCTTACTGCTTCTACGATATCTTCAGGTTTACCGACTCCCATCAAATAACGCGGCTTATCGTCCGCCATTTCGGGCGTTAAATGATTCAACACTTTAAGCATCTCATCTTTCGGTTCGCCAACAGACAAGCCGCCAATGGCATAGCCGTCATAACCAATCTCAGTCAAACCTTCCAGCGACTCTTTACGCAAATGCGGATACATACCGCCTTGTACAATTCCAAACAGCGCAGACGGTTCTTTATCTTTAAAACCAGCCTCATGCGAATCTTTACTTCTCTTTGCCCAGCGCAGTGAGAGCTCCATTGACTCACGAGCTTCTGCTTCAGTGGCGGGATAAGGTGTGCACTCATCGAAAATCATAACGATATCCGAACCCAGCTTGCGCTGAACCTCCATCGCTTCCTCCGGCCCTAGGAATACTTTTGAGCCATTAACTGGCGAACGAAACTCAACGCCCTTTTCCGTAATTTTACGCATTTTACCTAAACTAAAGACCTGAAAACCGCCTGAGTCCGTTAAAATAGGTTTATCCCAGTGCATAAAGTCATGCAAATCACCGTGTTGCTGAATAATATCCGTACCCGGACGCAACATCAGATGAAAAGTATTACCCAATATAATCTCAGCACCCAAACCTTTAAGCTCTTCAGGCGTCAAAGACTTAACCGTTCCGTAGGTTCCAACAGGCATAAATGCAGGCGTTTGGATAGTACCACGCTCAAACGTCAACTGCCCTCGGCGAGCCTGGCCATCGGTATTCTTTAGATCAAACTTCATAAATAACCTGTTTAACTATTAATATCAGGGTGTTGTCCCATAAAAGGAACTGTAATAAACATAGAGTCGCCATAACTGAAAAAGCGATACTGCTCTTTAACCGCCTCATTATAAGCATTCAAAATATGCTTTCTACTGGCAAATGCACTAACCAGCATCATCAATGTGGATTCTGGTAAGTGGAAATTGGTAATCAAAGCATCTACCGACTGGAATTGATAACCTGGATATATGAAAATATCGGTTTCACCAGAACCTGCCTTTATTTCACCGCTTGTGGAAGCCGACTCAAGGCAGCGTACCGAAGTGGTTCCTACAGCAATGACTCTACCGCCCTGTAGCCTAGTCTGCTTTACTTTCTCTGCTACCTCATCGCTCAGTTCATACCATTCCGAGTGCATCTTATGCTCTAGAATATTCTCCACACGCACTGGAGAAAAAGTGCCAGCGCCAACGTGAAGCGTAACAAAAGCAGTATCGACACCTTTTTCCGAAATCTTAGCCAGCAGCTCATCATCAAAATGAAGTCCAGCAGTCGGTGCAGCAACCGCCCCTTCGACCTTGCTATAAACGGTCTGATAACGTTCTTTATCAGACAGTTCATCCTCACGGTCAATGTAGGGTGGGAGTGGCATGTGTCCGACAGCCTGCATCACGCTATGCCAGTCGCTAGACAGTAGCTTCAACTCAAATAAAGCGCCGTCTTTGCTGAGAACTTCCAGCTCAGAGCCATCCTCCAACACTAAAATACTACCCGGCTTAGGACTTCTATTAGCTCGCACATGAGCTATCGCCTCGACGTCCGACTCCACTCGCTCAATAAGAATCTCAACCTGACCACCGCTTGATTTCTTACCAAACAAACGTGCTGGCAATACTCGGGTGTTGTTAAAGATCAGTAGGTCATTAGGCTCAAGAAAATCAACCAGTTGGAAGAAGTTGCTATGATTCACTTCGCCAGTAGTCCCATTTAATTGTAATAGACGGCTGGCTGAGCGCTGCTCGGTAGGATAACGAGCAATTAACTCGTCAGGAAGGTCGAAATGGAAATCTTGTAATTGCATGATGCTTCTGACCTTACGGGGTCACTCGCAGTAGATATTTGGTGGCTGTAGTTTACTCAGCCACCATAAAAAGGCAAGGGTTTAGGTTGGTTTCGAGTTTAAATGAGCAAGATAGTCATCCATTTGCTTAGGAATGTTTTTTTCACCCAAATCTTTCAACTCGTTAATAGCATTTGTTTGGTAATCAACCGCCTCCGCGATATCCCCAGAACGTTCATAGTATTTCGCATAAAAATAATAAACTTGTACTGGATTCGTAACGCCTTTATCTAGAACCCTGTCTAAATGCAGCTTTAACACTCTAGGCGGAACTCCTTGAATATCATTGTCGACAACATACTGGATCAACTTGTAGGATAAGTTAGTATCTTCTGTAGCAAAAGACTGAATCAACCAATCTAACCCTTGTTCGTTATTACCATTATCATAGCTGAGTTTTGCTAAAAAGAATTTAGAAGGCTTGTACCCTGCACTAGCAGCTATGGTTAACCAAGCAATTGCTTTTTCCGGATCTGCGGTGCACCCTTTCCCTTCAAGTAAATTATCAGCCACCTTGTGCTGAGCATTAACGACACCGTTCCTAGCGGCCTCGAAATACCACTGATTTTGGTTGAAGTTTATACCCTTTTTAGCATGACTCATACCATCAAACTCTCCATATTTCCCGTAAAGATATTGTGATGTTGGGTCACCATCAAGAGCTTTTTGCTTTAACTCTCCAAGTCTTTCAACTTCAGAGTCACCAAGTTGATAATCCATTCTGTAGTAATATAATTCATTAAGGCCTTGCTCATTAGCTTCAAAACTCCAACTTGATAAAGCTTTTAAGGTGTTTCGTCTAAAATAACGAACTGGATACTCTTCGATAACTCGCATATCAGTAGGGAAACCAGATGGAGAAACATGCAAAGCGACGGTCACCAACCCCTCAATTCCACTTAACTGCGCTCTATCTGGATAGCTTGCAGGAGAGTACTTAACGGGCTTAGGACGATTTTTTTCTACCTTTATATCAGTTAGCTCAGGCTTGTACTTTTCGACAATAGCTTTGGTTCCGTATTTCAACTTTAAGGATTGATAGTTTGCCTCAGCTTGGATTATACCCTGTTCACTATTAATGTAGTCCTCAATTTCTGTTAAGAAATCTTTCTCTTTATTGTTATTCTCATCAGACAACTTTACCCAAGCATACGCTTTGACTAGATCTTGCTCAGTTCCTATGCCCTCTAAATACAGTACGCCCAAGTTGAATTGTGACGACTTGTGTCCTATTTTAGCGAGCTTTTCAAACTCACTAAATGCTTTTTCATACTGTTTCTTGTCGTAATACTCAGTAGCTTTAGTAAAAGTTGCTTGTGCGTTACCTGTAACAAATAATGTGATAAGTAATAATACTGCTTTGATGTGAGTCATCCTGAATCCTTGTTTATTTTTCTAATACATCTTTAACAAACAGAAATATACAACAATCGTCATAAAACAAAAAGCCCAGCGACCGCCGGGCTTTTTAGAGAGAAGTTTCAGACTATTGGAACTATAAGTAGTTTTTCATTCCGTTCTGGGAAAAGGCTTCACGACCTTCTCGCCAACCCCCGAGCCATTCTTCTTTAGCGTTAATATCTTCATGCGGGCAGACTTCTTTTGACTGACCTTGCATTGCTGCATGAAAACCTTTCGCGTGTGCTCTTTCTAGTTTATCTCTTTTCTGTCTTTTCATTGATACATACCCTTTAGTACAAGTAGTTTGAGTTTATGGTGTAGCTTTTAGTTGAGTGTTGGTAATCATAAAAATTAAGCATAAAAAAAGCCGAGCACTCGTCGGAGTTATCGGCTTTAGATATTGGTATAGCGCTTCAGTTGCGCGTTTTGATGATTGGTTAGATGCATGCCTACCTAATTCAATTTGCTTAACTTTTAATCAGATTACACCCTTTTGAGGATGTTTTGCAGTAAAAGTTCACAAAAACATTATAAAAACTGAGTGTTAAAAGGTTATTAAACTCTATTAAAGTTAACTCTATAAAAGACTTATATCTTATTGTTTTAACGAACTTTCACTCTGCCGTCAATATACTCCCGTGCTACCAACTCATCTGAACAGTCTGAAATAAGGCCACTAGAACATCTACTAAGTTTACGTTTGCGTAAAGGTAAGCTAGAATATTGGGGTTATTGTTAAGGAAACCATGCTCATGAGCGATGAGAAAACCGAATACACCATAAGTGACCTAGCCAAAGAGTTTGAAATAACATCACGTTCAATACGTCACTATGAAGATGAAAAGCTCATTACCCCACTTCGCCGTGGCGTACATCGCATCTATAACACACGAGATCGCGTACGTTTACAGCTGATATTACGAGGTAAAAGATTAGGCTTTTCGCTGGCTGAAATTAAAGAAATCATCGATATCTATGGCATGGAAGGTGAGCAGAAACAAACCGAGCGTTTGTTAGAGTTGATCAAAGTTCGCCGTGATTCCCTAAAGCAACAACTTAAAGATATCAAATACTTACTCAATGAATTTGATGTGTTGGAGGAGAAATTAACCGCCAGCCATCAGTCTGAATAATCAACATCATAAAGATTTAGTAGAGGACATAACATGTATCCATCACTCAACTTCGACTTAGGCGAAACTGCTGACATGATCCGCGATATGGTCAGCAATTTTGCAGAAAAAGAAATTGCTCCAATCGCAGAAAAGACTGATGAAGAGAACCTCTTCCCACACGAAATGTGGAAAAAACTCGGTGATCTAGGTCTTCTCGGCATCACTGTTGAAGAAGAATACGGTGGTTCTGGCATGGGTTACCTTGAGCACGTCGTGGCTATGGAAGAAATCAGCCGCGCAAGTGCTTCGATCGGCTTAAGCTATGGCGCACACTCAAACCTTTGCGTTAACCAGATTCGCCGTAACGGTAATGAAGAACAAAAGAAAAAGTACCTACCAAAGCTATGTTCTGGCGATCACGTCGGTGCTTTGGCGATGTCTGAGCCTGGCGCTGGTTCTGATGTTGTTGGTATGAAGCTTAAGGCTGAACTAAAAGGTGATCACTACGTTCTAAACGGTAATAAAATGTGGATCACTAACGGTCCAGAAGCTGACGTTTTAGTGGTTTACGCCAAAACGGATATGGAAGCTCACTCTAAAGGTATTACCGCCTTCATCATCGAAAAAGGTATGAAAGGCTTCCGTACAGCACAAAAACTCGACAAATTAGGTATGCGCGGTTCGAATACCTGTGAATTGGTTTTCGAAGACTGTGAAGTACCTGTCGAAAACGTCATGGGCGAAGTAAACCAAGGTGTTAAAATCTTGATGAGCGGTTTGGATTACGAGCGTGCCGTTCTTTCAGCAGGCCCATTAGGCATCATGCGAGCTTGTATGGACGTTGTGGTTCCTTATGTTCACGAGCGTAAGCAATTCGGTAAAGCTATCGGTAGCTTCCAGCTAATTCAAGGTAAAGTCGCTGATATGTACACCACAATGAACGCAAGCCGTGCTTACGTATACTCGGTAGTAAAAGCCTGTGACCGTGGTGAAACCACTCGTAAAGATGCGGCAGCGGCTATTTTATTCGCAGCTGAAAACGCCACAAAGTTAGCATTAGACGCGATTCAGATCCTAGGTGGTAACGGTTACATCAACGAGTACCCAACAGGCCGCCTACTTCGTGACGCTAAGTTATACGAAATTGGCGCTGGTACTAGTGAAATTCGTCGTATGTTAATTGGCCGCGAACTGTTTAACGAAACAGCCTAAAATGTTTATATTCGCCAACTCGTTGTTAAAAGTTAGCTCGATTTGGCTTCATCTAAATCATTTTAGATGTCTTACTGTAAAAATAAGATTCATTTAAAACTCAAATTGATACGCTCTTCTTTGTATGAATCAAAGAGCAGAACACAAAAGCTACTGACGTGGCTAAACGAGGCAAATGACTTTTAAGTACCGGAGGTTACCAATCAGGTAATCGAGGAAGCTTAAAAGTCATTTAACAAAGTTATAGCAAGATCAGAAGCTTTGAACAGGAGTAATAACTATGTCAGATCCTATCGTAATTGTCAGCGCAGCACGCACCCCAATGGGCGGCTTCGGTGGTTCTTTATCAACCGTTAAATCAACAGAACTTGGTGCTAACGCTATCGCTGCCGCGGTTGAACGCGCTACTCTAAAGCCTGAAGATATCCAAGAAGTTATCATGGGCTGTGTATTACCAGCAGGCGTTGGTCAAGCACCAGCACGTCAAGCGTCTCTTGGCGCTGGCATTCCAAAATCTACGGGCGCCACGACTGTGAACAAAGTTTGTGGTTCAGGCATGAAGACCATCATGCTAGCGCACGATTTGTTAGTTGCGGGTACTAACGAGGTTATGGTTGCTGGTGGTATGGAAAGCATGAGTTTGGCACCCTACTTATTACCAACAGGCAGAACCGGTCAGCGATTCGGTCACGGTAAAACCTTGGATCACATGGCATTCGACGGCTTAGAAGATGCTTACGAAGGCCAAGCGATGGGTGTTTACGCTGAGCAAACCGTTGAGCGTTATGATTTCACTCGTGAAGAACAAGATAACTTTGCGATTGAATCATTAGCTCGTGCCAACAAAGCGATCGAAGACGGTTCATTCAAAAATGAAATCACACCGGTAACGGTTAAATCACGCAAAGGTGATGTCGAAGTTGATACGGATGAGCAGCCTTTAAAAGCACGTCCAGACAAAATTCCATCGCTTCGTCCTGCTTTCAAAAAAGATGGCACAGTAACTGCCGCTAACTCTAGCTCAATTTCTGATGGTGCAGCAGCTGTCGTTCTAATGCGTCAGTCAGAGGCTGAAAAGCGTGGCCTAAAACCATTAGCGAAAATTCATGCGCATACAACCAACGCTCGTACTCCAGCAGAGTTCACAATTGCTCCAGTCGGCGCGATTGAAAAAGTGCTTGAGAAAACAGGTTGGACAAAAGACGACGTTGATTTATTTGAAATTAACGAAGCGTTCGCGGTAGTGACTATGGCGGCGATGAAAGAGCTTAATTTAGACCACGCTAAAGTCAACGTCCACGGCGGCGCATGCGCCCTAGGCCACCCTATTGGTTGTTCTGGTACGCGTATCGTTGTTACCTTACTAGAAGCGCTACGCAAATACGGCAAGAAGAAAGGTGTTGCGAGTTTGTGTATCGGTGGCGGCGAAGCAACAGCACTTGCAGTAGAATTGCTATAAAATTATCAATTGAACCCTGTCATCCTGACGAAAGTCAGGATCTGAGATTCCAAACCTGAGACTACACCTCGGTTTGGAATGACAAGCTAGACCAAAGCGATTAGACGGTATGATTCTAACAGAAGAACAAACAATGATTCAGGACATGGCTCGTGGCTATGTCCAAGAACGTATTGCCCCTTTCTCTGAAGAGTGGGACAAAAACAAAACCTTCCCTGCTGAAGCTTTGCAAGGCCTTGGTGAGCTAGGTTTTTACGGTATGTTAGTGCCCGAGCAATGGGGTGGTAGCGAAATTGGTTACACAGCAGCAGCTCTAGTGTTAGAAGAAATTGCTGCTGGCGACGGTGCTTGTTCAACGGTGATTTCTGTGACTAACTCGGTTGGTTGTATGCCAATTTTGAATTACGGAACCGATGAACAAAAAGAAAAGTTTTTAAAACCGATGGCTTCAGGAGAGGCGTTAGGTGCCTTTTGTTTAACGGAACCACATGCAGGCTCTGACGCGGCTGATTTAAAGACTAAAGCCGTCAAAAAAGATGATCACTACATTCTCAACGGCGTTAAACAATTTATTACCTCAGGTAAAAACGGCCAAGTGGCAATTGTATTCGCAGTTACCGATCCTGACGCTGGTAAAAAAGGCATTAGCGCCTTCATCGTGCCAACTGACACGCCAGGCTATATTGTCGCAAACATTGAAGACAAGATGGGCCAGAATGCTTCGGACACGGCTCAAATCGTGTTTGAAGATTGCAAAATCCCTGCGGCAAATCTTTTAGGCAAAGAAGGCGAAGGTTATAAAATCGCGCTTTCTGGACTTGAAGGCGGTCGTATCGGTATCGCGGCACAATCTGTCGGCATGGCTCGCGCTGCTTATGAGTACGCACTTGAGTACTCTAAAGATCGCACCTCTTTTGGTAAACCGATTATTAAACACCAAGCCATTCAATTTAAACTTGCCGAAATGGCGACTCAAGTTGAAGCCGCACGCAACATGGTATTAAACGCTGCACAATTACGTGACGCGGGTAAACCCTGCTTAAAAGAAGCTTGTATGGCGAAACTGTTCGCTTCAGAAACTGCTGAAAAAGTTTGCTCTGAAGCCATTCAAGTCTTAGGCGGTTACGGTTATCTTAAGGACTACCCTGTAGAGCGTATTTATCGTGACGTTCGCATTGCACAAATTTATGAAGGTACGAGTGAAGTCCAGAAAATGGTCATTGCCCGTGCAATTAGCTCAGACTAATAGCTAAGGATTCAATATGCCGGTAATTAAATCTTCAATTAATTCGCGTAGCGCGTCATTTATTGAAAACTCTGAAGCCATGAGCGCTTTGGTTGATGACTTGCGCGACAAGATGGAATACATCACTCAAGGTGGTGGTCCAAAATACCAAGAAAAGCATTTATCACGCGGTAAATTATTACCACGCGATCGTGTTCGTAAATTATTAGACGTCGGCTCGCCTTTGTTAGAGATTTCGCAAATGGCGGCATGGGATATGTACGACAATAAGGTCCCAGCAGCAGGCTTAATCGCTGGTATCGGTCGTGTCTCTGGCGTCGAATGCATGATCGTAGCGAATGACGCGACGGTTAAAGGCGGTACTTATTTCCCTGAAACGGTGAAAAAGCACCTTCGCGCTCAAGAAATTGCTGAAGAAAACAACTTGCCTTGTATCTACTTAGTCGATTCTGGCGGTGCAAACTTGCCACAACAAGACGAAGTATTTCCGGACAAAGATCACTTCGGTCGTATTTTCTACAACCAAGCAAATATGTCGGCTAAAGGCATTCCACAAATTGCTGTGGTGATGGGTTCTTGTACCGCTGGCGGTGCTTATGTTCCAGCGATGGCAGACGAGTCCATTATCGTTAAAGAGCAAGGTACTATTTTCTTAGGCGGCCCTCCTCTAGTCAAAGCTGCAACTGGCGAAGTGGTATCGAGCGAAGACTTAGGTGGCGCAGAAGTTCACTGTAAGAACTCTGGTGTTACGGACCACTATGCATTAAATGACGAACATGCTCTAAAGCTTGCACGTCAAGTGGTTTCAAACCTAAACCGTAAGAAAGAGCCTTTTGTTACGGTTAAAAAGCCTGTCGAACCTTTGTATCCTGCTGAAGAACTTTACGGCGTGATCAACAAGGATCCGCGCAAACCTTTCGATATTCGTGAGATTATTGCTCGCGTAGTAGACGGTTCGGAACTTGACGAATTTAAAGCCATGTACGGCACCACGCTGATTTGTGGTTTCGCACGCATACACGGCTACCCGGTTGGCATCGTTGCCAATAACGGAATTTTATTCTCTGAGTCAGCGCAAAAAGGCGCACACTTTATTGAGCTGTGTTCGCAACGCGGCATCCCACTCGTTTTCCTACAAAACATTACTGGCTTTATGGTCGGTCGTAAGTACGAGAACGAAGGTATCGCAAAGCATGGTGCGAAAATGGTAACTGCCGTTGCTTGCGCTAAAGTTCCTAAATTTACCGTCATCGTGGGCGGCAGTTTCGGCGCTGGTAACTATGGTATGTGTGGTCGTGCTTACAGCCCTAAATTCTTGTGGATGTGGCCTAACTCGCGTATTTCCGTCATGGGCGGCGAGCAAGCGGCTAACGTTCTAGCTCAAATCAAGCGCGATAATTTTGAACGTCGCGGTGAAGAGATGTGGTCAGAAGACGAAGAAAAAGAATTTAAGAAACCGATTGAAGATCAATACGAGAAGCAAGGTCATCCTTATTACTCAAGCGCACGTTTGTGGGACGATGGCATCATCGACCCTGCTGACACACGCATGGTGTTGGGCTTAGGCCTTTCTGTTGCAATGAATAAAGAAGCCGAAGAGACTAAATTCGGCGTCTTCAGAATGTAAGGGCTTTTGATATATGAGTGAAGCACTAAACATTTCGATAGATACTAAAGAACTCGGCTCAGAAGGTCGTGGCGTTGGACGCATTACAATGACGCGTGGCGAAATCCATAACGCTTTTGATGATCAACTGATCGCTGATTTAACCCAAGCTTTTCGCCGTATGGATGCCAATCCAAGCGTTGAAGTTGTGGTTTTGGAGGCCGAAGGTAAAAGCTTCTCCGCTGGCGCAGACTTAAACTGGATGCGTCGCATGGCAGATTATACTTGGGACGAAAACTATAAAGACTCTCAAGGCTTAGCCCAACTGATGCACACCATTTACAACTTAAGCAAACCAACCGTTGCTGTGGTTCAAGGCGCAGCTTTTGGTGGCGGCGTTGGCTTGGTCGCTTGTTGTGACATAGTGATTGCCTCTGAGCGTGCGAGTTTCTGTTTATCAGAAGTTAAACTAGGTTTAATACCAGCAGTGATCAGCCCTTATGTGGTTAAAGCGATTGGCGAACGCCAAGCACAGCGCTACTTCTTAACTGCAGAACGCTTTAAAGCTCCACAAGCACAAGCATTTGGTTTAGTCCATGCGGTCGCGGCAGAAGAAGAACTGGTCGAAAAAGCTAATCAAATGATTGCCGGTCTACTTACGAATGGCCCACAAGCGGTTCGTGCCGCCAAAAGCTTAATCAAAGCTGTTGCCGGTAAAGATATTTATCAAGACGTTTTAGACGAGACTGCAAAGCGGATCGCTGATATTCGAGCCAGCGAGCAAGGTAAAGAAGGTCTAAACGCATTTTTAGAAAAACGCCCTGCTGATTGGTCAGTGGGTTCTGATTCAGATCAAACAGAACACAGCGACAGTTAAGGAAGCATCTATGTTTACTAAAATATTAATTGCAAACCGTGGTGAAATCGCCTGTCGTGTGATTCAAACGGCGAAGAAACTTGGTATTCGCACCGTTGCCGTTTATTCAGAGGCGGATAAAAACGCTCGCCATGTAGCTATGGCAGACGAAGCGATCTACTTAGGCCCTGCTCCGGCTAAAGATTCGTACCTAAAGCCTGAGCTTATTATCAAAGCCGCGCAAGAAACTGGCGCACAAGCAGTACACCCTGGTTACGGTTTCTTGTCAGAAAATGCAGGATTCGCTAAAGCATTAGCTGATACTGACATTGAGTTCATCGGTCCGCCTGAAGGCGCAATCATTGCCATGGGTTCAAAGTCGGCGGCAAAAGAAATTATGGATGACGCTGGCGTGCCTTTGGTTAAGGGTTATCACGGCGAAAACCAAGATCCAGAATTTTTAAAATCTCAAGCAGACGAGATTAGCTACCCGGTTATCATCAAAGCCACAGCTGGCGGCGGCGGTAAAGGCATGCGTATCGTATGGAAAGCGGAAGAGTTTGAGTCGAGCTTGGCTTCATGTAAGCGTGAGTCAGCTGCCTCTTTCGGCGATGATAAAGTTCTGGTTGAAAAATATATTACCAAACCTCGTCACGTTGAGATTCAGGTTTTCGCTGATAAGCATGGTAACGCTGTTCACTTGTTTGAGCGTGACTGCTCAGTACAACGTCGTCACCAAAAAGTGATCGAAGAAGCCCCAGCTCCCGGCATGAGCGAAGAAAACCGCCAAAAGATGGGCGAAGTAGCGATTCGTGCAGCACAAGCAATTGGTTATGTTGGCGCGGGTACAGTTGAGTTCTTGTATGACGAAGATGGCTCTTTCTACTTTATGGAAATGAACACTCGTCTACAGGTTGAGCATCCAGTTACAGAGAAAATTACAGGTCAAGATTTAGTCGAGTGGCAGTTAAAAGTCGCTTCTGGGCAAGAATTACCAGCGAAACAAGAAGAGCTCACTATTAATGGTCATGCTTTCGAAGTTCGTATTTACGCTGAAGATCCGCGACAGGACTTTTTACCAGCAACAGGCTCCCTGCTTCATTTAAGTACGCCAGAAGAAAGCGAACATATCCGTATTGATACTGGCGTTCGTCAAGGCGATACCGTCTCGGTTCATTACGACCCAATGATTGCTAAACTTATCGTCTGGGATCACGATCGTAACGCCGCCCTCGCCCGTTTACGCGGTGCTTTGGCCCAATATCAAGTCGTGGGCTTAACGACTAACGTTGAGTTTTTATCGGCGCTAGCGAGCAATCAGGCTTTTGAAGATTGTGATTTAGATACAAACTTTATTGAACGTTATCGTGATGAGCTAATCCTTGAAGACGCACCAGCGGACGAAGAAGCTTTAGTTGCTGCTACAGTTTATCAACTCGTTAAACGTCAACAGTCTGCACAAGAAGCAGCATCACAAAGCGCGGATCCTTATTCACCTTGGAATCAGGTCAGCGGCTGGAGATTAAATACCGATAATCATCACGCGTTTGAATATATTGATTATGTCGATAGTATTCCTAACGAGGTGTCGGTAACGACACATTATCGTGACACTTCACAGGAACACGGCTATTTATTAGAGCTTCCTGAAAAAGAAGTAAAAATTCACGCCGCAGAGCTGAATGGTAATAACCTACGTTTAGATGCTGCTGGTAAGCGCTATAACGCCACTATCGTTGACGATGGTACTAGCCTTCACATTTTTGTGAACGGTAATTATCAAGTACTGGAAAAAATCGAACGTGGCTTAGATGGCGACTCTGAAGAAGCTGGCGGTAGCTTAACAGCTCCTATGCCAGGCACTGTCATCGAAGTTAAAGTATCTGAAGGCGATAGCGTTGAAGCCGGTCAGCCACTGATTATCTTAGAGGCAATGAAAATGGAGCATACTATTAATGCACCGACAGCTGGAACAGTTTCAGAAGTACTTTACTCAGCCGGTGATTTAGTTGATGACGGTGCAGAGCTATTAATACTCGATTCTACTGAAGACTAATACCAGAGAAGATTAATACTAGAGAGAAGTAACTCAGGAGACTGACATGGTTCTAGTGGACGATCATATTGAGCATTTGCCAAACAAGGTGCGCATTGTTGAAATGGGACCTCGTGATGGCTTGCAAAACGAAAAACAGCCTGTTTCAACAGACGTAAAAATAGAGTTGATCAAGCGCTTAATTGAAGCTGGTGAAAAAGACATCGAAGCGACAGCGTTTGTTTCGCCGAAATGGGTGCCGCAAATGGCGGACCATCACGAAATGATGCAAGCCATTAAACCGCTTAAAGAAGCGAACCCTGATGTAACCTTTCCGGTTCTAACACCAAACATCAAAGGCTTTGAAGGTGCTTTAGCAGGAAGTGCTGAGGAAGTTGCTGTATTTGCGGCAGCTTCCGAGGGTTTCTCACAAAAAAACATCAACTGCTCTATCGCTGAATCCATCGAACGCTTTAAACCCGTGATGGCAGCGGCTAAAGAGCATGGCATTAAAGTCCGCGGCTATGTTTCTTGCGTACTGGGCTGCCCTTTTGATGGTGACATTGCGCCAGAACAGGTCGCTAAAGTTGCAAAAGACCTTTATGAGCTTGGTTGCTATGAAGTTTCACTCGGCGATACGATCGGTGTTGGTACGCCAGCGAAAGCAAAAGCGATGATTGAAGCAGTGACAAAAGTTGTACCAGTTGAGAAATTGGCTTGTCACTTTCATGATACCTATGGACAAGCGCTAGCAAATCTATATGCTTGCTTAGAGCTTGGTGTTGCGACGATAGATAGTTCAGTATCAGGTTTAGGGGGCTGCCCTTATGCGCCAGGCGCTACAGGAAACGTAGCGACCGAAGACGTGATTTACATGTTAAATGGCCTGGGCATTGAAACTGGGATTGATTTAGACAAACTGGTTGATGCAGGTCTTTATATTTCCGATCAACTAGGACGAAAGCCTGTATCGCGCGTGGCGAATGCCGTTCTTTCTAAAAGAAAGTAACGAAACGCTATAGTCAGGTAAAAATAAATACTCTTAAAATATGACGAGGAATTAAAATGTCAGGTTTTAATAAAGTCGTAAATAGTTACGAAGAAGCCTTAGAAGGTTTCAAAGATGATATGACCGTTATGGTTGGCGGTTTCGGACTTTGTGGTATTCCAGAAGGTCTTATCGAGCAGGTCAATAAATTAGGCTGCAAAGGTCTAACTGCTATCTCCAACAACGCGGGCGTCGATGGTTTCGGCCTAGGCAAATGGCTCGAGAAGCGTCAAATCAGCACAATGATTGGTTCTTACGTTGGTGAAAACGAGTTGTTTGAAAAACTATTACTGTCTGGCGAGATGGAAGTTATCCTAACGCCACAAGGTACTTTGGCTGAGAAAATTCGTGCTGGCGGCGCTGGTATCCCTGCGTTCTTTACTGCAACAGGTTTCGGAACGAAAGTTGCTGAAGGTAAAGAAACCCGCAATATCGATGGCCGCGACTATGTTCTTGAGCCTTCGTTAACCGCTGACTTTGCTTTAGTAAAAGCATGGAAAGCCGATACTATGGGTAATTTGATTTTCAACAAAACAGCCATGAACTTTAATCCGATGATGGCTACAGCGGGTAAAATTACCGTAGCGGAAGTTGAAGAAATTGTTGAGCCGGGCGAGTTAGATCCTAACTACATCCACACTCCGGGTATTTATGTTCAGCGTGTTATTAAAGGGAATAGCTTTGAGAAACGTATTGAACAACGCACAGTTAAGGCATAAGGAGCGCAATCATGGCACTATCACGTGAACAAATCGCCATGCGAGTGGCGCAAGAATTAGAAGACGGTTTCTATGTAAACTTAGGAATCGGCATCCCTACCCTCGTTGCCAACTATGTTCCAAAAGGCGTCGAAGTGATGATGCAGTCGGAAAATGGTTTATTGGGTATGGGCGAATTCCCAACTGAAGAAACGATCGATCCTGACTTAATCAACGCAGGTAAGCAAACCGTAACTGCCGCAACAGGTGCAGCGTTTTTCTCATCAGCAGAAAGCTTCGCTATGATTCGCGGTGGTCATGTCGACCTTACTGTACTGGGTGCTTTCGAAGTCGATCAGCAAGGTAATATCGCTTCGTGGATGATTCCAGGGAAATTGGTCAAAGGTATGGGGGGCGCGATGGACTTAGTTGCCGGCGCAGAAAATATCATCGTTACCATGACTCACGCTAACAAGCATGGCAAATCTAAAATCTTAAAGGAATGCACGCTTCCGCTAACAGGCGCACAATGCATTAAACATGTCATTACTGAGCTTGCCTTAATGGAAATTAAAGACGGCGCATTCCACCTCATCGAACGAGCGCCAGGCGTATCTGTTGAAGAGATTCAAGAAAAGACAGACGGTGACTTGGTTATTCCGGACAATGTTCCAGAGATGAAGGTTTAATTCCCTACGAGCGTCATACCGCGGCTTGACCGCGGTATCCAGATACTAATTACTGTTTATTTAAAAGACACTGGATCCCGTGGTTAAACCACGGGATGACAATAATTTACCTCGTCATACCATCGTTCGTTACTTTAAATATCAATAGAAATATTAAAAAACTTCATAAAGCCAAGCTACTCTAGAAAGCCATTTCATCACAGTTATGAGTTAGCTGACTTTATTTTTAACTGCCCTCTGTGCTTTCACCAAAATACTATCTCATTTCCAATAATTTTAAAGTCTGCATATAGCTGGTTTAATACCTATACATCCGAAGAAGTAAAAAGAATCGAGCACCATTTTGGTATTGTTGGGAAGTCCCATGATGGTGGAATGCCATCTATATATTCTACTAAATGTGGAAAATGCCAATCTAACTTTATTTCTTACTTAGGGTTGATGGAAACTAGTAATTCAGTATATAGGATTACTGAGCAGGGTCTTTCTAGTATCAAAAGTAGTTAATGAACTATCATACAACACCCAGCACCCCATTAGATTAAGCTGAGGAGAAAACAATCATAGCAATTTAAAACAGGACGTTTTGAATAGTGAAATTCAGGCCATGGATGGGATGTATTCCACGATGCGTTAAGTGATTGATTTACTGCGAAGGAAGTTATACGCAGTATAACCTTAATCTTGGGGGTGTCTTTCTTTTGGTTCCTTTCCCCTAAAGGGTTCCCAAGGTCGCTTAGACAGCAAGAAAAGGAACAATACAACGATGCCCTACTGCAACACTTATTTACATTTTACTACTGAATCCTACTGGAAATTGGCTACAGTCCATTTATATTGTTGGCTGGATAAATTTTAAAACGAAAAACATTCGTATTATCAGGGGATAATCCATGAAAAAATTGATGTTAGCGGCTGCCGCTTCTTTGGCAACTGTCGCTTCACCACTTATGGCTGATGAAGGTATGTGGCAGCCAGATCAGCTTCCAAGTATTGAGAAACACTTAAAAGATGCTGGATTAAAAATTGATCCGGATAACTTAACCAAGCTAACCGAATTTCCTATGGGTGCGGTGATTAGCCTCGGCGGTTGTACTGCATCGTTCCTTTCACCAAAAGGCTTAGTTGCGACTAATCACCACTGCGCTTACGGTAGCATCCAGTTTAACTCTACCGCTGAAAATAACCTGTTAGAAAAAGGTTTTTTGGCTAAAGAGTTTTCTGAAGAATTAGCAGCAGCTCCGGGTTCACGTGTTTATGTCACCACAGAAGTGACTAAAGTGACTAACTCAATTAAAGACGAACTAACAGACGAAATGTCAGGCATGAGCCGCTATAAGGCGGTTGAAAAGATTGAGAAATCTCTTGTCGCTGACTGTGAAGCTGAAGAAGGCTATCGCTGTAACGTTTATTCTTTCCACGGCGGTCTTGAGTATTACTTAATCAAGCAGATGGAAATTCGTGACGTTCGCTTAGTTTACGCACCATCGTCTCACATTGGTAAGTACGGCGGTGATGTCGATAACTGGATGTGGCCTCGTCATACAGGGGATTTCGCTTTTTATCGCGCTTATGTTGGCAAGGATGGAAAACCTGCGGACTTTTCTAAGGACAATGTCCCTTATGAACCTGAGCATTTCTTAACAGTAAATGCTAATGGTGTTGCTAAAGATGATTTCGTCATGGTCACTGGTTATCCAGGCCGAACAAATCGCTATCGCACCAGTGCTGAGGTCAAGAACCAGTTTGAGTGGCGCTACCCTACTTTCCGAACTATCTTGCATAAATATATTGATATCATCGAACAAAATGCCCCTGAAGGTAGTGATGCTCGCGTTAAGTATGCAAGTACACTTGCGGGCTTAAATAACGCAGAGAAAAACTGGGGAAGCATGATAGAAAGCTATGGCAAAGGTAATTTGTTGGAAAGACGGCAAAAACTCGAAGCCGATTTAGAAGCTTGGTTATTAGATAACCCAGCTATGAAGGAAAAACACGGCGACTCGCTAGCTGAACTTGATGCTTTAATTAAAGAAGATCTTAAAGACCAAGCCATTGAGCTTAAGAAATGGGGCATGAGCCGAGATACACTTACTGGCACTGCAGATCGCCTATACCGGTTAGCAATTGAAAGCCAGAAGCCTGATGCCGAGCGTGACCCTGGTTACCAGGAGCGTGACTTAATCCGTATCAAAGAAAGCTTGAAGCGTATGAACCGTCGCTGGGATGCTGAGGTCGAAAAAGCTTTATACAAACACTTTGTTGCTCAGTATGCATCACTGCCTAAAGAAGATCGCGTGGTGAGCTATGACAAGTTTATGGATATAAGCAACGAGTTTAATGCTACAGAGTTTAACGACAAAGTTGATAATATGTTCGCTGAAACCGAACTAACGGATCAAGAAGTTCGTTTAAACTGGGTTGGTAAATCGGTAGAAGATTTTAAAAACTCAGATGATCCATTTATTCAGCTTGCTGTAGCGACTTACGATGAAAACTATAAGAAAGAGCTGGAAGATAAAGAGCAGTCTGGTGAGTTTAAGAAGTTACGCCCACAATACATGGCAGCGATAATCGATTTCTACAAATCTCAAGGTAAGCCAGTGTACGCTGATGCTAACAGCACGCTTCGGGTAACTTATGGCAACGTAAAGGGCTACTCGCCTCAGGACGGCTTGTCAGCCACACCATTTACTACATTAGAAGGTATTAAAGCCAAGCATACTGGCGAAGAGCCGTTTAACTCGCCTATAAACCAGCTAGCTCTGATCAATGCAAAGCAGTACGGAGAGTATAAAGACTCGGCGCTGAACAGCGTACAGGTGAATTTTTTAAGTACTGTCGATACAACAGGCGGTAACTCAGGCTCACCGACTATGAATGCTAACGCTGAATTTGTTGGCTTATTGTTTGATGGTGTTTATGAGTCCATTATTGGTGACTGGGATTATAACCCTCAACTAAATCGCTCAATCCACGTCAGCAGTGCTTACATGTTATGGGTTATGAAGTATGTTGATAATGCGCAAAACCTCATCAATGAAATGAAGGTCGTTCGATAAGCTTCTGATAGATTAGAGTAACACTCCTAGAAAAACTGAGCAGCCTCCGGGCTGCTTTTTTCGTTTGTACATATTTTAAACAATATAACAATCAATACCTCAGTTATTGCCTATAATGCTATCGGTATCGAGAATGCCCGTGGCGGCAAGGTTTACGAATGAAGAAGCAACAACTGACCAGCGACACACAGCTAGAATGCCAAAAGCATAGACACGGACATTCGCCCACCATGATAGAAACCAGCAATAACTTGGTAACACTGAGTTACCCTTATAGCGTGGAGTTGGATCTGCATCTTCTACAGCAGCAAGATGAGTTAATCACCAATATATACCACCAATATCACCCGAGATTACCACGGGTTATGATCCTACTAGATGGAGTTTCAGACCTTTCAACCGATAGCTGGAATTATATCCAGTCATACCCACATCAAAAGCTATACCAATCAGTTGCATATGTTTTAAGCAAAGGAAACATGTCAGTCTTAGAGCGTCATTACCTAGAACAGCTCTTCATTAACCGTACACAAAAGCCGACAGAATCAACAAACCTAAACTACCCTATTGGGATATTTACAACAGTAAAGCAAGCCATTCGTTGGCTTGGCTCCTACCCTAAGAGCAACCATATAAACTAATGAATTATATTGCCAAAAATAAGAAATAATAATATGGTTAGTACAAGAAAGGGGTAAAAATTGTATAAAATATATTCAAAGACCCTACTGTTGGTAGCTTTGTTGCTCTCAAGCCACCTCATAGCGGTCAGCGCATTGGCTAGCAAACAAACTAAAGATCCCCCGCGGTCTTTGCGCGTAGCTATGTTTAACGCTCCGCCCATCATGATCGTTAACCAAGATGGAAACAATAGCGGCTTTATGGTTGAGTTGTTAGAAACCATGGCCCAACACGAAGGCTGGGATATTGAATGGGTCAACCTCAACTGGCCGGAAGTCATTCCTAAAACACTTAACCACGAACTCGACCTCATCCCTTTTATCGCCTACTCAGAAGATCGAGCTGAATATTTAGATTACAATGAAGAAGGTATTCTAACGGGCTGGGGACAGGTCTTTATACATAAAGACGCTAAAACTCCAGAAAATATTATCGGCTTATCGGGCAAGAAAGTTGCCGTTATTAAAAATGAAGTTTACGGTATCAAATTAAAAAACCTGTGCGATTTGTTCGATATTGAATGTCAGTTTGTCGAAGTTGAAACGTATAAACAAGCTCTTAGCTTCATCGAAAGCAATGATGTCTCTGCCGCGGTTACAAGTAACTTGGTCAGTTATAGCCATAACAACCCTTATGTAAAACGAACCCCTATTGTTTTTGAGCCTAGAAAAGTACTCTTTGCAACTGCTAAAAACACCAATAATGATCTGCTCGCCACCATAGACCGTTATACTAAACTGTGGCGTTTCGACTCAAGCTCTCCTTATTATCAATTAAAAGATAAATACCTCAAGGGAGTTATCGAAGAAAAAACAAACTTCCCCTTATGGCTTCTATATAGCTTATTAGTACTCGCGGGTTTATTGGTTACTGCTGCTCTAGTTGCTATTTTGCTTAAAAAACAAGTGAAGAAACAGACACAAGAACTTGAGGATCAAAGTGACCAAATCCGACAAATCATTAACTTAGTACCTCATATGATCTTTGCAACCAATGCCAACGGTAGGCTCATTCTCGCCAACCGATACGCAGCCAACTTTTTCGGAATTCAAATGTCTGATATTGAAGGTTACTGCAAAGATGATTTAATTAAACGTATTCCACAGTCAACTAACTTGTTTGAAGACGAATCACTATTGTTGCGTAGAGACGCTCACGCTATTCAAAAAGAAATTGAAACGCACAATATTGATGGTCATAAGGCGACATTAAATATCTCTAAAGTCCCTTTTATTACTCGTTATAGTCGAATTCCTTCTATTGTTACAGTTGGCGTTGATATAACAGATTCGAAAGAGTATGAACGCCAGATTCAACACATGGCACAACATGACTCGCTAACTGAGCTCCCTAACCGCTTGCTTCTTAATGATAGAATTCATCAGTCTCTAGCTCTCACCAGACGTTATGGACACAGTGGAGCTGTTCTGTTTATCGACCTCGACTACTTTAAAACCATTAATGATTCTCTAGGCCACATGGCAGGTGATAAGCTATTGCAAGAAGTCGCAGAGCGGCTTCAAGGCATCATTAGAGACGGTGATACAGTATCGCGCCTTGGAGGCGATGAATTTATCATTCAGCTAAACCAATTATCTGGTGATCCTGAAAGAGCTGAACAGTCAGCCTGCAAAATTGCAGAAAAAGTTAATTTTACGCTGGCTCAGGAGTACATCGTTAATGGTAATAAACTTTTTTCAACAGCCAGTATTGGAGTTGTCATTTACCCTCGTGACGCAGAAACCGAAGAGTCTATTATTCAGCGTGCGGATACCGCAATGTACTATGCAAAATCGATGGGGCGTAATCGCTTTGCAGTATTCAAGAAAGCCATGGAAAAAGCCGTTGTCCGTAAGCATATTCTAGAAAAGGAACTACGTAAGGCTCTTGCAGAGTCTCGATTCATTATTCGTTATCAGCCTCAAGTTAACCGTGATGGTAATAAATTCATCGGCGCGGAAGCACTTTTACGTTGGAGCCACCCAACCGAAGGCATTATTTCGCCAGTAGAATTCATTCCTATCGCCGAAGAAAATCACTTAATTATTCCTATTGGCGAATGGGTCTTAAAACAAGTTTGTTATCAAATTAAACACTGGCTTGAGCAGTACGGTCACTCCCCCTTTATTACCGTCAACTTATCGGCCGTCCAAATCCGCAACTCAGATTTGGTGAACTATATCAAAAAACTTCTTGAGAAGACTAAGATACCTCCACATTTACTTGAGTTAGAAGTAACAGAAACAGTATTACTTCACGAAGCTCGGGTGTCGGTTGATGTATTGCAGGAGTTGAAAAAACTCGGCGTGAAGCTTTCAATTGATGACTTTGGAACGGGGTATTCGTCTCTTACTTATCTAAAGAGGCTGCCACTTGATAAATTGAAAATTGATCGCTCATTCGTCAAAGATATACCCGGCGATCCCGACAGCGAAACTATCATCCGAACGGTTATTGGTATGAGTCATGATATGGGCTTAGAAATTATTGCTGAAGGTGTAGAAACTAAAGAGCAACTGGATTACTTAACGAATGAACGCTGTAGCTTATTTCAAGGCTTCTACTTTGATCCGCCAATATCACTGGAACAGCTGGAAGAAAAGTACTTCGATAATTTACATCACAGCGTACTGAAAGATCCAAAAGTGGTGAGACTAGAAGATTACTCAAAAAAAACAAACAACAAATAATTCCCCATAAATCTACTTTGCAAAAAAAAGCCCGCTAAAAAGCGGGCTTTTCTAATAACTTAATCAGCTATTAACTAGCAACTGTAACTTGATTACTAACTGGAATCGTTACTTTGTTTGCTTGCTGCTTATACTCTTCCATTTGATGGAAGTTCATATAAACGTAGATATCATCAGCCATAGAGTCAATCTTATTGGCGTATTCCATATACTCTTCTACTGTCGGTAGCTTGCCCATCACAGCTGCAACAGAAGCCAGCTCAGCAGAAGCCAAATAAACGTTAGCACCCTGACCTAAGCGGTTCGGGAAGTTACGCGTTGAAGTAGAAACTACAGTAGACTTTGGAGCAACACGTGCTTGGTTACCCATGCACAATGAACAGCCTGGCATTTCAAGACGAGCGCCTGAGCGGCCAAACGTGTTGTAATGGCCTTCTTCCATCAACTGATGCTCATCCATCTTAGTTGGTGGCGCAATCCACAAACGTGTTTGCAACGTACCAGCCTCAATATCTTCAAGTAATTTCGCAGCCGCGCGGAAGTGACCAATGTTAGTCATACAAGAACCAATGAAGACTTCGTCGATCTTATCACCAGCTACTTCGCTTAATAAACGAGCATCATCTGGATCGTTCGGCGCGCAAAGCACTGGCTCTTTTAAGTTATCCATATCGATCTCGATAACTTCAGTGTACTCAGCATCGGCATCCGCAGACAACAAGCTTGGGTTATCCAACCACTCTTGCATTTTCTCAATACGACGCGAAAGCGTACGCTCGTCACCGTAACCGTTAGAGATCATCCACTTCAATAGAACGATGTTTGACTCAAGGTATTCAGCAACAGATTCATCGCTCAACTTAATAGTACAACCAGCAGCCGAGCGCTCCGCAGATGCATCAGAAAGCTCGAACGCTTGCTCAGCAGTTAAGTCTTCAAGACCTTCAATTTCAAGAATACGGCCAGAGAAAATATTCTTCTTACCCGCTTTCTCAACAGTCAAATGGCCATCTTGAATCGCTTGATAAGGGATCGCATGGACTAAGTCACGCAACGTGATTCCTGGCTGACGCTTACCTTTGAAGCGAACCAATACTGATTCAGGCATATCCAACGGCATAACACCAGTTGCAGCGGCGAAAGCCACCAAGCCAGAACCTGCTGGGAACGAAATACCTAGCGGGAATCGTGTATGTGAATCACCACCCGTACCAACGGTATCTGGAAGCAACATACGGTTTAACCAGCTGTGAATAATACCGTCACCCGGGCGCAACGAAACACCACCACGGTTCATGATAAAGTCAGGGAGTGTGTGCTGAGTACCAACGTCGACCGGCTTCGGATAAGCTGCGGTGTGACAGAATGACTGCATCACCAAGTCAGCAGAGAAACCTAAACAAGCCAAATCTTTCAACTCATCACGAGTCATAGGCCCAGTAGTATCTTGCGAACCCACTGTTGTCATCTTCGGCACACAATATTGCCCAGCTCGCACACCTTCGAGACCACATGCACGACCAACCATTTTCTGTGCCAGCGTAAAGCCTTTACCAGAATCACTCACTTCTTCAGCGTTACGGAATAAGTCAGTAGATTCCAGACCTAGGTATTCACGAGCACGTTCAGTTAGGCCACGACCAATAATCAATGGAATACGACCACCCGCTTGGACTTCATCAAAGATAACTTTGCTGCCGTATTCAAACTCAGCGATAACTTCGCCGTTTTTAGTCACTTTACCTTCATACGGGTAAAAATCGATAACGTCGCCCATCTCCATTTTTGACACATCAAGCTCAACTGGCATGGCGCCTGCGTCTTTCATTGTGTTATAGAAAATTGGAGCGATGTTACTACCAAAACAAAAACCACCAGCACGCTTGTTAGGTACGTGTGGGATATCATTACCCATCAACCATAACACTGAGTTAGTCGCCGACTTACGCGAAGAACCAGTACCAACAACGTCACCCACGTAAACAATTGGATTGCCTTTTTCTTCAAGCTTTTCGATCGTGCTAATAGGGCCAATTTCGCCTTCTTTATCAGCCTCGATGCCTTCACGAGAATTTTTTAACATCGCAAGCGAGTGCAATGGGATGTCAGGACGTGACCAAGCATCTTGCGCTGGCGACAAATCATCAGTATTTGTCTCGCCAGGCACTTTAAATACCGTTAATGTGATCTTATCTTCAATTTTTGGCTTGTTAGTGAACCACTCACCTTCGGCCCAAGATTTGATTACATCTTTAGCGACTTCATTGCCTTTATCTGCTTTCTCAGCAACATCATGGAAAGCGTCAAACATTAATAAAGTGCTCTTAAGTTTTTCGCCAGCAAGCAAGCTAAGATCTTTATTATCAAGCAGCTCAACCAAGGTTGCGATGTTATAACCGCCTAACATGGTGCCTAAAAGCTTTACAGCGTGCTCTTTATTAACTAGCGGAGACTCAGCTTCGCCCTTTGCAATCGCTGCTAAAAAACCAGCTTTCACATAAGCAGCTTCATCAACACCAGGAGGTACTCGGTCAGTTAATAACTCAACTAAAAACTCTTCTTCACCAGCTGGTGGATTTTTCAATAACTCTACAAGCTCATTCACTTGCTCGGCGCTCAAAGGCAAAGGTGGAATACCTTGCTCAGCACGTTCTGCTACATGTTTTCTGTATGCTTCTAACACGCTAGTTTCCTCATTTTGGCAAATTCAATCTTTTACAGAAGAAGTGTATTTAGACACCTTTAGCTATCAATCCAGGTGTTTTCGACTCTTTTTGTGCAAATTTAATGCAGTCCGAGTTCACTTCCTCCGAAATTCGGCGGCTGATTATAACACAGCCTAAGACGAATGTGAGGTACTACTTATTCAGAGGCTATCCAGTGCGCTTATAATAGGATAAGTTACTCATAAAAAGGTCATAAGAGAAAAGTTATGAAGAACTATAGACTAGTTACAATAGGTACAATCATCGCTTTAATTATTGGAGGTCCTTTGGCATCAGCAAAAAACGATCACAAAGCTGGGCATAAAGGAAAACCAGCACATGCAGGTCAAGAAAAACATAAAGATAAAGATAAAGATAAAGATAAAGATAAAGCCACTAAGCCTAGCCATGATCATCGATTTTCAAATGACGAGCAACACCTTATTCAAGACTATTATTATCGCCATCGTTACGACTCTGGCCGCACCATTATTCCTAAAGGCCTACAAAAAAAGTATGAGCGTACCGGTGAACTACCACCTGGCTGGCAGAAGAAAGTACAGCGCGGTGAAATATTGCCAATAGACATCTATCGTCAAGGTCGTGATATCCCTATTGAGTTACGTGATCATCTACCCGTAGGTCCAGTTGGGAGTAAAATTATCGAACTTGAAGGTAAAGTTATACGACTCATGGAAGGTACTCGAATGATTCTCGATGTATTTGATATCAATTATTAGAATGTTGACCACTAAAGATTACACCTTTAAATAAATAGTCTGGGGCCAGTTTCGACTGGCTTTTGTTATAACTAACATTAATACTTTTGTTGTGACAAAAGGTGCTAAAAGCAAGCAGTTAAGGTATGATCGCCCCTTCAAAGAATTGATTAATTTTAGCTTTTACGGATTAGGTATGACGATGCAACTTTCCGCTTTAACTGCAATTTCTCCAGTCGACGGTCGCTATGGTTCTAAAGCTGCCGATTTACGTCCAATTTTCAGCGAGTATGGTTTATTAAAATACCGCGTAACCGTTGAGGTGCGTTGGTTACAAGCTCTTTCTCAAGCTTCTGAAATTAAAGAAGTTCCTGAGTTCTCAGCCGAAGCGAATAAACTTTTGGATAATGTTGTTGCTCATTTCTCTGAAGAAAACGCAGCACGCATCAAAGAGATTGAACGCACGACTAACCATGATGTAAAAGCCGTTGAGTACTTCCTCAAAGAGCAAGTTGAGAGCAATGACGAGATCGCTAGAGTCAGCGAGTTCATTCACTTTGCTTGTACTTCTGAGGATATTAATAATCTGTCTTACGCTTTAATGTTGAAAGAAGGCACTGAAACTTTAATCGATTACCAAAAGCAAGTGGTCAGTTCAATTCGCGATCTTGCTGGTCAGTTTGTTGAAATTCCTATGATGGCTAGAACGCACGGTCAACCAGCTTCTCCTTCTACCATGGGTAAAGAGATGGCTAACGTGGTTTACCGTCTAGAGCGTCAGTTAAAGCAAATTGAAGGTCAGGAAGTTTTGGGCAAGATTAATGGTGCGGTAGGTAACTACAATGCTCACCTTTCAGCTTACCCTGAGTTCGACTGGCAAGATTTTGCCGAAAAGTTCGTGACCTCTCTAGGCTTAACTTGGAACGCTTACACCACTCAGATCGAGCCACACGATTACATGGCTGAACTGTTCGACGCAATCGCACGCTATAACACCATCATCCTCGATTTTGATCGTGATATTTGGGGCTATATTGCGTTAGGTCATTTCAAGCAAAAAACCATTGCGGGTGAGATTGGCTCATCGACCATGCCTCATAAAGTTAATCCTATCGACTTCGAGAACTCGGAAGGTAACTTGGGAATCGCCAATGCTTTATTTGATCACTTGGCAATGAAACTGCCTATTTCTCGCTGGCAGCGTGACCTTTCTGACTCTACGGTACAGCGTGTTCTTGGCGTTGGTTTTGCTCACAGTATTATCGCCTATCAAGCGACTTTGAAAGGAATTTCTAAACTAGAAGTTAACGAGCAGTCATTATTAGACGAGTTGAATTCCAACTGGGAACTTCTAGCCGAGCCGATTCAAACAGTCATGCGCCGCTATGCGATCCCGAACCCGTATGAAAAGCTAAAAGAGCTGACTCGTGGTAAGCGTGTCACCCAAGAAGACTTAAAAGCATTCATCGACAGTTTAGAACTTCCACAGGAAGAAAAAGACCGCTTGAAACAGCTTACGCCAGCGACTTATATTGGTAATGCGGTATCTCAGGCAAAGTCTATTTAATAGCCTGTTTAGCACAGATATTTATCAACGATAACAAGGTATTATGGCGCAGATCGAAGCTAGTATGTTAGGCGACATGAGTCCGGAAGAGTTTCTTTCAGACTATTGGCAAAAAAAACCACTGTTGATTCGCGGTGGTTTCGCCGGCGATCCTGCGCTTATCACACCAGAAGAGTTGGCGGGCTATAGTTTAGACGATGATATTGAGTCGCGTCTAATTCAAAACAACGAAAGCCCGCACGACTCAAAACATCAGCGTTGGCAGCTTTCGCACGGTCCGCTGCAAGAGAATGCGTTTGAAGATCTTGGCGAATCAAACTGGACGTTATTAGTTCAGTCGTTGGATTACTTCCACCCTCCTCTACAAGAACTGACCAAGGCCTGTAATTTCTTACCTCGTTGGCGCTTGGATGACATCATGGTGTCGTTCGCTACAGAGAATGGTGGCGTAGGACCACATCTCGATAAGTACGATGTATTCTTAGTACAGGGCGAAGGACAACGTCGCTGGCGTGTGGGTTATCAAGGGCAAAAAGTTAGTACCATTAATCCTCACCCGCAAATCGCCCAGGTAGAACCATTCGAGGCGACTATGGATGTCATTGTTAACCCAGGAGATGTGCTTTATATCCCACCAGCGACCCCGCACTGGGGCATTTCTGTTGGAAACAGCATCACCTACTCAATCGGTTTTAGAGCACCTAGTATTGGCTCGATTCTTGATGCCGTATTAAACTCAGCATCACTAGAATTCGATAGCTTGTGGCACGATGAGAGCAAGTTAAAGAAATACCATGCTTTCGGCGCGCTACATTCTGAACTGCCAGAATGGTCGCAGCAAGAGCTTGAAAAGCTGCTCAACAAAAGGGAACTCTTGATCGCTGCTGGCAAAACAGTGACAGAACTAAAATACCCTGAAATGCTTGAAACCGTTGACTTGCCCAAGTCACAAGAGCTGTCAGAGATCGCTCTAACTGAAGGTATTGCTATCAATCCTTTGGCAAGAATTGCCTATTTTGAACATGAACAAGCCCTGTTAACTTTTATTAATGGTATCTATTTCCAATTCCCTAAGGGTTTAGAAAAAGCTATTCAGAAACTGAACCAAGCGCATCACTTAACCAAACATGATCTGGAAGAGTTGCCTCGGTTACCGTTAGGAGAATTTCTGACTCATGGCATCGCCCTTGGTGCTTTGACCTTACCGGAAGCTTAACTCGAAATCAGCTATACCGATAAATAAATAGAAGAACACTCATGGAAAAACATTCATTACGCCAAATTGGTGAAGAAAGTAGCGCACTGATAAAAGTCGCAGTCCCGGCTATTCTTGCACAATTGGCGCAAATGACTTTAGGTATCGTTGATACTCTAATGGCTGGTAATTACAGCAAGCATGCGCTTGCTGCTGTAGGCACAGGCGCCAACACTTTCATGATCATATTCTCTTTATATCTGGGCTTAAGTTTTGCATTAAACCCCATGGTGTCGCACTTTAATGGCCAGGGGCAGTTTAAACAAATCGGCAAAACCTTCCAGATGGGGCAGTTTATAGCGCTTGCTTTTGGCTTTGTGACTTTCTTTATTCTCCGTCACATGGAAACTCCATTGCTGCTCATGGGCGTAACTCCCGATATTGCAGGCCTTACAGCCGACTACCTCACGGCAATGAGCTGGGGAACTTTGCCGGCCTTTCTTTTCTTAGCCTTAAGAGCTTCCAATGAGGGCTTATTCTCCACCAAAGCCATTATGATTTGCTCTTTTCTAGTTATCCCTTTTAATATTTTGTTCAACACTTGGTTTATCTATGGTGGCTTAGGGCTTCCAGCTATGGGAGCTATCGGCGTTGGTTACGCCACCAGTCTGGTTTGGACATTATTATTTTTATTCTTGCTGATTTACACCTACAAGAACAAACGCTATGAGCATTTAGATATCTTCAAAAACATCCGCTTGCCAAAAATGTCTTTAGTTCGTGAATATTTTTCAATCGGCACACCAATAGCCGTTGGAATGCTAATGGAGGTTGGTCTATTTGGAATGATCGGAATTATGGTTGCTCGTTATGGAGTTGATTTAACGGGGGCGCACCAAATTGCTATGAACATAGCCACTGCAGCTTTCATGATTCCTTTAGGTCTTTCTGTAGCGATTACCGCCCGCGTCGGTTTCTGGCAAGGCAAGCAAAACTATCGGCAGATGAGACTTGCAGGTTTTTGCGGGATCGGGCTCAGCGTTTTCTTTCAGGCGGCATCAGTAACATTAATGTTACTATTCAGGCATGACTTCGTCGGTTTCTATACCGATAACCCAGAGTTAATCAATATAGCAGCGAGTTTAATTTTTTTAGCTGCTATATTTCAATTCTCCGATGGCCTACAGATCAACAGCGCAGGCGCCCTGCGTGGCATGAAAGACACCAAAATACCGATGATTTATATGGCGATAGCTTACTGGGTATTTGGTTTTCCAATCGGTTATTATCTGGCCGAATATCAAGGCCTTAAAGTCCAAGGGTTCTGGATCGGTATTATTATTGGTCTCTCTATTGCTGCGATACTATTGTTGGCAAGATTTATCCGACGCTCTCGTCATGCCATAGAATACGCCGCATAACTCTGGCCTACCCAGCAGACCTTACACCTTGCGCCTTGCTACTCTTAGGTTTACCATTACGCCATAGATAGCCTGTTATGTATATTGAGCTTTGAAGCTCTTGGAGTTTAGTGTGAATCCCTATTCTGTAGACAATTATGATCGTCCAACACTGGAAACACCGCATGGTGAAGATAAGGTGCTCATGCACTCTTGTTGCGCGCCTTGCGCAGCAGAAGTGATGGAAGCGGTTCATGCGTCTGGAGTGCAACAAACCGTATTCTTCTACAACCCTAATATCCATCCGATTGAAGAGTACGAAATCCGCAAAAATGAAAATAAACGCTTTTGCGATAAGCTGGGCATTGAGTTTATTGACGCTGACTACGATAAAGATAACTGGTTTGAGCGCATTAAAGGCCTAGAAGATGAGCCTGAGCGTGGTGCTCGCTGTACGGTATGCTTCGATATGCGTTTTGAGAGAACCGCTCTGTATGCAGCGGAGAATGGCTTTGATCTAATCACTAGCACCCTAGGCATATCACGCTGGAAAAACATGGAACAAATTAACGATTGTGGCGTTCGCGCAGCCGACCGCTATGATGACGTACGCTATTGGACTTTTAACTGGCGTAAAAAAGGCGGTGCCCAGCGTATGATTGAAATATCAAAGCGCGAAGAATTCTATCAACAAGAATACTGTGGCTGCGTATATTCCTTGAGAGATACTAACCGCTGGCGCCAAGCCAATGGTAGAGACAGAATCAAGCGTAATATTAAGTTTTATGGGCATGATAAGCCAGAATAGGCTTTTCTAAAAACTCGCTAGTAAACAAAAAAGGAGCTTTTCAGCTCCTTTTTTAATGGCTACATTATTTTTCTTTTAAAAACTCTGCATTATTTTTAGGGGTGATTTTAGATCTTGGTTGTGGACTTTCTCTGCGAACCCTCGGCTCAACTGGTACACCTCGATAATTTTCATTACTTGGATTCAAAGCCTCTCTATTATGATCTGGTCTGCGATCAAAGTGATAATTATGACGGTTCACACGATAACGGTAGTTATAAGGCCAGTAGTATGGACGATGGTAAAACCAGTAGGGATCCCATGCTGAATAAACTTCAACATATTCATAGTTTGGGCGCTCTTGCCATAACTGATGACCTCGGGTATCCACCACAGGAAAGTTGATTTTATGTTCTCCAACTTTGCCCGGCATAGGTTCTGACAACATACCAACAACGGTAATTTCTTTACCCTGCTTATAAATCATAGGGTCCAGAAAACCTGGAACACGTGCAATAAAACGTCCGCCAGTCTCTTGGCTTGCGACTGGGCGCGCCTGACGTCCTAGAGGCAAGTTTACAACCTCTATCAAAGTGTCTTTTTCAAGATTCTCCACACGCGCAACAATACCGCCCCAACGCACTTCCTGTTTACTAAATGCCTCTGGGTTTTGCGCTACTCGTGTAAAGTCTAGATTGGGTTTATCAAAGTCAATTTGCTTCGGTGTGCTTGCACATGCTGCTAGCAATGCACCTCCAAATAAAACAGACACTAATTTCAACAACTTATCCATGATAAATCTCCTTCGAATTACTTTAAAACTGGCAACTTACTATTATTTTAAGCCGTCATCTGTGAATTGCAGCTGAATGACTAGTAGTCACTCGTATCTATGATGATTTCATAAGGAGGCTCAGACTTTGGTCTTGCATCGTCATGGAACCGCTCTCTTAAAGACGAATCGGTCTTTAGGTGAGCAGTCCTCTTATTATTACAGTCAGTACACTCCCAAAAACCAGAAATGAGGTTGCCACGCGGGTCTTTATAAGGTTTCGGCAGTTCGAAATACTTATAAATAGGTTCTTTGTTCCAAACGTAGATTTTACTAGTCGTTACTTGGCGGTCTTTACTAGCAGAGTTGCTCACTTTCCCCAAAACAGTTACTAGCTGCCCTACTTCAATCTGCTCTGCAGATTTATTCTGAATACTGGTTCTGAAGGTTCCAATATTAGCTATACTTTTTGATTTTCGTGGTTGCATGCTTTGCTCTAATATCGTCTTAACAACTGTTACATTGTATGTCTCGCCTGATTGGCCTTCCTCAATGTTTGCAACGACGCCACCCCAAGTAATGTCTCGGCTGTCATAAGAAGTGGCCGATATAACGCCATCATTATTGCCACTAGTTTGTTCAGCCACAAAATGTGGGGTTGAAGAACACCCTAATAATAAACTGGTGGCGATCAGAAATCCTAAAACCTTCATACTAAAACTCCTAATTTACTTAGCTTTTTTTGCCACGTTATCGCGTAAGTAGACTGGTATCGCCTGCTCGGCAGGAATCGCTTCACCTTGCTTATACAACTCGACAGCTTTTGGTAACATAGCCTCAGCGTACGGATAAAGTGGCTCTTTATGTATCACAGTCGGTAAGTTTAGTGTTTCTGAAAGCTCTTTAGCGTAAGTCTTCCAACCTGTTCCTACCGCACTGTATACTTTAGACGAGTCAGCATTTGAAACTGTGACAACATTTGGTGCGCAAACCGTTTCTTGTCCAACTAATTGCATAATTCCGTTTACATCAGATTCATACTGTCCCCAATACACTTCCCCCATCCTGGCGTCAATCGCACTCAACACATGCTCGACGCCTAAGCTATCCCGAGATGCCTGAGCCATTGCTTGCAAACTGGAAACTCCAATCACCGGTAAATCTGCACCAAAAGCTAAACCCTGTACCACGCTGATACAAATCCTCAAACCTGTAAAAGCACCGGGGCCTTGCCCGTAAACGATAGCATCTAGTTGCGTCAGTTTAAGGCCTGCTTCAGACAATATCTCATCAACCATGGGTAATATAAGTTCGCCGTGTTCTCTAGGCGCAACTTTAGAGCGAGTAAATAATTGGTTTTCATACTGCAAAGCCACAGAACAAGCTTCTGTCGCAGTATCTATCACCAGTAAATTTGCCATTGAGTCATTAACCATTATTATCGATTTCTTGAGAGAGCTTCTTTAAAAATTCTACCACAACTGCCTGTTCGCGCGTGCGCTTCATAGGAGGTAAGCTTTTGAGAAATTGTTGACCGTATTTATTGGCAATCAAACGCGGATCGCATAGCACCAAAACCCCTTTATCATCATAATCCCGAATCAAGCGCCCAGCACCCTGCTTCAAAGCAATAATCGCCTCAGGGATTTGGATATCAAAAAAAGGATTTTTTCCAGCTTTACGTGCGGCCTGAATCTTAGCTTCAATCAGCGGTTCATCTGGAGCCGAAAAAGGCAACTTATCGATAATTACCAAGCTTAAAGCAGTTCCTTTTACATCAACCCCTTCCCAAAAACTTGAGGTTGCCAACAATACCGCGTCGCCCGCTTCTCGAAAACGCTCAATCAATTCATTTTTAGGGAGGTCGCCCTGTGCAAACACTTTTGTCTGCTCCAGCTTTTCTTGCCATAACTCCTTCACTTTATTTAAGGCTGCATAACTCGTAAATAAAACAAAAGTCCCACCAGCATTATTCTCTATCAATGGCAGCACTTGTCGTTGCCACTGCTCAACATAGCTTCTGTCTCGAGGATCAGGCAAGTGGCGAGGAATATGAAGTACTGCTTGAGTGCCATAATCGAATGGGCTTGGTAACACTAAATCGCGCGCTTCGGATAACCCCAGCTCATCCTTAAATAAACTAAAGTCATCCGCCTGAGTTAGAGTAGCGGAGGTAAATACCCAGCTTTTAGCAGCATGCTCGTTGCGGCTTCTTGAGAATGACTCAGACACATTCAATGGTGTTTCGAGAACAGCAAAGCCATTACGGTAAGTTTCAACCCAGCGGACAGCTTCGTAAGCTTTGTTATCACTCGACTGATTAAAAGTACTGTTAAACAAAGCTAATGCTTGCAGCGACTCTTCACATCGACGATGACAACTATCAAGCCCTTTAGATCGAGAGGCATGACGCTCCAAACGTTCGCACAATGCTAATACTTCTTTTTCTAAGTCTTTTAGCGCAATCTGTAACTTTGGTGTTGCGATTGCCTGCCAGTTAATTTTCTTACCAGCCTCACCAAGCTCAAGCCTAACCTCACTAACCGCGCCCTCGACACGTCTAACCGCGACGCTTAGTTGCCGATCATCCTTGGCTGTGGTCAAAGCTTCTAATTCAGTATCACGACACAATTCCATCAACTGCCTACTGGTCAGACGCTGTCCGTAAAAAGCATGCGCTATATCTGTCAGCTGGTGGGCCTCATCTACAATCACGGTATCGGCATCAGGCAGCAGCTCTCCAAAACCATCATCCTTTAATACCATATCGGCGAGTAACAAGTGATGATTAACCACCACCACATCTGCTGCCGTTGCTTTTTGGCGCGCTTTAGCGACGTAACAGTCGGCATAATCCGGACACTCGACACCTAGACAGTTATCATTGGTGGACGTGACGTAAGGCCATAAAGGATCATTATCACCCAAATCTTTACATTGGGTTAAATCACCGCTTTTAGTTTGCCCTGACCAAGCTCTAACTTTAGCTAAAGTATCAACCATGCTACGACTTTGGAGCTGCCCAGAATCTAGGCTTTGTTCCATGCGATAAGTGCATAAATAGTTGTTACGACCTTTGAGCAAGGCAGTTTTAGGTGAAACTCCCAGCGCATCTCGAATGTTGGGTAAGTCTCGATAGAACAGCTGGTCTTGTAGATTTTTAGTACCAGTAGAGACAATGATTTTTTTATCGTGCAAATACCAAGCTTTAAGCGCAGGAACTAGATAACCGAATGTTTTACCCGTTCCAGTACCGGCCTCTATACAAATTGATTCGTCTGACTCTAAAATAGACTCGATAGACTGTGCCATTTCAAGCTGCTCATTGCGTTGCTTGAAACCTGTAAATATTTTAGATAGAGGCCCTTCCGAAGAAAAGAGATCGTCAAGATTTAATGATTCTGAGGATTCAGCCACGATATATTCCGCTACTAGGGATTCAGCTACTAGGGATTCAGCTAGACATTTACTTGAGCAAACGTTGCTCAATCAACTGCAACATGAGTTCAATATGTCCGCGGTCATCATTAAGGGCCGGAATATAACGATATTCCTTGCCGCCATTCTCGATAAAGGTATCGCGATTTTCTATGGCCAATTCTTCCAAAGTTTCGAGGCAGTCCGCACTAAAAGCTGGACTAATGACTTGGACGGACTCAACCCCTTCCTTCGCCCATGCTGTAAGTGTTTCATCGGTATAAGGCTTCACCCACTCCTCTTTACCAAAGCGCGACTGGAATGAAATTGCGTAATCGTCTTCTTTAAGCTCTAACTCTTTAACCACTAACTCAGCAGTCTTACGACATTGAGTTTCATAGGGATCACCACTTCTAGAGAACCGTTCAGGCACACCATGAAATGAAAACAATAGCTTTTGTGAAGCTCCATGTTGCTCACGAAACCTCTGTACCGAACGGACTAAAGAGTGAATGTAATGAGGGTGGTCGTGGTAATCACCAACGTAAGTGACTTCCGGCACATAGAATTTATCTTTAAAGTGTTTTGCAACTCGATCAAATATCGAAGCAGTAGTCGCTGAGGAATACTGTGGATATAACGGCAAAACAATAATACGCTCACACCCTTGGTTTTTCAGGGCTTGCAAGCCAGCTGAAATAGAAGGGTTACCGTAAGCCATGGCGATTTCGACAGGGACATGCTTACCATATCGTTGATCGACAAAGCGCTCATTAATCTCATTCTGCAGCTTTTGACGTTGCTTTTGAGTAATGATCAGAAGCGGCGAGCCTTCTTTGAACCAGATCTTTTTGTAAGCTTTGGCAACTTTGCTAGGTCGAGTCCGTAAAATGATGCCGTGTAGTATTAAACACCAAACCCAGCGAGAAATAGATACAACACGTTTATCGTGCAAAAACTCGGCTAAGAAGCGACGAACCGCTTGAGGAGTCGGCTCGTCTGGAGTTCCTAAATTACACAACAAAACGCCTTGTTTTTTCAATCTATTACTCACTTATTTGATACGAAATATGAGATCCGATGTTAGATATTAGGACTACGCTTTACTTAGTTAATCCTGCAAAAATAGCATCACGAATACTTTCGACAGAGCCGACACCCTCAACACTAACGTATTCAGGCGCTTTTTCTGAGTCGTTCTCAGCCCAGTCAGAATAGTAAGCAACTAAAGGACGAGTTTGTTCTTCATAAACCGCTAGGCGGCGGCGAATAGTGTCTTCTTGATCATCATCACGCTGAATGAGTGGTTCACCCGTTTGATCATCTTTGCCCTCTTCTTTCGGAGGATTATAAGTCACGTGGTAAACACGGCCAGAGTCTGGATGAACACGGCGACCACTAAGACGCTTTACAATTTCTTCGTGCTCAACATCTATCTCAACCACATAATCAACATCAATATTATGCTCTCTCATCGCATCTGCTTGGGGAATGGTACGAGGGAAGCCGTCTAATAAGTAACCTTTTTCGCAATCATTTTCCTTAACGCGCTCTTTAACAATACCGATAATAATATCATCAGAGACTAATTCACCAGCATCCATCTTCTTCTTAGCTTGGAGCCCCATCTCAGTACCAGCTTTCACTGCTGCTCGTAGCATATCGCCTGTTGAGATCTGTGGAATACCGTACTTTTCTTTGATAAATTGCGCTTGAGTGCCTTTACCTGCGCCGGGTGCACCCAATAAAATAATTCGCATGAGCGAAGTCTCCTAGCCTTATGTGTAAATATTGACTTTGTAGGCGCTAAAGATACTTGGATTGGCCCAGTATCTCAAGTAAAAATTACCGAAATACGGGCTTAGTAGAAAGATTTAGTCACACTGATAAGACGGTTAAATATTAACCTTCTGTTCGTTTTGACAGCAGCTTTTTGCCTATAATACCTATCAAAACACCACAAACTACGCCAAGACCATTCGCAACCAAGTCTTGCCATTCGAAACCTCTGTTGGGGATAAACATCTGTGCTATTTCTACCACCAGTGAAAAGGCAATACAGGCTATTATTAACAACCACGCAGGGCGCTTAGTTGAACCCATGCGGGCTAAAAAGCCAAGTCCAAAATAGCCAACAAAATGCAACGCTTTATCCCAAGGAAGATTGCTCGGTAATTGTTTGCCGGGCATCACAGAACCAATAAGTATAACCAAAACACTTATGGCGAATAGTACTTTGAACACTTTACTCGATAAGAATTTCTTCATAAAAAAAGCCGCCTCAAGGGCGGCTAGTCGCTTACTTAATGAGCCAATTTTAACAAGAGCTTATTCAGCTTACTAGCAAAACTGGCGGGATCGTCCAGCTGCCCTTGTTCAGCCAGTAGAGCCTGGTCAAATAACACTTCAACCCACTCACCAAATTGCTCATCACCTTGCTCTTTTTCAACCAAGTTGATTAATGCATGATCAGGGTTAATTTCAAACACAGGCTTAACATCAGGAACGTCCTGTCCAGCGGCCTGTAGCATTTTAACCATTTGCAGAGGCATATCTCCTTGGCCAGCCACAATACATGCTGGGGTGTTAGTGAGGCGCATAGTCACTTTAACTTCGGCAACTTTGTCACCGAGGACAGTTTTCATGCGTTCTACCAACTCCTTATGGTCCTCAGAGGCTTTCTCCTGCGCTTTCTTGTCTTCCGCATCCTCAAGGTTACCTAAGTTTAAATCGCCCTGTGTGGCAGATACAAACTGCTTTCCTACGTATTCGTTAAGGTGTGAAATGGTCCACTCATCAATACGATCGTGCATCAACAACACTTCAATCCCCTTTTTACGGAAGACTTCGAGGTGTGGACTGTTTTTAGCAGCAAGGAAGCTGTCTGTCGCAATATAGTAGATTTTCTCTTGTTCAGGCTTCATGCGCTCAATATAGTCGTCCAACGACACCGTTTGCTCTTTGCTGTCGGTGTGCGTCGAGCTGAAACGGAATAACTTTGCTATTTTTTCTTTATTAGCAAAATCTTCCCCCGTTCCTTCTTTAAGCACTTGTCCAAACTCGTCCCAGAATTGCTGATACTTCTCTTTATCTTTTTTCGCCAGTTGCTCAAGCATTTTCAAAATACGGGAAACAGCTGCGTTGGTGAGCGATTGCGTTACTTTAGAATCTTGCAAGATTTCACGAGAAACATTTAACGGCAAATCGTTTGAATCGATTAAGCCACGTACGAAACGTAAATAAACAGGCAAGAATTGCTCTGCGTCATCCATAATAAAAACACGTTGGACGTATAGCTTTACGCCACGAACTCGATCACGGTTCCACAAATCAAATGGCGCTTTCGAAGGAATATATAACAAGCTGGTATATTCTTGTGTACCTTCCACTTGATTATGGCTCCAAGTTAAAGCATCTTGGAAGTCGTGAGAAATATGCTTATAGAACTCTTGGTATTCTTCATCACTGATGTCTGACTTACCACGAGTCCACAATGCTGTTGCTTTATTAACCGCTTCAAACTCTTCTTTACTAGAGTCCGCATCATCAGATTCTTCTTCGCCTGATGACATTTTGTGCATTTCTACTGGTAATGAAATGTGGTCTGAATACTTGCCTATAACGTTACGCAGACGCATTTCTTCCAGAAACTCTTCTTCACCCTCTTTTAAATGAAGTGTAATATCTGTGCCTCGAGTCTCTTTGTCTGTCTGCTCAATAGTAAACTCACCATCACCCGCTGACTCCCAAATAACGGCTTCATTGATACCAGCGCCAGCTCCACGTGTTACCACGGTAACTTTATCAGCAACAATAAAGGACGAGTAAAAACCGACACCAAACTGACCAATCAGCTTGGAGTCTTTTTTCTGGTCGCCCGTTAATTGCTCTAAAAAGTCAGCGGTACCCGACTTAGCAATCGTACCTAGGTTATTAATAACATCTTGCTCTGTCATACCAATGCCGTTATCGGAAATGGTAACCGTTTTGGCGTCCTTATCGGTCGTGATTCGAATTTTCAAGTCTGCGTCATCACCATATAAGCTACTGTCTTTAAGTGCTTTAAAACGTAGTTTATCTGCAGCGTCGGCAGCATTTGAAATAAGTTCACGTAGGAAAATTTCTTTATTGGAATACAGCGAGTGCACCATCAAGTGCAATAGCTGCTTTACTTCTGTTTGAAAGGCGTGTTTTTGCTTCGTAGTTGTTTCTGACATAATTTTTTCTTCACACTAGTTACCACAATGTAAAAAAAATGGGGGCGGCCTATTCTTTTTCAATGGCTAAAACTCATTTTCATAAAAAAAGCCAGCCGGCCTGTGTTAACAAGCGGACTGGCTTTTAGTAATAGAGAGTTCTTAATCAACAAACTCTATAATTAAGCCTCACTCTATGCTTCGCGAGGCTGACACTGAAGAGTATCTAATAGATAGATATCCTCTGTTTTGCTATCAAATAGAAAGCATGTGTCTTCGAGGTGATACAGCTCAAACTTACGCGGCATCTCAGTAATCCTACCTTGAGCAGGGTTACCGTCGACCATAGTTGGCTCACGCTGGATAAACAAGCGATGATCTTTACTAAAAATATCATTAGCCAGTTTGACGTTAGCGCCGGGCATTGCTTGATTAATGATTCCAGCAATTTCTTCCTTCGCTTCCGGGTTAAAACCAACCGCAATCGCCGGAACAGCCTGTTCTTTGTTCCACTCAGTAGATTTACACCCCATAAGCCCGAATGCCAACAAAGTAATCAGCAAGCCATTTAGCCTCATTGTTTCAACTCCTTAGGCGTCTCCATGATGCGGTTCTGCTCCAAGAAAAGTCGTTCTTGAACTCGCTGCGACTTAAGCAATGAACCTTCCTCAGTAAAGCCTTTATATGAATGGCGTTGAGCAGGTTTAGCAGCTGTTGTAGGGCAAGATCCGGTATTACGATAATCTAAAGCGGCTGCTAGCATAGCTTCATCTGGGTCACCTAATAAGTGGTCAAAATCATCAGCTACTGTACAACCTTGTACAAAGTCTTGACCATTATCAGTCGACGAAGGTACAAAACCATCGGCATACTGACCAAAACCTTTCTGGTTTTCGCCGCGGAACTGAATCGTAAAGTAAGTTGTACCGCAGTTATCAGTTGCAAAGAAACCATAAGGCTTACCGCATGTTGTATCCCCAATGAGCACAACTTCGACATCAATACCTCGTAAACCATTAATAAACGCTTCACTAGCCGAACAAGTTCCAGCAGTAGATAGTACGAAAACACGATTCAAATTAACCGAAGGCAATGTTCCTCCAGGCGCCGTTGCCTCACTTGAAGTTGTATTATAAAAAGGTGTTGGCTCTAAAGCTGCACCAGTAACGGGATTAGTATTGGGGTGTTTATTGTTCCAAACAGTTTCTTCATATATCTGACCGTCCGTTTGCGCTTGACCGGCCACCATATAAGCCAACTGACTCGAGATAAAGAGGAAGCCACCGCCGTTATAACGAAGATCTACCACTAAATCTTGCACACCTTCATTAGAAAAGTCGACGAAAGCATCAATAATTTCTTGCTCTGCAATCCGAGTTCCAAAGGTATTGAACTGCATATAGCCCACTTTTCCACTGGCAGTATCAAAAACTTGTTCATTTTGAACTGGGTCTGCCGTCACTGTTGCTGATGTCATACTAACAGTACGAGTACCTGAAGCACCTAAATCACGGATGACAAACTCATGAGTTTCACCATCATTAGCAGGGAAAAGTCCAGCATTCAGTGTTGCAGTATCACTGCCATTAACAACGTCTACACCATCAACCTCTAAAATTTCAGCACCGCGAGTTAAGTTTACGCCAGTTGCTGGGGAGCTAGGCTCTGTATAAGCCACCACAATCTTTCTCGGTGGAGCCGATTGAATTAAGAAGAACCTTGCGCCATAACCTGACGACGAACCAGAAGAGACTCGTTGTTGGTAATCATTAGTGTCTTGGAAGAAATGGAAATTATCCTTTTGTGCACCAGAACTTGTGAGTTCCTCTGTTTTAAGAACATCAAAGTATTCAGTAGGCACACCAAAGCTTGCTGGGTTTTGATCTTGAATTTCATCATACCAAAGATAAGTATTATTGCTCCAAGAGCGAAGCCAGTGTTTTTCAAATAAATGGCTTCCAGCTTGGTCAGGCCAAGGGTTTCCATCAATATCAACTCCTGAACGAGGGTTCTCACAACGATCTTTGAAATTGTCTTCGTCCGCAAAAACGCCAGAAGTCCAAGTTGGTGCTTCGCTTGTTGGTGGTTCTGGCTCAGGCGAGTCAGAGTCACCACCACTACCCCCACAAGCCGTTAACAATAGTCCGGATGCAGCAAGCGATAATAATTTTAGTTTTAAATTTTCTTTTTTCATAGCAATACCTTTGCAGAATAATAAATACAGCGCTCTTAATATACAACAAAAGCGAAGCTTAAGTAAAAAGTATCAAATTGTATCAATGTCTACGAAAGTTATTGATTTATAGCTACAGGAAAGACTAAGAAGTTTATGAAAGGTAAGGTTTTCTGCCAGAAAAAGAATGCATCAAGGTTCCACCATCGATATATTCAAGCTCCCCTCCCAGAGGGACGCCTGAGGCAATCCTGGATAACTCGGTGCCAGTTCCTTTCAGCATTTCGGCAATAAAGTGTGCTGTGGCCTCGCCTTCAACCGTAGAGTTGGTAGCAAGTATCAGTTCTGCCGGTTTTTCTTTGCTAATCAACGTTTTAAGTTGATCTAAACCAATATCTTCAGGGCCAATACCATCTAACGGTGATAGATGCCCCATCAGCACAAAATAAGTACCTTGAAAGCCACCCGTTGCTTCTATTGCTATGACATCAGCAGGGCTTTCAACAACACACAACAGCGCTTTATCACGTCGCTCAGACTGGCAAATCCCACATAAATCAGATTCGGTAAAGTCACGACACCGCTGGCAATGATGAACGCCCTCCATCGCCTCCGCCAAGGCAGAGGATAAATTTTGCCCACCGTCACGATTTCGCTCCAACAAGTTATACGCCATACGCTGTGCTGATTTTGGACCAACACCTGGCAAACAAGTAAAAGCATCAACTAATTTTTTAATCAACGGAGACTGCATATTTAATCTTATAGTAAGTATATTAAATAACGAATTATGGAGATTTTAACGCAGAATATTTGGTTTTCTTCTAGGCGGTTTTGCGCACAGAGACTGAGCGTATTAACAATACGTGATGGCTCGAGCACAAAACCAACACCGAAGAAAGCCAAATAGACCAGTTAAAAAGGGAGGTTCATTCCTGGCGGAAGGTTCATCCCTTCAGTCGCTCCACCCATCTTCTCTTTAGTCACCTCTTCAACTTTGCGTACAGCCGCATTTGTCGCCGCTGCCACGAGGTCTTCAAGTAACTCTTTGTCGTCTTCCATTAAGCTAGGATCAATTTCAACACGCTTAACATCGTGACGCCCAGTCATGGTAACTTTAACCATTCCAGCGCCTGCTTCACCCGTAACTTCAAGGTTCGCGATCTCTTCTTGCGCTTTTTGCATTTTCTCTTGCATCTGTTGGGCTTGCTTCATCATGTTGCCCAAACCACCTTTACCAAACATGGCTTTACCTCAATATTTCATTAATTTTTCATGGTCATCAGAGCTTGTTACTCTAATCATTTAAATATACAACCGACTGACGGTCTATTTTAGCACCAAACTGTTGCTGGAGCTGCTGACTGAAAGGGTGCTGATTAAGATCTTCACACGCTTTCTGCAACCTCAGCTTAGCTTGGTGCTGCCAAATTTCTGCTGGAGTTTCCATGCTGGGCTGCTTTAACTGCCAGTCAATGGTGATCTCCTTATCCAAAAATGACGATAACGAACTTTGCACATTCGCCTTTGCTCCGGCGGTAAGCAAAATTTCTTGCTCCGGCGATAACTCTAGAGTCAGCCCTTGCTCAGAACTCCAAACTGCACAACTGCTTTGTGCTATTTGGTGGTAAGTACCGTCTAATTCAAGCTTTTTAACCAAGTTTGCCCACTCCATGGCTTCCTCAGACACATTAAGCTCTGGAATATACTCAGGCTCTTCCATGGTTTCGGGTTGCTCTTCATCATCAGCATCAGCACCACCACTCCGCTCACGCCCAACATCACTTGCAACTTGTGACTCCTGTTCGTATTCATGCTTGGCTTGCATCAGTCGCTCAATATCGCTGTCGTACTTCACTTCGACCACTGTATCTTCTTCAGAATTATCCTCAGTCAACGGCTCCTTATCAGGGCTGGACGCCGTGAGTTCAGTCTCTGGCGGAACAATACCAGAAGGCTCAATCTCCACGGAAGGCATGTCTACCTCAGACTGGGTAAGCTTTTCTTCTGTTGCTTTAGGCCCTTCTGTACTTTGGGCTAATTCTTGCTGTTGAGCGTTACTTGGTTCAGGCTTTGCTGGAGCTTCGCCCGTTAGGTTCATGCCTAATGCTGAATGCAAACTAGCGAGAGCTTCATCATCGCTTTCACTGTTACTGTTTTGAGGGTGTTCATTAGGTTCTTCACTCTGAGATTCTTCACTTTGAGGTTCTTCGCCGCGCTGAAGCTCTATACTATGCTTGTCTAAAGGATTTGCAGTAGGGTTACTTGGAGCTGGGCTGAAATCAGCGGGCTCCACATCCTCTTTATCGCTTTCCTCTTGCTGCATATACTGTTCATACCCAGCAAAATTATCATTGTCAGCTTTAGGTTCTACGGTTTTTTGAGCGGAGGTTGTTGCCTCTGATTTTTCTTGTTGAGACGATTGTTCAGAAAGGCTAACGTCTGAGGTCAGCTGACTTGGTGAATCCGCTAGAGAAGCTTTCTCTGAAGCACTTTTCGTTGAAGAGCCTTGAGTTAAAGAGCTTTTTTCTGGGGTAGCGCTAACGTCACTTTTATTCTTAGCTTCATCATTAACGATAGCTTTACTGGACGTTACGCTAACTTTTTTTTTTGCTGTCAGCTGGCTAGGTTGATTCGATGATTGCGTACTAGAAGAATCAGCTCCAGTATCGATTTGAAACGCTAACATACGCAATAGCGCCATTTCCAAACCCTGCTTAGCGGTTGGCGCCCACTCTAGGTCGCGGCGAGCGTGCAAACCCAGTTGGTAATACATTTGTAGGTCAGCAGCCTCAAATACGTCGGCAAACTCAGTGACATAAGAAGCGGCAGTATCAAGCAACACCTGAGTCGCTTGATAAACAGCGACTTGATGGATACGACTTAATAGCTCTTTTAAAGCATCTGCAAAATCAACCGGATAATGACTCATGTCATCCACCGCCTTAATCGCCATCACTGTATCTTTGCTAGCTAAAGCGTCGAGTAAACGCACCATAAATTTATGATCGATCGTCCCCAGCATTGTGCGAATATCTTCTTCAAGCACCTTGCCCTGCCCATAAGCGATGGCCTGATCGAGCAGACTTAAACCATCACGCATACTCCCTTCGGCTGATTGTGCAATCAGACGAAGCGCAGCCTCTTCAAAATTTATCGATTCTTGCTCAAGGATAAAGTTCAAATGGTTAGCGATAGTATCTTCATCCATATGCTTAAGGTGGAACTGTAAGCAACGGGATAAAACTGTGACAGGCAGTTTTTGAGGGTCGGTTGTCGCGAGCAGGAAAATAACGTGCTCAGGCGGCTCTTCAAGGGTTTTTAACAGCGCATTAAAAGAGCTGTTGGAAAGCATGTGAACCTCATCAATGAGGTAAACCTTGTAACGCCCACGTGTTGGTCGATATTGAACATTTTCAAGAAGCTCACGAGTGTCATCAACCTTGGTTCGAGAAGCCGCATCTACTTCAATCAAATCGACAAAGCGACCTTCATCAATCTCAGAGCAACTACCGCATTGGCCACATGGGGTAGCAGTAACGCCTTCGGCTTCACAGTTCAAACACTTGGATAAAATTCGAGCAATGGTGGTTTTACCAACACCTCGGGTGCCCGTAAAAAGATAAGCATGGTGTAAACGTCCGCTTTCTATAGCATTAACCAAGGCACGGCTAACGTGTTCTTGTCCACGAAGTTCTTGGAAATTTTTAGGGCGCCATTTACGGGCGAGCACTTGGTAGCTCATAAATTAGTCAGTACAAAAATGCTTATCGTTTTAATGCAGAAACCATAGCACACTTTCAACAGTTGGAAAATCTATTTGTAGCCTATGGGATGGCTGGTAAAAGACTTTTGATCATGCAAATCAAATAGATAGACTTTTAAGCAAGCTTTCATAATACCGACCGATTTTACTCTGTAAATCAGTTGCTGTGCGGTAGCTCTTAATTTAATTAAAGAAGTTATGAGTAATACATGAGCCAACAAAAAAGCCGCCCAGTGTTTCCACTAGCGGCTTTTAAAATTCTTTGACTGTTCCTTAATATTCTTCAAAAAGAATAAAGGCCCAGCTAGCCACACCCCGGCACACGAGTCAGTTGCTACCGTTGCTCCCTTCCGGGCCTGGCGGAATTCACAACGTATCGTTGCGGGGGGACCAGCTGAGTTGCGCGCATTATCCCTCAAACGATTTCAATAATAAAGCCCTGTCTCACAAAAAATCATTAAACCTGAATATTGTTCCAACAGTAGCATTAAAATCCACGAACAAAACCTTGCTGAATCAGTTTACCCAACACTGGATCCGCTTCATTATCACCAATGTCTGCATAGTCATATGTTTTATACGTTTTCCACTCCTTCAAATAATCCTCAACTGACTTACCATTTTCGAGGGAAGATAACTCAAATCTTTTATCATTAATCACGAACTGATCATTAAAATCATCACCATTAATCAACAGTTTTAACTCGTCCAAAACAGATTCCATTTCCTGACTAGTCAGACGGTCAAACTCAATTCTGTATCCAACGTCAGTATAAACGTGATAAAAGCTTGGGTGATTAGTTTGCCATAGTTGCCACTTTGCGACCTTGCTCGATCCTTGTTCTGAAAAAGCAATGATGTCCTTAGAAAGCCAGACTGTTATTAAAGACGACTTATTACTTTTGGTGACGACATACTCTGCTTTTTTTGCGACTGACTTTGGTTGAGCTATAGCGAGACTAGACAACGCCAGTGCTAAAAAGCACAAAATCGATGATAGAGTTAATAATTTATTGGATTGAAACATAACTGTGTCACTTTTTAATAATCAAACACTTCAAAATGACGCCCTGAACTTAATGAAACCTAAGTAATATCAGCTCCATAAAATCAGGACGTCAATCAAGTTATTGCGCCGATTCCGCTTTACCGACTAAATCAGCAATATGATTCATGGCATGGAAAATATTGCTCTGCTCATGAGTACCGCGTAGTAATTGTGCGCCTGGTCCCACAGCATAGATACCAACATCTTCGCCAGAGTGCGTTTCCGAACCAAGCGGAATTAATGACTCTTGGTGGAAGCCAGATGATTGCGTATCAACACTACCTAAATCGTGGCGCCCAGCAGCTCCCGCGTCACCATAACGCTGATCACCACCATTGCCTTCACCATAATCAGCGAAGCCTAAACCATTAGCGTAACCCACTGTGGTGTAAGGCATATCATCAGCAGCCATTATTGCTTCATCTTCCGCGCGCCCCGCACCATCATTACCTTTAACCAAGCCCAAAATTGGATTACCTCGTGTCGGATAGCCCGCTAGAGTAAAGACATGACTGTGGTCAGCAGTAACAATAATCAAGGTCTCGTTTAAATCGACTTTATCAACAGCAGCCTGTACCGCCTCAGCGAACTCAACCGCGTCCTCAAGCGCACGATAAGCATTGCCCGCATGATGACCGTGATCAATTCGACCAGACTCAACCGTTAGGAAAAATCCTTTGTCGTTTTTGCTTAAAATATCAATCGACTTCGAGGTCATCTCACTCAGTGAAGGCTCGCCTGCAACATCATTGGCGCGATCGGCCTCATACTCCATATGTGATGAATTAAACAAACCTAGAACCTTCGTTGTCGAATCGGCACTTAATGCATCAAAACCTGCTTGATCATACACATAGCTACCCAATGCATACTTTGCTTTCCAAGAGTCGATTAAATTCACTCCATCCATACGCTTGCCTGTTTTGCCTTCTTCATCGGTAAAAGTGTTAGGGATAAAATGGCGTCGACCACCACCCATAACAACGTCTATGCCGTCACCAGATGAAAATTCAACCAGCTGAGTAGCAATATCTTTACAGCCGTTGGCTTTTGCTTCGTCAGTCAACTTGTCATCACTTTCCCAGTTACGCTCCGGAGACTTTGCATAAGTCGCTGCTGGCGTGGCGTGAGTGATACGTGCCGTAGACACAACACCCGTCGACATGCCGGCCATTTCCGCCAGCTCTACTGCTGTAACCAGCTCATTCCCTTTTGCTGAATTACAATCTGCTCTCAATGCGCTGTCAGGGTAACCAATAACCCCAGCTTTAGTTTTAACGCCACTCACCATAGCCGTCATAGTGCCTGCCGAATCTGGCGTCTGCTGATTAGTGTTATAGGTTTTAGCAAAGCCCGCGACTGGAAACTTCTCAAAGCTCAACTGGTATTCTTCACCGGTTGCGTCATCTTTTTGTCCAGCAAATATTCGAGCAGCAGTGATGGTTGAAACACCCATGCCGTCACCGACAAAAAGAATCACGTTTTTAGCCGAACCCTTGGTCAGGACTTCCTCGGTTTCTAAAGCAGCGTCTACACGAGACTTGCCTTGATTAAACCACTGGTTCGTTTTTGTCCAGTCTGTGCTGGATACTGGTGGCTGTGGATCGGGGGTTTCTTCATCGTCATCATCACCAAAACATGCGGTTAACAAAGTCGCTGATATCAATACGCTTAATAATGTGTAAGCATGCTTTTTCGAATGCTGCTTCTTTTCAAAAATACTCATCTTTATATCCTCAATTAAATTCTGCTGTTATTACTAAACGATTACTATTGATAAGCTTCGCCACCAAGCTCCGCCGCTTGGTTAATCACGTGGAAGATAACGTTCTGCTCAATAACCCCTTGTAATAAGTGAGCCCCGGGGCCACGAGCGTGAACCGTAATATCTTCACCAGCATGAGTCTCAGAACCTAAAGGAACTAGCGCTTCTTGATGAAAGCCAGACTGAGTCGTGTCTGTTGAAGTTAAGTCCACACGCCCAGTATGAGGATCGTCCCCATAACGCTGATCACCGCCATTACCATCACCATAATCAGCAAAACCTAATCCATTCGTATAGCCGACTGTGGTGTAAGGCATGCCATCAGATGCTAAAGAAGGATCGGACTTCGGCTGACCGTTACCATCAGTAGACTTCACCAACCCCAAAATTGGATTGCCGCGCTGTGGATAACCAGCAATGGTAAACACATGGCTGTGATCCGCGGTTACCATAATCAAAGTGTCTTCTGGATTGGTGTTGTCCATGGCGTATTGAATGGCGTTAGCAAATGCAATGGTGTCATCTAAGGCTCGGTATGCATTGCCAGCATGATGACCATGATCAATGCGGCCAGACTCCACCATCAAAAAGTAACCCTTATCATTCTTTTTGAGGATTTCTAAGGCGCCTTCCGTCATTTCAGTTACTGTCGGCTCACCACCAACATCTTTTAGACGATCTGCGTTATATTGCATATGAGATGAATTAAACAAGGCTAATAACTTGTCAGTGTTGGCTAAATCAAGTCCTGAAAAACTTGATTGATCTTCAACATAGAAAGCCGCCTGGTCGCTGTAACGCTCAAGCCACTCATTAGTTAGATCACGACCATCAGTGCGCTTTCCAGTTTTTCCTTCCGAGTCAGTAACTGTCTCAGGAATAAAGTGACGGCGACCACCACCCATAACAACGTCGATACCATCACCCGCTTCTAACTCAACGAGCTGAGTTGCAATATCTTTACAACCGGCAGCTTTAGCTTCTTCAGGCAGTCCATCATCGCTTTCCCAGTTACGCTCTGGGACTTTGGCATAAGTGGCTGCTGGAGTAGCATGAGTGACGCGAGCCGTAGAAATGATACCTGTCGACAAGCCCTTTTCTTCCGCCATCTCAATCGCTGTTTTCAGCTCATAGCCACTTGCCGTATCGCAGTTAGCTCGGTCAGTATCAGGTGCAATATTAATAACGCCTGCTTTGGTTTTAACACCCGTCATCATTGCCGTCATAGTACCGGCTGAATCTGGAGTTTGCTGATTCGTGTTGTAGGTTTTCACTTGAGCACTGTAAGGCATTTGTTCGAATGAAAGGACGTTCTCTTCACCAGTAGCCCCTTCACGTTGCCCCGCTAAAATACGCGCAGCGGTAATAGTAGAAATTCCCATACCATCACCAACGAACAAGATGACGTTTTTAGCATTAGACTTTGGAGTTTGATTGAGCTGTTTCTCAATAGCAACTTGACCGTCTGTGAACCAAGGACTATTCGACTGAACGTCCGGAAGAACGGCAGAATGCGCAACTGAAACTAGTCCGCATGTTACCGCCGTAGCCATTATAGTTTTACTTAGGCGTCGCATAAATTTTATCCTCGATGGAGTTTGTTTATTAAGCGTCTATAGGCTATTGGTGTAAGGTGAAGGTATCGTGACAACTAAAGGACGATACGGTTGCAACTTGATGACATAACTATGGCTCAACTCAAACCTGTGACACTCTTCTCTTTTGAAAGTGAAGATTATTTGCTATATGGTTTAAATAAGCGTGTGCTATATTACCCACATGAAAATCATGACACTCATAAAGCAACTCAAGGTATCCCATGAAAATCGGTATTCTTTCTCGAAACTCTCAACTCTACTCTACCAACCGCTTAGTAGAGGCCGCTAAAGAGCGTGGCCACGATCCCCAGGTGATCGATGTCTTGAAGTGTTTTATGAATATTACAGCTAACGATCCGACGGTTCACAGCAAAGTTAAGGGTGAAGTAACAAAACTCAATTTTGACGCCGTAATTCCACGTATCGGAGCTTCTGTAACTGCTTATGGTACTGCCGTATTGCGTCAGTTTGAGGTCGGCGGCGTCTACTCGGTTAATGAGTCTATCGCGATTACTCGTTCACGAGATAAGCTTCGAGCACACCAACTACTTGCTCGTAAAGGTGTTGGCATGCCAATAACCAGCTACGCTCACTCTATTGACGCCACTGATGAGATTATTCAGTCGGTAGGCGGCGCTCCTTTAATCGTTAAGATTATTGAAAGTACCCACGGCAACGGTGTTGTACTGGCAGAAACCAATAAAGCAGCGGAAAGTTTGATTAATGCGTTTAGAAGTCTTCATGCTGATATTTTAGTTCAGGAATTCATTAAAGAGTCGGGCGGTTCGGATATTCGTTGTTTTGTCGTTGGTGATAAAGTTATCGCAGCTATGCAGCGCAGCGCCAAAGAGGGTGAATTCCGCTCTAACCTCCATCGCGGTGGTAGCGCCGAGCTAACAAAGTTAAAGCCTGAAGAGCGTGCGCTAGCAGTCAGAGCAGCAAAGGTGATGGGCCTAGATGTTGCTGGTGTCGACTTACTTCGTTCTGCCCATGGCCCCTTGGTCATTGAGGTCAACTCATCGCCTGGACTTGAAGGAATCGAAAAAGCCACCGGCAAAGACGTTGCTGGTGCCATTATTAAACACATTGAAAAAGACTCTCTAAAAGGCCCTAATAAGCCCAAAGGTAAAGGCTAAATAACAGTTGCTATGTTTGTATTAACGAGGAATCATTTGTGAGTAAAGTGACGGTCGGCTGGAAAGAAGAAGCCAAACTTCTTAAGCTTAATATCGACTCCATCAAGGTAAAAGTTGATACTGGCGCCAAAACCTCAAGTTTACACGCCTTTGATATCGAGTCTTTCGACAAGCATGGCGTCAGTTACGTGACGTTTAAAACCTGCCCCTCTAAGCGGCACCCCAAGAAAATTGTGGAGTGTAAAGCTGAAATTATTGATTATCGAAAAATTACGAGCTCTAATGGCCAAACCCAGTTCCGATACGTTATACGCACTCCTATTACTATCGGTAATAAAACTTGGGATATTGATATTACCTTAGCTGATCGTAAGAAAATGAGCTATAAAATGCTATTAGGCCGCGAAGCGATGAACGACATAGTTGTATCCCCTCATAAGACCTATATCCAGTCTGATTAAGCTAAACTTGCTATCAGCACAAGTTTCCGCTATCTTACGCGCCCTAAAGACTCTGTTGTTTTAAAATCAACACGGCTTTCCTAAAAAAGTTTACGGTGAAGTGGCCGAGTGGCTGAAGGCGCACGCCTGGAAAGTGTGTATACGTTAGTAGCGTATCGAGGGTTCGAATCCCTCCTTCACCGCCATATATAAAATACCCGCTTAATGCGGGTATTTTTGTATCTGCATAGCAGGCAGGATGAGAAGCTTGGTTCGGGCAAACTAGTCTCTGGAACTTAAAACAATGAAGCTATCCTCGCCTCAATTTGATAGATCAGAGCCGCCGAAGTAAGTACCGATTTGCAAGGAGGCAAACAATGCGTCACGATCATATGCATCAGCTTCTACCCTCAAGAACCAAGTGTTATTAAACCTCCATTGAAGTCCCAAGCCAAAAGCAGCTTGTATTGAAGACTGTTTTTCATAAGGTATCAATGAGCTATTCGCAGAGTTTGATATTGATGAAATACCGAGTTTTGCATAGAGGTTAAAATCATCGTTTGGCTCAAGCAAATAATAGTTAGCAAAAAGCGCTGGTATTTTGTAATCAATACTAGGATCATCAACCATAGCCAGAAGTGCAGGATTGCGATTAGTTAAACCAGCCTCTCCCGCGTCAAGGTAACTTAGTTCAACCGCCCAATGTGGTTTAAACTGATAACCAAGAAATAATTTATATCCTTCGCTTAAGTCATCATTCGTATACCAGCCACCGGCTTCACCTTCTGGGTCGACATGAGAAGGTCCATAGCCAAGCCCAAAATACCAAGAGGTAGCAAAATCTACTTGGTCATCATTTAGTTCTGAGTGCCTATCAGTATCATAGAGCTCATACTGGCCTCCAGCATCTGTAACAAGCTGCCTAGCGTAGAACACATCGTCGTCTTCATCACTATTAGCAGCCACTAAAGACGGAGGGCTTAGCATAGCGACTATCGCCACAAACATTAATGGAAACTTAGCTCGACCCGCTCTAAACAACGCAAAGGCAAATAATGCTACAAGCAATAATCCGTTCATACTACCTCCATTACCAGAAACCGCTGTTTCAAGATTGTCGCTAGTTTCACTTTGTAAGCGGTCATTGACACCATTATTATCAAAGTCACCATTTTCATCTGAATCATTGATTGAGTCTCCATCGCTATCAACATCTTGAAAATCTTTTTTCCCATCGTTATCTGTATCTGGAGCAGGTAACGCGCTGCCTCCAGTATCTGGGTCATATTCATCAACTAGCCCGTCTCCGTCAGCGTCCCCTAAGACATCAATGACGCCATTACCATCAATATCGTTGGAAAGGTCTCCACCCGCCTCTTCAAAATCAGTAATACCATCACCATCACTATCTACGTCCAAATGATCTGGCACACCATCGCCGTCGGTGTCCGGAATCGCTGTGTCTACAATATCATCGTAACCATCGCCATTATCATCGACCAGATTATCGTAACGCCCGTCGCCATCACTATCGGCTTCACTGCCTTCAGCTTCGACTATGTCAGTAACGCCATCATTATCAGAATCTAAATCCAATCTATCGACGACACCATCACCATCACTGTCGATAGTGACGTTTTCATCAGCAGCATTATCGTCAATACCGTCGCCATTGGCATCAATAAAGTCATCTACAACTCCATTAAAATCGGTGTCCTGCAAGCCACTTTCCACAACATCAGGAATGCTGTCGTTATCAGAATCAAGGTCAAGATAGTCTGGTACTGTATCGTCATCAGAATCTTCGCGCACATCGTCCACAAAGTCATCAGCTCCATCACCATCATTATCTTGGAAACCATCAACCTCACCATCTCCATCGTCATCGGCATTGCCATCTTCAGCAGCATCAGTAACACCATCATTATCGGAATCTCTATCCAAATAATCTGCTAGGCCATCGCCATCTGTATCAACACTTCCCTCATCCGAGTCTCGAATACCATCATTGTCAGAGTCAGAATCTTTGCTGTCGATTACGCCATCATTATCAGAATCGGCGCTACCTTCATCGGCGTCAGAAATACCGTCGCCATCCGAATCATCATCTAAATAGTCAACTACACCGTCTCCGTCCGTATCACCGGTTCCTTCAACCGCGTCAGTAATGCCGTCGTTGTCAGCATCATCATCTTGCCCATCTGGAATTCCATCGTTGTCAGAGTCAGTGTCGCGATTATTAGGAATGCCATCACCATCAATATCGATCGTTCCCTCATCTTCGTCAGGGATGCCGTCGCCGTCACTATCTTCGTCACGATAGTCTGGCGAACCATCTCCGTCCGTATCAACCGTTCCTTCCTCTTCATCAGAGATGCCATCGTTATCACTGTCATCATCTCGATAGTCTGGAATACCATCATTGTCGCTATCGTTCGCGCCTTCGTCTGCATCCGGAATACCATCGTTATCACTGTCTTCATCGCGATAGTCTGGAATACCGTCATTATCGGTATCATTTGTACCTTCGTCTGAATCCGGAATACCATCGCCGTCACTATCGTCATCAATGTAATCCGGCGTACCATCGTTATCAGAATCGTTTACACCCTCGTCAGCATCCGGAATACCGTCGTTATCACTGTCTTCATCGCGATAGTCTGGAATACCGTCATTATCGGTATCATTCGCTCCCTCTTCCGAGTCAGGAATACCGTCACCATCACTGTCCTCATCACGATAGTCTGGCGTGCCATCATTGTCGGTGTCATTGGTGCTTTCTTCCGAATCTGGAATACCGTCGTTGTCGCTATCATCATCGCGATAATCAGCGACACCGTCGTCATCAGTATCAACTGGGGCTCGATCATCATCGATACCATCCATGTCGTCATCAGTTCCACCAGTGTTACTGGCATCTATCGCGTCGTCGATTCCATCGCCATCAGAGTCATTACCGCTCAATGGAGGCATGCCGCTTTCTTGGCTATCAGGAATACCGTCGTCATCAGAGTCTGTATCTAAGAAGTCCGGGGTTGTATCATTATCAGTATCAACACCACCTTCAATGATATCGGGAATACCATCGTCATCTCGGTCATAATCTATCGTGATCATGAATGAAGTTGTTGTCTGATTTCCTGCTTGATCCCTAGTGCTAGCACTAAAAGTATAGTCGCCTTCCGACAAAGGAGTCGTTGGTGTACATGCCCAACTTCCAGAACTCACCGTTGCTGTACAAATGGGCTGCCCGCCAGCATTTTGAATAGTAATCGTTGCTCCATCTGGCTGACCAGTAGTTCCTGATAGCTCTGGTGTACTGTCGCTGGTTGGCCCCACATCAGGTGCATTCAGAACCGGCACTGTGGTATCCACTGTCGCTGAATCATTCGCAGAAGGACCACTATTACCAGCTTCATCTGTAATGTTCGCCGAAGCCGTTAATGAGTTACCCTCTCCAGGACTTGGTAACGTTACTTCAATACTACCGTTGCTTACATCTGCGGCCACTAAAGTTACCGTTCGATTATTGGTTCCGTCAGTAACAGTAACAACATCACCTACTTGAGAGCCCGCTGGAAGGTTTATCGTTACGTTAATATCACCTACTAACTCTGACTGATTAATGAACCCGTCATCATTTGCATCTTCGCTAATCACTACCGTTGGCGCCAATGGAACTGATGTATCAATATCCGCACTATCTGATGAGCTGCTTCCCACATTGCCTGCTTGGTCTGTGATAACGCCTGTAACAGTTAGCGATGAGTTGTCGCCTGGGCTTGGGGTTGTCACATTAACACTACCATTTGTAATATCTGTTGCTGACAATATGATATTTTGAGTTTGACCAAAATTATCTGAAATGGTCAGCGTATCTCCGGCTTCAGCGTCGCCAGGCAAGCCAACTTGAATATCAATATCACCATTGGCTTCCGTTGCATTGATGAAGCCATCATTATTCGTATCTTCCGCAATAATCACTGTTGGTGCAGAAGGAACTGCCGTATCCACCAGTGCAGTATCAGTTCCAGTTTGTCCTGCATTACCCACTTGATCCGTTACTTGCGCAGAAAGGTCAATGCTGGTGCCACCACCTGGGTTAGGAAATTGAAGGGAAATCGAACCTGCAGTTATTTGTGACGCGTTTAGGACAATGTTTTGTGTATTCCCGTTACCATCACTAACACTTAGCGAATCACCCTCTACCGCATCAGCAGGAAGCGTGATAGTCACATCAATATCACCATTAAGCTCAGCCGCATTGATAAAACCATCATTGTTAGCATCTTCATCAATAGTTGCAGTTGGCGCCGAAGGACCCGAAGTATCAACAGTGGCAGAATCTGTGTGATTAGAACTAACATTACCTGCAGCATCAGTTACCGTTGCCGACGCGAGCAGACCATTGCCGTCACCAGGGTTCGGGAACGCAAAGGTGACAAAGCCGTTTGAAATATCAGTTCCAGAAAGTATGGCTGATTGAGAATTGCCATTACCATCAGATATATCCACGACATCTCCAGCTTGGGCATCACTTGGCAAAGTAACTGTAACATCAATATTACCGCTTAACTCTGAACCACTAATAATTCCATCATTATTAGTGTCTTCTGTAATCGTTACTACTGGCGCAAAAGTTGGATCATCGTCGCGGTAGTCAACGTCCTGTGCATTATCACGGTCAGGTAGCGCAGAAGGATCATTGATAGTCCCATTAGGATCTGTCCAAGCCGAACCGTTATCAACAGCATCATCAAGTCCATCACCGTCTAGATCATTATTGGTTAACGTTAATCCTGCTTCGTCAGTATCGTTAAAACCATCACTGTCTGAATCGGTATTTAAAAAGTCTACGGCGGTTGCTGTGTCCGTATTTACCGGATCTATCCCCTGATCGGTTCCGTCTTCATAAGAGTCTGCCAAACCGTCGTTATCACTATCATCAGGCACACCGTCGCCATCAGTATCAAGAGGTGCGGTGTAGCCAGCAGTTGATTGGGCTTCAACATTATCTGGAATACCGTCGTTATCGGAATCTAAATCATAGGCATCTGGTATGCTGTCTAAGTCAAAATCGAAAGCATCATTAATACCGTCAGAGTTACTATCAACAAAACCAACAACATCAGGATCGGCATAATTAACAGTTCCATCGCCATCGTCGTCAGCGTCAGGGATTAGACCTGTACCGCCATCTTCATTAGCATCAATGATTCCATCATTATCATTATCCAAATCGACATCATCGTTTACACCATCGCCATCTAGATCAAAAGGATTTGAACCTACCTCACAACCAAAACCATCGTTTGATCCTGATGGATCGGCTAGCAATACTTTTTCGGCTACGTTCGATGAATTTAAAGCAACGTCTTCTATTCGATAGATGCCACCATTACTATTATTAAAAGTATAAAAGTTACCAAATTTGTCCTGCCAAGCGGCGCCGTAGCCACCAGATGCAGCAACACCATCTATACTATTATCAAAAGTTAAAGCTCTAGTAGAACTGGAACCATCATTGACATCAATAATGGTCAGATTTGAGCCTCTGATACCATAGATTTTGTCATTCAATAAGGAGTAATCAGCCGAACCCTGAATTGTTGGGCTAATAGGTAACTCGGTAGCGGTAACAGTGGCTGGGTAGGAACCAATACCCGTAACGTCAAACTTCACAACTCGATTATTTTTTACAAAACCAACGAAGTCGCCCTCAGCAAACAATACATTATTAAATGTCTGAGTAGAGCCAGCCAGAGTAATTTCACCAACTAGACTAAAGTTATCGGCAGGGTCATACACTTGTAGTGTACTTCCGCCGGCGCTGGAATAAATAAGCTGTGTTTCGATGTTATATGCAGAGTTGGAAGAGTTATTTCTAGGCGCATTTTCCAGGGCACCTACTAAAGCGTACTGATTGGTAAAGGGGTTATAGCGATAAACATTACTCTCGGTTCCTTCCCCTCTTGTCTGGTATAAAGCATCAATTGGACCGCAATCAATAGCGGCATGACTAGCCAATGATGAACTAACAAGGGCAAGTCCTATTAATGTTTTATTAGTGTTGATACGAGCCTTGCGAAGGACAAAATTGACTTTTCCAGAGAGAGTTTTACTATTCATATTAGAACACCCCATTCATAAATCCATTATAGGTTCTAATGCAAAAATGACTTGGATTCGCTTGAAAAACAAACATTTTACTTATATTTTTCAGTAAGTTATGCACAGAACCTTATTTAATTCTACATTAACAACTGTAACTATTAATAACAACAATTAACTTCATCTTAATTTTTCACATGTGAAAAAAGCATGAAGAAAGCGACTAAAAGAATGTATTTGTAATATGTATTAAAACAGCTTATGCAGATTGTAAATAATTTACACTGAACAGCTCCTGTTCATCTAGCCAGCTATGTTCAAGAGTAAAGCCTGAAGCATTGGCCAGTCGTGAAATACCATCGACGGTATACTTGTAGGAGTGTTCAGTATGAATCAATTCATCTTTTTCAAAAGAAACCTTTTCACCCAGCACATCATAAGCACCACTTTTTAGACTCTTAAGGTACATCTCGATGCGCTGCTGTTCCGAGTTATAAAGTGCAACGTGTTCAAAATTACTAATATTAAAATCAGAATCTAGAATCTCGTTAATATGCGATAAAGTATTTAAATTAAACTGAGCTGTAATTCCTTTCTTATCATTATAAGCAGCGTGCAAGGTCTCGTTATCTTTATGCAAATCAACGCCTATAATCATGCCACCAGTATCGCCCACAAGTTGACGCATCTGTTTTAAAAAATTTAACGCATGCGCAGGCTCAAAATTACCAATAGTAGAACCCGGATAAAATGCATATTTACGTAGCTTCTGTAAACGCCGTGGAATTTCGATGGGATCTGAGAAATCACTGGCGACAGGAACAATATCTAGCCATGGATAATCTTTAGACAATCTTTGCGCTGACTGCTGCAAAAATTCTGCTGAAACATCTTGCGGCACATAAACACTGGGATGCAATGCTTCAAGTAAGTACTCAATTTTTTTACAGCTACCCGCTCCTGGCTCGACGATTAAAGAGTTTGGCTCAATCAATTGTGCAATATCATTAGCGCGGGATTGTAAAATCTTACGTTCAGTACGAGTTGGGTAATACTCGTCCAACTCTGTAATTTGCTCAAACAGCTTTGAGCCATGGTGATTATAAAAGTACTTAGGATTAATAAACTTATGTTCAGCCCGAAGCCCCTCAAGAATTGCGGCTTGTTCTTCGTCTAACGTTAATGGGTTTGTCACACGGTCTCCTTAAAGATCTTTCGCTAGGCGAATTCCTGAAAACTGCCAACGAGCATCAGGGTAAAAAAAATTACGATAGGTGGCTCTAATATGGCCTTGTGAACTGACGCAAGAACCTCCTCTAAGCACATACTGATTAATCATGAATTTGCCATTATATTCACCAACGGCACCAGCCAATGGTCGATAGCCTGGGTAAGGGCTGTAGCTACTCGACGTCCACTGCCAAAGTTCTCCGAAAACTTGCTTTACAACTGCGTCACCTGTCTTAGGAGCAATAGGCTTTAAGTGTTCCGCTTGCAAAAAACTACCACTAACCAACTGCTCAGCAGCAACTCTTTCCCACTCCTGTTCGGTCGGCAAACGAGCGCCTTTCCACGCTGCAAAAGCATCCGCTTCATAATAGCTGACATGCGCCACAGGCTCTGAGTCTTGAACTTTTTTTACGCCATCCAATGTGTAATGATACCAAGCGTCATCCTTTTTAAACCAGTAAAGTGGAGCCTTCCAACCATGTTCATTTTTCACGGCCCAACCATCACTGAGCCATAACTCTGAACGTTGATATCCACCCTGCTCGATAAAATCGATATATTCAGCGTTGGTGATAAGGCAGCTGCACATCTGAAAACCTTGTAAATAATGTTTATGTTGCGGTGACTCGTTATCAAAGCCAAACTTTTCAGCTACACCATCAGACAGAGCTTTGCCTATCGTGCAAACTCCAGAATCAAAGGTTATCCAGCGTTGCTTAAGATCATTAACGGAGTTTTCTGGCGGATCCGTTTCGGCATGTCTATAGCTAGGCATTAACGGGTTTTGGTAGAAATTGTATTTAAGATCCGTCAATAATAATTCTTGGTGCTGTTGCTCATGATTTATACCGAGCACAGTTAGAGGTAAGATGTCGGTTTTCGGATTCCCTTCAGCGCTAGATAAGAGTTCAACCATGCGCTCATTAATATTCCGCCGATACTCAAAAACCTCAGCTACTGTCGGGCGTGATAACAAGTGTCGATTAGGTCTAAGAAATTGTTCTCCAATAGCGTTGTAATAAGAATTAAACAAATACTCAAACTGCTCGTGAAAAGGCTCAAAATCACTTTCAAACCTTTTTAGGATAATGGTTTCAAAAAACCATGAGGTATGAGCTAAATGCCACTTTACAGGACTGGTGTCAGCCATAGCCTGCAAATTGTAATCTTCAACATCGAGCCCCTGACACAAGTCCTCAGTGAGTTTACGAATCGATTCAAAATGTTTAGTGATGACCTCAAAGCCAGAGTCAGGCTTCACCTTATCCAACATGCAATAACCTTATCTATTGTCTTCGCTATTATGTTATTACTATCTTAACGCTGAATATCAACATTACCAGATATCCAGACGTCTCCATTTTCTATCCGACCAGTTAATTCAGCGCCTTCTTTAGAGTATTGTCGCGCCTTAAAGTTACACTTATTTAAACGTTGATGCCAATAACTCATTAACACTCTATGAGCCGATCCGGTGGCCTTATCTTCGATTACACCATGTTGCGGAGCAAAGTAACGGAAGTTGTAATCGTACTGTTCATCATCACTTTGCTGCGTTGCAATAACTGCTCGCTGAGTGTGCTCTATTAATGCTTTAGTTTTCACCTCTAAGTCTTGCAACACACTAGCCTGCGGCCACTCCATCACCCAGTAACCATTATTAGATCCAGCCTGAAACACACTGTTCGGCGTGATACTAAAGCAGCTGTTAACCCAAGCTGGAGGACTTACAGCTACTGATATTAGTTCACTAAAAGCAATTTCCACTTCTTTGTGCTGTGAGCTATAGCGAGCTTGAATAACAGTATCTTGAGTCTGAAATTTAAACGAGGCAATACCTTTAACTTCTCCAACCACCTTAGCACTAGCAAGAAGACCATGACCACACAGTTGAATCTCCTTAGTAGTATTATAGAAGCGAATATGAAATTGATTCGTAGATTGTTGATTAATAAAACAGGTCGCAGGGGCAGCTTCTCGATGAGCAATAGTTTGCATATCTTTGCTACTAAGGGTTTTGTCACAAAGATAAACTACAGCAGTTGTACCCTCTAACTCTAGAGTGGCAAAAACTCGCACTATAAAACGTTTGGGTGTGGTGGACTGCATCACCAACTATTTCCAGTAGCTCAACATGGAACCATTATGCGTATATCGTCAGTTAACATCAAACAGACATAAAAAAAGCCCGCAGTTAGCGGGCTAAACATATCTTTCGGAGTTAGCTTTACTGTTTTAACAATTACGAATCTAAAGTTGCAAAGATGTCGTCGTCCGAACCTTCGTCAATATCGTCAAACAAGAAGGTGCTTAAGTAACGCTCACCTGTATCAGGCAACATAGCCAAAATATTGGAACCCTCTGGAGCATCTTGTGCGGCCTCTAGAGCTGCCGCAAAAGTTGCTCCTGATGAAATGCCACAAAATATACCTTCACTACGAGCTAGCGCCAGCGAGGTATCGCGAGCAACTTCGTCAGAAATGGGCACCACTTGATCATAAATTTCTTGATTCATGACGTCCGCTACAAAATCAGGAGTCCAACCTTGAATCTTGTGCGGTTGCCACTCTTTACCTTGTAGTAAAGATGCGACTTCAGGCTCAGTAGCAATGATTTTGATGTCTGGACGAGCCACTTTTAAAACTTCGCCAACACCAGTAATAGTACCGCCAGTACCATAGCCGCTGACAAAATAATCAAGTTTATCGTTCGCAAAAGCTCGTAAGATTTCTGGCGCCGTCGTATTTCGGTGATACTCTGGATTGGCTAAGTTTTCAAATTGACGTGCCAAGAACCAACCATTCTTTTCAGCCAAATCTTCAGCAACCTTGACCATGCCCGTGCCGCGCTCCGCGGCTGGTGTCAGTACGACTTTAGCTCCTAAAGCTCGCATAATCTTACGACGTTCGACAGAAAACGTTTCTGTCATAACAGCAATAAAAGGATAGCCCTTAGCAGCACAAACCATAGCCAGTGCGATGCCTGTATTACCTGATGTAGCTTCAACAACCGTCTGCCCCGGCTTTAGTAATCCTTTTTTTTCTGCGTCATTAATGATGGCAAAAGCTAAGCGGTCCTTAACTGATGCCAACGGATTAAAATACTCCGCTTTAACAAAAAGATTGACGTGCTTAGGCCCTAAGCGGTTTATCTTCACGATCGGCGTATTACCAATTGTATCTAAAATCGAATCGTATATTCTCGTCATTGTCTATACTGCCTCTTTGATTGTATCTTCAAAATTCTTTAGCGCCTGATTATTTAGAGAAGCCTCATCACCTTTTATAAGCTGGCTATGCTTAAACCAATCAAGCTTGTTCGCCAAGGATGCCACTTCGCCGATTACAATTAACGATGGCGAAACGATATCATGAGCTTTAACCAGCTCAGGCAACTGTTGCAATCGACCCGTGAATACTCTTTGCTGAGGTAAGGTTCCATTTTCAATCACAGCGATCGGTGTATTGCCACTTCGGCCATGCTTGATAAGCTGCTCGACTAATACGTCATTGCGTAATAAACCCATATAAACTACTACCGTCTGCTGCTCGCGGGCTAAACTTTTCCAGTTCAACGTATCTTCTGACCGTTTACAGTGCGCAGTAATAAACATAACCGTTTGCGAGTACTCACGGTGAGTCAAAGGAATACCAGCGTAACTAGAGCAACCTGACGCTGCTGTGATGCCAGGCACAACTTCATAATTAATGCCAGCATCGAGCAAATGCTCAAGTTCTTCACCACCACGCCCATAAATAAAAGGATCGCCGCCTTTTAATCGAACCACTGACAATCCCTGCTGCGCATACTTAACCAATAAAGTATTAGTCTCTTCCTGTAATACACTATGCTTCTTGGCGCGTTTACCGACGTTAACAAAAGTTGCATCACGCCTTACTAATTCTAAAATTCCCTTGGACACTAACGCATCATGTAGCACAACATCCGCCTTCTGTAATACCTTCAAAGCTTTAACAGTCAATAAGTCTGGATCCCCAGGACCCGCGCCAATCAAAAATACCTTGCCCTCTTTATCAATAGCACCTTCATACAAGGCCACCGCTTCTTCAAAATCATGACTCAATGTGTCTGGGTTTTCGATAGCGCTCTCTATGTACCACTCTGAAAAGCTACGCTTACTCTTTAAGTCCTGAAACTTTTTTTTTACGCTGGGCCTGAATGATTTTAAACGCTTAAGTAAAGCGCCCAAATTTTTAGGTAAAATCCACTCCAGTTTTTCACGGATCTTACGGGCTAATACAGGCGAAACTCCACCCGTAGACACCGCGACCAGTAACGGCGAACGGTCAACAATAGCGGGCATGATAAAAGTACTTAACTCTAAATCATCAACAACATTAATCCAAATATGGTACTGCCTCGCCAGTTCGCTAACTTCTTGGTTCAAAGCCTGGTTATCAGTCGCAGCAACGATTAGATAATTCCCTTCCACCAAACTTTTATCAAAAGCCTGTTGATGTAGAGGTAATTGGTGCTTCCGTGCCAACTCAATAACTTCATCACTAAAATCTAAAGCAACCAAGCTAACTTTAGCATCAGCTTTAAGTAAACTTTTCAATTTACGACACGCAATATCTCCACCACCAACTATTAAACACTGCTGTTCTTGAAGTCGAACTGTTATTGGGAAATATTCCATAGCATTCACGTTACTGACCGTTTAGATGGCTATATATAAACATCTATATACAGAAACAATAAATAATCTTTAGACAATTCATTATAACCAAAAGGAATATACAGCTTGCCTTTAGCCATCTATACGTATACCATCACTTCTTTTAGGGGGTTCAAAGAAGTAAATGTTATGAAGCTACAGCAACTAAATTATCTGATTGCCATTGCTGACAACAATTTAAGCATTACTAAAGCCGCGGAGAAGCTTTATACGTCTCAGCCAGGCATTAGCAAGCAATTAAGGTTGTTGGAAAGCGAATTAGAGACGAAAATTTTCGAGCGTAACGGTAAGCAGCTCGTTGGTATTACCGATCTGGGTGAAGAAGTTTTGAACCGAGCACGTAAGGTTCTGCATGAAATAAATCATATAAAGAATATTACAAGCTTAGCCAACCAGAGTGACTCTGGAAACTTCTCGATTGCCACAACGCAGACGCAAGCTCAATATGTTTTGCCAAAAGTATTTTCTAATTTTCATAGGCGCTACCCCAACTTAACGATTGATTTGCAACACGGCACTTCAGATCAAATATTGTCTCAACTTCAAAAGCAAGAAGTTGATTTCGCCATCGCTTCTGGCAATATTGATTTAGGGGCTAACATTGTCAAAATCCCGTGCTTCCAGTGGGATCGCACTATCTTATTTCCCCACGATCATCCACTAGGCGATCTGAGAAAAATTGAACTGCATGATTTAGCGAAATACCCAATCGTTACTTACCCGTTTATAGGTCACTCAAAAAACTCAAGCTTAACAAGCGCCTTTCAGAAACAGAAACTTGATCCGAATATCGTCTTTACCGCTCGTGATGCAGACGTCATTAAGACTTATGTTCGCAATGGCTTTGGTATTGGCATTATAGCCAGCATGGCGTTTTCACCTAAACAGGATCGTGATTTGCTAGGCTACTCAACCAAAGATATCTTGCCGCGTTGTACAACTTGGCTAGCGTTCAATAAAAATATTTTCCTTAAGAAATATATGAAAGACTTCATCAATGACTTCGCGCCACACATTACCAGCGAACAATTAAGCCAGTACATCCATCAGGATTACACATCATCTCTACAGTTAGCCAATAGCGCCGAAGAGGTAGAAGATGAAAAGCCTTTACCAATGCACCAAATGTGGCACATATAGAGTGTCATTATCTTAAACAACAGACATAAGGCAGCCTTATATAGCTGCCTTATTTTTTAATGATTAGCTAGAGCTAATCAAAGTCCCGACAAAGTATCAACATGCAAGCCGCACTCCCGAACGACTCCACCAAACCGTGTATCTTCTTCGGATTCGCCATCTTTTAAGGCTCGAGTGCTATGAGTATCTCCGATAGACACATAGCCCTTATGCCATAGCGGGTGATACGGCAAATCGTGCTTCTGTAAATACTCGAAAACCTGTTTACTACTCCAGTCGATTATCGGGTGGACTTTAACCCTACCTTTAAATAACTGCACCACAGGAAGCTCTTCTCGACTGCTTGATTGTTGACGGCGCAAGCCAGAAAACCAAGTCGATACCTCTAACTCATCCAGAGCCCTATCCATCGGATCGACCTTGTTACGTTTGTTGTATTCTTTAATCCCAGCTTCACCTTTTTGCCACAACTTACCGTAACGAGCTTCTTGCCACGCAGCACTTAACTCACTTTGATAGACCTTTAAGTTTAGCTGTAGTCGCTCCGCTAACTGATCAACAAACTGGTAAGTCTCAGGGAATAAATACCCCGTATCCACTAAAATCACAGGAATATCGGGCTTAGCCTGAGTCAGTAGATGAAGGCTGACTGCAGACTGAACACCAAAACTAGAAGCCAAGGCGACTTCGCTAGGAAAGTACTCCAGTGCATATTCGACACGCTTTTCAGCCGTTACATTGTCTAATTTACTGTTAACCTGTTGCAACCATGACTCATTGGGTAAAGACATTAAAACTCCTAACCACTTCGCTTGCTATGAAAATCTTCACCACTTTGGACAGCGTTGACATAGCCCTGTCGAATGACAAAGTCACCGAAAAATTCCCCTTTATTTCGCCCACTCGCATAGCTTTCAAAAATAGGCTCTAACTCTTCCAGAATTTGATTCTCGTTAATATTTTCGCGATACAACTTATTGACGCGATCGCCCTGATGGCTAGCGCCTAAATACAAGTTATATTTGCCAGGAGCTTTACCCACAAAACCGATCTCACCGAGGTAGGGACGCGCACAACCATTGGGGCACCCAGTCATGCGGACATTAATCGGGATATCCTCAATGCTGTATTTCTCTAACTGTTCCTCAATTTTGTCCATCAATCTGGGTAAATAGCGTTCCGCTTCAGCCATAGCTAAAGCACAAGTTGGAAACGCAACACAAGCTAAAGAATTCAGACGTGTTGGAGTTTCTGTTTGACCAATACTAATACCATGCTCGTCAACAATACGTTGAACCTTATCTTTGTTACTGTCGGACACATTACTAATAATAATATTCTGATTAGGCGAACAACGAAATTCACCATCATGGATATTCGCTATAGCTCGCAGTCCACTGAACACTCGTGATTCGTCGGAGTCCTTAATACGCCCACTGTGGATGTATAGTGTTAAATGCCACTGACCATCATCTGTTTTAATCCAACCGAAACGATCGCCGTTGTGATCGAATTTAAAAGGCCTTTCCTCTTCCAGTTCATAGCCTAAATACTCGGTTAGTATTTCTTTAAAACCTGTTTCGGTAAGTCGATCAACAGTATATTTCAAACGCGCCAGTTTACGAACCTCACGATTGCCATAATCACGTTGCACTTTTAGAATATTCTCTACCACGGATAAAGCATCTTTAGGCTTACTAAAACCAATCACTGTTGCTGCCCGCGGATAAGTTTCTGGGTCGTTATGCGAACTGCCCATACCGCCACCAACAAGAATGTTGAAACCCAGCAACTTATCGCCTTCCGCAATGGCCACTAAGCCAATATCATTGGCATAGATATCGACATCATTATAAGGCGGAACGGCTATAGCGATTTTAAACTTACGAGGCAAGTAGGTTTTTCCATATATTGGTTCCTCAGTAGTTTCTACTTTCTCACCATCTAACCAAATCTCATGGTAAGCATTTGTGTTCGGTAACAAATGTTCACTTATCTTTTTTGACCACTCATAAACCTCTGCTTGTAATTTAGATGTTTCATACAATGGATTGGCCATAACATTACGATTCACATCGCCACAGGCAGCAATCGAGTCCACTAAAGCCTTATTAATTCCTGCTATCGTATTTTTTAAGTCGCGCTTAAAAATACCGTGCCACTGAAATGTCTGACGAGTGGTCAAACGTAAACTACTGTGTCCATACTGTTGTGCGATATCCGACAGGACTTTATACTGGTCAGAAGTTGCCACGCCACCTGGTAAACGAGCACGAATCATAAACGAGTATAAAGGCTCTAACTTTTGCTTACGACGCTCAGCACGAAGATCTCTATCATCCTGCATATAAGAGCCGTGAAACTTGATCAGCATCTGGTCATCATCAGCGATAGCACCAGTGACTTCTGCTTTTAGACTTTCCTCTAAAGTACCGCGTAAATAATTACTATTAACTTTTATCGTTTCAACTTCAGAGTGACGTTTTGGATCATATTCTGTAGGTTTTACTTTGCTCATTAGTAAATATCTCTCTGGTAACGATTGTCTAGTTTTAACTGCTTTAAATATTCTTTAGCTTGTGCTTCGCCTTTGCCGCCTTGGCTTTTGATAATGTCTATCAGAGCCGACTCAACATCTTTCGCCATACGGTGCATGTCACCACAAACGTAAAAATATGCACCCTGCTCCAGCCACTGCCAAACTTCTTCGGCATTATCCAATAGCTTTTGCTGTACATAGACTTTTTCTCCATCTTCCGAGTCTCTTGAAAAAGCTAAATCCAGCTTAGACAAAGTCCCGGACTTTAGGTAACTCTGCATCTCTACCTGATAAAGGAAATCTGTATTAAAGTGTGGGTTACCAAAAAACAACCAGTTCTTGCCTGAGTTAGCAAGCGCCTCTCGATGCTGTAAGAATGCTCTAAATGGCGCTACCCCAGTTCCTGGCCCAACCATAATCAATGGTGATTCATCTTTCGGTACTTTAAATTTTTGGTTCTTGTCAATAAAGATACTAACCGCTTCTCCTTCCTCAAGACTTTGGGTCAAGAAGTGACTAGCTAAACCGTAACGATGTCCAAACTGATTACTGTTAGAAACATGATTCAAGGTCAAATGAACTTCGTCAGGAAACTCTTCTAAACTGGAAGAAATAGAATATAAACGTGGCTTTATCGGCTTCAAGATATCCACTAATTCCTGCGCGGACAGTTTTGGCTTAACAATATGTAGTACGTCGACAAATTGATGCTTATCAATAAAGTCACCGAACTCTTTATCATGTATTGTCTGCAACTCATCGTTTGAAGTAAGTTCCAGTAGCGACTTTACCGTTGCTTTATTGATTAAAGTTAATTCCGCGGTTTGCGTAAGATAACTTTTTAAGCTGGTATTCTTGCCTTTATAGATAACATTCTCATTTGCATCCAGGGACAAAAGCTCTAGTACTTCATCCACTAACTCAAGTTTATTATGTGCAATAACACCAACCGCATCTCCAGGCTCATAAACCATACCTGAGTCAGTGATATCAATTTCAACGTGATAAGTTTCTTTCAACGAACCCTGACCAGTGATGCGCTGGATGGTTTCAACAGTCGCTGTAAAGGGATTATTCTTGTCATAGCTTAGCTCATGAACAGGATCGGCTTCGGTATTAATAGTTTTAACAACACCAGGCTGACTCGTACCACCTAATGAGCTGATATAATCCTTTAAGGATGCCGTTACATGATTTATCCAACCTTCAGCATCTTCCTCGTAATCAACGTCACATAACACTGGTTCTAGCAATGATGCTGAACCGCTATTGGCTAGTGCTAAATCAAAATCCTTCGCAGTCTGGCAGAAGAATTCGTAACTAGAGTCACCCAGCCCCAACACAGCATGCTTCACACCATCTAGGCTCGGACGCTTTTTAGCACCTTTCTTACTGGTCATAGCCTCATGAAATTCAATCGCATCATCCGGCGGTTCGCCCTCACCATGAGTCGAAGCTGTAACTAAAATCGCAGAGTAGTCTTTTAACTCTTTGGGCTTGATATCTAAGCTAGACTTTAGGATGGCATCGACTTGATTAGCGGATAAGTTTTGATGCAAGCTTTGAGCGATCTGCTGTGCGTTTCCTGTCTGAGAAACATAAATCACTAACACAGGCTTAATAGTGGCCGCGGCTTCTACAGAAACGTCAGCTGCAGAGCTAACAGGGTTGATTTCGACATCAGCTTCACCAGAGCTTTCCAGCAATCCGGCGCAATACCCGCTTAACCAGCTCAGCTGTTGAGGGTCTAGATCTTTTATTTTACTTACTAGCTCATCACCAATAAGTTTGCTTGCTAGCCAATTCGGCTGTTTTTCTTTAGCAGTCACGTTCTTTAATTCTATTATTCACAATGACTGCTATTATTGATGTATGGACGTCTATTCTCTACAAATAAACCACTATAAATGTATGCCTTAAAGTTATAAGAAAGAGAAGTTAAGCTGAAATTACAAAGAGAAACAACTGATCGGAAAGACTATACTCAAAAAAAAAGCCCCAGGATGGGGCTTCTTATAAAAGTATCAACTTAATAACAACAAGTTATATGCTTAGCATTATTCTTACTCAACAAAAGCACGCTCAATAACATAATCACCTTGAATTCCCATTTTAGGGCTAATTTCAAAACCTTTGTCGTTCAGTAAATTGGATAAGTCTTCAAGCATACCTGGACTGCCACAAATCATGGCTCGATCTTGCTCTGGGTCCAACTTGTCTAAACCAAGGCTTTCTTCAACTTGCCCTTCTTCCAGCGCGTGAGTAAGTCGACCTTGATTTTGAAAAGGCTCTCGCGTAACCGTTGGGTAATACAGTAACTTTTCAGCAATGAGATCACCAAGATATTCGTGATTTGGCAGATCGTTCATAATCATTTCTTGGTAACACAGCTCGCTAACGTAGCGGACACCATGACACAAAATCACTTTATCGAATTTTTCATAAGTTTCAGGACACTGAACAATACTCAAGAAAGGTGCCAATCCAGTACCTGTGGCCAATAGGTAAAGGTTTCTGCCGTTCTTAAGATCATCCACCACCAACGTACCTGTAGGTTTTTTGCTGACCATAACTTCATCGCCAGGTTTCAAATGCTGCAAACGAGATGTTAGAGCACCATCAGGAACCTTAATGCTAAAAAACTCTAGGTTTTCTTCATAATTCGGACTGGCAATACTATATGCACGCATCACTTTTTTACCACCTTCAAGCGGTAAACCAATCATAATGAACTCTCCATTACGAAAGCGTAGGCTTTGATCACGTGTGGTTTGGAACGTAAATAAGGTATCGTTCCAATGCTTTACTGATAATACTTTTTCGATATTTAAATTACTCATGAGCTCCACCATTCGGAGGATTTAGCCGAATTATATAAGAATAAATTCTATTTGCAAACGATTCTCAATAAGGTGAGCAGTACAATTCGATAACTATATGTAATCCGAAACAGAAAATGCCCGCCACTTTATTAGTCGGTAGCAGACTTTATATTATTTATATTGCCATTGCAACATTATTGCTAAGCCGCTGAAGTTAAACCGCGCTTGCCTAAACTATGACATATAGCATAAGTTAATTCAGCCCGGTTGAGTGTGTAAAAGTGGAAGTCACTGACCCCTTCTTTGACTAACAGCTTTACTTGCTCAATGGCGATATGTGAGGCGATTAAGCGACTTGTCTCTGGGTCATTTTGCAAACCTTCGTATACTTTGTACATCCATCGTGGAATATCAACTTGAGTGAATTTTGCGAACTTTTGTAACTGGGCAAAATTCGTCACTGGTAAAATTCCTGGCGTTAGATCAATTTGAAGATCTTGTGTCTGACACTGGTCACGGAACCTGAGGAACTTTTCAGCGCTAAAGAAAAACTGACTGATAGCTCGGCTTGCGCCTACATCAACTTTACGCTGCAAATTTTCTAAGTCAGCTTTAGCGGTTTTGGCCTCAGGGTGTATCTCCGGATACGCAGCAACACTAATTTCAAAATCATGAAGTTGTTTAAGTTTAATAACTAAGTCCGTAGCATATTTAAAATCACCTTGCTCGGCTCCGTCACCCAAGTCACCTCGGAGGGCCACGATATGACGAACCCCCTTGGACCAATAATCTTCGGCGATACGTTCAATTTCCGCTTCAGTAGAACCGATGCAGGTTAAATGTGGCACGGCGGTTAACTCTGTTTCGCGAATGATTTTCGTAATCACATCGTGAGTTCTAGAGCGAGTGCTAGCACCGGCACCATAAGTTACAGAGACAAAGTTGGGTTGTAATGGCTCAAGCTTTTTAATACTAGACCAAAGTGTTTGTTGCATTTCATAAGTTTTAGGTGGAAAAAACTCAAACGACACATTAACTTTACCGTTTAAATCAGCAATCTGTTGATTAAGTAATTCCGCTATACGCGCTTCTTCGTATGTGGGGTTACTCTTGTGAGGCGTAATCAAGGGGCTAGACATTAATTCCCCCTCAATAAGTCACACAAATCATTCAAAATTCCGCCAGCAGTTACTTCTCGCCCTGCTCCTGGGCCTTGGATAATGAGTGGATTGTCTTTATACCAAGCGCTCACGACCTGAAACACATTGTCACAAGGGTTTAACGACGCGAAAGGATGTGAGTGATCGATAAACTCTAGTTTAAGCGACAATTCTTTTGGGGTCAGAGTTGCGATATATCGTAGCAACCTATTGTTGGTTTTAGCCTTTTCGAGCAACTGCTGATAATAGCCATTAATCGCTTTTGATTTACTCCAGAAGTCACCGACCGTTCCTTCCAATAATTCTTCAGAAATAGCAGGCTCAAAATCTTCAGGTGCATCATCGAAGCCAAGCTGTTCCGCTAAAATTCTTATTTTTCGGATGACATCATTGCCCGACAAGTCTTCTCGCGGATCAGGCTCGGTATAAGCATTGTCTTGCGCTACTTTAAGCAGTTCTGTGAACGGCTGACTTCCATTAAATTCGCTGAATAACCAAGATAAAGACCCTGAGAAGATACCACTCACCTCTTCTATGCGATCTCCAGATTCATGCAAGTTTTTGATCGCGGCTTGAATCGGTAAGCCAGCCCCCGCTGTCGTGTTTTTTTTCCAAATACGACGATGAGTTGCTAAGGTTGACTCAACATCACGGGCAAACTCCCTATCTGATGCAGCAATTTTGTTCGCAGAAATGATATGCCACTTATTAGCTGCAAAGCTTTTATAGCGCTCCGATATGCTTTCGCTAGCAGTAGCATCTATGATGATCAACTCACGACCAGCATATTGCTCAAGCCATGGAAAGATTTGATTCGAACTATTATCACTTCCTGAGGCGAGTATATTTTCAACTTTAGAGATATCTAACCCATCAAAATTAGACACAAAACGTTTGCTGTTAGCTACCGCTAAAATTTGTATGGATCGATTGAGATTCTTTCCTAGGCGCTCATGACCCTGCTCAATGAGCTCAACAAATTTCTTACCAATATTGCCATACCCGAGTACCACAATTGGCACAGTCGGTTCTTGATAGAAAAAGCTTGTGTGTAAATCACGTAACAATGACTCTGCATGATAGTCATCAATCACAACCGACAAACTGTGGCTATTATTGGGATAATGAATTTCTTGTGTATCAAAAGCGCTTAAGCGGCGGATAAACCTCTCAATAATGCGCTTGTTCTGACGAATATCTTGTCCCACAAGAGAAATTAGCGTCATATTCGATAACAAGATCGATGGGTAATGCTGCAATGCTTTGATTGTAGATGTCACCGCAAAAACATCACTTTTTTCAATATAAAACGTTAATTTATGCTGAGTAATATCATAGCCATTAACATAACTAGCAATACTTTTCTCAGCGAGGCGCTGCTGAATACGACGCGCTTGGAGCTCATCAATCGAGTGAACACAAACTTTGTGGAGCTTAGGCTTAAAGGTAATTGTTTTTACCCGATCTGTTAACTCTGAGCTTTGTGACAATTCAGCATTAGAGGCAATATTTCTTGAAGAATATTCTGCAGAGACCGCGTCTTGGGAGATGTGAGTTCCTGACTCACCGGGCAGTTCAAAGCTTTTAATGTGGACTCGCCCTTTATAAGAGAGCAAAGGTAACACCGTTTTTTCATGCAGTACATTAGCCCCAAGTTCCGACAATGCCTGGGCTTCACATAGGGTTAAGCTATCGACTAACAGAGGGTTCCGAATAATCTTTGGGTCAGCGGTATAAATACCATTTACATCTGTCCAAATAGTAATATTTGGCGAGTTAATCAAGTAGCCCAAAGCAGTTGCTGAAAAATCACTACCATTTCGGCCTAACGTTGTTTTACGCGACTCTCGGTCTAGTGCTACAAACCCTGTTACCACAAATACCGTATCAGATTCCGCAGCATATAAGTCTGAAAGCGCATCATCAGCAAAAATTTGATCGAAAGGATACTGGTAACTTTCTGTATTCAGTTTTAAACATCGACAGCTATCAATAGCCTGAGCTTTACAGCCTTTTTGGTTGAGTAAATCAGCTAAGATTAGGGATGACCACGTTTCACCATGAGCCAAGATATCGCACTGAGATAAGCCGCCCCGTTCAATTGCATTGCAAATGGCTTCTATATCCGCTTCAATTTTCTCAAGTATGACATCATCGAATTCAATACCCGATTGTAGCGAGCGGAAGTAGTCCACTAAAATATTACCATTGGGAATACCGCCTTCTATCAAGGTCAGTAACCAATTAGTGACATTGCCATTTGCAGAAACAACCACAACATCGCCAGGCGTCGCTTCGCTTTTAATAATGCGCGTAACAGCCGCGATAGACTCTGTCGTGGCTAAGCAAGTTCCGCCAAACTTATGAACTTTATGTTCACCACTTTTATAATTCTTCGTTGTCCCAACAGCACAGTTCTCATCAGCCATGACTCACCTCCTTTTCCAAGTTTGTTGCATTAAAAGGCACTTTCTCGAATGCGCTAGACAAGTCGTGTAATAAATCCTTGGCATCTTCGATACCCACAGAAACACGCAATAATCGTGGCGTGATGCCTGCTTCCAGCTGCGCGTCTTGGTCCATAGCAGCATGTGTCATAGTGGCTGGATGACATATCAAACTTTCTACCCCACCCAGTGATTCTGCCAGAGAAAATAACTCCAGCTCTTGGATGAACGTCGCTAAAGCTTCTTGGTCAAACTTTGTAGTAAACGACAACATTGCACCAAATCCTTTTTGTTGCTTACGCGCAACAAGGTGGCCCGGGTGATGCTCAAGACCTGGGTAATAAACGTTGTCTACTAAAGGATGGCTCTCTAAATAATCAGCGACAGCCTTAGCATTCTCTTCATGCTTTTTAATGCGAATACCTAGAGTGCGGATACCGCGGGTAGTAATAAAACTATCGAATGGCGATGCCGTAATACCAATACAGTTAGCCCACCAAGCAACTTGCTCAAATAGTTCCTGATTTTTAGCAACAACAGCCCCACCAACAACGTCGCTGTGTCCATTGATGTATTTTGTCGTTGAGTGAATGACTAAATCGGCACCAAGCTCTAATGGCTTCTGCTGTATGGGCGATAAGAAAGTGTTATCTACAACTTTAATCACGTCATCGCCAGCCTGTTGGCATAACTTTTCGATATCAACAATTCTTAGCAGTGGATTACTTGGCGTTTCTATCCAAACGATACGCGGCTTGTCATTAAGAGCTGCTTGATAAGCTTCTGCGTTGCCTTGATCGACAAACTGAACACGGCAGCCGCTTTTTTTAGCCAAAGAAGTAAATAAACGATAAGTGCCGCCATAACAATCGTGTGGCACTATGACTAAATCTCCGGGCTCTAACAACTGTGTCACTAGATGAACTGCTGACATACCACTTGAAGTGATTACGGCACCAACTCCGCCCTCTAACTCAGCTAGACAATCAGCGAGTACGTCTCTTGTTGGGTTGCCCGAACGACTATAATCGTACTTTCGTGGACTACCTAACCCCTCAAAGGTGTAGTTACTCGACAAATACAAAGGGGGTGTAACAGCACCATACTGCTCATCTGTTTCGATACCAGCTCTAACAGCTTGCGTAGTTTGTTGATGGCTCATCACTTTCTCCTAAAATCTTTTTCAATAATTCGGTTAATTGCTTAAATTCTTTTAAAAATGCGTCATGACCATAAATAGACTCAAGACGATAAAATTTAGACTTTCCACTGACCTTATGCGCAAGCTTGCGCATTGATTCGTAACTAACCAAACGATCATTAGGTACTGCTAAGAAACTGCATGAACATTTAATTTTATGGGCATTTACGCTATGTGAATCTATCGAGTCCAATAGAGCTGCATAGTTTTTGATCGTTGTATTATTGGCAAACTTCTGACCTTGATGATTTAGATAGCTATAAATAGTTTTTTCAAAATCAATAACTTGCCCTAAGGGCGACTGCACTATCGGATCAATAAATTGTGCATCGAAAATATCGTCGGTTCGATAAAACAAGATAGACAACTTCCTTGCTAATGCTAATGCCTGATACTTTTGTTTGGGACTAGCTGCTAATTCAAAGATATCTTTTTGAATGGAACGAATGGCACGCGCAGTATGGGTGCTACGATCACTGGCAGAGATGCAGGTTAGCTGCTTAATACGTTTTGTAAACTGCTCAGCAAAACTCAAACCAACCATACCGCCATAGGAACTACCAATGATTGTTATTGGCTTTTGGATCTGTAATGAGTCTAAAAGCAAATGCAGTACTGACGCTTGATCTGTTGGCGTTAAAGTATGAGAAATACGTTGGTTTGTAGGTGTTACAACATTAATACGGCTGATGTAATTAAAGGACAGTACACAATATTCTTTTGTATCAATGGCTTTGTTTCGGCCAACTAGCTCGCTCCACCATCCGCTGCTAATAGACTGATCGTTACTCGAGACTTGTTTGCGTAACATGGTTTTCGACTCATCCAGTTTTTCTTGAGAAAGTTTTGATAGTGCAAGCACTTCACGGCTGGCGGTTATTCCGCCGATAATGACAATCACCGGTAGTTCAGTGTCTCCATAAAGCGAATACTCGATCTCAAACGATTGCGATGTAGTCCCTGTACTCAGCGGTATTCCTTGCTCAACAGCAATAACGTCGAAAACCACTGAAAGTGGTTTCTTGGAGCTACTCTTCAACTCTTCAATTGCTGCTGTCATCTAAATCACCTTTCTGATCATATAACCTTATGGAATACCAGTGTTTTTTCGCTTATGATAGGTGCTCTTTGAATGCACGAAAAAACACTTATCCGTATGGACGTCTAAACATCCATACATAATAGCGCCATGCATGTAAAAGTCAAGATGTTTAGGCGTCCGAATATGTGTATAATTTCGATGACTAATTAATTTCGAGGTGAACATGAGTAAAAAGTGGAATGGGGAATTTATTAACCCTTATGTGGAACATGGTGAGAAAAAAGATAAAGTTAAGAAAATTACAGTTTCTATTCCCTTTTCTGTACTGAAAGTATTAACAGATGAAAGAACTCGTCGCCAGATCAACAATCTCAGGCATGCCACTAATAGTGAGTTGTTATGCGAAGCTTTTTTGCATGCCTATACGGGACAGCCTCTTCCTACTGATGAAGATCTACAAAAAGACAAGGATGACTACGTACAAGAGATGGTAGACCTGAGTAAAAAAATGATGGGATCTGAATAAATAGAAACAGAAGGTTAAACATTTAAACTACTTAATAAAAAGGCTCCCGAAGGAGCCTTTTTAGTGTCGATATGAAAATTCGAGGTATTTCTACTTTTCAGTCGGTTTAACGAACTTAAGAGTCATTCGATCACTTTCGCCGATAGATAAATACTTCTGTTTGTCTTCATCACCTAAGCGTAGGCTTGGAGGTAATGTCCAAACACCTTTAGGATGCTGTGCTGTATCTTTAGGATTCGCGTTAATTTCTGAGCTTGCAACTAGTTTAAATCCGGCTTCTTGAGCGACGTCTATGACGAAAGCCTGGTGCATATAACCAGAAGAAGCTTTTTCATCTTGCTCTATCGATTTTGGTAGTCTGTGCTCAACAACACCCAACACTCCGCCAGGCTTTAAGGCTTTATACATAGCTTTAAAGCTATCGACCGTGGCAGAACGACCGCCACGAAGCCAGTTATGTACATTCCTAAAAGTTACTACTGCATCAGCCGAACCTTCTGGAGCTATATCAAAAATTTCCGGCGGTTGAAACATTGTGATCTCAACATTGCTGTATAGATCAGCGTCGGCTTCCATCTTATTACCAAACTTCTCACGACTATTTCTGTAGTACTCAACATCGCTATTTGGATCAAAGTGCGCAGCGTAAAGTTTACCGTTCGGTCCTAATAAAGGAGCGATTATCTCAGTATACCAACCACCACCAGGAGCAATTTCTACCACTGTCATACCGGGCTTAATATCGAAGAAGCCCAATGTTTCTTTGGGATTTCGATATTGATCGCGTTGTTTATTCTTGTCAGAGCGGTGACCGGAAGTCAGCAACTCTTCCCACAAACTGATGCCATCGTCTTGAGTGACCACCGTTTCGACTGACTGCTCGATTTTCGCTTCGGCTTTAACTTCAGCCTTTGTATCAGATTTGTCAGTTGCATCTGCACAGCCCATCGTGGACATCACTAAAGCTAACGCACTTACTGTAAATACTCGCATTTAGACTCCTAACATTTTGATTCTAAATTGAATTTATATATTACTTTTTACTTCCAACTGTATAGTCTTAGCGAAGTTTACCATCTTTTCAAGTGGAATCAGCGCTTTTTCGGCCAAAGCCTCATCAACAAAGATCTCCTTGCCTTCGCCTTCAAAGACTTCTGACAACACGTGTAATGCATTCATTTTCATCCACGGACAGTGAGCACAGCTACGGCAAGTAGCGCCATCCCCAGCTGTAGGAGCAATAATAAGCTCTTTGTCTGGCGACTTTTGCTGCATTTTGTAGAAGATACCTTTATCTGTCGCCACGATCATTTTCTTCTGCGGTAACTCGTTAGCGGCTTTGATAATTTGCGACGTAGAGCCCACAAAGTCAGCCAAATCGACAACATCTTGTGGTGATTCTGGGTGAACCAATACCGCAGCATCTGGATGAAGTGCCATCGTTTGCTTAAGAGCAGTGGTCTTAAATTCGTCATGAACGATACAGGCACCCTGCCAAAGCAGCATGTCTGCGCCTGTTTTTTGTTGCAAATAGCGGCCAAGGTGCTTGTCCGGCCCCCAAATAACCTTTTTATCTTGCTCAGCAAGGTACTCCAAAACATCGACCGCAATGCTAGAGGTCACCACCCAGTCAGCTCGCGCTTTAACAGCGGCAGAGGTATTGGCGTAAACCACCACTTCCCGATCAGGGTGTTGATCACAAAACTGACTAAACTCTTCAATCGGACAGCCTAGGTCAAGCGAACAAGTCGCCTCTAGAGTAGGCATCAGTATTCGTTTCTCTGGGCTCAAGATTTTTGCGGTTTCACCCATAAACTTAACGCCAGCGATAATCAGCGTATCAGCCTCATGGCGAGCGCCAAATTTTGCCATCTCCAGTGAATCACCCACAAAACCACCGGTTTCTTCAGCTAATGCCTGAATATCAGGGTCGGTGTAGTAATGCGCGATTAATACCGCATTATGCGCCACTAGCAAATCTTTAATCTTTGCTGTGTGGTTGTTTTTTTGTTCAGGGCTTAGTTCAAGCGGAGGTTTCGGGAATGGAACGTCAATTTCCACTGAGGTAATTACGTCTGACATTGCTACCATAAAGTATTAGATCGTTAGAGTATTATATAACACTTAATGGGTAACTGATAAGTAATTCTTAGATCATTGATCTATAAGGGATAAAACACAGTAATATAGTGCATACCTTAAAAAAGCACCCGCGGGTGCTTTTTTAAGGTAACAACAGCTTTAAATCAAGTCCTTAATTTATCAACCAACTGATAAAGTGGGTTCAGTAATGTTTGACCTAAAATATAACTACGTTCACCAGACCAGCCTGTTTCTTGGTTTGGCAAATTAGCGTTTTCTTTAAACGGCATCTCTAGAGTATATGACAAACAGTTAAACGCTTCGCCAACCCATGAGTTAGCAACCGTAAGATTTGCTTTGCCCGGCTCATCCTTGTCATAACCATATTCATCTTGGAAGTCTGGATTTACCGACATAAGAATCGCCTTAAATTCATCTTCTAAAGCTTTTACTTTATCCGAGTAACTCGGAACGCCTTCTGTACCCGCCACAAATACATAAGGCAAAGCTTCATCACCATGGATATCTAGGTAAGCATCGACACCCGTTTTTTTCATCATCTCTCTGACATGATAAACCTCAGGGCTCTTATCGAGCGAAGGATTCTGCCACTCACGATTCAAATTAGCGCCCGCCGCATTAGAGCGCAAGTTGCCACGGTAACTACCATCGACATTCATGTTAGGGACAACATAGATTACGGCTTTTTCAAGCAGACTACGAGAAAGCGCATCGTTAATATCCAGTAGTCGATCTATAAAACCTTCGGCACACCACTCCGCCATTGTTTCACCAGGGTGTTGGCGTGCTGTAATCCAGATCTTGCGCTCTTTTGACTCGTCACCAATAACCAGTAGATCAATATCACGACCATCAACTGTGTCACCAATAACACGATGCTCGCAAATAGCAGACAACTGGGCTGCTTGGATTAAGTTCTGATGACGCTCGTAAGAGTAGGGCTCAAAGTAAGAAAAATAAACAGTATCTTGCTCGAATTGATGTTTGAATTTAAGCGTTTTGTCGGCTGTATACTCTGTATCGACACGGAACCAGTACTGCCTATCGTAAGAAGCAACAACCTGATAGTTCTCCCAGCCGTCGACATAAGAGCAGTCTTTAGCATTTAGAATCTCGAAGCCGTATTCAGCGTCGGCATTTCCATGAGCCTTAAAATGAAACCACTGCTTAAACTCACTATTCGAATCTGTAGGAATATTTAGCGTGATATTTGATGGGTTATCAGTTGACACCACTTCAATATTACCACTATCGAATGAACTGTTTATTTTCATAAGCCCTCTAATATGCTTGTGTAATACCTGAATGTTTGTGAAATATAATAACAAAAAGGGGCCAACAAGGCCCCTTTGAGACTTAACCAGCCATTCTACATTTGTGGTGCAGGAATTGAAATACTCACCGTCGTTTTAAATGTTTCACCCGGTAAGTCTTCAGGCATTGCAGGGAAAGGTACAGAGTCGAATAATGCATTCATCACAGCATCATCCAAAATCTTCTCACCAGAGCTACTCACTAAACTACCACCCACTAACAGACCTTCGCGATCAACTTCGATGCTGATTGAAACATCACCGTGAGTTTTACCCTTGCGAGGTCTCATCAATGAGGATTTACCGTGACGACGCAAGATGTCACGCTGAGGGTATTCAAAATATGGAACATAGTGCGCGCCTACAGAGTCCGAATATTGTTTTCTAAGTTGAGCGACTTCAGCCGGTGTCGGACCTTGCTCTTCAATCGCTTTTTGCTGTTCTGCAAGTTGTCTCTTTGCTTCCTCTAACTCCCGCTTCAAGCGCTCAGCCTCAGCCTCTTCTTCTGCCTGCTGCTCAGCTTCAGCTTGCTTTTTTTGTTCTTCAAGAAGCTTTTCTTGCTCAGCAATTTTAGCCTGTTCTTCTAAAAGTCTTTGCTGCTCTTCTTCTTGTTGCTTACGTACTTCTTCTTCCCGTTTTTGGCGTTCTTCCGCTTCACGTGCCGCAACAGCTGCTTGGTCAAACTGTGCCACGCGTGCAGATGAAGGTTGTATTGCTGAGAATCGAGAAATGAGTTCAGCTCGCTGAGCTCCTGAAGTGTCGCCTAGAATAGCATCTTTAAACTCAGAACTCGGCGGACGCTCGCCAACCCACGTTCTCAAAATTAAAGGGAAAACCTCTGCGCCAGTACGTCCGACCTCAGAACCATTAATACTAATCACAGTTGCTTCTGATGGTAGTAAGTCGATCGTCACAGTATCGCCGTTAACTAAATCGTTATCCATTACCGTTGCGAAATCTCGCACTGATTTGGCGTTAGCAAGAACACTACTCGCTTCGTTGTTATTTTTAATACGTTCAATCCAGAAACGCTTTAAGCGACGCCCAGATAGATTATCAGCAAGAACTTTAAGCTCCATTCGCTTAGCGCCGGAAGAGTTAATCACTTCGTCGGAGTCATCGGTTTTACTGACTAAATATAATCCATTAAGAAACCACTCGTTTCTTAACTCGCTATGTACGCCGAGTCCGTTCAACTCTAAGGTTGTGCCGGCAACCGTACTTTGCTCAGCAGCTGTCGAAGCGGCAGAGAAAGTCGAAAGCGCGACAGCGGCGAACGTAAAAGAAATAATTTGAATTAGTTTTTTCATCAAAGTGCAGCCATTAATTATCAGGGAACTTGGTTATTGTCAAAAATTATGACACAGTTCATATTGTAAGAGTTTAACAGTTAATTGCAAGTTTGAATCATCGACCTAACCTTATGATTTTTAAGGACTTTAGATAATTAGTATAAATTCTAAAAATATTTGATTTGTAAATCAACTCATCTTCTGGCAAGTTTAGTTAACTTAAAACATTGACCTTAGCCAAGAAATAAGGCAATTTATCTCACCTCCTAGGTATACTCAGATAAGTTTTGTTTATGAACGACATAATTCTTCTTGTTGAAGATGATGAAAAGCTGTCTAGCCTGATTGCGGACTTCCTTCGATCACACAATTTTAATGTGATGGTTGAAAGTCATGGCAACCGGGCAATTGAGTTCATCGAACAAAATCAACCACGAGCTATCATTTTAGACGTTATGTTGCCCGGTGCAGATGGTTTTACTATATGCCGAACCATCCGCCCCAAATACCAAGGTCCTATTCTCATGCTAACATCCTTAAGTGATGAAATAGATGAAATAGCCGGTCTTGAAAATGGTGCTGATGATTATCTTAGTAAACCCGTTAAGTCACACGTATTACTAGCACACTTACGCGCATTATTACGCCGTGTAGAATCTGAAGAACCCGCGCAAAGCCAGGATAAAATAATTAATGCGGGTAACATCGCGATTAATGCACAAAATCGTAGCGTGCTTTGCAACAACCAAGAAATTCATTTAACTACCGCTGAATACAACCTGCTGTGGCTACTGGCTGAGCGTTCTGGTGAAGTCGTCAGTCGCGAAGCGTTACATCGTAAAACCTTCAAGCTTGAATACGACGGTACCGATAGAAGCATTGACCTCAGAATTTCACGCCTACGACGTAAGCTTGGAGATGACCCTAAATTGCCTTATATTATTAAGACAATTCGTGGTGAAGGTTATCTCCTAGCAATCTAATGAAACGTAGTTTAGCTCTACTCGTCATACTCATAGCGGTAAACCTCTGTGGTTTTATTGCTATGTATTATGTCTACTTCCCATGGATGGAAAAACTGGACACCAAAGAGCAGCAAGAGTCTATTCTTTCCGATATCCGCTTTCTAAATTTTCGGTTATCGCTACTTGATTATAGTTACTCACCACAAACTATTGCCAAGGCAGAGCATGAGTTAAATGTAAAGATTGTTGGTAGAACTCGTGATCAACTTGGTATGGATCCTAGCGACTTCCAAACACTCAGTAATAATCGATATGGTATTAACATGGCGCGTCCAGAAGGCCCGCTTGCTTATCTCTTGCTAAATGATGACCAGACTATTTTGACCGTTGGCCCCTACCCCAAAGTCGACAATTCCATTACGCTTCGAGACTGGTTCTTTTATTTGATCATACTATCGGTATTTAACGCCATCGCTGTACTGATCGTTTATCGACATGTTAATGAATATTTAAACGTCGCCATTCGTGCTATTCGTGAGCTTGATTTAACAGGACTACGTCTAAAGCCCATTAAGTCACCATTAACCAATATCGCTGTTAACACGCCTAGAGTTGTTAACCATATCAATGGCTTAAGTAAGCAACATCAACAGAGTCTTTATAATCAAAGAGACCTGATGCACGCTGTTGCTCATGAGTTTAGAGGCCCCATGGCTAGGTTAAGTTTTGCACTTGATCTGTTCGGCCAGACAGAGTCAGAAAGCCGCAGAAAAGAGCTCACCACTGACATGGACGAGGCTTTAGAAGAGCTGGATGACCTAGTTAAAGAAGTGCTTGGATATTCCCGCCTTAAAGATGGACGCTTCCCTCTCACGCTTGAAAATTTCGATTTGCGCGACATCAGCGCCGAGACGATTGAAAAAGTCAGAACCATCTATCCTGAGAAGCAATTTGTGCTTTATTCAGAACCATCAAAATCAATCCCTCTTTATGCCGACTGTAACTTGATCGAGCGCGTGATGATTAACCTAATACGGAATGCTGCTCGTTTTTCCAATAAGCGCGTCAAGGTGGCTCTGGTCCAGTTTAAAAATAGCATTGAAATTCGAGTCGAGGATGATGGGCCTGGAATACCTCCAGGAAAGCGCACAAGAGTTTTTGAACCCTTTACCAGACTGGACTTCAGCCGCAATCGAGATTCTGGAGGAGCAGGCCTTGGCTTAGCCATTGCTAAAGGTATTATTAATCGCCATCAAGGGACGATTTGGGCAGAAGATAGCCGAGAGCTTGGCGGAGCTGTATTAACCATCCATATGCCTCTCAAGCAAAAGTCACCTATTATTGAAGCTGAGGATGCGCTCAAAAAATCTTCAACAAAGAAGTCTAAAACAAGCTCAGCTTTTGATAAGTTCAAAAAGAAACGACGCAGTATTGATACCAATTAGGCATTGATTCCGATTAGGTTAATGTAAACCAGTCAAACCCCTTATCCTGTTCTGCAATAATAACGTCCTCTAAAGGCCAGTTGATCGCTTCAGCTACTGACGATTGAACCAGCTTAGAACAGTTGTTTTGCTCACTAATATGACTAGCAATCAGTAACTCAAGTTTATCGGTGGTAATATTCTGTAATAACTTTATTGCCTGTCTGTTACTCATATGTCCAAGAGGTCCACCAACACGCTGCTTCAAAGAATATGGGTAAGGACCATTCCACAACATATCTTCATCATGATTGCACTCTAGCAAAACACCATGACAAGATTTTAAAAGATTGATTATTTCAGGCGTATAAGAACCCAGGTCGGTTAATACCGCAAGACGTTTATCGGAAGAATTGAAAAGATATTGGCAGGGCTCACGGGCATCGTGAGGTACCGATATAGGTAAAATATCAATATCAGCTATTTGAAAGCGTTGAAAACCTTCAATGATTGAGTAGTGAGTTAAATTACCGCACTTTCCGGACAACAAAGAGCCACGAGTTGACCAGACAGGAATACCAAACTTCCTGCTTAAAGGCCCAACACCACTGATATGATCCTGGTGCTCATGAGTCACTAGAATTGCATCAATAGAACCGGGTTGAATATCTAATCGCTCTAACCGTTTTACGGTTTCTTTTAAAGTAAAGCCACAGTCGACCATGACTGTGGCTTGATTTGTTGCAATTAGTGTCGAATTGCCTTTGCTCCCAGAACCCAGAGAAGCGACTTTTAGCACTGAGCCACTCCCCTACTTGCCCTTTCCGCGTTTAAACTCCGCAGAAAACTCCGGATAAATCTTAGTCACTGTACTGGAGTCTAACGACTCACCTTCAGCGCCAAAGAAACTCAAACTAATACCACCGGCACTTAACTCCGATAATTTAATTTGATAATTACCAGGCTCCAAGTCGATTTTAGCTTTGGTATCATCACCACCGAACCATGACCAGAAACCATCATCAGGTTCATTAACTCTAAAGTAATAGGTTTTTGCAGAGCGATCGCGGTCAGTAATTTCTAGATTTAAAGCTTCTAATACGCGCGGCATCTGATCCCAAACAGCCAGAAACTCTCTCTCTGTTACAAGTGCTAGAGAACCTTGATCGTTATAACCTAAATCAATCTCTACTTTGGCTTGCTGTAAAATACGTGCCCTAGCCTCTTGAGTTCTTTTTGAATCATAGTAACCAATAAAATAATTCAAAAACTGCTTAGCCACACGTTCCGAAGTAGCAACCTCGATCCACTGACCATCTTTATCTTGCTGATAGGCTAGATGGTTAGCTTGTAGCGCTACTTCGTTTGGCTTTATATCAACTACGTTCAAACTAAACTTGTGTCTCTCACCATCTACGGAGTAACTACCAAGATGTTCAGACACTTCACTTTCATCAGTGTCGCTTATCCATTCAGTGGTTACAGCATTGTCTTGAGACTGTTCATAGCTAATGTTTTTAGCATCCATGAACCTCTGAATATAATTGATCAACTGCTGAGAATCACCACGAACCCAAACGGTCGGCTGCTCACGCTCAGTATCTTCCCAAATACCATCTCCAGCAACGAGTAATAGCTGTGGAGGCTCTAGGGTTAACTTTTTACCTTTAGCATCCCGATTAGTAATAGCTACACCTTCCGGCACTCGATAACTATCTGTTACTTTAACCTGAGAGGTTCCAGGTGGTAACTGTAAGTCTGGGCCTTTTTCGCTTCTCATGTAACGATCATCAATGTCTTCCGTACCATCGTTCGTCGCGCAAGCTGATAATATTAATGCAGAGCTAACTGCCAAAGAAATAGTTTTAAGGTAATTCAACATTTGCCTGTTCCAATGCTTGGGTAACTTGTGAGTGGAAACACTGATCTAGCTCAGTTAATGGTAAGCGAATTCCACGCCCCATTTTATTCATTCGGTAAAGCGCCCACTTCACGGGGATAGGGTTTGCTTCTAAAAACAGCTGTTCGTTTAACCCCATTAGCTTATCGTTGATGAGTGCTGCCTGCTGCCAGTTTTGAGCATCAGCTAACTCACACATTTTACTCATTAAGCCAGGCGCCACATTCGCGGTCACAGAAATCACACCATGCCCACCAAGCTTCATAAAGTCATAAGCTGTAGCGTCATCACCACTTAATATGGAGATTGGAGTTTCGAATAGCCTATTTAGTTCCGTAACTCTAGTGACATCGCCCGTTGCTTCTTTTATCGCAACAATATTATCGAGGTTAGCCAGTTTGGCCACAGTCTCAGGTAACAAGTCGACAGCCGTTCGACCAGGCACATTATATAAAATAATAGGCAGCTCGCAGGATGTCGCAACTGCTTTAAAGTGCTCAAAAAGCCCTTTTTGTGAGGGCTTACAGTAATAAGGCGTTACCACCAAGGCTCCATCGACGCCAAGCTTTTTAACTTCGTTGGTCAATGTAATTGTCTTATCGGTACTCATAGCACCACTTCCAGCAATCACTTGAATTTTCCCTGCAGCCTCTTCGACTACAGCTTTAATTGCTAAGAAATACTCTTCTTCTGTCACGGTTCCCGACTCACCAGTCGTACCCATAACAACAATACCCGATGTACCTTGTTCAATATGCCAGCCAACTAGTTGACGGAGAGCTGCTAAATCAAGCTGCCCTTCATCAGTCATCGGTGTCACAATTGCTACAATACTGCCTGAAAACATCATTAAATCCTCTGATTACGCGTCGCTATGTTAGCCAGCAATAGCGGTAAAAACAACCTAAAATAGAAAAAACGCAGGCGATAGCTTGCGACAATAAAAATTCTAACGTAAAGTGATATTAAAGCAGATGATAACGTTCATAATTACTCAATAAAAGAGCGTTAAAGTTCAAAGATATCATTACATTGATGCACATTATGCCAAAAGTGTTCAATAAACAGACAGATAGTATAAAAAGCATACAGGAGGCTGAATTTGAGCCAACCGCAGCTGAATAAAAAAGCGCCAAACTTTGATTTACCCGCAACAGGGGATCAAAACCTCTCTCTAAAAGACTTCAAAGATAAAAATCTCGTTATTTATTTTTACCCAAAAGACAACACACCCGGCTGCACAACAGAGGGCCAAAACTTTCGCGACTTATATCAAGAGTTTCAAGAGCATAACACTGAGATCCTAGGTGTTTCGCGAGACAGTGTGCGTGTCCATGAAAATTTCAAGACAAAACATGAGTTTCCGTTTGACCTACTTAGCGACAAAGAAGAAGTAATGTGCAATGCCTACGATGTTATTAAGCTAAAAAAGCTATATGGTAAAGAGTATATGGGAATTGAGCGTAGCACCTTCCTAATCGACAAAGATGGTAAGTTACATCAGGAGTGGCGCAAAGTTAAAGTCAAAGATCATGTGAGTGAAGTTTTAGAAACAGTAAAGTCGCTGTAATAAAATCGTTGTAATTTCAGCCTTTTCCAAAGGAGCCTACAGAAGGAGCCCAAATGGTAAAACCTAAAATTGATGGTAACCGTCTTTTTGTTTTAGATACCAACGTGCTGATGCACGATCCAACTGCCCTCTTCCGCTTTGAAGAACACGATATTTTTATCCCCATGGTAGTTCTCGAAGAGTTAGACGCTGGCAAAAAAGGGCTCTCGGAGGTGGCTCGAAATGTACGGCAAGTTAGCAGATACCTTGATGAACTTCTCTCTATCGCCGAAGACGACAAAGATCCCATGAAAGAAGGTATCCCCATCGGATTGCTGCCACAAATACAAGACCCAAGCAAACACGGCAAAATTTACTTCCAAACCAAAGATCACATCGATCGCTTACCCGACTCACTCCCCAGCAGCAAAGCTGATAATACTATTCTCAATGTCGCCCTCGCGTTACAAGCCAAGAATGATGATAAAACCGTCACCATTGTATCTAAGGACATTAACCTTAGAATTAAGGCGAATATTGTTGGCGTACATTCTGAAGACTATTACAACGATAAAGTGTTGGATGATGTCGAACAGCTTCACACAGGCTTTTACGAGTTACCCAAAGACTTCTGGGAAACTCACAGCCGTGACATAGATTCGTGGCAAGAAGAAGGCCACACTTTTTACAAAATTAAAGGCCCTCTGGTCAAAGAGTGGTTTATTAACCAATGCTTGTATCAACCTGACGATAACTTCGAAGCTATAGTCAGAGAGGTAGAGGATGCTGACAGTGATAACCCGACGGCTTTAATTGAGCTTTTAGTCGATTATCGTAACGAGAGTCACAATATTTGGGGGATTACTGCACGAAACCGAGAACAAAGTTTTGCACTGAATCAACTGATGGATCCTGAAATTGATTTCGTAACGTTACAAGGTCCCGCTGGTACCGGTAAAACTCTACTTGCCTTAGCCGCTGCGCTGGAGCAAGCCATTGAAATGAAGCGCTACAAAGAAATTATCGTCACCCGCGTAACGGTATCTGTCGGTGAAGATATCGGCTTCTTACCCGGCACAGAAGAGGAAAAGATGACACCTTGGATGGGGGCTTTAATGGACAATCTTGAAGTGCTCTCACCTACTGATAACGATGAGTGGGGGGTGGCAGCGACTCATGATTTGTTACGCAAATGGATCAAAGTTCGCTCTCTGAACTTTATGCGAGGGCGTACCTTCCTCAATAAATTCATCATTATTGATGAGGCACAAAACCTTACTTCGAAACAGATGAAGACTTTAATCACCCGAGCTGGACCCGGAACTAAAGTCGTCTGTATGGGCAACGTGGCGCAAATCGATACGCCTTACCTTACCGAAACAACCTCAGGCATAACCTTCGTCGTCGACAGATTTAAAAACTGGAAACATTCTGGACATATTACTCTGAAGCGCGGCGAACGTTCTCGTTTAGCGGATTATGCATCGGAGCTACTCTAAACGGACTCTCTTTAAAAAAATCACTCTAAAGAGAACAATAGTTAAACTTTAGATATAAAAAAGGCTCCTTCTGGAGCCTTTTTTATTAGCTTTTAAGAATGTCTTGAACGATAGTAGCTTTATTCCGCTTCAGGTTGATGCTCTAAACTCGGCGTTTCTTCTTCCTCGGCTCCCCGCTTCTTATGCTCTTTAACCGCATCTAATGTAGCATTCACCAGCACCGCCAGCGGAATGGCGAAAAAGACCCCCCAGAACCCCCACAAACCTCCAAAGAGTAATATGGCACCAATAATGGCAACAGGATGCAAGTTCACAGCTTCAGAAAAAATTAAAGGAACCAATACATTGCCGTCTAAGATTTGTATGATGAAATAAGCCACCATCAGGATGTAAAAGTCCTGCGTTAGCCCCCATTGGAAAAATGCAATTAATGCTACAGGGATTGTGACTAAGGCTGCACCGACATAAGGAATCAATACCGACAGACCGACACTAACCGCTAAAAGTAAGGCATAGTTAAGCCCCATAATGGCAAAGGTGATGTAAGAAACAATGCCTACGATAATTATTTCCACCACTTTACCGCGAATATAATTACCAATTTGGCGGTTAACTTCAGTCCACACGCTTTCTGCTAAGTGACGCTCTTGCGGTAGCCACTGACTACACCAGCCGAAGATCTTCTGACGATCTTTTAAAAAAAAGAACACCAATAACGGCACAAGAATAATATAAACCAACAGACTGGCAATACTTATCAACGAACTAAATGATGCGCTCAGTAAAGCTTCACCTAGACTCCCCAGTTCTGAGTTAAGGCTAGTAATAAACCCATCGACCTGTTCCGTCGACACAAAGTTTGGATATTTGGTGGGTAGCTCCAGAACTTGCTCTTTAAGCTTAAGCATAATAGTTGGAAGTTCTGCGAGTAAACGAGAACCCTGTTTCCAAATAAGTGGTATAAGCCCTAGAAATATGACGATAGAAATGCCGATAAAAGCGGCAAAAACAATTAACACCGAGGTTAATCGCCCTACCCCTTTATTTTGTAGCGCCGTCACTCCCCACTCCAAAAGATAGGCAATCACTAAGGCCCACAAGATAGGTGCCAAAATATCACCTACCGTCAAAATTATGAAAAAACCAACAATAATCAGCATTGTCAGTACAATAGTCGCAGGGCTGGAGAAATTACGCCTAAACCAGCGAGTAAAGATTGATGTCATGAGCTACTCACGAATACGTTATTGAAAATACCAAACCAATGGTGCTTTTTAAGCGAGCCAAAAGCTTGTTTAGGTAAAACTGAGTTCTGATTGAACTTTTACCACACAAGCCCCATCATATACAGTAACTTAACATTTATTTCATCTGAATGGGCAAAAGCAGCATGAAGCCAGTATTAACAACCATCATTAGCAGCCTGCTCGCTACTAGCCTAGGTTTTGCAACCTACTCGGCTTCAGCTAACACCCCCGACTTACCTAAAATTGGCGAAACTGCAGGCTCGACTCTATCTATCGCTAAAGAACAACAAATCGGCGACGATATCATGCGTCGAATTCGTCGTAGTGAGTTCTTGATGAAAGATCCTATTGTGAATGACTATATTCAGCACTTGGGTTACCGACTAGTCGCAGCCAACCCGGACGCACTGGGTCGTCAGTTTCGTTTTTTTGTAATCCAAGAAAATTCGATTAATGCCTTCGCCTTACCTGGTGGCTACATAGGCCTACATTCAGGGCTGATCACTTCATCAGGAAGCGAAAGCGAATTAGCCTCCGTTGTTGGTCACGAGGTTGCACACGTGACTCAGCGCCACCTCGCTCGTCGTCTAGAAAAGCAAAGCGAACTATCACTACCCAGCATTCTTGGCATCATTGCCTCAGTTCTCGCTGCAACCCAAGATCCAGAGGCTGGCATAGCAGGCGTTGCCGCGACTCAGGCCGCTGGTCAACAAAGTATTATTAACCATACTCGATCCAATGAGAAAGAAGCCGATCGCATTGGTATTACCATGCTGTCAGCCGCAGGCTTCGATGTTCGAGCGGCTTCCGATTTTTTTGAAACGCTACAACAGTCGAGTCGCTACACCTTAAAACCGCCCGAAATTCTACTAACACACCCTCTATCACGCAACCGTATTGCCGCAGCAAGAGAGCGAGCAGAGCTATACCCTAAAGTAACGCATGAAGACTCTTTAGATTATACTTTGGTAAAGTCTAGAATCCGCAGTAAAAACTTGCTTCATGATAGAGCAGCAATTCGAGAGCTTGAGAAAAAATATCAGCAGGATGAACTAAAGTCACCAGAAGAACGCTATCTGTTTGCTGAGTTACTAAAGAATAGTGGCAACAGCGAACAAGCTACACATATTCTCAGTCAACTTTACGAAGAATATTCAGGTAATCAGCTGTTATTATTTAGTTTGTCAGAAGCACATTTAGCATCTGGCTCTGGTAAGAAAATGCTGCCGTTATTGGAAGAACAGCTATCTAAGACCCCAGATTCAACCAAGTTAATCTTAGCCACTTCAGAAATCTATTTAAAAGCCGATCAAGCTAACAAGGCCGAAAGCCTGTTACTGAGATATTCGGACGTTAACCAAAATAACCCGACCTATTTAAAATTACTGGCTAAAGCTCAGGCTGACTCTGGTCATACTCCTGAGATGTATGAAACTACTGGGCAATACTTGTTGTTATTGGGTGACTTACGAACGGCCAAAAAACATTTCGAACTAGCGCTACACGCCACATCAAAAGATCCTTACGCACAAACTAGAATTCAGGCGCGTCTAGAAGACGTTAGACAGCAGATACGCGCCGAAATAAGCGAGCAGTCTCAACGTTAATCTTTCTGCTGCCCTTCAACCTTTTTAATGATTTCGAGTATTTTTGAGCGGTCTATTTTCCCAAGAATGGGCCCCATCGTCTGCCCACTCGGACTGATTAAATAGGTTCCAGGTAAGCTTTGCGGCTTTGCTACTGGCAAATATGGCATTGGTTCTGTCGCCACAATGGGGTACTTAATGTCTAACTTCTCAACCAGTCCTGCTAACTCAGCATTAGTCAACTTGTCATAACTAACGCCTACAACTGCTATGTCAGGGTTTTCTTCCACCAATCGGCCCAACTCCGGAATCTCTTCTAAGCATGGCGGACACCATTCAGCCCAAAAATTAATCACCAGCCATTGCCCTCTATAGTCTTCAACAGTCTTCTCTTCACCAGAGAGAAAGTGAAAGCTATTTTGATTAGAACAAGCGGTTAACAAAACAAGCGAAGCAGCCAAAAAAACGGCAATAATTTTTTTCATGAGATATCAACTTAAATCAATCACTTAAATCAGATACAGCCACAAAAAAGTGGACTATGTCACATATTTTCGGCATTATTATACAGACAAAGCTTTGTAAGCCGAAAGTAGTTTACAGCAGATTTATTTGGTAAAGGATATCTGATGGATTCGATACAGTTAACATACCCCTCAACGCAGCATGGCCAAGAGTTTATGATGGATTATAAGCCAAGCTCCGTTAAGCGTTGGTTATCAGACTTATCTTTTACGGATATCAACCAATCTCTAGACCAACTGTTACAGGCAGTCAGGACTTTAAATCGAACCGAGCAAAAGCTCAGTCAGCGCGAGGAAAACCTAGCAACTTTAGAACAAGGCTACCTCCAAATGAGCCGCCACTTCAGGCAGCATAATGATCAACGTTTGGTCATTGCCACAGAAAGCCAAGCGAAACTATTCAGCAGTATCACTGCTGAAATGGCTTATGGTTATAAGCGCATTGTTCATGAACTTGCAGAACAAAAAGTCGCTCTAAAAAAGCAAAACCGTATGGCTAGCGCTATAAATCAGGCCCAACATTATCTTGGCTTACACCTAATCGAACACTACCAACAATACTCTCCGGTTCCGAGTTATATCTGGCACGAGCTACATAAGCTCTTCCACTTTGCTGAAATGCGAAAGGTACATACAATAAAAGTCAAAAAACCAACCGATTGCTTATTAGCCTTAGATACCGTAGAAAACACCTACAAGCGTAACTGTTTGATGTCAGTGATTAACCCCTATCATGTCGAAGGTAATCAGCATTGGCACCTGTTCAAATACTTTAGCCACTGGGCTCAGATTACGACGCTTTCAAAAGACTTAAAGAAATTTGCTAAAAGTGAATGCTTTGTTATTGACCTTACCAGTGGCAAACGCCCCGAATACGCGGCTAGCGATAACGAATATGAAGAACATCCGTTCTATCGCTTACTGATCACGTCAGCTTTATTGGAAAGACTGGATAAGCAATTGAAACACTTTGCTAGTAAACAGGCACTACCAAACCCTGGTTTCTACCCCGTCATCGAGCCAAGTACTGGTCACAATTTATTACAGCAGATTTATGCTTACTGTGATCATCACATTAAGCGTAAGGATGCACGTTACCCTGTTATAAGTAACGTCAATGTTGTTTGGGGGCTATCCAATATTGTAAAAGTACTCCAGTCAGATACTCCTCCGAGCAACACAGGCGAAGAGCTAGAATCATGCATAACAAACTTGCTAGGCAAGCAGTATCAGCAACTTATTCAGTGGCAAGCCGTAAACTACAGCAACGGTGGCATTTGTGTCCGACAGCCGAAAGAAGACATTACACAACTTAGTGTTGGTAACGTGGTATTTCTGAAGCGCCATATTAATAACCAACCGCAAAGAACTTGGCAGCTAGGTATTGTCCGATGGTTGAACGGCAATAAAAATACTGGTGCCACCGTAGGAGTTGAATATTTTCATGGTGAAAAAAAACCCGCCCACTACTTAACCAAGAATAACCACGGTGAAGTCCTTAAACACAACGTGGTATTAGTGACACCGTTTGATAATCACGAAACGCTACTGATTGCCCCTAAACACTTAATTGGCAACCGTAGAACCATTCGCCTTGAACTTGATGGCAAGCCCGTGGAGCATCATATTATTTCTTCAAAAGAATCAAACTCATTGATCTCTGTGTTTGAGGTGACTACCTCCATCAATAATGGAGATAGCTAAAATCTCATCGATTGTCGTGTTAGCTTCTTCCACGTACTGTGAGAAAAAAGCAGTTTTATCAACCTCCAACGCTTGCTCATTATTGGGCAAACGCCAAGGACCATCTCTATAAACACGCCCTATCGTCAGTTCCTTTGCATTCAACTTCAAGCAGTACTGACTATTTTCTAGTTTAGCAAGGTAGTTCAAGCTCATTAATTGCTGGACAAGATACCTTAACGTTTGACCGTGTAGGTACGAGAACTTGCTTCTTAACTGGTCAATCGTCAGAGAACTTTCGTTGGATTGCGCACGGGCGAAAGACTGCAAAATTTTTAGTATAGAAATGAAGTCATGCTCGGTTTTTTCACGTTTCATCTCAAAACGGTGAAGAGCAAAACAAATGACCGCCCCTAATAACAAGATTAACCAGGACAAAAAGACCCAAAGGAAGAACAGCGGTATCGCAGTAATCGCGCCATAAATAACTTCATAGGTCGAAAACTTAGTCACGAATAACGCAAACCCATATTTCGCTAGCTCAAAGAACAAAGCTGTAATCGTCGCGGCAATAACCGCTTTTCTAAACTTAACGTGGCTAAACGGCGCGACCATGTAGAGTGCAGTAAATGCTAGGACAATCAACACAAAGGGCAAACCGAAAGTTAGCATGCCGCTGATACTCGATACTAAAGGCAAAGCGGCAAAATAGGACGATGCGGCTAAACTGGTAGCGATCAAGATTGGCGCCATAGTTAACATGGCCCAATAAGAAATCCATTTTTGGATTCCTCTACGGCGATTCTTAGTCTCCCAAACAGTGTTGATGGCGCGATCAATCGCTCGCATTAACATCATGGATGTTAAGAACAAGAAAGCAAAGCCCACCGCTGAAAGATTTTTCGACTTGGCAACGTAATCATTGAGGTGCTCTTGCACAGCAAGTCCTGTGTCAGGCAAAAAGTTCTTAAATATCAGCTCTTGAACTTCCACATTTAATTTATCAAATGCTGGAAAAATTGCCATCAGGCTTACAGCCACAGTCATCAGGGGCACCAACGCCAACATAGTATTTAGCGTGAGTTCGGCAGCCATAGAACTGCTGCTTTTCTTAGCAAACTCACTAAATACAAACTTAGTGAAAGCTTTTAACCATTTAAACCTTTTTTCTAACATCAATTATGCCTAGAATAGTCGCATGAATTTATAAATTGTAACCATTATGAGTGATTTTAACATTTTACATAACCCTCGTTGTTCAAAATCTCGTCAAACTTTGGAATTACTTCAAGAAAATGGCGTTGAACCTACTATCGTTAAATACTTGGAAACCCCTCCTTCTGAGCAAGAAATCAGTAATATCGTTAAATTATTAGGGGTTAAACCTCGAGATATTTTGCGCAAAAAAGAAGCTGAATACAAAGAGTCAGGATTGGATAATCAAGAACTGAACGATCAAGAAGTGATTAAACTTATGGTAAAGTACCCTAAAGTTATCGAGCGCCCGATTGTTTATAGTGGAAATGCTGCCGCTGTGGGTCGCCCGCCAGAAAATGTACTAAATATTATTAAATAACTTACATGAATACTGTTCTAGTACTTTACTATTCTCGCCATGGCAACACTCGCTCTATGGCGAGGCTAATTGCTCGCGGCGTTGATCAAGTTGAAGGGTGTGAATCCATGTTGCGCACAGTTCCTCCAATCAGTGCCGACCATGAATCTACAGCTGAGCCGATTCCTAGCGATGGCGAACCCTATGTAACCCTCGATGATTTAGAGCAATGTAATGGCCTAATTTTAGGAAGTCCTACTCGCTTTGGGAATATGGCGTCGCCACTGAAATACTTCCTCGAAACGACTTCGTCCCAGTGGCTTTCCGGTACTCTCAGCGGCAAACCCGCTAGCGTATTTACCTCTACCAGCTCAATGCATGGAGGCCAAGAGTCCACTTTGTTGACGATGATGGTGCCTCTACTGCATCACGGCATGGTTATTTCAGGAATTCCTTATTCTGAAACAGAGCTAGTGAAAACAAAGACAGGTGGCACGCCCTACGGCGCGTCTCACGTCGCTGGAGCAGATAGTAATTACGAGATTAGTGACTCTGAAAAAGCACTGTGTATTGCCCAAGGTAAACGCATGGGCGTACTCAGTAAAAAATTAGGGTGAATGACGAGTAAAAAATATGAATATTCATCTAAAAAAAGCCCTTCGAGCAAGACTTATTGCAGTCGCAAGCTTTCTTGCCATCGCTATTATTCTACCTATTTTCATATGGCTCAATCATGAGAAGCCAGCATTACGCTGGGTATCCCTTATCATCTGGTGGGCACCTTTATTAGTTGCAGTGCCAGGAATGTTCAAAGGAAGAACTTATACCTACGGGTGGACAGGGTTTATCATTTTGTTGCCGTTTTTCTATGCTTTTTTCTACATCACCGAGCCACAAAAAGTAGTGTGGGCATCAGTTATCGTTGTATTGTCAGTCATCTATTTTTTGATGTCGGTCAGTTACGTTAAGCAGTATGCTCTATCTCAAGGTGTAAAAACCAATGCTGATGCAAAAAAAGCTAAAGGCATAGAGTAGTTAGGGACCTTCAATAAATACCAAAAAAGGCTGGTTTACCCAGCCTTTTCTTTTTTTCCACTATGTTCCACACACCATATTACAAACTATCAATTAAATAGATTTCTATAAGCTCGGAACCTTAGAAAGTGATCACATAGAACTAAGGCAGACATGGCCTCTACAATCGGTACAGCCCGAGGCAAAACACAGGGATCATGACGACCTCTACCGTGAAAAACAACGTCCTCACCATTAGTGTTGACTGTTTCTTGTTCCCTTATGATGGTTGGTGTTGGTTTAAACGCAACTCTAAACACCACAGGCATACCATTTGAGATACCACCTTGCACACCACCTGAGAAATTGGTTTTAGTGCTAACTGACCCATCATCGTCAAAAAACACATCGTTGTGCGTAGAGCCTTGCATCAAGGTTCCAGCAAAACCAGAGCCAATTTCAAAGCCCTTGCTGGCATTAATAGACAACATCGCTTTTGCCAAATCCGCTTCAAGCTTGTCGAACACTGGCTCGCCCAAGCCTACCGGAACGTTTCTCAGCTGGCATTCCACGACACCGCCTAAAGAGTCACCAGACTTACGTGCTGCCTCAATCTTAGTGACCATTTGTTCGGCTAAGATCTCATCAGGGCACCGAACCAGGTTAGTTTCAATAAGCTCAGGATTAATAGCTTCTGGTTCAGTCTTAAGCTCTAAGTCTTGTACACTTTTAACATAGCCGATTATCTCGACCCCTAAAGTCTCTGTTAGAACTTTTCGAGCGACAGCACCAGCAGCGACATGGCCGGCAGTAATTCGTGCAGAACTGCGGCCACCACCAGCGACATCTCTAATACCGTATTTCTTTTGATAGGTATAATCAGCATGGCTAGGGCGAAATAACTTAGCCATCTCTGAATAGTCTTTACTTTTCTGGTCTTTATTACGAATGAATAGACTCACAGGAGTACCCGTAGTCACGCCATCAACCGTTCCAGACATAATTTCAACAGCATCAGCTTCGTCACGTCGTGTGGTGATCGAGCTTTGTCCTGGTCGTCGTTTATCCAAAAATGGCTGGATATCTTCTTCTGATAACGCCATTCCAGCGGGACATCCCTCGATGACGACTCCAATACCCTTGCCGTGGGACTCACCCCAGTTACTAATTTTAAATAATTTCCCGAAGCTATCACCCGCCATGAATACTCTCCAAAACATCTGTTGTTATACCAATCTGCTCTAAAAACTCCCAATACCTTGGAAAGGATTTTTCAACAGCCTGCGCATCTTCAATAATTAACTGTGGTAACTTAATACCAATCAACGCAAAGCTCATCGCCAAACGGTGATCGTGACAACTTGATAGTGTTGCCAAACTTAAGCGCTGACCACCCGTTACTCGAATGCTATCTTCATCATACTCGATATTTGCGCCTAGCTTATTCAATTCATCGCACAAATCCACGATACGGTTCGACTCCTTGAACGCTAAGTGTGCGATGTTGGTAATATAGGTTTCTCCCTCAGCAAACATTGCGATAACAACCAATGTCGGTACCACATCCGGCATATCCCCCATATCGACAGTAATACCCTGTAACGGTTGATAATTAATGGTTAATTGGCTTCCCCTTCTATGAACGTCAGCGCCCATTTGCTGCAGAACTTGATAAAACTGCGATTCGCCTTGAGGTGATTCAAAATCAAAAGCATTGAGCGTCACGGAGGTTTTTGCCAACAATCCAGCCGCCATAAAATAGCTACTACTGACTACATCGCTGGCAATATCGATCTCGGTAGCGGTTAAAGCCTGATTAGCTGAAATCTTCAGTTCAGTCTCAGAAATCTCTTCTACCTGTCCACCAAACAGGGCAATCGCATTTTTAGTCAGTTGAATATAGCTGGAAGATACCGTTTTACCTTTCAACTGGAGGTAAGTATCCGTTTTAGCTTTAAGACAAGCGATTAATAACCCACTTAAATATTGGCTACTGCGGCTGGTATCAAGTTCAACTCGACCGCCCTTTATGGGCCCTCGAAGAGCAATCGGCAATGTATCACTATCGACATCAACACCAAGCTCTCTTAAGCTTTGCGAAACTTCCTGCATCGGTCGTTGACGCATCTGTTCACTAGCGTCCACCACGACGTCTGAACTGAGATTGCTCGCTACAGCCGTAATAAAGCGACTTAAAGTACCGCTATCTCTACAGTTAATATGAGCCGTTTGAGGCTGCTCAAATAGCTCGATACCGCGTATATCCACCACGCCCAATTCAACCAGAGTGACAATAGCCCCGATTTGTCTAATCGCATCAAGCGCAGCTTCAATATCATCATTCTGAGGCAAGTTTCTCAGCCGTGTTGTGCCGGCAGCAATCGCTGCTAAAGCAATATAGCGATTAGCTAAATACTTACTTCCGGGAACCGTAACGCTGGGATTATCAATCTTGTGTGAAACGACTTGTCTAGTTTGCATACATTAATTCAAAGTTGGCAAGGCTGGTTTAATAAAGCCTTACGTTAAGGTTGTAACTCTTCAATAAGTTCAGATAGTAACTCAATATCCCGATCACTAAGGCCGTCCGATTCAACGGCATCTTCAACAAATAAGGCAAACTCAGCAAACCATTGTTCATCGGTTAGGTCATCCACTGGGATCAAATCAACCATCGGAATCAAATAACCTACCAAAAACAATTTTTCTTCTTCAACTTCTTGCTCAAGGCGTAATAACTTTTGCTTAATTTGTTCAGCAATCGGCATAGCTAACTCTCTTCTTCATAACATTAACAGCCATACCAATACTAAGCAGTATTGGCATGGTCGGTGTGTGCAGCCTGAGCGATTGAGCGTACGTAGTCGCCAACCTGCTCCAGCATTATTTGAGGGTTATTATAGTGTTGATTGATCAAGTTAACTATGGCTGAGCCAGTAATAATTCCATCGACGCCCGCATTTGCTGCATCAAAAACGTGTTTTGGCTCTGAAATACCGAACCCTTGGATTAAAGGAGGACTCTGATACTGCCTTAGTTTCTTTAAAAAGCCCGTGCTTGCTTTGCTGGCTGCGACTTCTGTACCGGTAATGCCCTTACGGCTCAGGACATAAGTATAGCCTTTGCTGTTTTGAGCGATTTGCTCTAAAGTTTCGTCGCTCGCATCCGGTGGCGCAATAAAAACTAGCTGAATACCGCAGGCCTCAGCCTTATCAGAAAACAACTGCGACTCTTTAACAGGGCAGTCAGCCACCAGAATAGAGTCAATTCCAACGTCTCTACACTTATTAAAAAAGGTTTCGATACCTTGTGCAAAGACCAAGTTGGCATAAGTTAGTAGCCCGATGGGTAAATCTGGATGTTTTTTTCGCACTTTTCCTATAAGTTCCAGTCCAGCCTGGATGGAGAACTGGTTCGCCAAGGGTCTGAGCGTAGCCTCTTGAATAACGGGGCCATCTGCCACGGGATCAGAAAAAGCTAAACCTAACTCCAAACCATCAGCACCATTTTCTACTAACTTATCAATGAGCTGTAACGATAACGCCTCATCCGGATCGCCCACAATAACAAAAGGAATATAAGCTAAATGATTATTGGCAGAGACCTTATCGAACATCTTTTGATAACGCATACTGACTTCCATACTAAACCTCCGCTCCATTGTTCGACTGCTCATCTAAAATTCCCATGACATGACTCAAATCTTTATCGCCCCGACCGGAAAGGTTAACCAGCAATACCGTTGGCTTATCAGCTTCTTGGCTAAGCTTCTTCGCATAAGCTAAAGCATGGGAAGACTCTAGAGCTGGAATAATACCCTCCGCATGAGACAAGTCCTGAAAAGCTTGTAGAGCCTCTTCATCGGTAATCCCAACATATTCGGCTCGGCCGCTAGTCATTAAATGCACATGTTCCGGCCCAACAGCTGGATAATCGAGTCCCGCAGATACAGAGTGAGACTCTCGGATCTGACCTTCGCCAGTTTGCAAGATATGAGTGCGTGAGCCATGAATAATGCCCTCACTGCCTCTGAGTAGCGTTGCTCCGTGGGCATCTGAGTCTAAACCGTGTCCAGCCGGCTCGACACCAATTAATTTAACCTGCTCTTCTTTAATAAAATCTGCAAAAATTCCGATGGCATTCGAGCCGCCACCAACACAAGCAATGACTGCATCAGGTAGCTGTCCAGTCTGTTCCAGTATTTGTTTTTTGGCTTCCTCACCAATGACTTGCTGAAAACGTTTGACCATTTTAGGGAACGGATGGGGGCCAGCAGCAGTGCCAAGTAAGTAATGGGTGTCATCATAACTCGACGCCCAATCGCGCAATGCTTCGTTAATAGCGTCTTTCAGGCTAGCGCTTCCATTATCAACTGAGATCACTTCAGCACCCATCAAACGCATTCTGAAAACGTTAGGCGCCTGACGGTCGCAGTCTTTTTTTCCCATATAAACCGTGGCTTTCAAGCCCAGCAGTGCACATGCTAAGGCCGTCGCCACACCATGCTGTCCTGCACCAGTTTCAGCAATAATACGGTTTTTTCCCATACGCTTCGCCAATAAAGCTTGAGCCAAAACCTGGTTAGTTTTATGAGCGCCACCGTGCAATAGATCCTCTCGCTTTAAGAAAACGCGACAGTTATCAGTTTTTCCAAATGTTTTGCACTCAGTCAGTGGTGTTGGTCTTCCGGCATAATTGTCCAACAACTGATTTAATTCTGACAAAAAGCTATCGTCAGTAATGGCAGTTTCAAAAGCTTCTTCCAACTGCTCAAGCGCTGGAACCAAAATCTGTGGCACAAATTGACCGCCGTACTGACCAATGTAAGCACCCTCGTACTCAAATTTATTTGAGTTTGTATCATTTAATGACATCTTTAACCTCTATCGACTCTTCTAGAGAATATTTATTCATGACTCGTTTTGCTTGAAGCCCTGCTGGCAAATCTGCCTGACGCGGCTCTAGCGTTAGCAAAAAACTGTTTGATTTTCTCTTCGGATTTCACGCCTGGCTCGGACTCTGTACCACCACAAACATCAATTTCGTTGACTCCATACTGCTTCAACTGCTTTATATTCTGTGGGTTAACACCACCGGCGACTCTAAAACGATATTGTGGATACTGTCCTTTTAGCTGCTTTATCAAAAACCAGTCAAAGGTCTCTCCAGTTCCACCTCTTAAGCTACCGACCTGAGTATCCAGCAAAATTTCGTCAACTGGGTACTCAGGAATTACTGGCAGACTATCCCCTTCTCGGATAGAAATCACTTTCGATATTCGGCATTGGGGCAACTGGTCTTTCAGTTCTTTAACGTATTCAACAGTTTCATCACCATGAAGTTGGGCGCCGGACAGATCGAACCTACTAACAGAATGAACTACGTCTTCCAGCGAGTGATTCTGAAAAACGCCAACTACGGGTTTATCGGTTTTAAACCCTAAGGTATCAACACGTCGCGGAGAACTGTCCACAAAAATCATACCCAATGAAGATGCAGGAGTTTTCATTAACAAGTCAGCAGAACTCTGATCTTTAACACCACACACTTTAATATCACCGTAAACCAGCTGTTTGGCAGCTCGCTCTAAATCTTGCTGAGCCATTAAACTACTTCCCACTAAACAAGCATCAGCCAAAGGAGACAAAGCGATAACGTCATCATGAGTATTAATGCCAGACTCGGTAACCACGATCACATCTGCGGGAATGTTTTTGACTAACCGTTCTGTATGATTGAGGTCTGTTGTTAAATCTTTTAAATTGCGATTATTAACACCAAGGATTTTCGCCCCTAGATTTAAGGCTCGCTCAAGCTCTTCTTCATTGTGAACTTCCGTCAAAATATCCAAGGAATACTGCTCCGCTTCTTTCTGACATGCTTGATATTCGTAATCATTAAGAACGGATAACATTAAAAGAATTGCATCGGCACCATAAAATCGTGCTTGACGAACTTGCTTAGGCTCAAGAATGAAATCCTTACATAACACCGGTTTATCAGTGTGTTGACTCACATATTGCAAATTAGCATAGCTTCCACGAAAAAAGCGATCTTCTGTTAAAACCGAAATAGCATCAGCATATTGATTATAAACAGGAACAATTTCTTCAAGGTCAAAATCTTCACGAATTAAACCCTTAGAAGGCGAAGCCATTTTGCACTCCATAATAAAGCCGAAATGCGGTTGTTTTAACGCATCATATAAGCTTTTAGTGCTTGGTTGTAAATCCGTTACATCTGGGCTATTAGCAAGCGTCTCACGACGGTGCTCAACAATTGCTTCTAATACATTAAGCATTGGAAAGCTCCTTGATTTTCTGTAAGTGCTGCAAACCTTGCCCGCTTTGAATAATGCCTTTTGCGATACTGTACCCCTCTTTAAAGTCAGCGGCTAGACCATTCAGAACCAACAGTGCCGAACAGTTAACCGCCACCATATCCACGTGTGCTTCAGGGGCTTCACCACTTAATAACTGTATAGCGGCTGTTTTGTTATCGACTCCTTCCGTCACTTGAATTGCACTAAGATCATGACGCTTTGCGGAAAAGTCCTCAGGAGACAACTCAAAATTTTCGATGCTATCCCCGTTTAACCTCACGGCTTTAGTCGAACCATGAACAGCAATTTCATCCAAGCCAGATCCATGAACAATTAAAGCTCTTTTCGTACCTAACAGCTTTAATATCTTGGCAAATGGTTCTAGGTATTGTTCATCATAAACGCCCAACAGTTGAGTGTCTGGCAACGCTGGATTGGCTAAAGGACCTATCAAATTAAAAATAGTGCGAGTTTTCAAAGAGCGACGAACAGGCATAACGTGCTTCACTCCTTGATGATAATCCGGCGCAAACAAAAAGCAAAAGTTTACTTGCTCCAATAAGGCCTTACTTTTTGTAGCACTCAGATCAATTCTTATGCCTAACTGCTCCATTAAGTCCGCTGAACCACATTTGGATGATACCGAGCGATTTCCGTGCTTTACAATTTTTACTCCAGCGCAAGCTGCAACGATGGCTACCAAGGTCGAGACGTTAATTGTATTAAGACCGTCACCTCCAGTACCGCAACAATCGCTGACGGAGTACTCCGTCGGTGGGAAATACTGTGCTTCTTGGCGCAAAGCAGCGGCAGCCCCAGCAATTTCTTCCACAGTCTCGCCTTTCGTTTTCAAGGCCGCTAACATCGCTGCAACGACTGGCAATTCTATATCACCCTGCAAAACCTGACTAAACGATGCACTAGCTTGTTCGAAGTTTAAGTGCTGTCCTTGATAAACGTTCTCAAGCAAATTCAGCATAAGATACTCCCTCTTTCTTACTTTTTTTGTTCAAAGCCAAATCAATAAAGTTTTTTAGTACCTTCGTTCCGTCACGAGTCATAATGCTTTCCGGATGGAATTGTAATCCAAAAATTGGGTACTCTATGTGCGATATTGCCATGATTTCATCATCTTCAGTCACAGCATCAACACGCAACTCTTTACTCAGCCGAGTTGCCGCTAAAGAATGATACCGGGCAACGGTAATCTTCGAACTTAAAATATCTAATAAGCCGGACTGGTAGGAATATAACGTTTCAGCTTTGCCATGAACAACTTGTTTAGCAGCACCAACCCTGCCATTAAAAGCTTCAACAATTACTTGGTGCCCTAAGCAAACACCCAATATAGGCTTTTCACCCGCAAGTTCTTTAACAAGCTTGATGCAGTGCCCAGCTTCGGTAGGGTTACCGGGGCCTGGCGACAACACAATAGCGTCAACATTTTTGGTCAAGGTTTTTAGCTCATCATATGGAATGTCGTTTCGGCATACCGTAACGGCAACACCCGAAAGTTCGAGCTCATACTTAAGGTTATAGATAAAAGAATCGTAGTTATCGATAAGTAATGCTTTCATGATAATAACTCCGAAGGGGAACTGTATTCAGGCGTAGAGTTGCGGCAGGCATCAATGACAGCTTTAGCTTTGTTTACCGTCTCTAAAGCTTCCAGATGTGGCTCAGAATCATACACAATACCTGCACCAGCAGTTATTTTCGCCATGCCATCAATGACAACCGCCGATCGAATAATAATGGCGCTATCAAATTCGTCATTTGCATTAAGGACGCAGACGGCCCCACCGTAATATCCACGGCCATGGTTTTCTTGTTCACGGATAATTTCCATCGCCTTAATTTTGGGAGCGCCGGTTAAAGTACCCATGTTAGCGCAAGCTCTGTAAGCTATGAGCGAGTCTATCTCAGGCTTTAATATCCCCTTAACTTCGGACACCATGTGTTGTACGTGCGAGTACTTGACGATACGCTTAAGTTGAATCACTTCTCGGCTACCTGGTACCACTACCTTCGCTAAATCATTGCGGGCAAGATCCACCAACATCATATGTTCAGCAGACTCTTTTTGGTCTTCGACCAGTTCAAACTCAATTCGAGAATCTTGATCATGATTAATTTCGCCGGTGGTATCATCAATGGCGCGCTTTCGTGTCCCGGCAATTGGGTATAAATACACTTCACGTTGCTTATTCACTTTTAGGGCACTTTCTGGGCTGGCGCCAAAAAGCTCTTTATCCCCAAAATTTATGAAGTACATGTAAGGTGAGGGGTTAGTTAAGCGCAACTTACCGTAAGCTTTATAAGCATTAGAGCAGGAAACGTTAAAAGTTCGAGCCAAAACTACTTGAAAAATATCACCTTTAAGAATTCGCTCTTTTGCCTTATCAACAAACTGATAATAATCATTATCTGAGACGCTTAGATCAAAAGTTGATGCTGCTGGACTGTCGTCGAAAGATAGCAGCTGGCTGGATGTCTGACTAACCAAGACATCATAGATGCTTTCCAGCTCAACACCAAGACGTACAGTATTTTCAGCATTTTCTCCAAAACCTTTAACCACGACCTTAGCCGATTGACTTTCTTTATGTTGGATCACCAATTGATCGGCAACATAAAAACAGTAATCTTCTTGCGATTTATTAACCTCTGGCAACTCTTCGTACTGCTCCACTAACTCATAACTAAAAGCACCAACCAGTAGTGAGCTCTCGTTATCAGAACTGCTATCAGTCTTTAGCAGATCTCGTAAATACTGAAGCACTGACACAGTAGTTGCTTGCGAAAGACGTTGACTTTCATCATTCACTGCCTCTGATTTTGCTAGACTCAACTCAACATTTGTGCTTTCTCGACGAACCATAAACTGTTCATTAATCGTTTCTGAGTCAGTAATCGCTTTGAGTAACTCTTCACCATTCAAGTTTAAAGCCGTCAATGTTACACAATTGTTCAGAGCCTTAACTTGGAGCGCTGCAGACACCATCACAACACTACGCTGGTGCTCATGGGTACCAGCTTCAGCTGTCTCCAAAAGTGCAGTGTGTTTTAACTGCCCCTTTTCAGCAAGAACACCGTAAACTTGAAACGGGCTCAAGCTCAGAGGAAGCTTTCTGGCTAAAGTCTTAACGTGCATTGAGTGCCTCCTGGTAAGTTCTGCCGCTAGCTTTGATGAATGGCACTAATTGTTGCATTAGCTGCGAGAAGTCGTCAGCTGATAATGCTTGTGCTGCGTCAGAAACTGACTCACGCGGATTACGGTGAGATTCGATGATCAAACCATCGGCACCACAAGCGACACCAGCTTTTGCCATTGGTCCTACTAAAGTTCTTACACCTGTGCCGTGCGAAGGATCGACAATAACGGGTAAGTGACTCTTCTCTTTAATGAATGCCACCGCATTTAAGTCCAATGTATTTCGCGTTGCCGTTTCGAACGTTCGAATACCTCGTTCACAAATCATAACGTTCGGATTGCCTGTAGCTACGATATATTCTGCGGCTAATAACAACTCCTCAATGGTTGCTGATAAACCACGCTTTAATAGAACAGGATGTTTTGTCTCTCCAACAGCTTTTAGAAGCGTGTAGTTTTGCATGTTTCGAGCGCCGATTTGGAACGCCGATGTATAACGAGCGACATCATCAAGATCATTAACGTCCATAATTTCAGTGATGGTATCCATACCGACCTCTTTACCCACTTGCTCCATAATTTTTAAACCTTCAACGCCAAGGCCCTGGAAAGAGTATGGACTTGTACGTGGTTTAAAAGCTCCGCCTCGAAGTACCGTTGCCCCTGAGGATTTAACCTGCTGAGCTGTCTCGAGCAGTTGTTCATAGCTCTCGATGGCACATGGACCAGCCATAATCGTAAATTGATCACCACCAACGGGAGTGTTTCCCACATCTATCACTGTGTCATGAGGATATATTTCACGACTAACCAGTTTGTACTTGCTGAGCACCGGCTTTAGGTGCTCGACTTGTGGGTGGTTATCGAAATGGAGCGATTGTAAAATACGCTCATCACCTAAAGCACCAATAACCGTACGCTCCACGCCTGGCATGTGCAATGGCTTTAGTCCCGCTTCTTCAATCTGTGTCAAAATTTCTTGAGCATCTGCTTCAGTAGCGCTTGGTTTCAAAATAATAATCATGGTTCATTTCCTTAAGTTTAAATATGGTAATTTTCAAAGTTCATTAGGCACAAAAAAACCCGCACGAAGGCGGGTTTGTCATATTCAATAGACAATACCCCGCCCTAGCAGATCCACCACCATTGATGTTGAGCTGTAGTTGTCGTTAACTGGGTAATTGTCATATCTTTTTAATCTCTTGGTTTAACTGTTCTTAATGTCAATCTAAATGCAAAAAAAAGCCCGCACAATGCGGGCTTTTATAAATTCGTTTTCTTACATACGCAAAGCTGCCCGCTACTTAAGTAACGTGCCACCACCAAATGCTTTTTACGTATAAATTATTCATGAGTGATAAAGTAATCTAAATCCGGGGCTAGGTCAAGGCCCTGTTGACACTTATTTTCCTTTAACAAACTTTTCTACTTGGGATTCAGTCTTTAAGCGATTGGCGCCTTGTGACGCTAGGATTCGCTCTATACTTGATGTCAAAGCCCAAATTTCAAGTTTCGCTGCTGGGTCGTGCCACTCAGCGACGGTCAGGCCATCCGCAAAAGAATCTAAATATGCTACACGGTTTCCAAGCTTTGTAGGGAAATCCTCAAGCTGTAGCTCCTTTTTGGCCACAGAAACCACATCTTCGGCAGAATTGGTTCTTACGCGATACCGGTTCCAACAAATGCGAGCTTCAAGCTTTTTGTTGACTTGTTTCGCCTCATGAACGATATCGGCTAAATGCTTTGTAGACCACACCTCAACCTGTGAAGGAGCCATCGGAATCAGCACCAAGTCTGAAAGCAGTATTACTGCGCGTGTAAGGTTGGTAATTCTAGGATGGCCATCTACAAGAATAAAGTCGTAGTCATTGATATTGTCTCGGACAAGACTTTGTAAATGTGAGACATTTTTTGCAGTTAAAACATCAAGGTTTTCAATAACATAGTTCTCACTACGGATATCAAACCAAGTTTTCAAGGAACACTGAGGAATATCCGTATCAATAATAAGAACCTTGCCGGAGTCTGACAAAGTAGAAGCTATGTTACTACACAGAGTCGTTTTCCCAGCACCACCCTTCATCTGAACAAAACTTAATACTTTTGCGCGCATACAAACAGCCCCAAATTCCGTTATTTTGATTCAAGCATTCTACATGAGCTCGCTAATTGTTTCTAGTGGCTTGATTTTACAAGGTATATAGCAATAAAAAAGCCGCTGAATAGCGGCTTTTTTGAACAGTTAACAGCTGTTGCCAGACTCAGGCCAGCATCCGTTCCCGTTCCAAGTTTTAGCACCCGACTCATTTATGGTTAAAGCTCCATCACCATCCTGAGAGCTGCCAGCTACTGGAGTAGCTGTAATGGTGTAAGTTCTAGCGGTCGGTGTTACGATTGCCAAAGTATAATAAGCGGTTCCACCATCTGCTGGTACCTGCGTAAAGGGTAAAGATGCGCCGTTGTAACTAAAATTATTAGCCGCTTTATAACGTTCCACTGCCTGCGCCGCGGATAACAAAGCTCCCATTGCGTCCCCACGCTTTGAGCGAATCACATAACTTTGGTATGAAGGGATAGCAATAGCAGCCAAGATACCCACTATCGCTACAACAATCATAACTTCCATTAAAGTGAAGCCTTTAGAGCTACCTTTTGTTTTTATAGACGTCATCATTATTTGTCCTGTTTCCATTTAATAGTTGTCAGAGTCTCTTTTAAACCGAGCTCTTTTGCCCAGTCGTCACCTGCACCAATAGTTTCAGTACCCACCAATGCAGCGGCTGAAGTGTCATCTGGGAATAACAAAGTAATCCCAGGGGCGATACCGACATAATCTAAATCGATATAGCGATCAAACCCATCAACAGTTCCGTCATTGTTATGGAAGCTATCGATGATTGGCGAGCCGTCTAAGAGGTTAATACCGTATAACTTATTCGCACCGGTAGCAGGTGAGCAAGCATCTTCCGCACTTCCAGGACTATAAGTAGTAAAGAAAGATCGGTAATTAATAGTCGTGGAGTCAGATAACACTTTTTCACCTTTAGGTAATGTGATATACCAGCCTTCATTGTTGGGGTAAATATCTGCAATAGAGGCAAAGCCTTCGGCACCAGGACCAGTAACGTCTTTAAGTTCCGACTCTACGATCCCGCCACTTGGGAATGTACGAGAATTAATATACTTGTCATAAAACACATACATTCTGTCTGTAGTATCTTCATTTTTAGGATGCGCTCGATAACCACTACCGATAGCAACTAGGCCAAACTTCTGTCCTGCATAGTTTGTAAACACTACATCTGGCTTGTTGAAGAAACGACGGTTAGAACCATTAGAATTGATATTAGCTATTAAGCCCGCTTGGAAGTTAGAGTTATCCGTATCACCTTTTTGTGGTAGGTCTACACGATAGAGCTTACCCCCGACGTCAGCCGCATAAATAGTGTCTGCTATAGCATCATTATTTAAATCAATAACAGTTAAGTTTGATGCAACAGAGTTGGTAATACCTGCACCAGCCATCTTTGTAGCAAAACCGGTAATTGGAGCACCCGTATCAGCATCTAAAGCATAGACTGTATTGCCTTTTTGGCCATTAGTATTTACTGCATAATTTGGATTGTCGTGCTTATTATCATAGCCGCCGCCAAAGAATAATACTCGACGCTCGGTGCCGCCCCACCACATTTTAGCAACAAGAGGTTTCGACCACGTCTGACCTAAGTTCGGCAAGATGGTGATTTTTTCATCGTTATAAAACTTTGACATCGACTTGCTATAACCCGACCTAACCGTAAACTTCAGTTTAGGAGATGCAGGGCTAGTAATATCCAGAGCATAGTACTCATAACCACCCCGTCTTTGACCGACATATAGCGTCCTAGAGTCGCCGTCTGCTGGCTCAATATTCCCGTCTCGATCATTATCAACAACTGAAATAGTTATATCACCGTCCAAACCATAGTTTCGATTGTCGGCTGATGCTAGCGGCAAATTCGACTCCCAGTCCGGAACATTGACCATCAACTCCTTTGGAATAAAAGACCAATTTAACTTACCCGAATCCGGGTCTACTGCATGTAAGAAACCTTGGTTAGTCGCAATATAGACAGTTCGACTGTCAAACTCATCATAGTTTACTACGATTGGTCTTGAGTGGAGCGGATCACCAAAACGCTCAAGAGTTGTCTCCTCTCGATCACCATCTCCATCATAGTCAATCGGCATTGTTATGCGCTTATAAGCAAGCCAAGAAGTATAGTCAATTGACTCTGATTCTGTGGTACCGAGACCATAAAGTTCTTCAACTTGTGCTGCAGTCAAATCGCCGGTGGTTCCTACGTCTAAGGTATTTTTACCTTCACCCGCTAAGTCATCACTAAATAGATTTGTATACACGGGTTTAGAGAAGCCTTCTAGATCTTGCGCAGCACCACCTTTAAGCATGTTATCGCCATCGTTAAAACTCGTCCAAGCACTGCTGGCCGAAGGGAAGAACTCACCAGTGTTTTCATTAACAGCCTTGGTACCAATATTATTTGGCTCAGCAGTATCTTCTGAATGGATTTTGCCTTCCTTTAGATAATACTTTTTAAGGTTTCCAGGCCAATAGTTATTGCTCAGTGGGCGGAACATCGCTAAGAATACTTCATTACCTGAGCGAAGTCGGTTGCTTTGACTCAGGGGCACGCTTGGAGCAACCAAACTACCCGTATCAACGGTACTTGAAATTGATGCCTTAAATGCATCAACCAAAGAGTCTACATCAGTAGCTTCTGTGTAGTTACCCTCTGCTAGGACATTACCTTCTGCATCATATCGCTTAGCTTTATTGGCTACGTCTTTAAGAAACTGCTGTGCGCGCGAGTTCGCTAACGAGAAAGCAATAGTGCTTGTAATAACTTGCGACTCATCAACACTTGAGATTTGTTTGTTATTAGCAATGTAGGCAGATAAATCCATGCTACAACGCTCACCATCGTCATCATCGCCCTGACCGTCGTTACTAACATCATTACCAATACTAGCAGTTCCATTGACATCGAAAGTCCCACTACAGCTTTCTTCACCAATCATCTCTTCTATATCATTCTCATAACTGTTATAGAATGTATTTGGCTCACCATCACTAAGAAGAATCATATTATTAGACAGGCTACAGGTATCTGTAACTGGGGAAGTATAATTACCGCCACCAGACTTATTTAGTTCGCCACGGAAGTATTCAGCACCTTTTAACAGAGCGCCCGCTGTGGGAGTCCCGGAATCAGGAGATAAATCATCAATAGTATCAAGTAACTTTTGCTGGTGAGTTGACCCACCATAACTGTCAGACATTGGACGAACTTCTTGTCTTAAACGAATCTTACCTGTGGTGTAACTCATAATACCCACACGAGTACTACCTTCTAAATCATTAATAAAGATTTTTGCAGCCTCTTTAAGAACGCTCATCCTAGAGACACCACTACCGTTATGCGCCCAACGATAATAATAACCAGAGGGTGGGTTGCTGCCATTGTATCTATACCAACGTCTATTATCGAAGGAGTACCATTGAAGGTAGTCATCAACATCTACTTTTGACGGAAAACTTCCTCCGTTGTAATAAAAGTAACTGTGAGCCCGAGCTTGTACTGTATCCCATGCCATAGAGCCCGACTCATCGAGAACTAATAAAATATTGGATGGTGTCGTACCCCCAAAATAAACCTCAGTGTCATCACCAAGTACAGGTGAAGATACAAGCGCACCAGCTAACAAAGCTGATACTCCAACTGTTAATTTCTTTATTAATTGATTCATAATCTCCACCTACTCGATTGAGTACTCACAAGCCTGAACGGTTTGTGACCACTGATTAATTTCTGTAATGGTGTCTCCAGCTTCTGCGTAATCTCCATCAACATCAATGAAACCTTTACCGCGGTGTTCGAAGAAACTACACCCAAGGTTATTATCATCACCAATCCCTGATGACATGCCTGGGCATGAAAAACCACCTCTTGCACAACCTCGATAGAAGTTTTCTGTTTGTGCGACTAAAACACCGTCTGTGCCACCATTATCTATTGTCGGACTGTCACCACATTCTGCTATTTTTCCATCTTCTCCAACGCATGTCGTAAAACTATTTGTATGAGCAAGAAGTGTCGGAATGTGGCCTGTGTTAGGGGCCGGCAGAACCGTCCCGTTCACATAAGCTTCTTGAAACCCTCCTGGTAAGCGGTCTCTGTAAGACTGTGTGACAGCATTGTTTGACGTTTGTGCTATATGGAACGAAACGCTTTTTTCATGAATATTGTTAGCTTGCTTCTGAGACAAAATACCTGACCGCATGACAGCTAAGCCAACGACGGTAAGAGCCACAAAAAAAAGCATCACTAAAACTAAAGACGCACCGGATTGTTTTGTTGGAAATTGATAACTCATTCTCTTAACTTCCTACTTCTAAAAGGTTATGAGGTCTATTTAAGATTGCAACAGTAGCGGTATAAACTTGTCGAATTTTCTTGTCTGTATACCCAGTTAGCTGCTGATCTAATACTGTATAATCTCTACTCGCAGGACCATCTGGAACCGCGCGCTCAGAACGAAGGAGAATAGCAAAGCGTACACTTTCTACGGCTGTTGGATCGGCAACATTATCAGCCGTAACATACTTCACACCTCCACCAGCACCGGAGTACCCATAAAGAACTTGGAACGATTCAACCCCATCTATCATGGGCTGGCCGTTACACATTAAAGTACCCGCATTTAAAGAGTACACATTGATAACGGTATTCGTTACCGCTGTTCCATTACAGTCACTGTCACCTTCATATTGAATAGCTAACGTATCGGAAGCTGTCCCTCCCCCGTCTTGAAAGCCAGCACCTAGAGGTGTAGCCATAGACTGGCTTTGCAGGTCATTTTTAGTCCATCCAGCTAATCGAATATCATTTTTTAATACCTGAAGGGCCAGCTGGCCATCGTTTTGAATATTCAAAATATTCTGGTTTACAGCGTTTGTCTTTTTGCTAGAGAGGTAAACAGTCGCGCCAGCAGCAACTAATAATAGAGACAACACCATCCCTACTAGTAGCTCAATAAGTGTAAAACCTTTATTACTTTGCATTGTTAGCAGCTCCTTCATGGAATTAACTCAATAAAAACACAGTCTTCTGAGGTCTCATCCAGATCAAACTCTGTATGACAGCGTGTTTTAGGTCCATTTAGGTCGGATGAACCATCGGTATCCTTTCGAACGTCAGGCTGCCAAGATGCGTAAATAATATGCATCGAGCCAGGACTACAGTTATCTGCATCGGTAGTTGGAACATCAATACATGCTGCCCCCATTTTGGGGCCTGGGATACCTGTAGCTACGAGGGCTTCACATGCTTCCGCGATATTTGTTTTTGACTGCTCTTCATTACTACAGGTAGCTGCAGTACATTTTGCTGGAGGGTTAGCACACCAGTTATCACCACTCGCACTATAAACATTATTTCCTGTTTCAGTAGAGTGAATGAACTCATATTCAGTTCTCATTAAATCAGCGAGCCCTTCTACAACTGCCACAGCTTGTGACTTGGAATAACTCTCTTGAGAAGTGTTTAAAGATTTCACCTGTAAAGCAGCCACTCCCAACATGCCGACTGCCATAACAAGAACCGTAATGAGGACTTCTATTAAACTGATGCCTGAGATTTTACTTTTCATCATATTATTCACTCTTTTAGCAAGTAGCATCATTAATTCTAATGCTACCAGCTGTGTTTACAGTAACAACTTTCGCCTTACCTTCGCCGTCACAAAACTTAACACCATCTCCTGCGCCCCAAGGGTTTGTTGTGGTCGTATAACCACTTGGACTAAATATTAAGTTTCCTTTATCAGCTTGAGACGATGCGTTGAATC
>QQTG01000006.1 GCA_003370465.1 Kangiella sp. HD9-110m-PIT-SAG07 | reverse complement strand
AATGGTCAGTGAGAACTGTTGATAAATACGGCCAACGGAACCTGAGAAGAAAGCCATCGGAATAAACACAGCGATCAAGACAGCGGTGGTACCGATAATAGCGCCAGAAATTTGCTTCATCGCTTTTTTGGTCGCTTGGTAAGGGCCGATATCTTCTTCATCCAGAATACGCTTGATATTCTCCACTACGATAATGGCGTCATCGACCACAATACCGATAGCTAACACCATCGCAAACATGGTCAGCATATTGATCGAGAAGCCGAGTAGCGCTAACCCCATGCCAGTACCGATCAAAGAGACGGGTACTACGATTAAAGGGATTAAAGTGGTGCGCCAGCTTTGCAAAAACAGGAACATGACCAGTGTTACTAAGAACACTGCTTCTACAAGCGTTTGCACTACCTGCCCAATAGACTCATCAACAAAGATCGAGGTATCGTATGGAATGACCCACTCAACATCTTCAGGAAAGTACTGTTCCAGCTCGGTCATTTTGTTTTTGACCGATGCAGCGGCTTCCAGAGCGTTACCAGCATTACTCAGCTTAAGCGCAAATGCGGCTGAGTCCTGCCCATTTAGCATGGCTGCAGAGCCATAGTTATTAGCGCCACGCTCAACCTCTGCAACATCTTTCAGGCGCACAGTAGCACCGTCGCTAGAAGAGCGTAGGATAATATTGCCAAACTCTTGCGGCGTTGATAGTCGCGATGGTACTAGGATAGTGGCGTTAATTTGTTGGTTACTCGGGGCCGGAAGTGAGCCAAGCTCGCCTGTCGCAAGTTGTGCATTCTGGTCACGAACGGCCTGAGAAATTTCACTAGGAGTTATCGCGTAAGAGGCCATCTTTTTCGGATCGACCCAAACACGCATGGCGTAGGTCGAACTAAACAACTGAGCGCTACCAATACCATCGATACGACGCATCTCGCCTAAAATCGCGCGATCAACATAGTCACCCAAGTCAGTTGCATTATGCGTGCCATTGGGCGAATAGAGCGATACCACCATTAAAAAGTCAGGGCGTGTTTTATCAATGTTCACACCTTGAGTTCTGACTGAGGCGGGTAAGCGGGCTTCAACACGCTTAAGTCGGTTCTGTACCTCAACACCGGCGATATCAGTATCAGTGCCGGTAGCGAAGGTTAGCACGATGGTCGAGGTGCCGGTACGAGAGCTATCAGACTTGATGTAACGTAAGCCCTCGATACCGTTCATTTCTTCCTCGATTACGCTGGTTACTGTATCCTCAATAACTTCAGCTGAAGCGCCAGGGTAAGTGGCAGTCACGGTGACTTGCGGTGGTGAAATATCGGGATATGCCATCACCGGCAAGTTCTGTACTGCTAAAGTACCACCGAGCAATATCAGCAGGGATATTACCCATGCAAAAATAGGGCGGTTAATGAAAAACTGTGCCATAAATAATACCTATTGTTGCGTATGAGACGCTGCTGATTCTTTTGATTTCGAACTAGGCAATACTTGTACCGGAGTTCCAGGTTGTAAGAACTGTGTATTACTTACAATCACTTTATCGCCTGCGGCTAAACCACTTTTAATCACCCAGCTAGTACCCATCATCGGGCCAAGCTCGACCGGTTGCATGGTAAGCTTGCCTGCTTTAACCAGTTTTACCATCGCACCTTTCGCTGTGACCTGAACCGCTCTTTGAGGAACTTGAAGTAAGCTTTGCGAATCAGCCACAGGAGCTTTAACTCGGACGAACATGCCGGGTAAAAGCTGGTTATTGGGGTTCTTTACTATCGCACGAAGCATGATTGAGCCTGTATCTCTATCAACCGAGAGGCTTGAAAATTCTATGTGTCCTAGCTCCTCGTAAGGTGTGCCATCATTAAATAAAATTTCTACCTGCTGTGACTTGGAGTCAGTGGCTTCAGAGTTCGAAAATAATTCTCGCATTTTATTAAGCTCAGCTGGTGAGCGTGTAAAATCGACGTAGACTTCATCGAGTTGCTCGATGGTCGCCAGATGGGTAGCGTTATTGGCACTGACCAAAGCACCTTCTGTAACCAAGGCGCGTCCGATACGGCCAGAAATAGGCGCTTCAACCGTGGCGTAGTCGAGGTTAATTTGAGCTTTTGCTAATTCTGCTTTGGTTTGCTCAACTTGTGCATTAGCTTGTTGGCTCTGAGCTAGATAGGTATCGTATTCTTGCTGGCTAACGGCGCCCTGTTTCAACAACTCTTCGTAACGCTTCAAGGTTTGCTCATTTAATTTCTGTTGCGCTCGGGCGTTGCTCAAGTCAGCTTTGGCTGCATTGAGGTTTGCTTTCATCACGCGATCATCGATTTGGAATAGTGGCTGACCTTGCTTAACATCCACGCCTTCCGTAAAGAGACGCTTCTCAAGAATGCCGTCGACGCGGGCGCGAACTTCCGATGTACGGATGGCTACCACGCGGCCAGGTAAGTTTTGGGTAATAGTGGTGGTATCAGTGGTTACTTCTGCAACTTCCACCGGTACTGCTTGTTGCTCACCTTGCTGTGCAGCAAAGCCTGTAGAGGTGCTGGTTGTAATAAGTAAGGCACTGATTAATAGTGTTTTTTTCATAACGCTCTATCCTTCGGTCACTTGCTTGGAGTTACTTAGGGCAGCCCAAGCAAAATTGACCATTGATTGAATTTTTTCATCGGAAATGTCTACTTGATTAACATAGTAGTAATGCATCAAGTAGCTGATCCCGCCATAAATTGATAAATGTTGTTCTGGAGCGCTAGGAGAGCCAATAACGCCTGCTTCATAAGCATCTTCGTAAAGCTTTATAAAGGTTCCAAAAACGGGGTATAAACTGTCGCGAGTTTCCTGTGTTATCACAGGAGAAAACGCGTACAGGTGTAAAAACCTAAAGTACTGACAGTTATCGAGCATAAACCGTATCGTCGAAGTGTAGACTTCTTTAAAGCGCTTCTCGAAGCTGGCTTCGGCGTCATAATGCTCGAGCAAAAACTCAACTTCATTCTGCTTTACATAGAGGAAGCATTCGTTGATCAGGTGTTCCTTCCCCTCAAAATAGTTGTAAACGCTGCCCGTGGCGACCTCGGCTTCCTTGGCAACTAGCGCCATGGAAGAACCTTGCAGGCCACGTTCAACGAATGAACGAATCGCTGCCTCAAGAATTTGTTTTTTCTTGGACATAGTTAAGTGACAATAAAATGAACGTTCATTCATTTTATGTGGATTCAGTTCCTGATGCAACATAAAGCGATGATGTATTTGTCAAATTGTGTGTCGAATTTGTCTGCCGGGGTCAGGTGTATTTTCTTTGAGCCGGTGGTAATATCACTAAGATTATGAAAATACTGATAATTTTATAAAGGCTAACTTGATTCGTCATTATCCTTGAGAATCGGTTAATAGGAGATTTCTATGAATAAGTGGGCGCAACTAGGGCTTGTCATCACATTATGCCTCAGTGTTTTAATGACTGAAGCGAAAGAATCGAAAGAATATCAGCAGGGTGTTGTCGTTGCTGACACACCAAAAGTGTTATCCCATCGCGACCGAGTGGAGCCTGTAAACCGCATTTTAAAGCACAGGCTTGATCACCTGTTGCCACGACTGATGAAAGAGTCTGATTTGGATATGTGGCTGGTGATTAATCGTGAATATGGTGAGGATGCTTTATTCTACACATTAGTTCCTGAGCCGACTTTTGCGGCACGCCGAACCACACTTTTAGTGTTTGCAAAGAAAGGTAACACGGTTGAGCGATTCAGCGTCAGTCGCTACGCCATCGGTGACTTTTATAAGTCGCGTTGGCAGGGTGGAACCGTTAGCGAGCAGTGGCAACGATTGGCAGAGATTATTGAGGATTATGACCCAAAAAGCATCGGCATAAACGTCAGTGAAGAATGGGCACTAGCGGACGGTTTAACTCAAGGTTTGCACCAAAAACTGTTAAAGCACCTACCTAAAAAATATCAAGAACGACTCGTGAGTTCAGAAGAGCTAGTCATTCGCTGGATGGAGACGCGCACAGCGCCGGAACTAGAGGTTTACCCTCAAATAGTGAAAGTCGCTCGCGGGGTTATCGACGAAGCCTTTTCCAATAAGGTAATTACGCCAGGGGTAACTACGGATCAAGATGTTGCTTGGTACATTCGTGAACGATTTGAGCAGCTTGGCGTTAAACCCTGGTTTCAGCCCTATGTAACGATTCAGAGAAAGGGCGATAAGAACGATCCCAAGTCACCGTTTTTTGGCAAGAGTAACCGAACCATTGAGCCGGGCGATATTATCCATACCGATGTGGGTTTATGTTATTTAAAGCTTTGCACCGATACGCAGGAAATGGGCTATGTCGCCAAGTTTGGTGAGTATGAGGTTCCTCAAGGGTTAGTGAATGCGCTTAAAGTGGGCAACCAATGGCAGGATATTCTGACTGCGGAGTTTAAAGCAGGGCGCACTGGTAATGAGGTCTTAGAAGCGACCCATCAAGCCTCGAAGCGACAAGCTATTAATTCCAGCACCTATACTCACCCGCTAGGTTTTGTCGGTCATGCGATTGGCCCGACAATAGGTATGTGGGATAACCAAGGACCAACGCCTATTAAAGGTGACTGGAAATTGTATCCTAATACGGGTTATGCCATAGAAGGTAATGTGAAAGTCAGTTTGCCTGAGTGGGGTAACCAGTTGATTCAAATTATGCTGGAGCAATCCGCTGTGTTTGACGGTGAGCAGGTGATTTATTTGGGTGGACGTCAAACGGAGTGGCACTTTGTTCGCTGAGTTTCTCGGTCGCAATTAAAAAGGCAGCTTTAAGCTGCCTTTTGTTTCTTAGCAATATGAATGGTCTTCCAAACCTTTGCTATTAATAAACCATCTTCATCCATGATATCGACTTCGAACACTGGCTGAATTTTATCTTGGGCCTTGAGTTGCTCTTTGAAGTCGTTGACCTGTTGCTCGGTCAGTTTAAATTCAGCAAACACGTCTTTACGTCCGGGCTTAATAAATTTTATTTCAGACTTTTTATCCCACACCACATAGTCTCGCCCCATCTTGTGCAAGAAAAGTAGCATGTAAAACGGATCTGTCATTGAGAACAAAGAGCCGCCGTAGTGGGTGTTGACATAATTACGATTAAACCAATATTTACGCAGGCGGACTTTAGCGAACGACCAATCTTCTGCTAAATCGATAACACGAATCCCCGCGCCCCAAAAGGGTGGCCAAAAGTTCAGAACGCGTTTCAGAGTTTTAGCTTTCAGTGTCTTCATCAGACTCTCCTTCTCCTTCCCGTTCTTGGACTTTTTTTGGCGAATAAGCTTTAGCAAATATCAGCCCCAATTCGAACAGGATCCACATTGGAATAGCTAATAGCACCTGAGAAATCATGTCTGGTGGTGTTAATAGCATGGCGAAAACAAAGATACCGACGACCATGTATGGGCGCGTGCTTGAAAGCTTCTGGTGACTAACAAGCCCTGACCAAATCAATAACATG
>QQTG01000011.1 GCA_003370465.1 Kangiella sp. HD9-110m-PIT-SAG07 | reverse complement strand
GAAGCGATGTTGATTCCGATGTTTCTGATGATCGGAATCTGGGGTGGCCCTAATCGAATTTATGCCACCATAAAGTTTTTCCTTTATACGTTCTTCGGCTCAATATTCATGTTGGTTGCCCTGATTTATATGGGGCGCGAGACAGGTGACTTTTCTATATCAGCCATGCGGGAAATGCCGCTTAGTGGAACGGAGCAAAACTGGATCTTCTGGGCGTTTCTGATTGCTTTTGCGGTTAAGATCCCGATGGTTCCGGTGCATACTTGGCTTCCTGATGCTCACGTAGAGGCGCCAACCGGGGGCTCTGTCATTTTAGCTGCAATCATGCTGAAAATGGGTGGCTATGGCTTCTTGCGCTTTAGCCTGCCGATTACGCCCGATGCCGCCGTAGCTTATTCCAATCTGCTAATCGTATTGTCGTTACTGGCTATTGTTTATATCGGGTTTGTCGCGCTAGCGCAGAAAGATATGAAGAAATTAATTGCCTATTCTTCAATCGCTCATATGGGCTTTGTAACCTTAGGAACCTTTGTTGTATTACAGCTGGTGAACCCCGACGCCAAATCGATGGCTCTACAAGGGGCTATGGTACAAATGATTTCACATGGGCTAGTGTCAGGTGCTTTATTCTTTAGTATCGGGGTGCTGTATGACCGATTACAGACGCGAGAAATTCGTGAATATGGCGGGGTGGTGAATAGCATGCCGGTGTTTGCAACCTTATTGATGTTATTCATTTTTGCTAATGCGGGTCTTCCCGGAACATCTGGCTTTGTAGGCGAATTCTTCGTCATTATCTCATCCTTCCAAGCTGACTGGCGTATTGCTTTATTTGCAGGGTTAACCTTGGTGCTAGGGGCTGCTTACAGCCTGTGGTTTTACAAGCGTGTTATTTTTGGCAAGGCAGTGAGCGAGAAAGTTGGGCGTTTGGATGATGTGAATGTAAGGGAAAAGTGTGTGTTAATTGTTTTAGCATTATTGATTATTGCCTTAGGAGTTTATCCTCAATTTTTGATCAATATCATGCAGCCTAGTATTGAACAGCTTTTATTATCCACCAGCGCTAGCAAGTTAGGGGGAGGTTAAGATGACGCATAACCTAATACATCTGCTTCCAGAGATCTTCTTGCTATCAGCGGCGAGTATTATTTTATTGATCGATGTTTTCTCCAAAGATCTCGATCGAAATATGACCTATCGTTTATCGCAGTTAGCCTTAGTCGGTACGGCGATCATTTGCATGGTTCAGTTCCCAGACGTTCAGTATCACTTGTACGACAGGCATTTTATTCTCGATCCAATGGCGGGAATTATAAAGATCAGCGTGATTTTACTTGCCATGTTGGCGCTACTATTTGCGCGTCCCTATATCTTGCCTCGACGGGTTTTAAGAGGAGAGTATTACCTGCTCCACCTGTTTGCAGTATTAGGGATGATGGTGATGGTGAGTGGCGGCAGCTTACTGACGTTATATCTAGGACTAGAATTACTATCACTGTCGTTATATGCCTTAGTAGCCATGCAGCGCCATGCTTACGAGTCCGCAGAAGCGGCGGTGAAATACTTTGTTATGGGCGCTATTGCCAGTGGTTTCCTACTATACGGCATGTCCCTAGTCTATGGCGTTACCCAAGAAATTCATTTGACGGACATCGCGGCCTATATTGCTGATAATGATGCTAGTTTAACACTTCGCTTTGGGCTGGTGTTTATAGTGGTAGCGATTGCCTTTAAGTTTGGAGCGGTGCCTTTTCAGATGTGGGTGCCGGACGTTTACGATGGCGCACCGACAGCGACCACGGCTTTCTTATCTTCAGCCCCTAAAGTGGCGGCTTTTGGATTAGCGATTAGAATTTTCGCCTATGGCTTTATCGGTGCTTTAGTGGATTGGCAAGGGTTAATGATTATCCTCGCTTGCTTATCGATGCTAGTGGGTAACATTGTTGCCTTGGCGCAAACCAATATTAAGCGGTTACTCGCTTACTCAGCTATTGCTCATATTGGTTATTTCTTATTGGGTATATTGACTGGGACGGCAGACGGTTTTGCAGCTTCATTCTTTTATATACTGGCTTACGCCATCATGTCGTTGGGTGGGTTTGGTTGTTTAATTTATCTCGGTAAAGGTATCGAAGATGTAAAAAATATCGACCAACTTAAAGGCCTAGGTAGAAAGAACCCTTGGGGCGGTTTACTGATCAGCGTGCTGTTCCTATCAATGGCTGGCTTACCACCTTTCGTTGGTTTCTGGGCAAAACTGGAAGTATTCTTGGCCGTTCTCAACTCTGGGTTTGTTTGGCTTGCGGTATTTGCGGCAGTGATGTCCATAATTGGATTGTTCTATTATTTAAAAGTCGTCAAAGTCATTTTCTTTGATGAGCCGAAGGAAGAACAAAAAGTAGTCGCCGCACGAGGGCTACGCTTAGGACTAGGAATTACTAGTTTGAGCGTCATTGCACTAGGCTTATTCCCCGCGAAATTACTGGAATTATGTGAGCGAGCATTCCAGTATTTATAGGCAATGAAGATTTATTGAATTTATTGCGTCAGACCACTTGTCAAAGCCATTTAAGTGAGTATAATGCGTTCCACGTTGACGTAGGCACTGAGTTCAAAACCTACAGAAGCGGCTTTTAAAGCCAAACTTATTAGTCATACCAGAGTCTAATAAGTACTCTAGATAGATTGCTAGCTAGAGTCATGGATGCGGGGTGGAGCAGCCTGGTAGCTCGTCGGGCTCATAACCCGAAGGTCGTCAGTTCAAATCTGGCCCCCGCTACCAATTCTTCTTGAGAAATAAATGGTGTCTTAAGAAGGGCGTTTGGAATAAAATCTAAACGTATAGTCAGTAATTTTTGTGAGTTGACTGACTTTATATTATGAATATAATAATAAGGCCCCTTTATAGGGGCTTTATTGTTTGTAGCGAAGTTAAAACATGCTATAAACGCCGTGGGTAATGTTGGCTTATTCACATGAATAGGTTTAAGCCCATCATAATGAACCTCAATGCTTCTAAGAGCATACAAGGTTCGTCAGATAAATAAATGATGGGGCCATATGGGCCTTTTTTTGTATTTGGCTTTTGATAAATAAAGTCACAAAATGTCGTTAATTAGAGAGCGCAATGAGTAAACAGTCACAACTGGAACAAATTATTCGTCCAGCCGTCGAGGCCGCAGGTTTCGAGTTTTGGGGCTTAGAATATATATCGCAAGGTAAACACTCGATTTTAAGAGTGTTTATTGAGCATGAAGATGGTATCAGTGTGGATGATTGTGCTGAGGTAAGTCACCAGGTCAGCGGTGTTCTTGATGTTGAAGATCCGATCAACGGGTTTTACAACCTAGAGATTTCATCGCCTGGTATGGACAGACCTTTATTTACAGAGCAGCAGTTTACGATGTATGTCGGTGAAGATGCTGAGCTGCGTTTATCGTTTCCGATAAACGGGCGCCGTAAGTTCAAAGGTACTATTGAAAGTGTCAATAATGGCAAAATTAACCTAGTAGTCGATGGTGAGGTTCACGAAATCGACGTACCTCAGGTTGAAAAAGCCCAGTTGATCGCAAAGTATTAATTTAGAAAGATCAGTCTCGAACGGATTAGTGAAAATATTCACGAGTTTATTGAAGGTTAACACGTATGAGCAGTAAAGAAATTTTGTTAGTGGTTGAGGCCGTTTCAAATGAAAAGGACGTTAAGCCAGAAGTTATTTTTGGAGCATTAGAAGCTGCGTTAGCTACGGCTACTAAGAAAAAACATGGTGTTGATATTGATGTGCGTGTTGATATCGACCGTGAAACTGGTGAGTACGATACGTTCCGCCGCTGGACAGTTGTTGATGACGAAGGTGTTGAAGATCCTTTAACTGAAACGACACTGTCGGCAGCGCAGCACGAAGAACCAGAAATTGAGTTAGGCGATTTTGTTGAAGAACAAATCGAGTCTATCGAGTTTGGTCGTATTGCCGCACAAACAGCGAAGCAGGTCATCGTACAGAAGGTTCGTGAAGCTGAGCGTGCGAAAACGGTTGAAGCTTTCAGAGATCGTGTAGGTGAGTTAATCACTGGTGTGGTTAAGAAAATCACACGCGACTACATCTATTTAGATTTAGGCAGCAATGCTGAAGCCGTTATTCAGCGTGATGAAATGATGCCGCGCGAAACTGTACGTGCAGGTGACCGTGTTCGTGGCTTGTTGTACAACATTAACGATGAGAATCGTGGCCCACAATTATTTGTCAGCCGTACTCGTCCTGAAATGCTGGAAGAGCTATTCCGCATCGAAGTACCTGAGATTGGTGAGCAAGTTATCGAAATTAAAGGTGCCGCACGTGACCCAGGTTCTCGCGCAAAAGTTGCCGTAAAGACTAATGACAAACGTATTGATCCAGTCGGTGCTTGTGTTGGTATGCGTGGTGCCCGTGTACAAGCTGTAACTGGTGAGTTGAACGGTGAGCGAATTGATATTGTGTTGTTTGATGACAACCCAGCACAGTTCGTGATTAACGCCATGGCTCCAGCTGAAGTGGTGTCTATTGTTGTTGATGAAGATTCTCGTAGCATGGACATAGCGGTTGATGAAGAGCAGCTTGCTCAAGCCATCGGTCGTAATGGTCAAAACATTCGTCTAGCCAGTGAATTAACGGGCTGGGAACTGAATGTTATGACAGAAGAAGACTTTGCTAAAAAGAATCAGTCTGAGACAGAGTCGATTGTTAGCTTATTTACTGATGAGCTGGGCGTCGATGGTGATTTAGCAGAGATTTTGGTGCAGGAAGGTTTTACAACGCTTGAAGAAGTGGCGTATGTTCCTCAGTCTGAAATGCTTGAAATCGAAGGCTTTGATGAAGACTTAATCGATGCCTTGAAATCACGAGCTAAAGATATTTTATTGACTAAAGCAATTGCTTCCGAAGAGCAGTTGGAAAAAAATGAACCAGCCGAAGATTTATTGAATATGGACGGCATGGATCGTCACCTGGCTTACGTATTAGCGAGCCGAGGTGTTATTACGATGGAAAATTTGGCGGAGCAGTCAGTGGATGATTTAACCGATATCGAAGAATTGGATGATGAGCGTGCTGCTCAATTAATTATGACCGCGCGTGCCCCTTGGTTTGAAGATCAGGAATAAATCGGGGAGCAGGATAATTTTAAGCGGGGAGACTAAATGTCAGATACTACAGTAAAACAATTTGCCGATAACCTTAACACTCCAGTGGATAAACTTCTGGAGCAGTTAGAGGCGGCTGGTTCTAAAATTAAAAGCGCAGACGAAACCATCACTGAAGAGCAGAAAAAGTCGTTATTGACTTATTTGCAGAAGTCACATGGTGGCGATGAATCTACTGGCCCAAGAAAAATTACCTTAAGCCGTACTAAGAAAAGTACCTTGAGCGTGACTTCTTCTGAAGGAAAGAAGAAATCTGTTCAGGTCGCTGTTAAGAAAAAGCGTACTTACGTTAAGCGTTCTAATGAAGAAATTCAGAAGCTTGCTGAGGAAGAAGAAGCTCAGGCAAGAGAAGCTGAAGAGGCGCAACGTCAGGCAGAAGAGGCTGAGCGTAAAGCGAAAGAAGAGGCTGAAGAAGCAAAGCGTCAGGCGGAAGAAGCTGAACGCAAAGCGAAAGAAGAAGCTGAAGCGAAGAGCAAAGAAGAGGCAAAGGCAAAAGCTAAGCCTGGAAGTAAAGATAAGCCGGCCAAAGCAGAAGAAAAACCTAAAGAAACTAAAGACAAGGCTAAGAAAGAGTCTAAGCCTAAGTCTGACGATAAGGTTCAAAAGAAGATTGAAAAGCAGCTTGAAGAGAAGCAAGAGCCAGAAGAAAAAGTGGTTAAGGCGGATCCAAACAAGCCAGCGAAGCCTATGTCTATCCGTGACTTTGAAGAAAAGTCCGGTGCTGGCAAAGGTCGTAGGAAAAAGAAGAAAGGTAAAAAGAAAAGTAGTGACGCAGATTTAGTTGCTAACGCTTATGATGCAAAAAACAAGCGTGGCGGAAATCAAAAGAAAAAAGTATATCAGGCT
>QQTG01000031.1 GCA_003370465.1 Kangiella sp. HD9-110m-PIT-SAG07 | reverse complement strand
GCTAGCTTAACATTGGGCGGTTACCACGGTGTGAGCAATGACTGGGGTGAAGTCGTAACAAGGTAGCCGTAGGGGAACCTGCGGCTGGATCACCTCCTTAACGACAGTGTTCTCATTGCATAAGTGTTCACACAAATTGTCTTATTAAAATCATCTGGAATAGTGATCGGTTGTGCAGGCCGTTAGTGTCTGTAACAAGACAGATATATAGGTCTGTAGCTCAGCTGGTTAGAGCGCACCCCTGATAAGGGTGAGGTCGGCAGTTCAAGTCTGCCCAGACCTACCAATTTTGGTTTATGCTGTGTTAGATAAACGTCGCTTAGAAGACTAAGCTTCCTTTTTATCTGCTTTGCTTAAAACGAAATTCACCGATATCAAAATGGGGCTATAGCTCAGCTGGGAGAGCGCCTGCCTTGCACGCAGGAGGTCAGCGGTTCGATCCCGCTTAGCTCCACCATTTATTGGTTGGGTCACTATGAAGCAGTGTTTAGATGTATAGGCCATCCTATAGATCTGGATATTGACCAGAACAAGTTCTTTAACAATTTGGCAGAAGCGAGTAATAAATTTGTAAGCGAATAGTATTCATCATGTTAGAAAACGTAGTTAGTTATCGAAGTCGGATAGCTAGCAATTATGTTTGCTGATTGTATGGTCCTAATATTTTTGGGGTTATATAGTCAAGTGAATAAGAGCATGCGGTGGATGCCTTGGCGACAGAAGGCGATGAAGGACGTAGTAGTCTGCGATAAGCCTCGGGGAGTTGACAACAAACGTTATATCCGAGGATTTCCGAATGGGGAAACCCAGCCAGTATAAGCTGGTTATCTTGCACTGAATACATAGGTGTAAGAGGCGAACGCGGGGAACTGAAACATCTAAGTACCCGTAGGAACAGAAATCAAACGAGATTCCGAGAGTAGCGGCGAGCGAAATCGGATTAGCCCTTAAGCTTCTTTTGAGTTAGTGGAAGTCTCTGGAAAGTGACGCGATACAGGGTGATAGCCCCGTACACGAAAACGAATTAGAAGTGAAATCGAGTAGGTCGGGACACGTGTTATCTTGACTGAACATGGGGGGACCATCCTCCAAGGCTAAATACTCTCTGTCGACCGATAGTGAACCAGTACCGTGAGGGAAAGGCGAAAAGAACCCCAGTGAGGGGAGTGAAATAGACCCTGAAACCGCATGCTTACAAGCAGTGGAAGCACGATTTAGTCGTGTGACTGCGTACCTTTTGTATAATGGGTCAGCGACTTACTCTTCAGTAGCAAGGTTAACCATTTAGGGGAGCCGTAGGGAAACCGAGTCTTAATAGGGCGTCACAGTTGCTGGAGGTAGACCCGAAACCCGGTGATCTATCCATGGTCAGGTTGAAGGTTGGGTAACACCAACTGGAGGACCGAACCCACTTATGTTGCAAAATGAGGGGATGAACTGTGGATCGGAGTGAAAGGCTAATCAAACCGGGAGATAGCTGGTTCTCCTCGAAATCTATTTAGGTAGAGCCTCGCGTATTACCCTAGGGGGTAGAGCACTGTTAAGGCTAGGGGGTCATCCCGACTTACCAACCCTTTGCAAACTCCGAATACCTAGGAGTACAGCGCGGGAGACACACTGCGGGTGCTAACGTCCGTAGTGGAAAGGGAAACAACCCAGACCGCCAGCTAAGGTCCCAAAGTCATAGCTAAGTGGGAAACGATGTGGAAAGGCTTAGACAGCTAGGAGGTTGGCTTAGAAGCAGCCACCCTTTAAAGAAAGCGTAATAGCTCACTAGTCGAGTCGGTTTGCGCGGAAGATGTAACGGGGCTAAGCTATGCACCGAAGCTGCGGGATACACTATGTGTATCGGTAGAGGAGCGTTCTGTAAGCCGCTGAAGGTGGATTGAGAAGTCTGCTGGAGGTATCAGAAGTGCGAATGCTGACATGAGTAACGTTAATGCGGGTGAAAAACCCGCACGCCGGAAGACCAAGGGTTCCTGTTCGACGTTAATCGGAGCAGGGTGAGTCGGCCCCTAAGGCGAGGCAGAGATGCGTAGTCGATGGGAAACAGGTTAATATTCCTGTACCGGTGTTTATTGTGATGGAGAGACGGAGAAGGCTAGGCCAGCGCGGCGACGGTTGTCCGCGTTTAAGGTGGTAGGCTTGGAACTTAGGTAAATCCGGGTTCCTTTAAGGCCGAGAGCTGATGACGATCGCCCAAGGGCGAGAAGTGGTTGATGCCAGGCTTCCAGGAAAATCTTCTAAACTTCAGATAAACACCGACCGTACCCCAAACCAACACTGGTGGTCAGGTAGAGAATACTAAGGCGCTTGAGAGAACTCGGGTGAAGGAACTAGGCAAAATAGCACCGTAACTTCGGGAGAAGGTGCGCCGGCTTTGGTGATGGGACTTGCTCCCTGAGCTGAGGCTGGTCGAAGATACCAGGTGGCTGCGACTGTTTATCAAAAACACAGCACTCTGCAAACACGAAAGTGGACGTATAGGGTGTGACGCCTGCCCGGTGCCGGAAGGTTAATTGATGGGGTTATCTTCGGAGAAGCTCTTGATCGAAGCCCCGGTAAACGGCGGCCGTAACTATAACGGTCCTAAGGTAGCGAAATTCCTTGTCGGGTAAGTTCCGACCTGCACGAATGGCGTAACGACGGCCACACTGTCTCCACCCGAGACTCAGTGAAATTGAACTCGCTGTGAAGATGCAGTGTTCCCGCGGCTAGACGGAAAGACCCCGTGAACCTTTACTACAGCTTCACACTGGACTTAGAACCTGCTTGTGTAGGATAGCTGGGAGACTTTGAAGCATTGTCGCTAGATGATGTGGAGTCGTCCTTGAAATACCAGCCTGGTAGCTTTTGAGTTCTAACTCAGGTCCGTTATCCGGATCGAGGACAGTGTGTGGTGGGTAGTTTGACTGGGGCGGTCTCCTCCCAAAGAGTAACGGAGGAGCACGAAGGTTGGCTAATCATGGTCGGAAATCATGAGGTTAGTGTAATGGCACAAGCCAGCTTAACTGCGAGACAGACACGTCGAGCAGGTACGAAAGTAGGTCATAGTGATCCGGTGGTTCTGAATGGAAGGGCCATCGCTCAACGGATAAAAGGTACTCCGGGGATAACAGGCTGATACTACCCAAGAGTTCATATCGACGGTAGTGTTTGGCACCTCGATGTCGGCTCATCTCATCCTGGGGCTGTAGCCGGTCCCAAGGGTATGGCTGTTCGCCATTTAAAGAGGTACGCGAGCTGGGTTCAGAACGTCGTGAGACAGTTCGGTCCCTATCTGCCGTGGGCGTTTGAGATTTGAGGAGAGCTGCTCCTAGTACGAGAGGACCGGAGTGGACGAACCTCTGGTGTTCCGGTTGTCACGCCAGTGGCATTGCCGGGTAGCTATGTTCGGACAGGATAACCGCTGAAAGCATCTAAGCGGGAAGCCCCCTCCAAGATGAGATCTCACTGAAACTTTAAGTTTCCTGAAGAGCCGTTGTAGACTACGACGTTGATAGGCAAGGTGTGGAAGCGTTGAGAGGCGTTAAGCTAACTTGTACTAATTGCTCGTGAGGCTTGACTATATAACCCCAAGAGTTTTGGGATGCCGAAAGGCTCAATATATAGCTCAGCAAACAAAGAAACAAAGCGTGTTGAATACTGCAACATCTTACTTACAGATTTAAAACTTCTTCTGCCAAATTATTAAGACTTAGGTCATTATCCAAACATTTTTGCTTGGCGACCATAGAGAGTTGGAACCACCTGATCCCTTGCCGAACTCAGAAGTGAAACGACTCATCGCCGATGGTAGTGTGGGGCTTCCCCATGCGAGAGTAGGTCATCGCCAAGCGCTTATACGAGAAACCCCAGCCTTACGGTTGGGGTTTTTTTATGCCTGTGATTTATCAAATCATTGATATGCTCAGGATGTCTAGTGGCAACGATGGGTCGTTATATTGCACGTCCACAGAAATCATATTCGACTTAGGTGACTGAAGGGTGTGGAACGCATGGCCTGAAGAAAGCCCTTTAGGTATCATACCCAAGCGGGGCAGACCCTCACCATATCCTGAAAGTCACTCGAGAGCTTATATAAATATTGGATAAAGCATGGGGGTATTTATAGCGATGCCTTTCAAATATCAGCTAAACTATTGTTTTTCTTAGTTGCACTAATTTACACTAGATATGCTATATTTATAGACGAACTTTTATGGAGGGTAGTATATGTCAGTGTCATTAGTTGAGCTTTGGTTACCAATTTTGCTGAGTGGTCTCTTTGCTTGGATTGCCAGCGCACTAATCCACATGGTGATTAAGTATCACAATACTGATTATAAAAAGTTAAAAGACGAAGAAGGCATTTCAGGCGCTATTGAGAAATCAGAGGAGGATGTGGGCTTTTATACGTTACCGCATTGTGCTGATTTCAATGAGATGAACGACCCAGCGGTACAGGCGAGATTTAAGAAAGGACCAGTCGCAATTGTTACCATCATGCAAAAAGGCTTACCGCCAATGGGCAAGCTTTTAACTCAGCAGTTTATTTTTTTCGTTCTTGGTAGTTTATTTGTTGCAGCAGTCGCTTGTATGACTTTAACTAAAGGAGCAGTTGCTGTTGATATTTTCCAACTATTATTCTTGGTTGGTTTTTTTGGTTTCGGTTGGGCATCCATCCCTTATAGTATTTGGTTTGGTCACCCTTGGCTAGTTACGATCAAATACTTAATTGATGCGCTTATTTATGCCGCAGTTATAGCAGCAACATTCACATGGCTCTGGCCAGCTGCCGTGTAATTACTAATAAAAGCCCTTATTCATACAGATAAGGGTTTTTTTTAAGCACAGAAATTTTTAGCGATGTTTTTCAGAGTGATTTGTCACACAAGTGCCCATTATGGCGTCTTATAGTTAAATATCTAAGTGGAATTGTTTTGTCCTTTCACCAGAAATATTCAAAGAAAGTCATAAAAAAGGCTCAAAAGGGGGATAGGTTTGCCTTAACGCAAATCTACGAGCTTTATAAGTCGCCTGTGTTTCACTTGGCTTATCAGATGCTTCGTGACGAGCACAGAGCAAATGATGTATTGCAGACAGTGATGTTGAAGATGATGAATACTATCAGTAATTTAGCTGATACTAAAAAATTTAATGGTTGGTTGAAGCGTATTACTTACAATACCGTCATAGATACCATTAGAGCCAATCAAAAGCTTGTTGATGTTGGAGATGAGTCAGAGTACCAGTATTCTGCTGAAGAAATAAGTCATCAAATTGATAAACCTGATTGGGATTTAGAACAATTTTTAGATGTTTTAAATGAGCGGGAACGGATCGTCGTTTGGTTGTACGCAATTGATGGATATACTCACTCCGAGGTTGCACAGTCAATAGGCGTCAGTGAACAAAATTCACGTATAATTTTCAGTAGAGCGATGAAATCCTTAAAGTCCTTAGCTGCAGATCCACGATATAGTGGCCGGCAGATAGGAGGTAAAGATGAAACAGCATAACGATCAAGCCATACGAGCTAAGTTGAGTCGTTCGGCGGATGCCCTAGAGCAGAAGCATCCTTCTTCCAAGCAAGATCTGATTTTCCAAGATAACTTGGAGAAGCTTCCTAGCACTCAAGGCAAAATAGAGCAACGAAAAATGCTCAAGTGGGTAGTTGCGGCAGGAATAATTTTATCAGTCGGGTTGACAACGGTGTACGTAGGTAATCCTTTACAGAAAGAGGCTAGCCCTGAAAAAGGGTTGCCTCAATTAATTGCTTCTTCAAACCAGCTTGAAAAGCAAATAGCTATCTATGATGAGCTTACTCTGAACGCTAATCAATATGCGGAATATATAGGCTTGCGTCTCGAGTTAGAACAAATTGATCAACAGCTAAATTATTATTACTCAAGTGCAGAAGGGGAGCTGAATTCAGAGGTTAATCGTTTGTGGGAAAGACGAGTTGATGTTGCTAAGAGCCTCAAATCGATTTATCAAAATGATACTCTTGTTGCTAGGATTTAATTATGAAAATTGCTTTTAAGATAGCTTTAACTATCATGTTGATCATTGCTAGCAATAGTTATGCTGGGGAGCTAACTTCAGACAAAAGTAAACTGTTACTAGAAAACATCCGTACGGATATTTCACGAACGTTAAGCAGTGTTGCTGATATTGAGTCTAGTAAAGATTGGACGGTTTACCTTTCGCAGAGTAATGGCAGACTTGTCCGTATGGGAGTGGTTATTGAACCATCAACGCAAACTGTATTATCTGTATCGGCTGATGGAACGGCCCATGCAATGGCTTTACGGCCGGGAGATATCATAAAAAGCGTAAAACTTAATGGTAAAGATTATGGGAGTCAGATTTCCTCAGCTCAACTGACACACGGTGACGAGTTAGAAGTGAGTATTCAACGAAAAGGAGAGTTGTTAGAGCTAAATCAACTAGTTGAGTCTAGTTTTATCCCCAGTTGGCAGCTATATTCTTCCTCTGCGGATAACTTAGGAACGACTCTAAAAAGCGCAAATACAAAAGAGCTTTCAATGAACCTCCAGTCCTCCAAATCGATAGCGCTGTTAAAAAAACTGGAAGCCCGAATAAATTTTACCCTCAGCGAAATCTATAAATTGGAATCCGTAAAAGAAAATTCTTTTACGTTAGACTTTAGTAAAGTGGCACGAGTTAATACTGAACTTGGTTTATCTATAGGTGAAAATAACCAAGTTTTAAGTATTAAGAGTGGTAGTAACGCAGAGCAACTTGGCCTTCGTGTTGGAGATTTTATAAAGGGTTTTAAGTTGGGGAAAGGTGACTCTTTTAAGCAAGAGCTTTCTTCTTTGAAGCTCCAGCCTAATGAAAAATTTAGTTTACAGGTAATACGCAAAGATAAAAAAATCATTCTTACTGGTACTGCTAATCCAACAATAAACCCTAGCTGGAGCATGAAAGTAAAAAGCGAGTTACACTATCCTGATGAAGAATGTGGGATTATTACCACTTTAGCTAATCCTCCCGCATCCTCCTGGAAATTCTTTAAAGCACATATTTCTGAAGTAAACGGGAACAGGGTTAAAAGCAGTGGACTGGCCTATAAACTTCCTGCTGGAATAAACCGTATAAAAGTGCATGAAAGAGTACCTAGCTCTGAAACAAGATTTTCTTTAACCGAGAAGAAGCGCTTTTCATTCTCTGACGCTAAAATTATTGAGTTTCTAGTTGTGCCAAATAAGCGCTACTTTCTTGGAAGCAAGTTGATCAAGTCTAAACGTTTCAAGACCCGGACCGGTGAATATTGGGAGCCCTACGTTTGGAAGGTTGAAGATTATGAGTGCTCAATGGAAGGTTAGAGCACTCGCCAATGACTTATCAGGAGTTTTTTAAGCTAAGAAAGCTTTTGCAGTATCGATAATTTTTGCCTTAGAAAACAAAAAGTGTCTCTTCTTACCACCAACCTGATTCCATAGCACAGCGCTTCGAATTGCTGAAAGAAGAAGCGCTCTGATTTTCGATTGGTTTGCCGACTGTTGTAAATATTGGCTATTACCAGTCACTTGAATTTTAGTCGGGTAGGTTGAGATAGTGTCTTTGTAAATGTGAGCTAATTGCTCAATTAAGTCATGATCAATTTTTTCTTGGTACTCATGTAATCTTTTAGCTTGGGCTACTCTAGAACTCACAACCTGCTGCATATTGGAGTCACCCGAGAATCGCTTCTGCAGGCTGAGGATGCTAACGAGATAACGACTTAAGTCAGCATCGGTTCTTGGTCCAGACAGTAATTCTATCAATGTGTTAAAACCAGTCGCTAAATACTTGTGGTTATTATAAATTGACTCTGTATTGTCTGACTCAGTTTGTAGGATACTTTCAAACATGATCTCCATATCGACTTGATCTGCTTGGCCATCTTTCGAGATATCTTTGACGCAGCGAATAGCCTGACAAATACCGGCTAGAGCTATAACTGAGTCTGAAAAATTATATTGTGTCATATTATTTCTGTGTGCTTTCTATAATTCCGCCGCCAAGACAAATGTCACCATCATAAAACACAATGGATTGGCCTGGTGTAACGGCGCGTTGTTGTTCATTAAATTCTACCAGCCATTCGTCTTCATTCAAACGACTAGCGGTACATGCGACATCAGCTTGTCGATAGCGAGTCTTAGCTGTGCACTCGAATTTATCGGCAGGCGCTTCACCCGCAACCCAATCTAGCTGCTTAGCAACCAGTGACTGACTCATTAGAAGAGGGTGCTGGTGGCCTTGGGCAACGATAAGCACATTCCTTTCCAAATCTTTTTCAGCAGCAAACCATGGCTCTTCTGGTGCATCCTTTAAGCCACCAATGCCTAACCCTTTGCGTTGGCCTAGAGTATGATACATTAAACCATTGTGTTGTCCGATGACGTCACCTTCAGGAGTTTCGATATCGCCTGGTTGTGCAGGCAGGTACTGCTGTAGGAAGTCTGTAAATTTACGCTCACCGATAAAACAAATACCTGTGCTGTCTTTTTTCTCAGCGGTAACTAACCCTTGTTCTTCTGCGATACGTCTAACTTCAGGCTTTTCAATTTCACCGACGGGGAAGAGGGTCTTCGCAATCTGCTCATGACCGACTGCATACAGGAAGTAGGATTGATCTTTATTGTCGTCCAAACCTCGCAGGAGAGTTGCTTTATTATCTCTGTCGCCACGACGAACATAGTGGCCAGTAGCGATATAATCAGCACCAAGTAGTTTGGCGTAATCCAGAAATGCTTTAAACTTTATCTCTTTGTTACACATAATGTCGGGGTTCGGAGTACGTCCAGCTTTATATTCGGCAAGGAAGTGCTCGAAAACATTGTCCCAGTATTCTGCGGCAAAGTTTATGGTTCGTAATTTAATGCCTATTTTATCGCACACTTCTTGCGCGTCGGTCAAATCTTCAGCCGCCGAGCAATATTCTGTGTCGTCATCTTCCTCCCAGTTCTTCATAAACAAACCTTCGACTTGATAGCCTTGTTGCTTAAGAAGATATGCAGACACGGAAGAGTCCACACCGCCGGACATACCGACGATGACTTTCGTATCTTTAGGAGCTTTAATGTCTGTATTCATAACTATTTAAATTGATTGTGTTAAAGCTGTTCGTGTAAAAAGTTTAGGCTTTGCTGTTGTAATAAATCTTCGTCGCCACTGTAATCTAAAATATCAAGCGGATAGCGATAACCGTTTAGGTAGTCCTGCAAACACTTAACAATTAAGCCACTACGATGGGCGTTTAAACACTCTAATATTTCTTCAAGAGTCATCCAGTGTGCGGCAATAATATCGGGGTCTTGAGGCGAGGTTTCAAGGCCACCATTAACCGAACCCGTAAAACAAAAGCGCTGGTAGTAGTTGCCATTACCCGCAGGGTTTAAGGTGTAGATACCGACTAAGCCCTCTGGCTCAAAGTCTAGACCAGTCTCCTCCTTAACTTCCCGAATAACCGCTTGTTCGATACTTTCATCAGGATCGAGGTGGCCCGCTGGCTGATTATAAGCAACTCCACCGTTAGAGGTGTGTTCTTCAACCATCAGAAATTTGCCGTGGTATTCAATAATAGCGGCAACTGTGACATGAATGGGGAGCATAAGAGATACCGAGCGTAATCAAGCGCGTATCATAGCTTATCTATGGCTTTTACTGAACCTTTTACGGAGTTTATTAGGCGTTGATGATGGATTACTCTTTACGCCACGAGGCGGATCAACATCAATAACCTTATACTCTCCTGGCATCAGTTCTGCTAGTGACCATGGACCAATTTGGGCACGAATAAGGCGTAAAGTCGGGAAGCCAATCGCCGCTGTCATGCGGCGCACCTGACGGTTTTTGCCTTCCTTGATCGAGAGTTTGAGCCAAGTATCAGGAACATTTTTACGCTCTCTGACCGGAGGATTTCTCGGCCATACGGTGGGTTCCGTCATAATCGACACTTGAGCTGGCTTGGTTTCGTATTTCTGTATAGAAACCCCTTGTCGCAAAGGCTCCAAGTCATCATCTGAGGGCGCACCTTCGACCTGAACCCAGTAGGTTTTTGACATTTTCTTTTTGGGATTAGCGATTTGATGTTGTAACTGTCCATCATCAGTTAGCAGCAATAGGCCCTCAGAATCCTTATCTAAACGACCTGCCGGATAAACCTCTGGAATAGCAATAAAGTCAGCCAGCGTTGAGTCGCCTAGCTCGCCAGTGAACTGACATAAGGTATTAAACGGTTTGTTAAACAAGACCAGTTGGCTCATGGAGTATTGCCCATCGCTTGGTTGAAAAGTATACATTTTGGAAATAGGTAATCATTGTAACGACTTATATCGCTAGTTTCATCGGAATAGTCAACAAAGTTTAGTGTATTGAGCATGCAGGAATTGTTGTTTTCGCGTATAATGTCGCGCACTTCATTCATAAAGATGCCGTCATGATTACGCATGACGTGGTGTCGAAAATCTGTTTGGATTGCAAAGACTCTTAGGAAACTGTATGACAACATCAAAGATTATCTATACTCACACTGATGAAGCGCCAGCGTTGGCGACTAAATCGTTCCTGCCAATTATCGAAGCGTTTACAAAAGCAGCAGGGATCAGTGTTGAAACCAGCGATATTTCATTAGCAGGTCGTGTAATTGCTAGCTTCCCTGAATACCTGAAAGAAGAACAGCGCATTCCGGATGCCTTGGCTCAGCTTGGCGAAATGGTCAAGAAGCCAGACGCTAACATTATTAAGTTGCCAAACATCAGTGCTTCAATCCCGCAGTTAAAAGCAACGATTAAAGAGCTACAGGACAAAGGTTACGCACTTCCAGATTACCCTGATAGCCCATCGACAGATATAGAGCGCGATATACGTACACGTTATGACAAGATTAAAGGTAGTGCGGTAAACCCAGTATTACGTGAAGGTAACTCTGATCGCCGTGCTCCTAAAGCGGTTAAGAACTTTGCTAAAAAGAACCCACATAAAATGGGTGCTTGGTCTTCCGATTCGAAATCGCATGTGGCGAGCATGACTTCTGGCGATTTTCGCTCGAATGAAAAGTCTAAAACCTTAGACGCCGCCACAGACGTGAAGATAGAGTTTGTCGGCGATGACGGAGACGTTACTGAGTTAAAGCCAGCTTTTCCTTTGCAGGCTGGCGAGGTTATCGATTCGTCAGTGATGAGCAAAAGCGCTTTAGTGACTTTCCTTGCGGAGCAAGTGGCAGAAGCGAAAGAGCAAGATGTTCTATTCTCGCTACACATGAAGGCGACCATGATGAAGGTCTCAGACCCAATCATTTTCGGTCATGGTGTTAAAGTGTTCTTTAAGGACGTTTTCGCTAAACACGCGCCTGCATTAGAGCAAGCTGGTGTTAACGTGAATAACGGTTTTGGTAACTTAATCAGTAGTTTAGATAAGATTCCTCAAGATACACGTGAAGCTATAGAAGCTGATATTAAAGCGGTTTATGAGCAAAACCCAGAGTTAGCAATGGTTGATTCTGATAATGGCATTACCAATTTACACGTTCCAAGCGACGTTATTATCGATGCCTCTATGCCGGCAATGATCCGTAACTCTGGTCAAATGTGGGGGCCGGACGGTGGTACTAAGGACACCAAAGCTGTCATTCCTGATAGTAGCTATTCTGGTGTTTATAAAGCGACTATCGATTTTTGTAAAGAACATGGTGCTTTCGACCCAACGACGATGGGTACGGTTCCGAACGTTGGTCTGATGGCGCAAAAAGCAGAAGAGTACGGTTCTCACGACAAAACATTCGAAATGACTGGTAACGGTTCAGTTCGAGTCGTTGATGCAGATGGTAATATATTGCTTGAGCACCCAGTCGAAGAAGGCGATATCTGGAGAATGTGCCAGGTCAAAGATGCGCCGATTCAGGACTGGGTGAAGCTTGCTGTCAATCGTGCTCGCTTATCTGATACTCCAGCAGTGTTCTGGTTAGATAAAGAGCGTGCGCATGACGCAGAACTGATCAAAAAAGTTGAAACTTACCTGAAAGATCATGACACAGACGGCCTAGAGTTACATATTCTAGCGCCAATCGAAGCAACAGACTTTACCCTAAAACGTGTTAAAGATGGCAAGGATACGATTTCAGTAACGGGTAACGTATTGCGCGACTATCTGACAGATTTGTTCCCGATCCTTGAATTAGGTACGAGTGCGAAGATGCTTTCGGTTGTTCCATTGATGAACGGTGGCGGCTTATTCGAAACGGGTGCTGGCGGTTCGGCTCCTAAGCACGTTCAGCAGTTCATGAAAGAGAATCACTTACGTTGGGACTCGCTAGGCGAATTCCTTGCGCTAGGTGTTTCGCTTGAGCATATGTCTGAGAAGAATGGTAACAAAAAAGCACAAGTCTTAGCAGAAGCGTTAGACGTTGCGACCGAAGCGTTACTATTAAACGGTAAATCCCCGTCACGTAAAGTGAATGAGCTGGATAACCGCGGTAGTCATTTCTATCTAGCAATGTACTGGGCACAAGAGCTTACAAAGCAGAGCGATGATGCTGAGCTTAAAGCACAGTTCACTAAGTTAGCTGAAGAGCTGACCAATAACGAACAAGCCATTGTTGATGAGCTTAACAAAGTTCAAGGTCAGGCTATGGATATCGGTGGTTACTATTCTCCAGACCACAAACTTGCTGTTGATGCAATGCGTCCGAGTGATTTACTCAACAAAGCTCTAGAGCTCATTGGTTAATCACTATCGAGATTTAAAAGGCGCCCTTGTGGCGCCTTTTTTTGTTTGTAAGTTAACTTTCTTACTACTAGAATTTGCAAATAATGTTGCAAATGCAATTATAAGTGCTAGTATTCTTTTATTAAATCAATAAAAGGTTAAGCTATGCAGGATCATGACAATATTATCTTACCTGATTACAAAGAATACTCCGTTGAGGAGATGGCTACTCGTTCGGAGACCTTTTATCAAGAGATCAAGCGTCGACACACGGTGCGAGACTTTTCTGATAAACCGGTGCCAAGAGAAATCATTGAGAATTGCTTGAAGGCAGCAGGGACAGCTCCAAGTGGTGCGAACCATCAACCTTGGTTTTTCAGTGTTATCGGTAGCGCTGAGGCAAAAAAACAGGTCCGAATTCATGCGGAAAAAGAGGAGCGAGCTTTCTATGATGAGAAAAAAGCGGGCGAAGTGTGGTTGGACGCGCTTAAACCTTTGGGAACCGATTCTCATAAACCTTATTTAGAAACAGCGCCATGGCTGATTTCGATTTTTGGTCAGCGCCGAGGCGGCATGCACGCTGGTGAGCAGCGAAAAAATTATTATGTACCGGAGTCGGTCGGGATTGCCACTGGTTTCTTAATTAATGCGTTGCATTCTAGTGGTTTGGTCACGCTGACTCACACGCCGAAACCAATGGGGTTTCTTAATACTATTTGTGATCGCCCTAAGTCTGAGCGACCATATATTTTATTGGTAACCGGTTATCCGGCTGAGAACGCTACTGTTCCAGTTCATGCAACGGTAAAAAAACCACTAGAGGACATTGCGGAATTTATTTAGCTAAGTGTTGTTAGTTGAAACTGAAAACGTTTATCTAATCAAAGAATTCTCATGGGCTAGACTAACGCTTAGCCCATTTTGTTGTACCAGCGAATAATTTCTTTTTGATCACCCGAAAGTTCATTACCACTATCCTGTTCGGCTATAGCGTGCTGTGCGAGTAGTTCAACGGCTTGTTGCTCAAGCTTCTTTAAATTCTCAACAAGCTTCTGCCGTTGTTTAGTGCTGAGAAAGGACGCTAACTGTTCATCGCGGCGACTCAAGCTAGAGGTAATCTTTTGGTAGATTGACTTGCCCTCATCGGTCAGAAATAGCAATTTTTCTTTTTTATTATTGGGTAGTGCGCGCTTATCGATTAAGTTTTTGCTGAGCAACGTTTTAACGCCACGGCTAATGGTATAACTATCCAGTTTGGTTTGAAAAGCGACCTGGGCTGCTGAGACTGGAGAATAGGTTCCGACATTAAGTAACACGCGTAGTTCGCGTGAACCTAAATCAGTAATCTTGCGAATTTCGATATCTCGCCCAAGCTGTAGAATGTTGCTAATAACGGCTAATCGGTAGGGGAGATGCGCGTCCAGTTCGTACGCTTGGCTATTTTCAGCGTCAGTAGATAATGTTTCGGCCATGATACATTCACTTCTTGTTTTGGAGTTAAAAGTCACTCAAGTATTTCTATTAGGAAGTTCTTAAGTAAATTATAACCTTATCTAGAGATAAAATTAACTGCAGATTACGGCTTCATCTTAAAACGTTTTTGTGCATAATGGCTAGTTCCAAATTCGACGAAAGCCACATAAACCAGAGGCAACTATGATTGACTTGCGAAGCGATACGGTAACTCAGCCAACCGAAGCCATGCGAAAAGTAATGGCTAAAGCCGCTGTTGGAGATGATGTGTTCCATGGTGATCCAACTGTCAACCGGCTTGAAGACTTGGTAGCAGAGATGTCTGGTAAGGCTGATGCTTTGTTTGTACCTTCGGGCACTATGTCGAACTTGGTAGGACTTTTGGCTCACTGCCAGCGTGGGGAAGAGTATATCGTAGGACAGGATTATCATACCTATTTATACGAGGCAGGCGGCGCTCCGGTATTGGGAAGTATTGTGCCGCAACCTGTAGCTGTCGAACCTGACGGCACTTTGGATCTAAAGAAAGTCGAGGCGGTGATCAAAAAAGATGATTACCATTTCGCGCGCACTAAGCTGTTATGTATAGAAAATACCCACAACGGCAAAGTCATCCCTCTAGAATATATGCAAAAGGCGTTTGATTTTGCTAAATCGAAGGGTTTATTAGTACACTTGGATGGTGCGAGAGCATTTAATGCGACTGTAGCGCTTGGCTGCGAGTTAAAGGATTTGGCTCAGCACGCTGATTCGGTATCTATTTGTCTTTCGAAGGGTTTGGGTGCGCCAGTAGGCTCGGTGCTTTGTGGTGATAAGGATACAATTAAGTGGGCACGTCGCTGGCGTAAGATGGTTGGCGGCGGTATGCGTCAGGCTGGTGTGTTAGCAGCAGCGGGTATTTATGCTTTAGAAAATCATGTGGAACGTTTAGCCAAAGATCACGCCAAGGCTAAAATCTTAGCGGAGCGCTTGTCGGCATTCGAGCAGCTGGCGGTGAAGCCTGAGCTGGTGCAAACGAATATGGTTTTTATTAAAGCAGAGCTAGCCGTTGCAGAACAGCTTGCAGACTTTTTGGAAACTAAAGGTATACGCATCATCGCTGGCGAAACGATGCGTTGGGTGATGCACTTAGACGTTACCAGTGAGCAGTTAAACTATATTTGTCAGCAAGTAGAAGAGTTCTTTAACTTGCTTTAGCGTTTGCATTCTTTTGGCCATCACTATGGATGAGCTTTGCGCCGAAGGTTAAATATCGCAGTTGCATAGTGGTACGGTCTTTAAGAGCTTCTCGTTCGCTGGGCGCTAAGTCTAACGCTTCAGCTCCAGCATTAAACACTAAAGTGACCAATCCCTCGGCTAGCGTGAAGGCTTGTTCTTTAGTGTAATTCGATTCCTGAGCTAAATAATCCGTTAGCTCTTCTTTAAAATGTTGAATTTCGCGTGCGACAGCGTCACGAAAAGCGGGCGATATCCCTGTTCTTTCACGCAGAAGTAATCTAAAGATGTTAGGATTCCTTTCAACAAACTCCATAAAAGTATCAACCGAGGTTTGTATAACGCTTCCCTTGAGTTCGATTCGGCTACGCGCCTTACGCATGAGCTTGCGTAGTGTGATACCAGATTCATCGACCAAGGTTAGTCCTAAGGCCTCCATATCGTCGAAGTGGCGATAAAAAGAGGTTGGGGCGATTCCAGCTTCACGCGCGACTTCTCGTAAGCTCATGCTGGAGAAGCTGTGATCGGCGGATAGATGAGCTAGCGCTGCTTGAATAATTGCTTGGCGCGTTTTCTCTTTCTGTTGGGCGCGAGGACCTGGCATCATGGTGTAGTTATTGTTGTTAAAGGTAGGCCTAGTATAGAAAACAATCGGTTAAGTGTACAGCTGTACGCTGGATTGCAATCGTTTTCATCAGGAGTTATACTGTGCTCAGATTTAAGCGTACAGATGTACGCTGTAATATTTAGAGGTTAGCTATGTCAGAAACACAAAATCCTGCCAAAGAGACAGCTCAGAAGAAAGAAGAGCTTATTTGGCCAAACATTATCTTCTTCGGACTCAGCTTTTTAGTCGCTGTGACCGTTGTTCCGTGGTATGGAGTTGAGTTCGGATACCACTGGTCTACATGGATGTGGGGGATAGGATTATGGTTATTCTCAAGCACTTCAATTTCGATGGGTTACCACCGTTTGTGGTCACACAGAGCTTATGAAGCGAACCCGGTCTTACGCGCTATTTTAGCGTTTGGTGGCTGTTTATCGCTGCAAAACAGTGCATTGCACTGGTCTTCGGACCACCGCATTCACCATAAACACGTTGATCATGATCAAAAAGATCCTTACTCAGCGAGTTTAGGTTTTTGGCATTCGCATATAGGCTGGATTTTAAAGCGTCGTGATAACGGTCGTTATAATGAGCAGTATGCTCGCTGTCCTGATTTAAAGCGTGATCCGATTGTGATGTTCCAACATAAACATTATTGGATGCTAAGTATCGGCTTGAACGTCGCTATTCCGGCGTTACTGGGTGTGCTTTATGGAGCTTTCTGGGAAATGATGTTGGTTGCTGGTGTACTGCGTTTAGTGTGGTCACATCACTTGACGTTCTTCATTAACTCATTAGCTCATATTTGGGGTTCACGTCCGTACACAGAAGAAAATTCTGCACGCGATAACTTTATTCTTGCGGTTCTAACCGGCGGCGAGGGTTACCATAACTATCACCACAAATTCCAATACGATTACCGTAACGGTATTAGCTGGTGGCACTTTGACCCGTCAAAGTGGTGGATTAAAGCATTCAGCTGGTTCGGTGTAACCAAGAATTTGAAAGTCGTTGCCAACGATAAAGTTGAGCGAGCTAAAGCGCAAACAATGCTGTTGAAGGCAAAAGAAAAGACGGCTCATTTGCCTAATGCAGAAGAAATCATGGTGAAACTTCATGATGAATATGATCAGTTGGTTTTACGTATGTCAGAGTTTTATGAAGCACAAAAGGCTTGGATCGAGTCTAAGAAAGCTGATATTGCTCATGAAATCGCCGAAGAAAAGGCACATCTGATTGAAAACTATGAGCAGTTTAAGTTAAAGCTTGAAGAGCAGAAGTACAATTGGACGAAGCTAGCAAAGCAATACGCTTAATCAATAACCTGCGAATAACAAAAAGCCCTGCAATCGCAGGGCTTTTTTATGAAACAGACTTAAGTTTTTACTGGTCGAGATACTTTTCAGCATCTAATGCAGCCATACAGCCTGTGCCCGCCGATGTTACTGCTTGGCGATAGACATTATCAGATACGTCGCCAGCCGCAAAAACACCTTCTACCGAAGTGGCAGTAGCGTTACCTTTTAGGCCGCTCTTTACTTGAATATATCCGTCTTTCATTTCAAGCTCGCCCTCGAAGATGTCGGTGTTTGGCTTATGGCCGATGGCAATGAAGACACCCTGTAACTCAAGCTCTTCGATAGAGTCGTCTTTAGTGCTCTTCATGCGCAAACCTGTCACGCCCATATCATCGCCCACGACTTCTTCTAGTGTGCGGTGCCAGTGAAGAACAACGTTCCCATTCTTTGCTTTTTCAAATAGCTTATCTTGTAAAATCTTTTCCGAACGAAGTTCGTCACGACGGTGAATCAGGTGAACTTCGCTGGCTAGATTAGATAGGTATAGCGCTTCTTCAACAGCCGTATTACCGCCGCCAACAACAGCAACTTTTTGGTTCTTGTAGAAGAAACCATCACATGTGGCGCAGGCTGATACCCCTTTACCCATGAATGCTTCTTCAGACGGTAGACCAAGATACTTAGCAGAAGCGCCGGTACAAATAATTAGAGAGTCGCAAGTATAAGTGCCACTATCACCTTTTAAGGTGTAGGGCTTATTTTTTAAATCAACTTCATTAATATGATCGAAGATCATTTCTGTGCCGAACCGTTCCGCGTGTTTTTGCATACGAATCATCAGGTCAGGACCTTGAACGCCCTCATTATCACCAGGCCAGTTATCGACATCGGTGGTGGTCGTTAATTGACCGCCTTGCTGGATACCAGTGATGATGGCTGGCTCTAAGTTGGCTCGTGCAGCATAAACGGCGGCGCTGTAGCCTGCTGGGCCAGAACCAAGAATTAAGCACTTTATATGGCGCGTATCGCTCATAGGTCGTTATCTCCGAACTTGTGTGGTCATTTTAACAATTTGGGCTAAATTGTAGGTATTTGTTGGCAATAAATAAACCTTTTATTGATTACCTTACTCTATGGAGTCATAGAGTGAGGAGTTCAAGGGGAGTAGGGGGTAATTAAATGTAAAATGATGCAAGTATGCATTGCTCTTAATGCAAATAAGAGCTATCCTGAATTTACATTAGATATTTGTATAAATTATGAACAATGAGACTTTGAACAACAGCTACGATAGCGATAAAGACATCGACGAAGTGATCCAGCAGGTCGCTAATGATGCCTCTTTATATGGCTTGGATGCTGATAAGGTCAAAGAAATTTGGTTTGATGCCTTATTGCGCCAAGTTGCTGATAATGAGTTAGAAAAGAAAGCTCACTAACTCCTTAACCATAACCACATCAGCAGGGCGACTGATGTTTAGCTGAGTATTCGGCTGACCTCTTAATAATTTCTTGCAGTACCTCAGTATCCACATCCGCTAGCTTATTAATATACAAGCAAGCTTTACTTGTTTTATGTTTCCCTAGTTGCTCGAATAGCTCCGGATGCTGATTAATTCCTGCCATGACATATAAAGTGAGATTTTGTTTTCTCGGTGAGAATCCCACTAAGAAAGTATCTCCCTCACGACCGCTGGCGTATTTATAATGATATTCGCCAAAACCAATCATGCTGTCTCCCCACATCGTAGGCTTCAACCCGGTTTGGGTTTTCATCATCTCAAGGATAGCGAAGCTGTCAGCTTTCTTTTGTTCATGCTCAACTCGATTTAGAAACTCTGTTACAGACTTGCCAGTGGGTTTGGTTTTATTCTCTGATTTAGCCATGACTTTCCCCAGTATTCGAATTGTTTAAGGCAGACTTTATCCTATCAAACATTGGCTCAACATGCTTATAGTCTACTGGGATAGGAATGTGTCCTTTTTCGTACTCAATAACCAAGGATGGAAAACCGTTTGAGGGTAGGGAGCGATGGAGTTGAATCTGTCGATGTAACTCTTCGTTGGTTTTATCTGAGTGAATGTCTTGAGCGAAAGCTTTTTCATTAAGATTAATGTTTTGGGCCAGATCTACGTGAGTCGAATAGTCTGAAGGGTTTTTAGCTTTCAAATAGTAAGCCTCTTGAATGGCACGTATCATGGCCTTTTCTTTACCCTGTTTGCCAGCGGCAATAACGGCGCGGCATGCAGGGTAGGTTGAGCGTCTAGGCTGGCACTTAGCCCAGAAGTCATGATTAAACTCAGTTCCCAGCATCTGTTCAATTCGTCGCCAATAGCTCTGCAAAGTTTGTTGTAATTCTAGTGGCATTGGCTCATCGGAGTCCGGCGCTAAACCACCCAAAATATATTCAATTTTGAGTTTATGGTTCAGTTCGCTATTAATCCGATCTTGTAGACGTTGCCAGGTAGGAGCAAATCCCCAGCACCAACTACACATAGGATCATGAAAATAAAAGAGTTTTACAGGCATATTAAAATAATGATAGTTAGATGAATTAACAAAATAATACTTTACTTTCCGTCAGTATATAGTATTCTACTCTCGCTGGTTAAAACAACAGCTTACACGAAAGATACATATGTTCGATGCTACACCCTAGTGCTAATAAAGCCTATGCTTTGAAACACTTACAGTCGTACCACCGCTATTTGTTATCTAAGTTAATGCCGTTTTTATCTCAGTAACACCCGCGTTAGTAGCCCAAAGGGGGTTTACGGCGCACACATTAATTTAAAGCAAGTAGCTTTGGAGAAATAACATGTCAAAAGTAACTGGTACAGTTAAGTGGTTCAACGAGTCTAAAGGTTTTGGTTTCATCGAGCAGCAAGCGGGCGAAGACGTATTCGTACACTTCCGCGCTATTCAAGGCGACGGTTTCAAAACTTTAGCAGAAGGCCAACAGGTTGAGTTCGAAATCGAACAAGGCCCTAAAGGCGCTCAAGCTGCTAACGTTACTAAAGTATAATTTATACTTTAAGCGTTTAATAAGAAAGCCGCTCAATGAGCGGCTTTTTTTATGCCTGTCAAAAATGGATCATCAAACATAAGGTCTATATGTCACAACTTATGAGCGACGAAGGTATCGACTGTTCCTGTTCCTCTAAATATGATTAAATCATCCCAATATATACAAGAAGAGATTCGACAATGAAAATCGCTTACCATGCTGATGATGCTATCGACGCTCAGCTTATTTCAGATCTTTTAAATGATAATGGATTGTTTGCCCAAGTTCGTGGCGCTCACATGCAAGGAGCTGTGGGAGAGGCTGCCGCTATGGGTAACGTTAAGGTTTGGGTGAACGATGAAGATCTGGATGAAGCGAAATCGATTGTTGAAGACTGGGGGAACGCCGCTTTTATTGACGAAGAAGATAAGGAATTATTTGATAATCAAGGTCATGACTTTGAACAAAACTCAGGCCAGCCCGAGAAGCGACCTCACCAGACTATCCTAACAACAAGCTTCTTCATCATCCTGGTTATTATGGTATTTGCTGCCCTGTTAAAGGTATAAAAAAGCCGCTCATCGAGCGGCTTTGTTGATTAGTCTTGGATGCTTATTGCAGTGTTTGATTACAGCGTATCGTAACTAATTTCTAGAGCATCTTTTGGATCAACATAATCGAAGCCAAGGTTTTCAGCAACTGATTTTTCCGTTACTTGGCCTTTATGCACGTTCAAACCATTCAACAAGTGTGGGTCGCGAGCTAATGCTTCGTGATAACCTTTGTTGGCGATACTAATGATGTAAGGAAGAGTTACGTTGTTCAGCGCGAACGTTGAAGTACGTGGCACAGCGCCAGGCATGTTTGCAACACAGTAATGAACGACGTCATGTTTGATATAGGTTGGTTCTGCGTGAGTTGTCGCTTTAGATGTTGCAAAGCAACCACCTTGGTCAATCGCGACGTCTACCAACACCGAACCAGGCTTCATCTTCTTAATCATGTCTTCGGTCACTAGTTTAGGCGCTGCTGCACCCGGAATCAGTACGCCGCCGATCACTAGGTCGGCAGAGGTGACTTCTTGCTCTAGAGACTCTTGGCTTGAGAATACCGTTTCAACGCGCGAACCAAACTCAGCAGTAATACGACGCAGAGCATCAACATTACGGTCGAGTACGACAACCCGTGCACCAAGACCAACTGCCATACGAATAGCGTTACTACCGACGACACCGGCACCAATCACGACACATTTAGCTGGTGATACGCCTGGGACACCGCCCAATAGCATGCCTGAGCCGCCACGCGACTTTTCTAGACATTGGGCACCTGCTTGAATCGACATACGACCAGCAACTTCAGACATCGGCGCCAATAATGGCAAGCCGCCGTTACGCCCCGTGACCGTTTCATAAGCGATACAAATAGCACCAGAGTCAACTAAGTCTTGAGTTTGTGGCATGTCTGGAGCTAGGTGAAGATAAGTGAATAGAATTTGGTCTTTACGCAAAAGTTTACGTTCTTCTGCTAAAGGCTCTTTTACTTTCACAATCATTTCAGCTTTTGCGAAAACTTCTTTGGCAGTATCGACGATTGTCGCACCTGCTGCCGAGTAATCTTCGTCGGTAAAGCCGATACCAACACCTGCATTTGTCTCAACGATAACTTGATGACCATGCGCGATAACTTCACGAACACTACCAGGTACCATACCTGCGCGGTACTCGTGATTTTTGATTTCTTTTGGTACACCGATCAACATAATATAGCTCCAGATTGACGGTTAAATTTAGCCTTTTTGGGCTCAGTAAAAATCGCTATTATAGTGGTGTTTTATCAGTTTTATTTGCTAATGTTGAGGTTTTTATAGTATAAATAACTTTATAAATTTAAAAAACGTTATCTTTATTCTGTGAAAGTCAAAAGTTCGAATAAGCAAATACTTGACCGAATTGATCGTAGGATTCTGCGTGAACTACAAGCAAATGGTCGGATCTCTAACGTAGAGTTGGCGAAGTTAGTGGGGCTTAGTGCAACGCCATGTTTGGAGCGTGTGAGACGTCTTGAAAATGACGGATTTATCGAGGGCTACTTAGCGAAATTGAATCCCAAAAAACTCGCCGTGTCGCTGCTGGTCTTTGCCGAAATTCGGTTGATGCATACATCGCCTCACATGTTTACCGAGTTTAATAATGCTGTCGCCAACATTCCTGAAATTCTAGAGTGCCACTTAGTCTCTGGTGACTTTGACTATCTGGTTAAGGCTAGAGTCGGTGATATGCAGGCTTACCGGAAGCTACTCGGGGAAACCTTGTTAAAGTTACCTGGCGTGCGCGCGTCACGGTCGTACATGGTGATGGAAGAGGTTAAAGAAACCAGCTTACTCCCGATATCTGACCAAAAATCAAACGATTAATATAATTATTGCTCTCAGGTGTCAGTCGTTAGCGTTTTTGCATGATGATGCTTGAGATAGCTGAAACTTCGACTAGAATGGGTAACAGGTAGCTATTAGGATATTATTTTGAGTAAAACTAAAACAAAACAAGCTGCAACCAAGACAAAAAATACTCAGTTAGATTCAAAAGCCATACTCCGTAAAAGACTTAGCGAAGGCGGGATGATTATTCTGGTTACTATTGCTTTGTTCTTATTATTGGCTTTGCTGAGCTATAACCCCAATGACCCTGGTTCTTTTACCAATGGTAGCGGTGAGCCTGTGCAAAATTCTGCAGGAAAGGGTGGCGCTTGGTTTGCTGATTTCTTTCTGCATCTATTTGGCTATTTCGCCTACCTGATTCCTTTGGTGGTGGCTTACTTTGGTTACCTAGTTTACGCCGAACGCAAAGAAGAGGTTTCACACCCTAAGAGCTTCTGGTTGATAAAAAGCCTTGGGCTAATCATCGCTATTATTGCTGGTGCTGGTTTGCTTTATCAACATTTCGGCGATCGCTGTGTTGCTGGCCTAGAAGTTTGCCAGCAACAAACGGATATCGTCTACTTTTCAGGCGGAATCTTAGGTAAAGCTATTGTAGGGCTGATCATTGGTTCGCTAGGTCTATACGGCACAACCTTGATACTGTTGGCGTTATTTTTATCAGGCGTAACATTATTTACAGGTATTTCATGGCTTAAAATTATGGATGCTGTGGGTAATTGGACTATTACCACCTTTAATCGTTTGACCGAATGGTACGCTTCTTTTAAAGAGCGTAAACAGTCGGAAAAAGAAGTAAAACAAGTGGTGGTGAAGCGTAAGGAAGCTGTTAAACAAGAAAAAACGAAACGTGAAACTCGTACACCTGTCAAGATTGAACCAAAAGTAGCCTCTGTTCCACCGAGCGCTAAAGTCGAGAAGAAAACTCGCCAGAAACCTTTATTTAAAGGTGCAGGGGAAGGTCCGTTACCGACAATGGATTTACTGGATGAGCCAGAGCCCCCAAAGAATCATTATTCAGAAGAATCGCTAGAAGCGATGTCTCGCCTAGTTGAAATTAAGCTGAAAGACTTTAACGTCGATGCGCAGGTGATGGAAGTTCACCCCGGCCCAGTGATCACGCGCTTTGAATTAGAGTTAGCACCAGGCGTTAAAGTCAGCAAGATTTCAAATCTAGCAAAGGATTTGGCACGTTCGTTGTCGACTGTTTCAGTACGGGTGGTGGAAGTTATTCCAGGCAAAACCTATATTGGAATCGAAATTCCGAATGAGACCCGCGAAATCGTACGCTTGCGAGAAGTGTTAGCCTGTGACGAGTTTGAAAAATCTAAGTCACCACTGAGCATGGCTTTAGGTAAAGATATTGCCGGTAATCCTGTGGTGGTGAATATGGCTAAGATGCCACACTTACTGGTCGCAGGTACCACGGGCTCTGGTAAGTCTGTTGGCGTGAACGCCATGATTATTAGTATGCTGTATAAGTCATCGCCAGAAGACTTACGCATGATTATGATCGACCCGAAAATGCTGGAGCTCAGTGTTTATGAAGGGATCCCACATTTATTAGCTGAAGTTGTTACGGACATGAAAGATGCGGCTAACGCCTTACGCTGGTCAGTGGGTGAAATGGAACGCCGATACCGCTTAATGTCGGCCCTTGGTGTGCGTAACTTGGCCGGTTTTAATAAGAAGGTTAAAGATGCGATTAAAGCGGGTGAGCCGATTACCGATCCTTTGTGGCAGCCTGTTGACGGTTTAGAAGAAGAAGCGCCAACCTTAGAAAAGCTACCATCAATCGTGATTGTGATTGATGAGCTGGCTGACATGATGATGATTGTGGGTAAGAAGGTTGAAGAGTTGATTGCTCGTATCGCGCAGAAAGCACGAGCAGCAGGTATTCACTTAATTCTTGCGACACAAAGACCTTCGGTTGATGTGATTACGGGTTTAATTAAAGCTAATATCCCATCGCGGATTGGTTTCCAAGTATCGTCAAGAATCGACTCTCGAACGGTTTTAGATCAGATGGGCGCTGAACAACTGCTAGGTATGGGTGACATGCTGTATCTACCGGGTGGTAGTAATATACCTACTCGTGTACATGGCGCCTTTGTTGATGATGATGAAGTCCATCGCGTGGTTGAAGATTGGAAACAGCGTGGCGAGCCCAATTATATTGAAGAAGTGATTAATGGTACCAGTGAAGTGCCAGTTCCAGGTATGCCGGGTATGGATGGCGGAGATAGTGAACAAGATGAGCTATTTGACCAAGCGGTTGCCATCGTTACCGAATCGCGCCGCGCGTCAATTTCTGGAATTCAGCGTCGTCTGAAGATCGGTTATAACCGTGCAGCACGTATGGTTGAGGCGATGGAGGCAGCAGGGATTGTGTCTGAGATGGGTTCCAACGGAGCGCGAGAGGTATTAGCTCCACCACCGCCTAAAGACTAATTTGAGCTAGCTCGTTTGTTAACACTGCGTTAGAAAAGAATTAAATTGTGCTCATTTAGCTTACTAAATTGCGCAATTGAATTCTTGTATGCCTTGTCTTAACGTCACCACTAACGCTCAAAACCGACGCTGAATCATTTTGTTTAGATAGGTTAATAAAAGAGTCTATAGGCCATAGTTACACTTATGCTAAGCAAACGTTAAGTCCAAGTTCAGTCTTAGAGCTGTATAACAGTAAATAATGAATAAAAACTTGAAAGGTTTTATATGAAAACTCTTTTTGAACAAGCAGTTAGAATTCTCAGTTTAGGTATTGGCTTATTAGTAGCCAGTTTGAATGTTCATGCCGATGCTGCGCATAAGCTGCAAGAAAAACTAGAGAATATTAGCAGCTACAAGGCTACATTTAGCCAAGATATCCGCGATGAATTCAATACTGTCCTAGACAGCTCTTCTGGGTATTTTGAGTTGCAGCGCCCGAAGCAGTTCCGCTGGGTTGTAGAAGATCCTTATGAGCAGGAGATCATTGCTGATGGCGAGAGTTTGTGGCAGTTCGACAGTGACATTGAGCAAATCAATGTTTCAGAACTTGATGCTAGCCTCGAAACCACGCCTGCGGCAATTTTTACCAAAGATCAGGTCGATACCGTTGATAACTATAATGTGGCAGAAATTGCTACCAGTAGTGAAAACACTTTGTTATTTCAACTAAGCTCCAAGGCTGAAGATGCTCTATTTGAGCGCTTATTGATGGAGTTTAATGGTGACAACCTAATCGCGCTTCAAGTCAGTGATAACCTTGGTCAGACAACCTCTATTGAGTTTTCTGACATAAGTCTATCGCCTGATTTTGAAGAGGGGCACTTTTCTTTTGAGCCACCCGAAGGGATCGATGTTATTGATAATCGCGAGAAAGTCGCGGACAATGCTAAGGATAAGCCTTAGTCATTGAAACCGCTTGAATGAGTCAACAGGATCAATTATTTAACGATTCCCATGTTTATGTCCCCTTGGCTGACCGATTACGTCCTCAGCAGCTTGAAGACTACGTTGGCCAAGAGCATTTACTAGCGCCTGGGAAACCTCTTTTTCAGGCCATTGAGGCACAAAAGCCGTTCTCCATGATCTTTTGGGGGCCTCCAGGGACAGGCAAGACCACTCTAGCTCGTCTTATTGCCCATACTTCTAATGCTCACTTTATTACTATCTCAGCTGTTCTCGCAGGGGTAAAAGATATTCGAGCGGCAGTAGAGGAGGCTAAGCAATACCAAGCTCAAGGCAAGCAAACGTTACTATTCGTCGATGAAGTTCATCGGTTCAATAAGGCTCAGCAAGATGCTTTTTTGCCTTATGTTGAAAACGGAACCGTGACTTTTATTGGCGCAACCACGGAAAACCCCTCGTTTGAACTAAACAATGCATTATTATCGCGAGCGCGTGTTTTCGTACTAAAAGATTTATCCCATAGCGCATTACGGCAGCTACTCAAGCGTGCGGTGCAAGATAAAGATAAAGGGTTAGGGGCGCTAAATCTTACCGTCGAGGATGATTCCGTTGAGATTCTTATTCAGGCCGCCGACGGCGACGGACGCCGTTTATTAAATATTTTAGAGCTGGCATCTGAGCTCGCGCTGGCTGATAACGACCAGTCACCGGTGATCGATAATAAAATCCTTGAAGAAACCTTAACGCAATCGCTGAGACGATTCGATAAAGGTGGTGAACACTTTTATGACCAAATTTCAGCGCTACATAAATCCGTCCGAGGCAGTGACCCGAATGGCGCCTTGTATTGGTACTGTCGAATGTTAGATGGTGGTTGCGATCCTTTATATGTTGCGCGTCGTGTAGTTCGTATGGCGAGTGAAGATATCGGTAACGCCGATCCTCGCGGGCTGACCTTGGCTCTTAACGCCTGGGATGTTCAAGAGCGACTGGGTAGCCCTGAGGGTGAGCTGACGATAGCGCAAGCTATCATTTATCTAGCTTGTGCGCCTAAAAGTAACGCCGTCTATAATGCTTATAATCAAGCGCGTAAAGATGTCGGTAATGAACCGACTTACGAGGTGCCGATGCATATTCGAAATGCTCCGACGCATCTGATGAAAGATTTAGAGTACGGCAAAGGCTATCGCTACGATCATAATGAGCCGGATGGTTTTGCTGCAGGGCAGCAATATTTTCCTGAAGAGAAGCAACCTGTTGATTACTATCAACCTGTACCAAGAGGTTTAGAGAAGAAAATTGCAGAGAAAATGGCGTGGTTACAACAAAGAACCAATGAAGCATTAAAAAGGAGCTGAGAATAATGAACTGGGCTGTGGTTGGAGCTATCGGTGTCGGTGGTGCTTTCGGGGCGATTCTTCGATTTAAAATCCGAGACTTTTCTGAGTGGTTACTTGGAGAGCAATTCCTTTATGGAACACTCATAGCAAATGTCCTAGGCTGCTTTATTGCAGGCTTTCTCATCAATTATTGGCAGAACGCCCAAGTTTCTTTGACCTTAAAAGAAGGCATTATGATTGGTTTTTTAGGGGCTTTAACCACCTTCTCGAGCTTTTCTCTAGAAACCTTATACCTGTTACAGCAACAGGTTTGGTTAAAGGCAGGGGGGAATATTCTTGGAAATTTAGTACTTTGCTTGCTTTTCGTGTTTGTTGGCGCTTGGCTTGGTGGTAGAATGTCGGGCTAATTATTCATAGAACTACGAAATTCAAATGCTTGATCCAAAACTATTACGTAATGACATTGACGCAGTAGCAGCAAATTTAGCCAAACGTGGGTTTGAGCTAGATGTTGCGACTTATCAGAAGCTGGAAGATGAGCGTAAAAAAATCCAGGTGGATACTCAGGAGTTACAAAGTGAGCGTAATTCCAGTTCCAAATCTATCGGACAAGCAAAAGCTCGTGGCGAAGACATTCAGCCGCTGTTGGATCAAGTTGCTGATTTAGGCAAAAAACTTGATGCCGCAAAAGAACGACTTAATGAAGTGATGGCACAGCTTGATGATATGCTAGCTGGAATTCCTAACTTATTAGATGAGTCTGTGCCAGAAGGTAAAGATGAAAGTGATAATGTTGAAGTTCGCCAATGGGGCACTCCTAAAGAATTTTCATTTGAACCTAAAGATCACGTAGAGATTGGCGAAGGTCTTGGCGGTATTGATTTTGCTAGCGCTGCTAAGATTTCAGCTAGTCGATTCGTGGTAAAAAAAGGTGTGGTCGCAAAGCTACACCGTGCTTTGATTCAGTTTATGCTGGATTTGCACAGCAAAGAACATGGCTACGAAGAGATTTATGTGCCGTACATGGTCAACGCTGAAAGCCTAATGGGCACGGGCCAATTACCTAAGTTTGGTGAAGACTTATTTAAAGCGCAGGGTAAGAACCAGGATGGTAAGCAGCTTTACATGATTCCTACGGCAGAAGTACCCGTTACAAATATGGTGCGCGACGAAATCGTTGAAGCCAGCGATCTGCCGATGAAGTTCACTGCACATACTCCCTGCTTTAGAAGCGAAGCTGGTTCTTATGGTCGCGACGTTCGTGGTCTGATTCGCTTGCACCAGTTTGAAAAGGTTGAGCTGGTTCATATGACTAAGCCGGAAGACTCAATGCAGGCGCTAGAAGAGCTTATTGGTCATGCTGAAAAGGTATTGCAATTATTGGAGCTACCTTACCGTGTGGTTAATTTATGTTCAGGCGATATCGGCTTTGGTGCAACCAAGACGTATGACATTGAAGTGTGGCTTCCTAGCCAAAATACTTATCGTGAGATTTCATCATGCAGTAATACTGGTGACTTCCAAGCGCGTCGCATGCAAGCACGTTGGCGGAATCCAGAAACAGGCAAACCAGAGCTTCTTCATACTTTAAATGGTTCTGGTTTAGCGGTGGGCCGTACGTTAGTCGCTATTCTGGAAAATTATCAAAATGAAGACGGAAGTATCAATATACCAGATGCTTTGAAATCTTATATGAGTTAATTTAAAAGCTGCCTTGCGCAGCTTTTTTTATGCCTGCATGATTAGCTGGCATTGGTTTCGCTGCTCAGCTTTAATAATATTTTCCTTTATTATTGAATAATTTATAGCCATAAGTGGTACACTCAGTGCTAGAAACTTATTGAGAACTCGAACTCTAAGGAATTACGATTAATTCAATGAACCGCTTTCTTCGCATAACTTTTCTGCTATTAACACTTGGCATCAGCGCATCGCCAACCTCACTTTTCGCCGCATCAAGTCAAGATCCACTGAACCTTCTCAGTAATGAAGATAAGGAGTCTAAAGATAAAACTCCAAACATCAGGGATATGAGTAGCCGTTGGTGGAACCAATACAAAGAATTAGAAGAAGCAAAAATCTTTGAAACCGAGTTCAAAAAACTCATTAACAAGTTAGAAACTACTGTAAACGATGTTGAGGGTGAGCAACGTGGTGAGCTGTTAGAGCGCATTGCTATTATTCGTAACTTAGCGCAGGAATATAAAAAGCTTAGGTACTCCAAGAACAGTAATCTTGATATACCAAAAGCATTAGTGCTCAAAGACAGTTATGGCATCCAAGAATACTTGGATGTTAATCAGCTTAGACTTCAGGTGGGCTTTTTATTACAACAGACTCAAGAAGAAATAGCCCGAGTCACTGACAGTATCAGTCAAACTTCGAATACTCTCGACGTTTTAAAAGTCTCTTACTTGAATAGTGATGCAGGAAGTGTCGAGCAGCTTTCTATCGTTCTCAACTGGATTAACAGCCAACTAAGTAAGGTTATCGAAGAAGAGTTATTACTTAACCTGAAGTCTCGGGAAGAAAGCTTAGAAACTGAATATGAAAGCTTACAAGAAACCCTTGAAGAAGCTCGCCAAAGAATTTCATTTGAACCATTTCCACAGGAAGAGCGTGAAAAGCTATTAGCTGAAAAGGAAGATCTTGACGAAGATCTTAAGCAGTTAAACTTAAAATTGAGTCGTGATATTTCGGAAACGAGTATCGGCTTCACTAGCTATGAAATTCTCAAGCTGGACTTGGCCTTATCACTGCTATCTTATCATGAGGTTTTGTTAAAGCTTCAACGGGCAGATGACCAAGATCGCTTAGCCTCTATCAAACAACTTGAAGAAGGTGATAAACCAGATCTTGATGAGCTTCGTAATTTGATCGCTGGTTCTGAAAGAGCGATTCAGCTAGCGGAAGATGAAATCTCTAAAGCTGAGACTTTGGCTCGAGATACTTTGCTTTCGTCGGATATCAACCTCCGACAGCAAACATCAGAAGAGAAAATAAACTTGCAGAAGCTATCCGATGAGCGACGCCAGAAAGCCCAGCTTATACTTAGAGCCATGTCGGATGTGCGTATTACTATTAGTGACAATGAGCTTTTGTTATCAATACTGAAAAATATCGAAGATAGACAGCAGTCAGGCTTAAACAGGACATGGGATTCTGTCAAAGAGTTTACAGAAGATGCGTGGGACTCGACGGTTCAGCTAGTTAATCGACCTTTGTTTAGTATTAACGAGCGTCCGATTACGTTGCTGCCGCTAATTAATTTGTCCTTTATTATCTTGATTGGTTATTTAGTCTCTAAGCTAGTGAGTTTCTTAGTTCATCGCTTTGAGAAAAAACATAAGATCAAAAACAGCTCTTCGCTATATCTGCTACATCGCTTAATTCACTATTTAATTATTTTCATAGCCGCAGTGGCTGGTTTTAGCGCGTTGGGGCTCAACTTGAGTAATCTCACGCTTATTGCCGGTGCGCTATCGGTTGGTATCGGTTTTGGTTTACAAAATCTAGTTAGTAACTTTGTATCTGGTCTTACGATCATGTTTGAGAAAACATTAAAAGTCGGAGACTACATTGAGCTTGAGGACGGCACGACCGGGCAGGTTCAAGAAATTAAAACTCGTAGTACGCGTATTAATACTAACGATAATATCGATGTCATTATTCCTAACTCGTATATGGTCACCAACATCGTTACTAACTGGACATTGAAAGAATCGACGCGAAGAGTGCGTATTCCATTCGGCGTAGCTTATGGAACGGATAAGGAAATTGTCAGGAAAGCCGCTACAGAAGCAGCCAATAATGTTCAGTACACCTTAAAAAATATCCCTGGAAAAGAACCAGACGTTTGGCTGACAGAGTTTGGTGATAACAGCGTTAATTTCCTACTGTTAGTCTGGGTTGCTCATTATGGTGTGCGAAGACCCACACGAATTAGCAGCATTTATATGTGGGAGTTGGACACTGCATTTAAAAAGTACGGTATTGAAATACCGTTCCCTCAACGAGATGTTCACTTAAACATTGTAAATGAAGAAGATAAACATTCCCTTCCGTTACAGTCGGTAACAGGTGAGTCTTTACCGATTAAAGATGATAAAAACAGTAACAAAGACGATAAATAGACAGTAGAGGTGATAATGAAAAAGAAAATTTTGCTACCGTTAGTGTTAATGGGCTTGTTAATAGCGCAAGTTTCTTCTGCGGAAAACCTTAAAGCTTTTGTGGGTGGAATGCTGGTTGATGGCACTGGCGGAAAAGTTATTCACGATAGCGTCATTCTAGTTAAAGATGAGCGAATAGTTGCGGTGGGTACTGAGAAAGAAATATCTGTACCTGACGGTTATCAAGTCATCTCGACAGAAGGGATGACGGTTCTGCCAGGGCTGTGGGACATGCATGTACATCTTATGATCAATGGCCACTCGGACTATTCTTACTGGGATAAAGCGTACATAGATAAGCTTACTAGCGAAATTATGCCAGCTTCTGCTGAGCAGTTATTACTCGCGGGGGTTACTAGTGCTAGGGACTTGGGCGCTCCGTTAAAAGACTCTAAAAACATTAAAGAAGCTATTAACAAGGGTGACTTGAGTGGTCCGCGGATGTATATGTCGGGGCCTTTCCTTCAACATAAACCTTACCCCGGTACCGAAGCTTTTCGTTGGGGAATCGCCAGCGAGCGTGATGCCCGCCAAAAAGTCAGAAAGCTCCATGACGCTGGTATGGATGTGGTTAAACTAATTGATCATGATGTGATGCCTTTATCGCATGCCAAAGCTATTGTTGACGAGGCTCATAAGCTTGGTATGAAGGTCGTAGGACATTCGCATAAGCCTGATGAGATTCGCATTGGTCTTGAAATTGGCGTCGATAATTTTGAACATACCGGTCTAACTACGGCTCCGGAATATCCTGAAGATATTATGACAATGTTGAAGGAAAGAACCGCTAAAGGCCGCATTAGCGGTGGTCCGCTTTATTGGACACCGACGGTTGAAGGCCTGTGGAACTATGAGTACACACGACAAAATTCTGAAGAGCTGGATAATAAATGTTGGAAGCGTGGTTTAACAAAAGAAACAGTTGCGGACATTAAGCAATCGATTCAGCATCCTGAGCGATTAGGTTATATGCAATTGACTCCGAAGCGGAAGCCAACTTTAAAAACCAAGTTCAACCAGCTCAGAAATAGCGGTGCAATTTTAATGGTCGGTACTGATAGCGGTATTCCGATGAAGTTTCACTGCCAGTCAACATGGCACGAGCTGCAGGTTTGGGTTGATGTGTTTGATGTTCCTGTGATGGAAGCCATTCAAGCAGCAACCTACTGGCCTGCTAAGTTTATGGGCGTGGACAAGGATCTTGGTACTGTTGTTCCAGGTAAATACGCTGATATTATTGCTGTAAAAGGCGATGCACTGAAGTATATTAATTTGCTACAGAATGTAGATCTGGTAGTGAAGGGCGGTACTATCTATAAAGAGAATGGCCAGCCCAAAGAAAGTAACTTAACACTGACTTATCCAGATTCGTAATACCCAAAACATTAGTTACAAAAATGAAAGGCCGGTTTTTCCGGCCTTTTTTATAGCGACTGCAATAAATTTTGAGTATCTTCCCAGCCAATGCAACTATCAGTAATCGACTGTCCATAGGCAAGGTTGCTCGATAGCTTCTGATTTCCTTCTATTAAATGACTCTCTAACATAATACCTTTGATAGTGCTGTTACCAGCCTTGATTTGTGACATGACATCTTTTGCTACAACAGGCTGCTTGGTGAAATCTTTACTCGAATTACCATGGCTTGCATCAATGATGATTCGTGGATTGATATTGGCATCAATGAGGTTTGAAATACAAGCACTAACACTTTTAGCGTCATAGTTTGGTCTTTTACCACCGCGCAAAATGATGTGTGAGTATGGGTTGCCATTCGTATGTAGTAAGGCTGTGTTGCCTCCATTGTCTATGCCGATAAAAGTGTGTGGCGATTGCGCACTGATAATAGCGTTTACTGCTGCGGTTAAAGAGCCGTCAGTGCTATTCTTAAAGCCAACGGGCATTGATAAACCGGAAGCCATTTCCCTATGAGTTTGTGATTCGGTCGTTCTCGCACCAACGGCAGACCAACTAATTAAGTCGGCAATATACTGTGGGGTTACGGGATCTAGAGCTTCTGTCGCTGTTGGTAGTCCTAGCTCAGCAATCCAAGCCAACAGTTCTCTAGCTTTGCTTAAACCTAGGTTCATATCATTGGAACCATCTAGGTTGGGATCGTTAATTAACCCTTTCCAGCCGACGTTAGTTCTAGGTTTCTCGAAATAGGTTCTCATCACAATAAATAGTTTGTCAGATAATTCGTCATGCTGTTTTTTTAGACGCTGAGCATACTCTTTAGCGCTATCAATATCATGAATAGAGCAGGGGCCTGAAATTACGAGAATACGGTCATCTTTACCATCTAAAATGTTTTGAATGCTTGCTCGACCATTTATCACTGTATTGGCAGCTTTCTCTGTAAGAGGCACTTTAATTTTTAAAGCCTCTGGCGTTAACAATAAATCTAGCCGATTAATGTTTGTGTTGTTAATCGTTTGGTTAGGTGCGGTCATGGTTCCGTCCTTCAAATATGGTTAAATTGATTGCTTAATGCATGATGATCAAGTTTGGTTGCGAGAATATCGTGCATGGGATAAGTGCCTAAAACGGATACCTCAGACGCAGTCTGTTTAAGTTCGATAATTGCTTTTTCAATCATTAAATCTGACGGGTTACCCTCAAAGTCTATGTAAAACAACTCTTGCCATGGCTTAGTCGGAATGGGGCGCGACTCTAGTTTAGTCATGTTTATTCCGTGACTTTTAAAGACCTGTAGGCAGTCCAGTAGCGCTCCCGGTTTCTGTTCGGTCTGAAGTGTTATGGTTGTTTTCGCAGGTATGGCGCTCGGGACTTCAATGCTTTGTTTGGCGATCAGTAAAAAACGTGTGTAGTTCTCCTGGTAGTTGTTAATGCCATAACTGAGAACTTCTAATCCAGAATTTTCGGCTGCTTGTTCGCTGGCGATCGCTGCGATGCTTGGATTCTGATATTCAGTAACTAATTTAAGCGCAGAGCTAGTACTGCTTCGAAAATGGCTGTTGATGTCAGGGTGTTGGTTGAAGAAACTTTTACATTGAGCAATCGCCTGTGGGTGAGAGTAAATATCTTTAATGGTATCGAGAGACGCGCCTTTGGGTGCCACTAAACAGTGCTTAACTTTTAACTTCTCCTCACCAACAATATGAAGCTTGTATTGCAGCAGCAGATCGTAAACTTCCGTAATGTTTCCGGCAGTAGTGTTCTCAATAGGAACGATGCCAATATTGGCATCTTTGGATTCTATTGACTTGAATATCGATAAGAAACTAGAGCAGTGCTCTGGGACAAAGCGGCGCTTTTTAGTCGCAAAATGTTGTTGTGCCGCAATGTGACTATAAGAGTCCGCCTCACCCAATACCGCAAGCCTCAATGGCTCTAAAGATTCTGCTGAGCTATTTTCTAGGAAAAAGTCATACTGACTTCGGACTGAGTCCTCAATAATATTGTGGAACAAGCTTAAAGTGACACTGGGATCTATTCCAAGATCTTGGCCTTTGTTAGTAAGGTTTGTCAGAAGATTTTTCTCCTGAGCCTGATCTCTGACTTTCTTATTTGAAGTTAGCTTATTTGCCGCAACCGCAAGACTTAGCTTACGTCGTTCGGCAAATATTTTTAGTAACTCCTCATCTAATCGACCGATCGAACTCCGGAGGTTGTCTAGATCTTGTGGCCCCTGATTTGTTGAGCTGGTTTGATCACTCATCTTTTTATCCTATTAGTTCAATGACATATATTCAGGCAAAAAAAAACCTCCCAGTTGGGAGGTTTTAGGTTGTTCTCTTTACTTTTTCACTAAGCGAACACAGCCCCTCCCGAAGAATACGGAGTAAAAAAGTAAAAATAATATTGCTGTGCTCTTAAGTTCATGTCTCGATAGTAACTCTAACGGTAAAAATAAGTCAATGCTTATTTAGTTATAAGCTGAAGAATACGTGGTTAGTGCGCTGTGCTGTTAAAGCGTAATGAATAAATGTATCCTAGCTCCAAGTCTTACTAGTAACCTAATTACTTGGATTGTATTGTCGGAATAATATATGACTACTTTTTATTATATTGCATCTTTTGTAACGCTTGTTCTTATTACTTATGCGGCTTATTTACTGTTTAAACTGAGAAGGCAAAAAGCACTTCACGCGGCAGCTAAAAAGAAGTCTTCCGAGAAATACCATGCTCAAATGATTTTTGTTGTTGATAGTATTGTGTCGATTTCAAAAACGATGCAGCAGGGACAGTGCCCCACGATAGAAGGCTGTATCCGTCTAAAAGTTTTGATCGACCAGCTAAGAATGGATGAAAAGAGTAGAGAGCCGTTCGCCATTTTCTATACGATTTACGATAAAACGGAGCATATTCCAACACACCAAGCTTGGACTGAATTAGAAAAACATCAGCAGATGAAATTTACTCAAGAAATGATGATTCTGGAAGCGCAATACCAAGATGAGGTAAAAGAAGCTGTAGATAAAGCGGTCGAGCACTTTAAGCAAGTAGCCGAAACGCTTTAAACAGAAGGCTTTCGAATATTGGCGCACCCGGCAGGAGTCGAACCTGCGACCTTCGCCTCCGGAGGGCGACGCTCTATCCAACTGAGCTACGGGTGCGTATTTTAATCGATGCTCACCAGTAAGTTAACTCTTAAACTGATGATCTTTATTGGAGCTTCGCTCCAAATCCAACTGCACCCTTGTCTTCTATCGAAGACGGGGCAGACCCAGCTACGGGTGCGGAGTCGTTAGGCTGTTCTATCTAAACTTAGCCCCGCGATTAGACGGCGATATTCTGACAAGTCTTGGTTTTTTTATCAAGCTAAAAAGTGCAGGGTACTTGAGCTGTTACTGTTTTTCCTGATTTGGGATCGGCAATAGTGAGTGACTCTGCATGGAGTAACAGTCTTGAGGCTTTGTGTTCGGAGCCATCTTTGGCGTACAAGTTACAGCCTAAAATAGGGTGGCCTAGTTCAAGGCAGTGTAAACGTAATTGGTGGCTTCTGCCGGTTATTGGCGTGAGTTTAAGACGCGTACAGTTATTTTCTACATTTCTTTCTAGCACTTGCCATTCGGTCACTGCTTTTTTACCATCGTCATAATCAATTTTTTGTTTTGGTCGGTTCGGCCAGTCTGCAATCATTGGTTTATCAATAACACCATGGTCTTTGTCGACTAAACCATCAACCACTGCAATATAGTGCTTTTGCGTTTCACGGTTTTCAAATTGACGGCTGATTTCTCGATGTGCCATTTTACTGAGCGCTACCACCATGACTCCAGAGGTCGCCATATCAAGACGATGAACCACTGTAGCTGTTGGGGATTTAGGGTGGTTTTGTAACCTAGTAATAAGGCAGTCTTTATTTTCTTCATGTCGCCCGGGAATGGTCAGTAAGCCTGCTGGTTTGGCGACAAACAAGAAGTTCTTATTGGGCTTAATAATCTGCACAGGAGCTGGGCAAAAGGGTACTATATGGTAATTTTTATCCGACATACTGTTACTTCTTATTCTTATGCAGAGGCTTTTGCGCGACCATAAATGCTCGCTTAGGTGCTGGGTAGCCTTCTATGGTTGAACCCTTGTCATGCGGATCGAGATAGTCATCGAGTGATTGGAAGGTCATCCAGTCAGTGGCGCGCTGTTCTTCAGTGCTGGTGGTAGAGACATTCGCTACCTGAACGTTTTCTAGGCCACATTTGCGCATCCAATTTTGCAGCATGCCAGTGGTTGGAATGAACCAAACATTGTTCATTTGCGCATAACGATCGTTAGGGATTAAACATTGATCGTCTTCGCCATCAATTACCAGCGTTTCTAATACTAACTCGCCACCGGGTTTCAGTAGGTTTTTTAGATGAAGAATATGATCGATTGGCGAGCGGCGATGATACAGAACACCCATCGAAAATATGGTGTCAAAGCCTTGTTTGCCCATATTTTGAGGCATGTACTCAAGGCCAACAGGTAAGTAATGCACTGGGTAGTCAGATAGATACTGTTGCATGATGGCGAACTGCATAAGAAATAGTTGCGATGGGTCTATCCCTAACACTAGCTTAGGTTCTTGCGCCGCCATTCTCCAGCAGTGGTAGCCATTACCACAGCCGACATCTAACACGATCCTGTCTTTCAGAGGACTAATGTGATTCTTCACGCGATCCCATTTCCAATCAGAGCGCCATTCGGTATCAATATGTTGTCCAAAAAGGTGATATGGCCCTTTTCGCCAAGGATGGAATTGCTTTAGCAGCTGCTCTAATTGTTCAAACTCACTATCAGACAGCTGCTGACGGCTTCCAATCGACACTTTATTGGTGATGTCGATATGATCCGGCGTAATATCGGGTAGTTGCTTTAATAGCTCAATCCATTGAGTAATATTGCCGTGGGTGTAATCGGCCATACGTTTATGAACTGCTTGTTTAAATTGCTCTGCCCAAGGATGAAGGCGAGTATTTTCGATGGCGTTGTAAGTATCATTAAAACTAAACATATTATTTTACGGCTATAAATGATGCGAAATTGTAGTGCTGGAACCAAGTGTCATATTGACTAAAGCCAGCGTTTTCGAAGCGTTGATAATGTTGCTCACGAGTATCTGGAATCAAGACGTTTTCTAGGGCTGCGCGCTTTTGTGCGATTTCCATATCGCTGTAGCCATTGTCTTTTTTAAAGTCATGGTGAATATCAATAATGTTGGCGTCTAATCCAGTGGAGCCCATCGTGAGCTTTTCAGATAAGACTAGAACTCCGCCTTTATTTAATCCCTGATACAGTTTATCAAGGAGAGTTTGGCGCTGTTCCCGAGGTAGAAACTGGAGCGTAAAGTTCAAGACGACAAAGCTAGCGTTCTTAAATTCGACATCGTTAATGTCAGCTTCAACGACCTCGACAGGCATGGAGAAATTGTAACCCGACTGAATTAATCGACAGCGTTCGATCATTGCCGATGAATTGTCCAAAGCTTTAATGGTGCAGCTTTCATCGTTGACAGCTTCACGAATGGATAAGGTCGCTGCACCTAGTGAACAACCGAGATCATAAATGACGGTGTTAGGTTGGACGTACTTCTTTGCAAGCTGGCCAATACCGTCAATGATTGCTGTATAGCCTGGAACCGAGCGTTTAATCATGTCAGGGAAAACTTCGACGACTTTTTGGTCGAAGTTAAAAGAACCGACTTGCTCAAGCTGACTAGCGTAAATATTGTCTTTTTTGCTCATAAACCGATTTGTTTGGTTTGTTTCAACACAGTTGGCGTAATTCTACTATAATAATAGGAGGTTACCATGATTTATTGGGCAGAAAAGATAGTATGAGTTCATTAGAAGCCATCCGGGCAAGTATTGATGATGTTGATGAAAAGTTAGTTCAACTCATCGAAGAACGAGCCGAGTTAGTGCAGTCTCTTATCGCCATAAAAGGTGCGCGCGGGCTTACCGCAAGAATTCCAGAAAGAGAAGAGGCTATTGTTAATCGTTTATATCAGCGACACGGTCAATATTTCGAGCGTGACGAATTACAGTCGATTTATCGTCCGATCTTTGATGCTTGTGTCAGGATGCAGCTTAAGAAATAAGCCGAGTTATACAAAAGCATGACACGATGGGGCTAGGGCATCGCTTACACATAAAGGACAAGGCATAAAAAAGCCCCCAATACGGGGGCTAAAAATTGCGTCTCAAAATGAGAAGGAGATATTTTGAGAAGCGAACACACAGTTAGGGGGTAGTTAACCGTTGTGTCCATGTGTACTTTAATTCAGGCTAATATGTTTTGCCATATGGCAATTGTAACAGTTTGTAACATCGTAAATGAGTTATTTTTAGTTTAACTCACAAACCAGCCTAGACCTATTTCACATTTTTTACTATCCTAACTGAAATCCAGAAAACAGAGAGTTGTATGAAAAAAATACTATTTTTCATGGGGGTGTCTTTGTTTGGCGCTATAGGTTCCGATTCGAGCCAAGCTGCTGAAAATAAAGGCTTAACACTTGAAGATATTGCAAAAATTGAGTCGGTCCGTTCCGCTCAGGTTTCACCGAATGGCAAATGGGTGGCATACACTAAAAGCCACAAGCGTGAGCCTTATGTTGAAGATGACGGCGCCGCTTGGTCAGAGCTGTACGTAAAACCAATCGGTGGCGAAGCTAAACCTTTTATTACCGGTAAAGTTAATATCGGATCTGTTCGCTGGTCTAGCGACAGCGCCCGTATTTACTACATCGCGATGCGTAACGACGATACTTTTGCAGGTGTTTACAGTATTCCTGTTGATGGTGGTGAGTCGCAGAAAGTTGTGGGTATTGACAACAACATCCTGAGCTATTCATTAAATAGTACTGGAAACAAATTAGTCTTCATCGCAAAAGAAGGCGCTCCTGATCATAAAGAGCAGCTAGTTCAGAAAGGTTTCCAAGCTAATGTTTATGAAGAAGATATCCAGAATGTTCACGCTTGGTCTTACTCGCTGAACAATGACGATGCAGAACCTGTGAAGCTAGATATCGAAGGAAGCGTTATTAGCGCAAAATTCAGTCCAGTTAATGATCAGCTTCTGGTGCAAGTTTCTCCAACACCTTTAATCGATGATATTTACATGAAGAAAAAACTTCAAGTTATTGATTTAGAAGGTGACGTGGTTGCTAAGTTCAAAACTGAAGGTAAGCAAGGTAAAGCTGTTTGGTCAACGGATGGTGAAAACATCGCGTTTATTGGTGCGAATGACTATAACGATCCAACCGCTGGTGCTTTGTACATTGCGAACCTTGATGACGAAACAGTTTCCAAGCGTGTAACCAATGATAGCAGCCATGTGATGGATGTTGAGTGGCACAACGACGACCTGATTTATATCGAGCATAAAGGCTTAGAAAGTCGCGTCGTTAAAGCTGCTGTAAAACGTCGTATCGCGGCGATGCCTTTGGTTGATTATGGCAATGGCATCCAGCGCAGTCTATCCGTTGCTAATAGCGGTGCGGTTTACGTACTTGCAGATACAGCGAACCATCCCCGTGAACTATTTGCGATTACTGGCGCTGGCATGCAACGTTTAACCAACTCTAATACTTGGTTGGATGAGGTTGAGTTAGCCAAGCAAGAAGCGTATGAATATGAAGCGCGTGATGGCTTGAAGATCCAAGGTGTTCTTGTCTACCCGTTGGATTACGAAGACGGTGAGTCTTACCCGATGATCGCCTTTATCCATGGCGGCCCAGAAGCGCATCGTTCTAATGGTTGGAATACGCGCTATGCTGATCCTATCCAGGCGGTAGCTGCAAAAGGATATTTCGCCTTTATTCCGAACTATCGCGGTAGCACAGGTCGAGGTGATGAGTTTGCTCGGTTGGATCAACATGCATACGCCGATCCGGAGTTTACCGATATTCTCGATGGTAAGTTGGCATTAGTTGAAGAAGGCATGGTCGATGGCGATAAGGTTGGAATCACTGGTGGCTCTTATGGTGGTTATGCGACAGCTTGGTCGGCAACAAAATTATCCGAACACTATGCCGCAGCAGTTATGTTCGTGGGTATTTCTAACCAGCTATCGAAGTTCGGCACCACGGATATCCCTAACGAAATGCACGCGGTACACGCTCGTGCATGGCCTTGGGATGATTTCCAGTGGATGTTGGAAACAAGCCCTATCTATCACGTGAAAAATGCTAAAACGCCTTTGTTGATAATGCACGGCGACTCGGATACGCGTGTTCACCCGTCACAATCAATGGAGTTGTATCGTTACGTGAAGACTCTAGGCCAAGCTCCAGTACGTTTGGTGCTTTACCCTGGCGAAGGTCACGGTAACCGTAAAGCTGCGGGCCAGTATGATTACTCGTTGCGTCTAGTTCGTTGGATGGATCATTATTTGAAAGGTGATGGCGGTGAACCACCTGCCTACGACTTACAGCATGAGAAAACGTTAGAAGAAATAAACGCGGAAGATAAGTCGGAAGAAAAAGACGACTAATCTAACGCTCTAGCTTTAAAGGCTTGGCACGGTTATTAACAATGCTTAGCTTCAGCCCCGTAGCAGACTTTACTATGAGTGTGTTGCGGGGCTTTTTTATTACATTATGAGGATATTTTTTTATGGCGATTAAAGACCTGAGTGTCTTATTATCGGATCTTAAACCTACTTTAGATCCTGAAGAGTATGTATTTTGCTTGCTCAAAGAGGTACCAGCGACACTTAATCCCTTATCAGTCTTTCAAGAAGAAGAGGGTACCAGTATTATTTGTAAGAAGGTGGATGCTGAAGCGCATGAGTTTGAGTTTGACGCTATTTTTAAACGGATCACTTTAGCTGTGTTCTCAAGCCTAGAAGCTGTGGGGCTGACCGCAGAGATTTCTAGAGTGTTAACCGAGGCTAACATTAGCGCGAACGTGGTAGCCGCTTACTCTCACGATTATGTTTTTGTACCAGAGGCTAGAGCTGTAGAAGCATTTGAACTGATTCGCGCTTTGAGTGACGACTAATCTTCCACTGTGTACAAAGGTTTTCTCTTTTGTGGCTGATAAAAGTTACCGGTATTCAGGAAGTTGACAATGTGCCGCTTAACCTTTCGCTTGTTCATAATAAAAGTATGGCCATGTGATACGGTAATTAAATCCTTCATTTCTGACAACTTGGTATCGCTGACGGAGACCTTGCCGTCATGCTCACCGTCAAACACATGGTTAAACCAGGGATCTGAAGAATTGGTACCAGCTATGATGCCGACCTCTGCATCGACAACTTTAAGTTTTTCCAGAAATTGATTATTGCACTTGTGAAGTTGCTGACCCGGAACACCTGTCATCCAGCGATACCAAAATTGGTCACGGTAACGCTCTGCAACTTCAGAGCCATTATTCGGTGGAGCAAGCATGACAATACGCCCTAGCTGCTTAATTTTATGATTCGATAAATAATACCGAACCAGCAGGCCGCCAAGGCTGTGGGTCACAAAATGAATCTTGGAGACTTCGTCACGAGAGATGTTAGCCAAGGCTGAATTGATGTAATGAATGGCAGAGCGTTCAACGTTAGCGACAGTAGAGGGGTAGCTACGGTTATAGGTGACATAGCCCTTGTGCTTTAAGTAACTTTCCAGTTTTTTCATAGAGCGCCTGCTACGCCCCATGCCATGAATCAATATAACTGCTTCTTTTTTCAATGTTTTATTCTTTCATCTCAATCATATCTGGTCAGACATCAGTGTATCAGCTTGTTTATATTCGTCAAAGAAGACTAAATATTGTACTATTCTGAATAATGTTAAATAAAATAAGCTTATTGCGGTTTTATATATGTATTTTTATGAATTATGATTAAGCTTGTTCAGTGAAAAGGGTGTTGGATGCTAAAATCATCGAAGTTAAAGCTAGATGCTTTGGACAAAAAGATACTTAATGTTTTACAAATGGAAGGGCGTTTAAGTAACGCAGAGCTTGCTAAGCGGGTGAACCTGTCGCCACCAGCAGTTCATGCTCGTGTTAAACGACTCGAACAAGAAGGTATTATTCATCATTATGCGGCCTTGGTAGATAGGCATCGTATTGGGTTTGATAGCCTGTGCTTTGTTGAGTTTAGCCTTCAGTTACATAGTAATGAACAAATCCAAACCATTCTAGCGACTGTAAATTCGTGGTCTGAGGTTTTGGAGTGCCACAATGTTACGGGTGAGTATGATTACTTACTCAAAGTGGCGGTAGAAAATACTCAGGCTCTAGAAAGGTTTATTTCTCAAAAGATGATACCCCTATCTGGCGTGGCTAGAATCCACACCAGTATGGTGCTTAAAGAGGTCAAAACGACCACCGCTATCATGCTTGAGGAATAAATTAATTATTCAAGAGGTTAGTGGAGTTTATGAAATCATCAGACAACAAACAGTCATTTAAGCATTTAGAAACACGTGCAATTCATGCGGGGCGAGTCGGTGATCCGAGCTTTGGATCATTAGCTACGCCGATTCACCAAACCTCAACCTTTATTTTTGATAATGTTCAGCAAGGCTCAGATCGCTTTGCGGGTGAAGAGCAGGGCTACATCTATAGCCGTCTTGGTAACCCAACCGTTCGCGAGCTTGAGCAGAAAATGGCGGCGCTTGAGAGTACTGAGGACGCTGCGGCATTTGGCTCGGGCATGGGAGCGGTTTCCGCAACTTTGTTAGCTAATTTGAAGCAGGGTGATCATTTAGTCGCGTCATCAGCACTCTATGGTTGTAGCTTTGCCTTAATTAACCATAAGTTTGCGGACTTTGGAATTGAAGTAACTTTTGTTGATATTACAAATGAACAAGAAGTCAAAGCGGCGATACAAGAAAACACCAAACTGATTTATTTTGAGACACCCATTAATCCAAACTTAGTGTGTGTCGATATGGCCATGATTGAAGCTATCGCTAAAAAACATGATTTGTTGACCATTATGGATAACACCTTCATGTCGCCGGTTCTGCAGCAGCCTAGCGACTATGGTATGGACCTGATCATTCACAGCGCCACTAAATACTTAAATGGTCATGGTGATGTTATCGGCGGAATTGTTTGTGGTTCGGCGGAACAAATCGGTCATATAAAAATGACTACTCAAAAAGATATGGGCGCGACTATGAGCCCGAATGATGCTTGGCTGATTACTCGTGGCCTTAAAACATTATCGGTCAGGGTTGAGCGTCATTGCGATAACGCTGAAAAGCTTGCTGATTATTTAGAAGGGCATGGTGATATCGAGCAGGTTTATTATCCAGGTCTTAAAAACCATCCGGCGAATCATTTAATCGGCAGTCAAATGAAACGCGCTGGTGGCATTATTGCTTTTGAAGTGGCCGGTGGTTTTGACGATGCAGTACGCTTTATGAATCACTTAGAGCTTTGCCATATTGCGGTCAGTTTAGGTGATGCGGAAACCTTGATCCAACATCCTGCTTCTATGACGCATTCAACCTATACGCCAGAAGAACGTGCTGCGGCTGGTATCAGCGAAACATTGATTCGAATTTCAGTCGGGTTAGAGCATCCGGAAGACATCATTGCAGACTTAGAACAAGCGTTGCAAAAGATGAAGATTAGAGCTGCTTAATGCTTAAGTAGGTTAATCTCTTAGTTTTAAAGTTTATAGCCTAATGAAAAAAGCCCAGCATTTGCTGGGCTTTTTTGTACTAAAGGTTGTTACTAAAGCTAGTTATTACTTAGCTTCAAATGAACTTTTAGTTACTACGCCTTCGCCAGTAATATCAAAGCTGCCTTTGACAACACCGTCTGCTTTTTTCAGCTCAGAGAACACTTCTTTTTGCTCTTCAAGCATTTCTCTCTCGCTGCCAGAAGCATCTTTAGCTGCTGAGTCCATCGCTTTTTCAAGTAAGCCCATGTACTTTTTGAAGTCCATTGAGAACGTCATTAAGCCATTTTTTTCAAGGCTATCATTGCTTTCAACTTTGCTGATAAGGCTGTCTGTTTGACCCATCATTAAGACTAAGTCATGGCCACGAAGTGCGATTTTAGCTTGTGCGCCCATGTTCGCAGGTAAAGCTTGAGGCTCGCCACCATCTTCAAGTTTCAGTTGAGCTAACTCAGGAGCATACATTCCTAACGACTGAAGCAAGTTTTTCGGCTTTTCTGCAGTGATAGTCATCATAAACTGACCGTCTTGCATAAATGCCATTGGGTTACGCTCCATATTCGCTAAAGCTTCTTCGTTCATGTCTACAACGCTGAAACCAACGCCTTTAATACCAGCAACCATGCCAGACATCATGCCAAGCATCATTGGGTTAGACTGACGCAAGTTTGCTTGCATTTCAGCTAGAGGAGGACACATGAAGTCTTCTTTAGTTAAGCTTTCCCATACAGTCGTAATCACAGGAACCATTTGGTCCATATCAAGACCGAAGCCAAAGCTCATTGCATAATCGTCATTCGAAACGTTATCAGAAATGTGACCACGCATTTTGCCTAAAGTATCTAGTAACTCAGCATTACCACCTTTAAGGACCATTTTGTAGCTTGCATTGCTGTCGTCAAACTCTGTATAGCCTGCAGAAAGTACTGGCCAGTTTTGAGTTAAACCTGTTAGTTCGGTGTTACATGCTGGAGTCTGGATGTCTTTCATCTCGTTACCAGCGCCGTAAGCCGCTAAGATTTCGTCAAGATTTTTACCGAAAGCGTTCGCTGATGGTTTAGTTAAACCGTCTACGATTGCTAAGTTATCAAGTAAGAAGATTGAGTAACCTAAATAACCGTTGTCAGAAGCTAGTTCATTAAGAACGCCGCTGCTTAGGATGTTAGTAGTAGGTTTTTCAGATAGTGTAGGTTGTAAATCTTTTGCGTCATCTAGGTCAGTATTAACCGTTAATATTGCTTGGTTGTCGTGAGTCGCAATAACTAAAGTCATTGGAACTTCATCAGTACCATCGTTTAAGCTGTATTCGCGATACTCAACGCCGTTTACAGTGTTAACTGTTGCTGTAACATTTTGCTCAGTTTCGATTTTTGCGATTGCGTTATCGAAAGCGTCAGTGCCGTCTAGTTCTAAGCGGATTACAGGAAGTGCGCCAACGGTATAAACCGCCATGTTTAGCTCGCTACGTAAACCTAGTTCTTTAACCGACTTGCTTTTTACTGCTTTAAGATAATCGCCGTAAATGCTAACAAGTACTTTAGCAGCGTCTGGTGCGTCACCAAGCTCTGATCTTAAGTCTTCAAAACCCGCGCCCATCATTGTCGAGTAGTCGAAGCCCATTTTGCTGCTCATTTCTAGAGTTTTAGCAAAATCTAATGGTTCAACACTACCGGCAAAGAAGACGGTGTCAGCTGGGACATATTCAAGCACAGCGTTTTCTGATGGTAATGAACCGCCAGTCAAGCCACTAACTTTCCCTCCCTTAAAGAAATAAATCCCTGCAGCAATAGCAATTGCTATCACAATAACAATGAGTAGTTTTTTCATAATAGTCCTTCTATATATATCGTTGTGTTTTCAGGGGAAATTATATGCCATGATAGTGATTAGACCAATGAATTTTATGTGTCTATCGCATAGAATGGGTAAAAAAATGTTTCAAAGGTAATATATATGAGCCAAACAGATGTGAAAAACTCTAAATTAATACGTGATGTCGATGAGTTATTAACAGAGCTAGAAGCTAGAGAAACTCTCAGTAAAGATGAGACTTTGGCGCTGGCGAAACTAGAGCTTGTCGTTGAGTCTAAATTGTTTCAGCAAGATGCTGAAGGTAACCCAGAAGAGTATTTAATCGAGCGTTTCCAAGAGCGGTTATACAATTTTGAGCGTGAATATCCTTCGCTAAGTAGCTTTATTCGTCGGATTTCAAACAATTTAAGCAATATTGGCATCTAGTTGATTTAAAAGACTTTCTAGTCCTTCTTCGAGGAGGCTGTTTACATTTTGTTACCCTAAACAGCCTTTTCGAACATTAATTCGCTAAACCTTTCTGCATAAATCCTTAATCTAAGTGTATGTGTTTGCCACATTTAATTTTATTAAGGAGTTCATTATGAAAACCATTATTAAGTCAGCCGCAGTAGCGGTAGCATTAAGCCTTGGGTTGGGGACGGCCACAGCACACTCAGACGATTTAGCCTGTGATGCAGACTTCGCCTATAACATTGATATCAAAGAAAGCGGTTTAAGTTTTTCTACGCAAGATCAGGAAAAAGTATTAATTACATCATCGTCAGAGTTATTTTTAGATGGGCAGAAGCAGTTTTTGTCGTCTCAACAGCTGGAGTTGCTTGAGCAATACAATCAAAGGGTTCGTGAGCTGTTGCCATTAGCTTCTGGTGTTGCTGAGGAAGCCAGCGCTATGGCCATCGAGGCTGTGGGCAGTGTGACTGCCGCGTTATTGCACGATAATCCTGATAAAGCGGAAGAGTTTGTTGCTAAAGTAGAAACGATCTCCGCAGAACTTAAACAGCATATCAGCCAAACCCACCTACGACCGGAAGCCGTTGTTGATTATGTCGAGAGCTCAGATTTTGAAGCTGAGTTTGAGTCCTTAATTAAAATCGCTGTTACTGAATTTATGGAGAACAATGTTGGCGAAATGGTTACGGCTGCTATGAGCGGTAATGAAAAAAAGGTTAAAGCCTTTGAAGAGCGCATGGAAAGCTTCGGCAAAGATCTTGAAGATAAAATGGAACTTCGTGCTGAGAAATTAGAGTTACAGGCTGAAAAGCTTTGTGATTTGGTTGAAAATATCGACAAGACAGAGACGCAACTGGTCAAAGCTTTTAACAAGTTTGATTCCTATCAGTTGATTACCAAGTAACATCCTTACCTAGCTAAGACTAGCCAGCCATGTGATCATGGCTGGCTTTTTGACTCTATACCGGGTTCTTATTTTCGTGAGCAAGTTCTAGACAGCTGAAACCAGTGGTTATAAGCTGTATGGCAAACAAAAACGTAAGGGAACCATTATGCCATCAAAACACCTAAGCTTATCCGCTATAGCGCTGAGCATATCTTTAGCGATTACTGGCTGTGACTCAAATGACCAAGAGAGTTCACAAGAAGCTTCAACAAAAGCGAAAGTAGAAACACTAAATCAAACCGCTGCATCGCAAAGTACCAAACCCAAAGTTGAAGAGCACTCCAGCAGCCAAGACAAAAACGCTGTAGAGCCACCTATGGTCTTTAATATATACAATAAAGAAGACACCGCGGGAAAAGTCACTGTCGAACAAGATGGCAACGTGGTTAAGTCAAACCTTGAACTGGGTTGGAACAATCGACGCGTAAACATTGATGAAACCATAGTGCTTGGTGAAGACGGTTATGTGATTAGTCAGGAAGTCTCGGGCATTTCAGCCTTTGGTGCTCCGATTAAAGAATCGTTTAGCATGAGCGATGGAAAGGCAGAGTGGAAAAGCTTGAACGAGCAGGGTAATGCTAGCGCTGAGCAAAGCAAATTTTATATTCCGAGTGACAGCACTGGTGTTTCATCGAATTATCTTGTTAAAGCTTTATTAGAAGATGACGATAATAGCATCGAGTTGTTACCCAGCGGTACGGCGTCTTTAATTGAATTGGATAGTGTCACACTAACTAAAGGTGAAGAACAGAAAACGGTTCGCCTTATCGGTGTGGTTGGCTTAGGCTTTACCCCAGACTTTAGTTGGTATGACGAAGACAATAACTTCTTTGCTTCCGACAGCGGTGGCTGGTTTGGCGTTATTGCTGATGGTTGGGGGCGTGATAATCTTGAAAAGTTACAGAAAGTTCAAAAAGAAGCGGATAACCAGTACCTAGAAGATTTATCAAAAAAACTGACTCATGTTTCTGACAAGCCAATCCTAGTGACTAACGCTAATTATGTAGATGTCGAAGCTGGGGAGTTGATCGAGGGTAAGTCCATTGTTGTTATTGACGGAACAATCGAGAAGATTGTTGATGCAGATGCCGTGACAGCATCAGATGACTATACGGTGGTCGATGCGCAAGGCAAAACCCTGATTCCTGGACTGTGGGATATGCACGGTCACTTATCGAAATCTGATGGCCTATTGAACATTCCAGCAGGTGTTACCAACGTTCGTGACATGGGCAATACTCACGACAACATTGTTGCTGTTGAGCGACTAGCTGAAGATGCGGAAATTATTGGTGGTGATGTCTATCGCGCAGGCTTTATGGATCGCGAAAGCCCTTATGCCATGAAAATGGGTCAAACGGTCGATTCGCTTGAGGACGCTAAAAATGGTGTTGATTGGTACGCGGAGCGTGGTTATATCCAGATTAAAACCTACAGCTCTATGGAGCCTGAGTGGGTTAAACCATTAGCTGAGCATGTTCATAGCAAAGGTCTGCGTTTAAGCGGTCATATTCCAGCATTCATGACGGCGGAAGAAGCTGTTGATGCGGGTTTTGATGAAATTCAACACATTAATATGATCTTCCTTAATTTCTTAGGAAAGAATATTGATACGCGCAAACGTTTACGGTTTTCGATTGTCGGTGAGAAGGCTCATGAACTTGATTTAGATAGCAAAGAAGTGAATGACTTTGTGACTAAGCTTGCAAAGAAGGGCATTGAAGTTGACCCAACGGTATCGACCTTTAATAGCTTGTTCCGTAAAGGTGGTGTGATTGATCCTGAAATTGAACCTGTTTACGAGCATCTCCCGATCAATGTCTCGCGCGGCTACGTAAGGCCTGTAATGGACATTACGCCAGAACTTCGTGATGACTACGATAAGTCGATTAAAGCAATGTCGGCGATGGTTAAGAAGCTACATGAGAACGGTGTGCCGATTGTGCCAGGTACGGATGCTATTGCAGGCTTTACCTTGCATCGCGAATTAGAGCTTTATGCCGATGCCGGTATTTCGAATGCAGATGTCCTTAAGCTAGCGACTTTTGGTTCAGCCGAAGTGGTGGGTAACGAGGAGAATGTTGGGTCTATCGCTGAAGGTAAGCAAGCTGATTTAGTGTTTGTTGATGGTAATCCGCTTGAAGATATTAGTCATTTGCGTCAGATTGCTTTAGTGATTAAAGAACAACGTATTTATAAACCAGATGAGATTTATCAAACAATTGGTGTTAAGCCATTTACCCAATCTATTGATTTTTAAACATAAGTCATTCAAAAAGCCACCAGACATAGTTACTGGTGGCTTTTTCAGTTTGTTTCAGCCGTTACAATTATACTTTTATAAGCAAGCCTGAATATCAATAGGGTTTACTTCATAGTAAATATAATATATGGTTATCCGTATATTCGGATGTTGTTATTTTGTTGTTAGTAGTACTCAGGGAGATGAAGATGATCAAACCCAACCAGTTTTTTAAATGTCTTAGTGACGAAACACGGTTAAAAACCATTTTATTGATTCTGCACGAAAAAGAACTTTGTGTGTGTGAGTTGACTGAAGCAATTGATGAGTCACAACCGAAAGTCTCACGACATTTGGCTCAGCTAAAGAATATGTCTGTGTTGAACACACGCAGACAAAGCCAGTGGGTTTACTATCGGCTAAACGAAGATTTGCCTGAATGGTCGATGAAGGTGCTTAAAACAACGCTGGATGCACAGAAAGACACCATTCAGCCGTATTTACAAAATTTATCAGCTATGTGTGATCGCCCTAATTGTTGCGATTAATCATGTTAAAACTTTTTTAATTGGAGATGAATAATGCCTATTAAAGTTGGTATTAATGGTTTCGGCCGCATGGGCCGTTTAACGATGCGCGCCTTATTCGAAGCGGCTCATGGAAACGATAATATCAGTATTTGTCATATTAACGATCCAGCCGGTGATGCTAAAACATTTGCGCATTTGCTGAACTTCGACTCCGTTCATGGTCGTTGGAAGTTTGAGGCAGAAGGGCGCGACGACGAGATCATCATTGGTGAGCATCAGGTTTCTTTTAGTCGGAGTCGCTCAATAGACGACACAGACTGGTCTTGTTGTGACTTAGTGATTGAAGCATCGGGCAAGTTCAAGTCTCAAGAAACCCTGAAGGCTTACCTTGAACAAGGTGTCAAAAAAGTTGTGGTTACAGCGCCGGTTAAAGAAGAGGGTGTACTGAATGTGGTCATGGGCGTTAACCATGATCTATACGACAAAGATAAATATCCAATAGTGACAGCTGCATCTTGCACCACTAATTGCTTAGCGCCTGCGGTTAAAGTGATTCATGAGAACCTTGGCATTAAGCACGGCAGCATGACGACGATTCATGACATCACTAATACACAGACAATTCTCGACTCTGCGCATAAAGATCTGCGTCGTGCTAGAGCGTGTGGGATGAGTTTAATTCCGACCACGACGGGATCGGCGACAGCGATTACCAATATTTTCCCTGAGCTAAAAGGGAAGTTAAATGGTCATGCGGTTCGTGTGCCTTTGGCCAATGCTTCGATTACTGACTGTGTGTTTGAGGTCGAGAAAGAAACGACGGTTGAAGAGGTTAACGCTTTATTTAAAGCAGCTTCGGAAGGCGAGCTAAAAGATATTCTCGGCTACGAAGAGCGCCCACTGGTATCGATTGATTACAAAACCGATCCGAGATCTACTATTGTCGATGCTTTATCAACCATGGTGGTTAATGATACCCAAGTTAAGCTGTATTTGTGGTACGACAACGAATGGGGTTATGCCAATCGTACTGCTGAGCTGGTGCAAATGGTTATTGATCAAGGTATAGACTAAATTAGATGGGCTTATCTAAGAGAGAGCAGTTATGTGGGCTTTGCTATGAGGGACTTTTTTGTGAGGGACTTGTTGTGAGGGACTTGTTGTGAGGGACTTGTTGTGAGGGACTTGTTGTGAGGGACTTGTTGTGAGAGATATATCATGACTGTTTTACAGGGGCTATTGCGTAATTTGTCCCCAGAAGTCCGTCAGTATATGGTTGTAACGGCTAACTATTGGGCATTCACGCTAACGGATGGCGCCTTAAGAATGTTGGTGGTTTTGCACTTCCACCAGCTGGGTTACAGTCCTCTGCAAATCGCCATGTTGTTTTTGTTCTATGAGTTCTTTGGGGTAGTGACCAATTTAGTTGGTGGCTGGTTAGGTGCTCGCTTAGGCCTCAATAAAACCATGAATATTGGTCTCTTTTTGCAAATTTTAGCGCTAGGGCTGTTGTTAGTGCCCGCGGCATTGTTAACCGTGCCGCTAGTAATGAGCGCGCAGGCGGTATCGGGAATCGCTAAAGACCTCAACAAAATGAGTGCAAAAAGTGCGATTAAGGGCTTAGTCTCAAAAGGAGAAGACAGCAAGCTTTATCGATGGGTCGCGCTATTGACGGGCTCCAAAAACACCTTGAAAGGTGTTGGGTTCTTTATGGGCGGTTTGTTATTAGCGTTGCTGGGTTTTCAGGGAGCCATACTATTTATGGCGATAATGTTAGTCGCTGTATGGATATTCAGCCTACTAAAGCTTAAACAGGACTTAGGACGCAGCAAAGCCAAACCAAAGTTTTCGCAAATATTCTCAAAGAGCGCGGCGATTAACTATTTATCGGCAGCACGAATGTTTTTGTTCGGTGCTCGTGACGTTTGGTTCGTCGTTGCTTTACCCGTGTATTTATCGAGTCAATTCAACTGGCCGCATACCTTTGTCGGTGCATTTCTTGCCTTATGGGTCATCGGCTATGGCGTTGTCCAAACATTGGCTCCTAAAATTACAGGTAGAAAAACAGGCCAAGCTCCAACAGGCACGACTGCTTTTTCATGGGCACTTCTTCTTGCTGTAATCCCTGCATTAATCGCATCAGCGTTATATTTTAATGTATCACCGCAAATTGCTTTATTAGCCGGCTTACTCATGTTTGGAGTGATATTCGCCATCAACTCGTCCTTGCACAGCTTCTTAATCGTACAAATGGCCTCCGATGATGGTGTTTCGCTTGATGTAGGCTTTTATTATATGGCCAACGCCATGGGACGTTTGATTGGCACAGTCTTGTCAGGCTGGGTGTATCAGGCCTACGGTCTTGCTATGTGTTTAGTGATTTCTACGGTGTTTGTTATAGCAGCAGCACTTTTATCCTTATTGATTCCAAAAGCTGATTGTGCAGTGGGGCCTTAAAAGCATTTACTTTTATAAATCTCACATTAAGCTAGGAATAGCTTAATAAAGTAATCCTTTAGCTTAAAATTAGCGTTAGTACAATAACAACTCTATAAATGGATAATTATGAATAATATAACAATGTCGTTGAAAGTTTACTGCTTCTTTTGTTTCCTAGCCTTTTCTCTTAACACATTTGCTGCTGATGAAATAGCTGCTGCTACTCCAAAGAGTGAAGAGTCTTTAAGGCTTGTCTCTTCCACTGATCTAAAGAAAAACATTCTTGTTGACTCTTTGAGTATTAATGCTGAAATTTATAATGGTGTTGCTAGAACGGAACTGGAATTGTCTTTCAGAAATCCTAACGAAGCTGCTGCTGCGGTTGACTTTTTATTTCCACTACCAAGAAACTCCACCGTTGACGGCTACTCACTTGATGTCAATGGAGTTATGGTTGATGGTGTCATTGTTGATAAGGATAAAGGTCGAGTAACTTATGAGAAAATTGTTAGGGAAAACATAGACCCAGGCTTAGTCGAGAAAGTTTCTGGGAATATTTTTAGAACTAGAGTTTTTCCGGTTAATCCAAATTCAGCAAGAACAGTCAAACTAAGATATTTCACTAGACTCTCGCGAGATGGGAGTAGCAATTATTATAGCTTGCCTTTTATCCATGGAGTGAATATTTCAACGTTTAGTCTTGAAATTGATGTGTCAGATACGTCACAAAAACCTATAATGTTGAGTAGTCACCTACCTGATAACAGCTTTAGAGAATGGTCAAGTGGCTATAAAGCAAAATTTGCTGCTGAAAACCTTCAAATAAAAGAAAATTTATGGTTGAAAGTACCTTACTTAAGTGCAAAATCTAGCTTAGTGTCATCGCCTCAGGCTAGTAAAAGTTACTTTGCTTATTTAAATGAATTAAAAGTCCCTAAAAGTCCTAGCCAACTCAAGTTATCTGAAATTGACTTAGTTTGGGATGCTTCCCACTCTAGGAGGCTAGCCGATCACTCCTTAGAGCTTAAACTTTTAAAAGCTATCCTTAAGAAGTTAAGCGTTGAGAAAGTAAATCTCTATTTGCTGAGAAACGATCTAGAGTTTTACAGAGAGTTTGCTATAGGTGACGTTACCCATGATTTAATTCATACTTTAAGTGCTGTTCAATATGATGGTGGAACTAATTTATCGAGAATATCAAGAACTAATAGCGCGATACCACGCCTTGGTAAAACCGCAACCTTTATATTTAGTGATAGCCAACATACTTTTGGAGAACGAAAAATTCCGAATCTTGAGAACCCCACCTACATTATCACTAGCGGCCAAGTCAGTGATGAGATATATAGCCAAAAAATAGCAGAACTTAATGGTGGAGAATACTTCCACCTTGAGAATGAAGAGGGTATAGGTAAAATCCTAGGCTCGATTGGTAGTGAGAAAACAATTTTTGCTAAGATAAATGTGTTGGATGGAAAGGTTTCTGAACTTTCAAGAAACTATAGTTCTTCTAATAACCTAGTTGAAGTTACCGGTATCCTTAAATCTAACCAAGCAACTCTAGAACTCTTATTCGAACGAAATAATAAATTAGCCGATAGAAAAATCATTACAGTTTCAAAGTCGGATACCAGAAGCGGAGATGTTGCACAAAAAATTTGGGCTCAACATAAAATCGATCAATTACTCATAGATAAGACTAACAATAAAGCTAAGATTATAGAGCTAAGTCAGTCCTTTAGTTTAGTGACTGATCTTACCTCGCTAATCGTTCTTGAAAACCTTGAACAGTATTTAGAGCATGAAATAACTCCTCCAGCAACATTGCCAGAAATGCGGAGAAGTTACCTGTCGGAAATAAAGAAAAGGCAATCAGAATCGCTCTCTTCAGAACGGCACTTAGAAAAAATCGTCAAGTTGTGGAGTGATCGTAAATTATGGTGGAATACTCAATATCCTTTGCGAAAAATAAAAGCGGACAAAAAGACCGAGATACAGTCTGAGAGTGTTTCTAGGCCTAGCCCAGCTGAAACTTCTGATGATGTTGAGGGTGAAAGAATTGTAGTTACAGGCAGTAGGATATCTTCTGATTTTAGCCCTGACTTTAGTCTTAATAAAAGCAGTATTACCATCCCTGAATGGCAGCCTAATGCTGATTATCTTCAAGCTTTAGAGAAAGCACCTAAAGAGGGTATTTTAGAGGAGTACTATAAGCTTAAATCTAAAAATGCTAATTCTCCTGCATTTTACTTCGATGTTGCTGCTTGGCTTTTCAGCAGGGATAACGATGAACAGGGGTTACAGGTGTTATCGAATATAAGCGAATTAAAGCTCCAAGATAGCCGCATGTTAAGAACAATGGCAATGCGCTTGAAACAATTTGGTTATATTGAGCTGGCGATAGAAACCTATCAAAAAGTACTCTTGCTTAGACCAGAAGAACCTCAGTCTTATAGAGACTTAGCTCTAGCCTTAGTGGAAAGGAGTAAACTAACTAATAATAATGAGGACTTACAGCAGGCTATTGAATACCTTTATGAGGTTGTTATTCGTCCTTGGGATAGGTTTGAAGGCATCCAGGTGACTAGCCTTATGGAGCTTAACAAAATTATTTCGGGTACTGATGTTGAAGATTTAAACTTAAACTTTATTGATAAAAGGTTTATAAGTAAGCTTCCTGTGGATATTCGAGTTGTGTCTAGTTGGGACACGGATCTTACCGATATCGATCTTTGGGTTGTAGAGCCCAGTGGCGAGCAGGTTGATTATGGCAACGATTTATCCCAGCTTGGAGGTTTATTTCATGAAGATTATACATCTGGTTATGGTCCAGAAGAGTACCTAATAAGAAATGCACAAAAAGGTACCTATAAGATAATGGTGCATTATTTTGGAAATAATTCACCTGAGCTATCGGGAAAAGTAACGCTATATATCGATATCTATACGAAATATGGCACAGAACAAGAGCAGAAAAAAACTATTTCACTAAGGTTAGACAAGGAAGATCAAGAGTATACGGTCGGAAATGTAGAGCTTTAGACTGTGCTGAGGATAGGCGCTGGATCCCGCGGTTAAACCGCGGGATGACAAAATCTGCTTACTTTTCTAATAACTCAAACTTTCCTTCTTTACCATCCCACTCAGCGGCGTCCGGTAGGGGATCTTTCTGTTCGGTAATATTCGGCCACTCTTCAGAAAGCTCTTCGTTAAGCTCGATAAAGTGCTCCATACCTTCTGGAATTTCATCTTCCTCGAAGATGGCTTCGGCGGGGCATTCTGGTTCGCATAATGCGCAATCAATACACTCGTCAGGGTTAATCACCAGAAAGTTGGGCCCTTCGTAAAAGCAGTCCACAGGACAAACTTCAACGCAGTCAGTGTATTTACATTTGATGCAGTTTTCAGTAACTACGAACGCCATGAATGTCTCCTAAATTGCAATTTTTTTCTGGTCACGATCAAACAATCGCCAGTAGCAGCGTTATTTTAGCGATTCTTTTAACTTATACAATAGTTCCAGCGCTTCGCGGGGCGATAAATCGTCCGGGGCGATGCTTTCTAACAGCTCCAATGCTTCATTTGATGCTGGTGTATCGTTGACTGTTTCTTCTAACAAATCCAGTTGTGGCATGACTTCATCGGCTTGATCTTCATGTGTGCCGTTTTGCTCAAAATAACTCAACAAGGCTTTGGCATTCTGAATAACGGCTTTAGGTAAGCCCGCTAGTTGCGCCACTTGAATACCATAACTTTGGTTCGCTGGCCCTTCGGCGACCTGGTGCGAGAACACCAGCTTTGTTGAGCCAGTCTGTTCAGACTCGTACTCGCTGGCGCCAAAGTGGACGTTAGCGCAGTCTTGCCATTCTTGGATTTGTTGCGTTAGCTCGAAGTAGTGAGTCGCGAACAACGTCAAAGAATTAAGCTTTTCATGGATATAGCGCATGGTTGCCGAGGCGAGGGCAAGACCATCGAAGGTGCTGGTGCCACGACCAATTTCGTCGAGCAATACGAGGCTGTTAGCAGTGGCATTGTTAAGGATATTAGCCGTTTCGGACATTTCGACCATAAAGGTTGAACGACCGCTGGCCAAATCATCGGATGCACCGATTCGAGTAAAGATCCGATCAATAGGGCCGATGGTGGCGTTTTCTGCTGGAACATAAGAGCCGGTGTATGCCAACAAAGTGATCAACGCAGCCTGGCGCATATAGGTCGATTTACCGCCCATGTTCGGGCCAGTAATAATCAATGAACGTCGATTTGGCGAAAGCTCTAAATCGTTTGGTATAAAAGGCTCTTTACTGTGATACTCGACCACAGGATGGCGCCCGGCAGTAATACTGATTCCTGCATTATCGCTAAATTGTGGCCGTGATAAGTTGAGGTTTTCTGCGCGTTCAGCGAAGCAAGCGAAGACATCAAGCTCTGCGATAGCTGCTGCTGTCGACTGGATATCGGCGACATGTTCTTGTAGCTGTTGTACTAGTTCATCGTACAGTCGCTTTTCAAGTGTTAAAGCACGGGTTTTGCTGCTCAATACCTTTTCTTCGTACTCTTTTAGCTCCGGCGTAATAAAGCGCTCAGCATTTTTTAGCGTCTGGCGACGCACATATTCGGCTGGCGCTAAGTCGCTTTGAGCACGCGAAATCTCAATATAAAAACCATGAACTCGGTTGTAGCCGACTTTAAGCGTATTGATCCCAGAGCGCTCTTTTTCGCGCTGTTCAAGTTGCAACATAAAGTCGCTGGCATCGTTGGCGAGATTCCGTAGTTCATCAAGTTCAGCATGATAGCCTTCAGCGATAACACCACCATCGCGAATGACCATTGGCGGTTGCTCGATAATGGCACGCTCTAACAATTCTTGAACGCTTGGTAATGGCTTAATCGATTCGAGCAGAGGCAACTGAACCTGGTGGGATGATAAATAGCTTTTAATCTCGTCAGACTTACGCAAGCCTTGCTCTAAACGTTTTAAATCACGAGGGCTTGCGCTGCCAAGCGCTAATCGAGTAACAATACGCTCGATATCGGCAATCTCTGTAAGATGAGACTGAAGATCGCTGTAGACTAAATCATTCTTTAGTGCGGAAACTGCTTCTAAACGTTCTTTAACGGAGGTTTTCTTGCTCAGCGGACTGTGCAACCAGCGTTTCAATAAACGACCGCCCATGACCGTTTGTGTGCTGTTCATGACTTCAAACAGGGTATTATGCGACTGGCCTTGAATGTTTTCAGTGAGCTCTAGGTTTTTGCGTGTCGCAGGGTCGAGTACTAAATGATCCGTATCGGAAAGTCGCTGCAGCATACGAATATGGGGCAGGGCATTAAGCTGAGTCTTTTTGGCGTATTCCAGAACCACACCAGCAGTCGACACCGCTAAGCGGTAATCTTCACAACCAAAAGAAGAAAGACTTTTAACTTTAAAATGATTGAGTAATTTATCGAGATTCTGTTCGTAATCAAACTCCCAGTCAGGCTGCCATTGAACCGAACTTTTAACGAATTGGCTTAAATCCTGCTGGTTGTCGGCGAGTAATAGCTCGGCGGGCTTAACGCGGTGAAGCTCTGCCTGAATCGCTAACTCACTATCGAACTCTGAAAGCCAGAAGCGACCGCTCGCCATATCTAAGCAGGCGAGACCATACTGGTGATGCTTTTTATAAACGGCAGCCAGAATATTTTCTGAAAGGGCGTCTAACAGGTTTTCGTCATACAGCGTTCCCGGCGTAACGATTCGAACCACTTTACGCTCGACAGGGCCTTTGCTGGTCGCAGGATCACCGATTTGCTCGCAAATAGCGACGGATTCGCCCAGTTTAACGATTCTAGCCAGGTAAGAGTCAACCGCATGAAAAGGTACACCTGCCATTGGAATTGGCTCGCCAGCAGAGGAACCGCGCTTAGTGAGCGTAATGTCCAGTAACTCAGCCGCACGCTTTGCATCGTCATAAAACAACTCATAAAAGTCACCCATGCGATAAAACAGTAGGTAATCCTTATGATCCTGCTTTAAACGCCAGTATTGGCGCATCATCGGAGTGTGGTGCTGCAATGCTTCGTCGTTAATAATTTCAGCTTTAGACATGCTTGAGTGATTCGTTCTTAGGTTGCGTTAGTGACGGTAAGCACCTATTCTTAGTTCTAATATTGGCTAGCGTCGGCTACAAATTTATAGCCCATAGCTTAACGGATTTGAGTCAAAAGAGGTAGATGAAGATTGCCCGATTTACAAAAAGAAGTAGATTCTTCTGACTTAGAAAGCTTATTAAAAGAACTCTCTAACCTATTAATTAAAAAGAACTTAATGCTGGTCACAGCTGAATCCTGCACGGGTGGGCTAATTGCCGCTTCCTGTACCGAATTGCCCGGCAGTTCACAATGGTTTGATCGCGGTTTCGTCACTTATACCAATGGAGCTAAGCACGAAATGTTAGATGTTCCGATAAAGCTTATCGAGCAACATGGTGCCGTTTCGCAGCAAGTAGTCGAAGCGATGGCGGACGGTGCTTATAAGAAATCGTCCGCACATAAAAAAGCAGGCGGTAACAATCGAGTCGCCATATCCGTAAGTGGTATCGCAGGCCCCGACGGCGGCACACCAGATAAACCCGTCGGCACAGTCTGGATTGGCTACGCCGATGACAAAGGATTAGAATGCAAGCTGCTACAGCTTGATGGCTCAAGAGCTGATATTCGTCAAGAAACGGTAAGAGAGTCAGTAGAGTGGGTCTTGACCCATCTCGAGTAGGTTTTAAATGGTGCCTCACGGCGCAGGGGCAGCCCATGGGAGCTGTACGTTTACTTTACTGTACCCGCGTAAGACTATATATGCTTGGATAGATTTTTCTTTTATTAAATCTGAGGGACTCTTATGGAGACAATTTCTAAGTTTGAAGAAAAGTTTATAGTTACGCATGGAAACTACTATTCGAATGTGGCCCCCTCTAAAAATGCTGGGAAAGGCTACGTCACAAATGTAAGCGCTAAGTACAACATAGAAGAGTTGCTTGTAGAGTGTCTAGAGTGTGACAAAGATGTTGAGCCTAGAGTTACGCCAGTTATAGGTGGTTTTCGTATTTCGTGCACTAGAGGGTGTACTTCGACAAGTAATTTATCTCAAAAGGATTTGTTAAAACTAATTGATGCAACGAAGACCCCCTGAATAAGTGCGGTTTACGGTTTGCTAAATTCAAACCTCAAAAGCCTTCAAAATCGCGCAGGGTTTATGTTTCTCGCCTGTTTCACATTGGTGGAATAGGTTTTCTAGGCGATCGCGAGCTTGTTGCATTTCTTCTATTTTATCATCGAGTTCTTTAATTCTGGCGCTGGCGAGTTGTTGGGCTCTTTCATGATCGTGGCTACTGTCGAGCGCTAATAACTCTTTAATTTCACTAAGAGTAAACCCTGCTTTTTGTGCTTCTCTGATGAACTTGAGTCCTCGTAAGTCTTCTTGGCTGTATTTCCTAAAGCCTTCAGTTTTGGTGGGAACCTTGATTAAGCCTTTGCGCTGGTAATAGCGGACGGTTTCGACGCCGATATTCACTTCTTTGGCTAATTTGCCAATTGTTAACATGATGTAGTCCTAAATTTTACTTTAATTTAAACAAATAACAGAGTAAGAGTTTGATAAAAGATACTTGACTCCGTACCATGGTACAGAGTTTATAGTGTGTGTCTTGTTTGAATCAAGTTATATGCACAATTCTTTTGAATGAAGGAGTATTGATTGTATGAGCACTACCAATAAGAAGACGGCGCAGCTTTACCGCATGTCGACAGATAAACACACTTGTCCTTTTGGCTTAAAGTCTAAGGATTTGTTGCAGCGTGAGGGTTTTGAGGTTGAAGATCATCTCCTTGAAAACCGTGAAGAAATTGATGCTTTTAAAGAGAAACATGAGGTAGAGACTACGCCACAGACGTTTATTGATGATGAGCGTATTGGGGGTTATGAGGACTTAAGAAGGCACCTTGGTAAGAGTGTTAAAGATCCGGATAAGAAAACGTATCGCCCAGTGATTGTGTTGTTTGTGATGGCGGCGTTAACAGCGATAGCAGCGAGCTTTGCCAGTTCTGGTGATGCATTTACCGTCCAGACAGCCGAGTGGTTTGTGAGCTTCGCCATGGTGTTGTTGGCGATGCTCAAGTTACAGGATGTCGAAAAGTTCTCCACCATGTTCTTGAACTATGATTTGTTAGCTAAGCGTTGGGTGCCTTATGGCTACGTTTATCCATTCGCCGAAGGCTTGGCTGGTGTGTTGATGGTTTCAGGTGCATTGACTTGGATTTCTGCGCCAGTGGCTTTGTTTATCGGTACTATCGGCGCTGTGTCTGTATTTAAAGCGGTGTATATCGACAAGCGCGAGTTGAAATGTGCTTGTGTCGGTGGTGGTAATAATGTGCCGTTAGGTTTTATCTCCTTGACTGAAAACTTGATGATGGTTGGTATGGCGATTTATATGGGCGCTAAATTGTTTTAGGCCTTACAAAGATCCCAGATTACCTAAAGGTATTCCCGCTGGTCACAATTTGGGATGACAAGCCCGTAAGTACACCGTATTTATTTTTAGTATTTGTATTTAAAGTGCTTACTTATAGTACTTATCAATAATTGGGTTCATGACCTTTTTCCATAATGGTGGAACGAGCGCTAATAACACCATGGTTGCGTAGCCTGCAGGTAATTGCGGGCTATCCTCATGATGACGCAAGACTTGGTAGCGACGTTTAGGGAAAGCATGATGATCCGAGTGACGCTGCAAGTGAATCAATAGAATATTGGTTAGGAAAAAGTTAGAGTTCCAAGAGTGGTGGTGTGTGACGTATTCATATTTGCCATTGTCACGTTTCTTTCGGCGTAGACCATAGTGCTCGACGTAATTAATAATTTCTAGCAGAACAAAGGCAACGATGCTTTGGCCTAAGAAGAATGCTAAACCTAACCAGCCAAAAGCGATAAATGATAGAACTGCCCACAAGGTGCTCAGTCCATACCAGGTGAATAACTCGTTATCCAGGCTCCAGACAGATTTGCCTTTACGCTTGAGGCGAGTCGCTTCAAGTTTCCAAGCATTGGTAATGTTGTGCCAGATAGCTCTTGGTAAAAAGTGATACAAGGTCTGGTTGTAGTCAGCGGAAGAGGGATCTTCAGGAGTGGAAACGTTGACATGGTGCCCGCGCACATGCTCGACTTTAAAGCCGCCATAGCAGACTAAGCTTAGTAGTAACCCGCCACAAAAACGCTCAAGCTTACTGTCTTTGTGAATCAATTCATGGGCAACATTAATCGCTAAAACACCGCTAACCACGCCAATTCCGACTAACCATCCGATTTGCCCCGTCGAGTTCAATGAAGGATTCGAAAATTGGAATAAGCCTAAAATCAGCACTGCAAACATGACTGGAACTGTTAGTAGCGTCAGCGCCTTGTAAAAGAATTGGTTGGAAATATCTTTTGTCAGCTCCTGAGGAGCATTGAGGTTATCGCGGCCCAGCAGGGCATCGAGTAGCGGAATCAGGCCAAAGAACGTCATTAGGATGATATAAGGAGCGATATCCACCGATAACAGCTGAGATTTGGCTAAACCAAAAGCGACGAAGGGGATTACACCAGAAATAAGAAACAAGCCATAGGCGTATTTTTTTAAGGTAAAATTTATTGGCGGCCTACTAATAACGTTGGTTTCGCTCATGTTTCTTCTAGGTTAAGTGATCAGACCTCTATTATTAGCGTGTATCGTTTCATTTGTAAATTGTTTCATTAAGAATCAAAGCCTTGCTGCACCGATGTTTTAAAACTACTATGGGTTGATTGAGGTAATCAAGCATTGAAATAGTAATTGGGGAGCTTATGAATTGGGGGGATATAGCAACGGCGGCGGTAACACTGTTTTTGATTATGGATCCATTGGGCAATGTGCCGGTGTTTAATGCGGTGCTGTCTAACGTCGAGCCCAAAAGGCGAATCAAGGTCATGGCGCGAGAACTACTGATTGCCTTGGGTATTCTGTTTGGTTTTCTATTTGCGGGCAACGCCATTCTAGCTTTCCTTGGTTTAACTCAGTCTTCGCTCAATATCGCTGGCGGTATTTTGCTGTTTATCATTTCACTGCGTATGATTTTTCCGGGCAGACGTGAGCCGGGCGATGAAATTGAGGAAGAAGAACCTTTTATTGTGCCACTGGCGATGCCAATGATTGCAGGTCCCTCAACTATCGCTGTTTTACTGTTACTGAGCTCAAACCAGCCTGGACAGATTGCTGAGTGGAGCATGGCTTTATTCTTGTCTTGGTTAGTGAGCACCGTGATCTTAGTATCATCACCAAAGGTCATGGCCTTAATTGGCAAGAAGGGTGCCCGAGCTTTAGAGCGTCTGATGGGCATGATCTTGATTATTTTAGCGACTCAAATGCTACTTAATGGTATCCGTGATTTTGTAGAAAGTTTGGCTTAAAGTCGCGCTTTAAGAGAGCTGCCTGTACAAATAATCGACAGTTATGACCAATCATCAATAGCTTACCGCTATTAGGGTGAATTTCCTAACTTTGATCAAGAAATCACAGGTTACTTTTCGGGACTTTTTGTGGAATAATCGGTCTAATTTTCTTAATTCTTATAACATTACAGTCAGTAGGTAATTTTGATGGATGACAACAAAAAGAAGGCGCTCGGCGCTGCTTTAGGTCAAATTGAACGTCAATTCGGTAAAGGCTCTATTATGCGCCTTGGTGATGGTTCAGTCGCCAAAGTTGGGGCGATTTCGACAGGTTCTCTAGGCCTAGACATCGCGTTAGGCATAGGTGGTTTACCAAAAGGCCGTGTTGCTGAAATCTATGGTCCTGAATCATCGGGTAAAACAACCTTAGCATTACAGGCTATCGCAAGCTGTCAGGCTGAAGGCGGTACGGCCGCGTTTGTCGATGCGGAGCATGCGTTAGATCCAGTTTATGCTGAAAAGCTAGGCGTTAATCTTGACGACTTGATTGTGTCTCAGCCGGATACTGGTGAGCAAGCGCTAGAAATCACAGATATGTTGGTACGCTCTGGTGCGGTTGATATCCTAGTGGTGGATTCGGTTGCTGCTTTGACGCCAAAAGCGGAAATTGAAGGCGAAATGGGCGATTCGCACATGGGTCTTCAAGCGCGTTTAATGTCACAAGCTTTGCGTAAGTTAACAGCAAACATCAAGCGTTCTAACACGCTGTGTATCTTCATTAACCAAATTCGTATGAAGATCGGTGTGATGTTCGGTTCGCCAGAAACCACAACGGGTGGTAACGCATTGAAGTTCTACGCTTCGGTTCGTTTAGATATCCGTCGAATTGGCCAAATCAAGCAGGGCGACGAGATTATCGGTAACGAAACTCGGGTTAAAGTGATTAAGAACAAAGTTGCGCCACCGTTTAAACAAGCGGAATTCCAAATCTTGTATGGCGAAGGTACTTCGCTAGAAGGCGAGATACTGGATTGGGGCGTGAAGCAAGAGTTGGTCGAGAAGTCTGGTGCTTGGTATTCTTATCAGGGCAACAAGATTGGTCAGGGTAAGCAAAACGTTATCCAGTTCCTTAAAGATAATCCTGAAATTAAGAAGGAAATTGAAGGAACCTTACGCGATAAATTGCTTGTGACTTCTAAGCCTGCGGATGAAGAAGAAGCGCCTGAAGAGGTTTAATTCTTGTTTGGTCCTCGTTTAATCCTCAGTTAGCGGATTAGTTTATGGGCTTTAAAAAGCCACCACGCGACTATAAAGTCATCGCGATGGATTTATTAGCACGCCGGGAACATTCCCGGCGTGAGCTTATTGATAAACTGAAACTTCGTGAGTTTGAAGGTGAAGATGTCGAGGCCTACCTCGACCGTTTAGCTGAGAGAGGGCTGCAAAGCGATGAACGTTTTGCACTAAGTTTTATTCGCCAGCGTTCCCAAAATGGCTATGGACCTTTGCGAGTTCGTCAGGAATTACGCCAAAAGGGCATTGAAGATTCAGCAATAAGCCTCCATTTTGAGTCTATGGGTATTGATTGGTACAAAGTTGCTGTTATGGCGTGGCGGAAAAAATACAATCAAGCACCTAGATCTGACATGAAATTACGAGCTAAGCAAACTCGGTTTTTGCAGTATCGTGGCTTCGATTTCGATATGATCAAATATGCACTATCTTCTGGCCCTGTTTCAGAGAATGGTTCAGGAGATGATGACTTTGGATTATTTTAATTCAAAGTTCTTACTAAACAATAATTTAAACGTGAATAGTAAAGCAAAAGGTTAATTTAAAGTGAGTACGACAGCTAAGACAATGACGACGAATGATATACGTAAAGCCTTTTTAGAATTCTTCGAAAAGAATGGTCACAAACAGGTGGATAGCGCTCCTCTAATTCCAGCCAATGATCCGACTTTATTATTCACCAACGCCGGAATGGTCCCTTTTAAAGATTGCTTCCTTGGCACTGATAAGCGTTCTTATACGCGGGCAACTAGTTCGCAGCGTTGTGTGCGTGCGGGTGGTAAGCACAATGATTTAGAAAACGTTGGATACACAGCGCGACACCATACGTTTTTCGAAATGTTAGGTAACTTCAGCTTTGGTGATTACTTCAAAAAAGAAGCGATACATTACTGCTGGGAGTTATTGACGGAAGTCTTTAATTTGCCAAAAGAAAAGCTTTGGGTAACGGTTTATGCTGAAGACGACGAGGCTTACGATATTTGGGCGAAAGATATTGGTTTCCCAGAAGAGCGTATTAGTCGAATAGGGGACAATAAGGGCGAGCGTTATGCTTCAGATAACTTCTGGGCGATGGGCGATACGGGCCCGTGCGGACCTTGTTCAGAAGTCTTTTACGATCATGGTGACCATATCTGGGGTGGACCTCCGGGAACGCCTGAAGAAGATGGTGATCGCTTTATTGAGATCTGGAACCTGGTCTTCATGCAGTACAACCGTCAAAAAGACGGCACTATGGAGTCATTGCCTAAGCCATCTGTGGACACAGGCATGGGTTTGGAGCGTATTTCAGCGATTTTACAGGGCGTTCATAGCAACTATGAAATCGACACCTTCCAGTATTTGATCAAGCAAACGGCTGAATTATTAAAAGTAAAAGATTTAGATAATAAGTCGTTACGAGTTATCGCCGATCATATTCGTTCTTGCTGTTTCCTAATTTTAGACGGCATTGTGCCGAGCAATGAAGGACGTGGTTATGTGTTGCGCCGTATTACTCGACGCGCTATTCGTCATGGTCACCAGCTTGGCGCGAAAGGTAACTTCTTCTCTAAATTGGTACAAGCCTTGGTCGATATCATGGGTGAAGCTTATCCCGCGTTAAAAGAGCAACAGTCGATTATTGAAGGCGTCTTAGCAAAAGAAGAAGACGCTTTTGCCAAGACTCTAGATAAAGGTATGCAGATTTTAGATACGGATATTGCTGAGCTTAGTGATAAAACAATATCAGGCGAAACCGTGTTTAAACTTTACGACACTTATGGCTTCCCTCAAGATTTAACTGCTGATATCGCTCGCGAAAAAGGTTTAGAGATTGACTGGGATGGTTTTGGGAAGGCGATGGAAGAACAGCGTGAACGTGCTCGTGCCTCAAGCAACTTCGGGGTTGATTACAACGACTCTTTATCCCTCGAAGAAAAGTCTGAATTCACAGGTTATGATTATTTAAGCCAGCAGGTTCAAGTCGTTAAGTTATTAAAAGATAGCGAGCCTGTTGATGGTTTAAAAGAGGGTGATAAAGGTATTGTCATTCTTGAGAAAACACCTTTTTATGCAGAGTCAGGTGGTCAGGTAGGCGATAAAGGTTCTTTGTTTGGTAACGGTGTGAACTTTGTTGTCGAAGATACACAAAATATCGGCGACGCGATTGCCCATATTGGTTATGTCGATAAGGGTGAAGTGACTACTGATGTCGAGCTTAAAGCTGACGTCGATGGTGGTTTGCGACAAAGTACGATGCGCAACCACTCAGCAACACACCTGTTACATGCGGCTTTACGTGACGTACTAGGAACTCACGTCCAACAAAAGGGTTCTTTGAATGATCCTGAACGTTTACGTTTTGACTTCTCTAACCCTGAAGCAGTTTCTCGTGAAGAACTGGCAACTGTAGAGCGCATGGTTAACGAAAAGATTTTCGAGAACCATCCTGTCGAATCAGCGGTAATGTCGATGGATGACGCAAAAGAGCACGGCGCAATGGCGCTGTTTGGTGAGAAGTATGGTGATGAAGTTCGTGTTCTTACCATGTCACCGTTTTCAGTCGAACTTTGTGGTGGTACTCACGTCAAACGTACGGGTGATATTGGTCCTTTCAAGATTGTTTCTGAAACGGGTATTGCTGCTGGAGTTCGCCGTATTGAAGCGGTGACAGGCGAGCGTGCTGTGAGTTGGATGCAGCAATCGGAAGGTAAGTTGCATCATCTCGGAAAGTTACTTAAAAGCGATCCTGCGCAGTCTGTTGAAAAAGTAGAGCAGTTAATCGATAAATCCAAACAGTTAGAAAAGCAAATCCAGCAACTTCAAAGTAAATTAGCGTCAAGCCAAGGCAGTGACTTGGCATCAAACGCTGAAGACATTAATGGTGTGAAGTTATTAGTCTCGAAGCTTGAAGGTGTAGAACCAAAAGCACTGCGTGATATGCAGGATCAGCTAAAGAACAAACTGGGTTCAAGCATCGTTGTGTTAGGTATTGCTGCTGAAGATAAAGTCAGTTTAATCGCAGGAGTGAGCAAAGATCTAACATCGAAAGTTAAAGCTGGTGACCTTATCAAAATGGTTGCGGAGCAGGTCGGTGGAAAGGGCGGCGGGCGCCCAGATATGGCTCAGGCGGGTGGTAAAGATGCTGCGGCACTTCCAGCTGCACTCGACTCGGTAAAGCCTTGGATATTAGAGAAACTTTCTTAAGAAAGCTCGATATACATTTGAATTTGAACAGGGTATTCTTGTAACAGAAAGTATTTTTGTGACCGGACTCGCAAAAGTATAGTCTTGAAGCCGTTTTATTGATAGAATTCGCGACTTCCGGCGTTAGTGTCGGCTTTCTTTACATTAGATATTCGATTTTTGTAGTTTTGTAGATAGTTGAGAGCGGCTTGGATTTAGCCATATAAGCTCTCTAGGATAGAGGAGATTGGAATGTTAATTTTGACAAGACGTGTCGGCGAAACGCTGATGATTGGTGATGAGATCACCGTAACTGTATTAGGTGTTAAGGGAAACCAGGTTCGAATTGGTATCAATGCACCGAAAGAAGTCGCTGTTCACCGTGAAGAAATCTATTTGCGTATCCAGCATGAGAAGCAAATGGAGAATTACCAACCAAATCAACCAGGTAATAATTCAGACGACGACTATAATTATTAAAAAAAAGTTGGATTGGAGTGTTGCATTTTATCCTGAATAAGGTAACATTCCGTCCGCGTCAACGGTGAGGTGGCCGAGCGGCTGAAGGCGCTCCCCTGCTAAGGGAGTATACCCTAATCCGGTATCGAGGGTTCGAATCCCTCCCTCACCGCCATTATTTACTTTAGTAGTAAGTAATGACGGAGAAACTTAAAAGTGATTGATTTTTAAACGCTTTTAACGTTTCGAAAAGAAGACAAAAGCTTTTAAGAAATTATTTAAAAAGTTCGTTGACTTCTAAAAAACGGGTGGCATAATACGCCCCACATCGCGCGTGTAGCTCAGTTGGATAGAGTACCTGGCTACGAACCAGGCGGTCGGAGGTTCGAATCCTTCCACGCGCGCCATTATTCAAAACCTCGCTACGGCGGGGTTTTTTATTGTCTACGTAAAAGTTTGCTCAAGAGCCTACGAATGCACCGTAGGCATTTCCTACGGTCACAGGTGGAGTTCGACAAAGCACCGAGTGCTTTGTATATCTGAGGCATCGCTGGCGATTACCCGCAGGGCAAGGAGCGAAGTGAAGCAGTAATCCTTCGCCAGAATTTGCTCCTTCGGCAATTGCTCCTGCATTGCTCTAACTCCTACATCCCTATAGTCGTGCAATTCTGGGCTTCCTGCCATCCGTGACGGTCACACCGCGGCATTATTCGAAAAGGCTTCCAAGAAATTGGAAGCCTTTTTTCGTTGTGCCTGTGTAAAGTTGATGTGTTCTCACGACGCTAGCAAAGTAGCCTTATCTGCTCTCTTGTTTTCTATTTATATCTATTTAGATTACTCTAGTTAAAGCTCACGATATGTAGTCCTTCCGAAAGTGACTGATTTAAGAGTTTTACTTGTCCCAATTAGATTTTCAAGGAGATTGCACATGGCAAAGTTTTCAGGTCTTAAAGCGCTGTTTATCAATACGTCATTGAAGAAAAATGCAGACGATAGTCACACTCGATTACTGCTTAGTGCTTCTGCTGAAATCATGAAAAGTAAGGGTGTTTTGGTGGAGCATCTTCACCTTGCTGAGCATAACGTTCCTCCGGGTGTATATCCTGATATGACAGAGCATGGTTGGGAGCGTGATGAGTGGCCTGAAATTTGGGAAAAAGTTAAAGATGCTAATATACTTATCGTAGGAACTCCTCTTTGGCTTGGAGAAGAAAGTTCTATATGCCGAATACTCATCGAGCGTTTGTATGCGATGTCTGGTCTGCTAAATGAGAAGGGGCAATCGATTTACTATGGCAAGGTAGGCGGTTGTGTTATTACGGGCAACGAAGACGGCATAAAACACACTGCCATGAGCATCGGCTATGCTCTAAATCATTTAGGATATACAACACCACCACAAGCGGATTGTGGCTGGATTGGCGAAGCTGGCCCAGGTCCCTCATACGGTGACAAAAAAGAAGAGGGCGAGCGTGTTGGTTTTGATAATGACTTTACTCAACGGAATACGACCATTATGACGTGGAACTGTATGCACTTGGCTCAGATGTTTAAAGAGTCAGGAGGGATTTCGAATGAAGGAAATGACCGTAAAGCTTGGGAAGAGGGAGAGCGATTTGGTTTCAAAAATCCTAGTGAAGATTAGCCGAGCTGTTGTCAGTAAAATAGCATTAATCAATAAGAAAAAAACACGGCATTTGCCGTGCTTTTGTATCTCAGCTGTACGAATTATTTACTAAACGACCTTTAGTCTCACATCCACACCACCACGAGTGGCGTTTGAGTAAGGGCAGACTTGGTGCGCTTTATCGACTAAGCTTTCTGCGTCAGCTTTATCCATACCAGGTATAGAGACTTGAAGTTCGACGTCGATGGCAAATCCACCATCAGTTGGACCGATACCAACCTCGCCTGTAACGGAAGTATCTTCAGGTAAATCTATCTTGCCCTGAGATGCAACGTGTTGCATCGCTCCGATAAAGCAGGCTGAGTAACCCGCGGCAAACATTTGTTCAGGATTCGTTCCATCGCCACCGTTACCGCCGAGTTCTTTTGGTGTTGATAAATTCACTTCTAACTTACCGTCTTCCGACTTTGCGGTACCAACGCGACCGCCTGTGGCTGTCGCTTTTGTTTTGTAGGCTATTTCATTAGGTTGTTTCATAATGTGTTCTCCTTAAGCTTGTAGGGACTTCATATCAATAACAAAACGGTACTTCACGTCTGAGTCCATGACGCGCTTATAAGCCGTATTAATGTCTTGCATGTCGATCATTTCGACATCAGACACAATGTCGTGTTCCGCACAAAAGTCGAGCATTTCTTGGGTTTCTGCGATACCACCAATTAACGAACCAGCGATACGTTTACGCCCTAAAATTAAACCACCGCCATGCAAGTCTGGTAGCGGGTTAAGAGCACCCACGAGAACCATGGTTGCATCACGCTTTAATAGTCCGACGTATGGGTTTAAATCGTGTGATACCGGAACCGTATTAAGAATGAAGTCAAAGGTGCCCATTTGTTGCTTCATTGCGTCTTCGTCTTTAGAGACTAGAACTTCACTAGCACCAAGGCGCTTCGCATCGGACCCTTTTTCTGGTGACGTTGTAATCATAACCACCTCAGCGCCCATGGCACTTGCAAGCTTTACGCCCATGTGGCCCAGTCCACCTAAACCGACAACGCCAACTTTGTCGCCTTTTTTGACGTTCCACTGCCGAAGAGGAGAGTAAGTGGTGATACCCGCGCATAACAGTGGCGCTACGGCTTTGGTATCGAGTTTTTCAGAAACGTTTAAAACAAATTTTTGATCAACCACAATGTCATTGGAATAACCGCCGTGAGTGCGACCGCCAGAAATCGGGTCATCACTGCCGTAAGTCATGATGACGCCATTTTCACAGTATTGTTCTAGATCATCGTCGCAAGCACTGCACGACTGGCAAGAATCGACCATACAGCCGACGCCGACGAGTTGTCCTTCTTTAAAGTTAGAAACGTTTGAGCCGACTTTTGTGACGCGCCCAACGATTTCATGGCCTGGTACAACTGGATAAACGGTGCCGCCCCAATCATTGTGGGCGGTATGGATATCGCTGTGGCAAACACCACAATATTCAATATCAATCTGTACATCATCAGCTTTAACCTCGCGACGCTCGATGTCGAGTGGCGTTAGGTCTGCGGTTGCTGATTCTGCTGCGTATGCTGCTGTTTTCATTAATTGCTCCTGATCTCTGAGGATTAGAGACATAAATTATGATGAGTGAATACATCAATATGAATGGGCTGATGTATAGAGATTAGTGATTTTTTGATGAATTTAATGTCAACGAGTCCTTAAAATCACCAATTGGGTAGTTAAATTGTTGTTCATTCAAAATAGCAAGGTCTGACCAGGTAGGTCAAATTAGGGTGATTTAAACTTCTTATTAATCGGTAGATTTTTCCTATATTATTGTTTTATTGGGAGTTTTGTATGAATTTTAAGCAGCGAAATGACTCTGCTTTTTTGAATAGAGTTTGCTAAACTAGCGTTATTAGTGATTAACGATAACTTTAATGGATTTCACCACATTTCTTTCTCAAAACCTGCCTCTGGTCATTATTTTGGCCGTGATTGGATTGATCGCCATCATATTGCTGTTCGTTGTGATCGGGCAAAGCAAAACCATCAAGGCGATTGCTGAGTCGCAGTCAGGTGCTTCTGAGGCGGTAAAAGGTCTTGAACAGAAGCAGGCCATGGCGTTTGATTACGCTAAAGCCGATTTGCATCGTATGGCGGAGCAAAGTCAGCGCTCGTCTGAGAACTTCATCGAGAAGCTGCAAGGTAATCAGATCAAACTTGGCGAGTCTTTTCAGGCTTTCCAGAGTCAGTTGCAGAAAGACCTTTCGGGCTTTAAAGATAATTTACAAAAAGATATTTTTAAACTGAAAGAACAGATTGAAGTTAATCAGAAAGAATCTCAAGCCCAGTTACACGAGCAGTTTAGACGAGGCATTAAAGACGTTAGAGAAGAGTTAACCATTAGCCTTAAAACTCAAGGCGAAAACATCGAAAAGAATATGTCGGGACTAACCAAAGCAACCGACGAGCGTTTAAAAGAAATCAGCGGGCAGGTCGAAAAGCGTCTGGCGGATGGTTTTGAAAAGACCACTAAGACCTTCCAAGACGTTTTAAAACGTTTGGCCTTGATCGACGATGCGCAGAAGAAAATCACGGAACTATCGAGCAACGTAGTGAGTCTACAAGAAATATTGTCAGACAAACGTTCGCGTGGCGCTTTTGGCGAAGTTCAGCTTGAGTCGTTGGTGTCGAACGTGATGCCGACGAGTCACTACAAATTTCAGTACACGTTTAACAACGGCAAAATTGTTGATTGTGCATTGTTTTTGCCTGAACCAACGGGTGTTATTGGTGTTGATGCTAAGTTTCCGCTTGAAAATTATCAAAAGATGGTCGATGTGGAATTGTCTAAACCTGAACGTGACGCGTCGCACCGAGCGTTTGTTCAAGACATTAAGAAGCACGTTAAAGATATCGCTAGTAAATACATCATTGATGGTGAAACGGCTACGGGTGCAGTGATGTTTATTCCAGCTGAAGCTGTTTTTGCAGAGATTCATGCGCATCATCCAGAATTAGTCGAGTTTGCACAGCAGAATAAGGTTTGGATGGTATCGCCAACGACGATGATGGCTTTATTAACTACAGCCAGTGCTGTCTTGAAAGACGAAGCGACTCGTAAACAAGTACACATTATTCAAGAGCACTTAGGCAAGTTGTCGGTTGAATTTGGTCGCTTTAAAGATCGCTGGGGCAAGCTCAATACCCATATCGATCGCTTAACCAAAAGTGCTAAAGATATTGATACTACGGCGGATAAGATTACTCGCCGCTTTGATCAAATTGAGCAGGTTGAATTACAAGATGAAGATGACGACGAAGATCCAATCGGTATCGGTCATCAGTCTTAGTTAACAGGAAGGTTTGTGAATGTGTAAAGTAAAGTTCTATAAAGTACTGTTTCATAAAGTACTGCTTCATAAAGTACTTAGCTTATTATCCCTTAGCTTCTTAAGCCTCTCACTGTATGCAAAAGAACCATTATTATTATCACTCAAAGGCGATTTAACTCAAGGCGGGTTAGTCGTTGGGCAAGCTGTTAAAGGTTCTACAGTAACTTTTGAAGATAAAGAACTTGAGTTAACTCCTCAGGGGCATTTTGTATTTGGTTTTCATCGAGACATGCCAGAAATCGCAACTTTAACTGTGCAGAATGGCAAACAAAAAGAAGTGCAAAAACTGCTGGTGCGTAAACGCGATTATAATATCGAACGCATCGACGGGTTACCGCCTTCAAAAGTTAACCCAATGAAACCTGAAATATTAAAGCGAATTCGTAAAGAAGGTGCTTTAGTGTCGAAAGCTCGGAGTAATAGCAGCAAAGATGAGTTTTTTATGCAGGATTTCATCTGGCCAGCAAAAGGACGCCTAAGCGGTTTCTATGGTAGTCAACGCGTATTGAATGGTGAACCGAAACGTCCTCATTATGGCGTTGATGTCGCTGCACCGACAGGAACCGAGGTCGTCGCTCCGGCGGATGGTACGGTTCGCTTAGCCTACGATAATATGTTTTATTCCGGCGGTACTCTGATCATTGATCATGGTTATGGCGTGTCTTCTACATTTATTCACCTTAACTCTATAGATGTTGAGAACGGCCAAAAAGTGAAGCAGGGCGATAAAATTGCAACCATTGGTGAAACAGGGCGTGCCACAGGGCCGCATTTAGACTGGCGTATAAACTGGTACAGTTCGCGTCTTGATCCGCAGTTGTTAGTTCCTCCTTTTGAAAATAACCAAGATTAATTGATAAATAAGATATATAAAGACATGAATACTAGTGAATTTTGCAAAACCTTCAACTTATTAGATTTTGTGCGTGAACATTTAGAAGGGCATCAGCCTTTCTCTATATCACTTGAAGACTTTGTGGTGACTTTTCACGACGTCGGCATTATTGAGTTCAAACCAAAACATGAATCTCAGCAGTATTTAGCGCTTTCAGCAGGTGTGCATGGCAATGAAACTGCTCCAATGGAAATCGTTTCTGACATGGTTCATGACCTACTGAATAGCAAGCTTCAATTAAGGTGCCACTTGTTAGTGATGATTGGTCATCCGCAAGCGATGCTCAAGGAAAATCGTTTTATCGATTTTAACCTTAACCGCATGTTTAATGGCGAATGGAAAAAGTACTGGGAGCGCCGTGACGAGATCTGTGAAGTTGAACGTGCTAAGCGCTTAGAACAAGCGATAAACGACTTCTTTGCACAAAGCTGTGCTAATGACACGCGTACTCACTATGACCTGCACACGGCAATTCGAGCATCGAAGTATGAAAAGTTTGCGATTTATCCCTATCTCGATAGTCGTGAACATAACCCTGCGCAACTTAATGTGATGCAGGACTGTGGTGTAAACACCATCTTGCTTTACCATAAGCCCAGTACAGTCTTCTCGTATCACTCGAGTCACAATTTCAAGGCCGACAGTATCACTGTAGAGCTAGGGAAGGTGAAGCCTTTCGGTGAGAACAACCGAGAAGATTTCGCTGACGCGGAAAAGACATTGCGCCGACTTGTGGAGTCTACATATAACTATGACCATACTTCGCGTTATAAAGCGAATGGGCAGAGGCTGTTCAAGGTTAAACGAGAGCTACTCCGAGTTAGCGATGATTCCCACCTGAATGTGGACGATGGTTTAGCAAACTTCAGCAGCTTTGATAAAGGCTTTGAGCTACTTAGCGACCCTGAGGAGCCTTACATTGTTGAAAATGACGGCGAAGCTATCGTTTTTCCCAATAACAAGGTCCCAATCGGGCAGAGAATGGCGCTGGTGGTGGAAGAAGTTTAGTAAAAGAAATAGCTGTCTACTGGATCCCGCGGTTTAACCGCGGGATGACTAATTAAATTAAAAAATCCTTCTTTCGATCCCAGTATCATTCATGATCTTTACTGCTAATTCTTCGACAGAGCGAGACGTAGTGTTGATGAATGGTATCTTGTCTTTTCTATAAAGCGCTTCGACTTCACGAGTTTCAAACATACATTGTTGGAACGATGAGTATTTACTATCTGGGCGGCGACCTGTGCGAATTTCATGCAGCCGCATCGGATCAATGCTTAAGCCGTAAAGTTTATGTTTGTTCTTGGCTAACCCGTCGTTTAACTTAATATTCGGTAAGTCCTCGTCAGTAAAAGGGTAGTTAGCGGCGAAAATGCCAAATTGCATCGCTAAATAAAGCGATGTGGGCGTTTTACCACAGCGAGAAGGGCCGACAAGAATAATATCCGCTTGGTCATACTGCTTAGTCGTTGCGCCATCATCATTATTGAGGGCAAAGTTGACCGCACTCATGCGCGTATCGTAGGCCTGCATATCGTCCGTCGAATGAGATTTGCCTACACTAAAAGAGCTTCTTACGCCTAATTCTTTTTCCAGCGGACCAATGTAGGTGTGGAAAAAATCGAGCAAGATCGCTTCTGACTTAAGAATAATTTTGCGAATCTCGGGACGAACAATGGTTTCGAAGACAAGAGGTGGCACACCATCACGAATAGCCGTCTGATTAATTCTGGCTACGGCAGCTAATGCTTTCTCTTCATCATCTACGAAGGGAATGGTGTGATACATGAATTCGACATCATCTTCGAACTGCGCGGTTAATGATTGACCGAGTAATTCTGCGGTTATACCCGTTCGATCTGAAATAAAGAAGACTGTACGTTTCATATTTGTGCAATAACCAGTAAAATGGCGACCTTTAATGACCAATGAGTGTGTGAATTTAAGCATTTACGCCTGTTTTCAGCAAGTAGCCGCTGGGATAGAGGGCAATTTTCTTTAATTTGCAGACCGCAACGGGAGAAATACTTTGGAAAAGTACGTACTTTGGTATGAAGAGTTAGGCATGGGCGACGTCGAGCGCGTGGGTGGTAAAAACGCGTCTTTAGGCGAGATGATTAGTAACTTAAGCAACATGGGTGTTAGTGTTCCTGGCGGTTTCGCCACTACAGCTGATGCTTTTAGAGCTTTCTTAGAGCAAAGCGGCCTAAACGAAAGAATTAATAATGAGCTAGATGGATTAGACGTAGATGACGTTGAAAAACTGGTTGAGGTCGGTGCAAAAATCCGTGGCTGGGTCATGGATACACCATTCATTCCAGAGATGGAAATGGCGATCACTGATGCATATAACAAATTAAAAGGCGACTCTAACGAAGAGTTTGCCGTTGCTGTTCGTTCTTCAGCGACCGCTGAAGATTTGCCTGACGCGTCTTTTGCGGGTCAGCAAGAGACTTTCCTAAACGTTCGCGGCTTAGACAACGTGATGAAAGCGCTGAAAGAAGTGTTTGCATCGTTGTTTAATGATCGTGCGATTGCTTACCGTGTTCATCAAGGTTTTGAGCATAAACTAGTGGCTTTATCGGCTGGTGTTCAAAAAATGGTACGTAGTGATATCGCTGCCAGCGGCGTGATGTTTACGATGGACACTGAGTCTGGTTTTGAAGATGTGGTCTTTATTACCGGTGCTTACGGTCTTGGCGAGACTGTAGTGCAGGGTGCTGTAAATCCTGATGAATTCTATGTTTATAAGCCAACCCTTGAGCAGGGTCGTCAAGCTATCGTGCGTAAAACATTGGGTGGTAAAGCGATCAAAATGATCTACACCGATAACAACGAGCACGACAAAAGCATTGATACCGTTAATGTCGAACATAACGAACGCATGAACTTCTGTATCAATAATGCAGAAGTCCAGGAGCTGGCGAAACAAGCCATGATCATCGAAAAGCACTACAAGCGTCCGATGGACATTGAGTGGGCGAAAGATGGCGCGGATGGCAAGCTTTACATTGTTCAGGCGCGTCCTGAAACAGTGAAGAGCCGCGCGGATAAAAACGTGATTGAACGTTATCAGTTAAAGAATAAGTCTGAGTTAGTTGCGACAGGTCGTGCAATCGGACAAAGAATTGGTAAAGGTAAGGCACGAGTTATTAGCTCGGTTGATGAAATGAAGAGCGTACAAAAAGGCGACGTTTTAGTCACTGATATGACGGATCCAGATTGGGAACCAGTCATGAAGCGTGCTGCTGCAATTGTCACTAACCGTGGTGGGCGAACTTGTCACGCGGCGATTATTGCTCGTGAGCTGGGTATTCCTGCTGTTGTTGGCTGTGGCGATGCTACTGACCGTATTAAAGATGGTGCTGAAGTTACCGTGAGCTGCTCAGAAGGTGATACGGGTAATATTTATCAAGGTTTATTGGATTTTGAAATCAACAAAAGTTCGATTGATAACATGCCCGACCTACCGTTCAAAATTATGATGAATGTGGGTAACCCTGACCGCGCGTTTGACTTCGGTCAATTACCAAATGCAGGTGTTGGTCTAGCTCGCCTAGAGTTCATCATTAACCGTATGATCGGCGTTCACCCGAAAGCCTTATTGAACTATGACAAACTTGAAGACGATAACTTGAAAAAGACTATCGCTATGCAAATGTCTGGTTACGCTAATCCGAAAGAGTTTTACATCAGTAAGTTAGTTGAGGGTATTTCGACCATTGCTTGTGCTTTTGCGCCAGAGAAAGTGATTGTTCGCATGTCTGACTTTAAGTCTAACGAATACGCGAACTTGATTGGCGGTAGCTTGTATGAGCCACACGAAGAAAACCCAATGATTGGTTTCCGCGGTGCATCTCGCTATATTTCAGAAGATTTCCGTGATTGTTTCGAGCTTGAGTGTGAGGCGATTAAGCGAGTTCGTAATAAGATGGGCTTCAATAATGTCGAAATTATGATCCCATTCGTGCGTACGCTTGGTGAAGCTAAGCGCGTGGTTGAGCTACTCGAAGAGAATGGCTTGAAGCGTGGTGATAATGGTCTAAGAATCATTATGATGTGTGAGCTGCCTTCAAACGCTGTTCTTGCACAAGAGTTCTTAAAATATTTTGATGGCTTCTCAATTGGCTCGAATGACTTAACTCAGCTGTCACTAGGTCTTGATCGTGACTCTGGCATTATTTCTCACTTGTTTGACGAGCGTGATCCAACGGTAAAAGTGTTGTTGGCTAACGCCATTAAAGCTTGTAAGAAAGCTAATAAGTACATTGGAATTTGCGGTCAAGGCCCTTCAGATCACCCAGATTTCGCGAAGTGGTTGGTTGAGCAGGGAATCGATAGCGTCTCGCTAAACCCGGATACTGTTCTAGAGACTTGGTTGTTCCTAGGTAAGAAGTAAGTAACTGAAAGCATTGGCCTTGCTGGAAGAGCGGTAAGGCCAATAGTCCTTAAATCACACTTTAAGGAATTTTACTTTGCTAAAATAAAAGTGCGTGGCATACTAATCTCCGTGGTACAGGATAATTCTTTATGGATTAGGAGGTTAGCTCGATGAAACATTTAGCTATTGCACTTTTGGCTTCAACTTTGATGGTCGCTTGTAGTGATGAATCACAAGAGAATGCCAAAGAAGAAAGTAAAGAAGCTATGGAAGCGATGAAAGATGCAGGTAATGAGGCTTGGGAAGAAACCAAAGACGCTACTGCAACTGCTGTTGAAAAAACAGAGGAAATGGCTTCTGATGCAGCTGATGCAACTTCTGAAGCTGCTCAGGACGTTAAAGACGCAACTTCGGACGCTTATAACGCGACGAAGGAAGAAGCTCAAGCAATGTTGGATGATGCTGAGCAATCCTTAGAGGAAGCGAGAGCAGAGTCAGAAGCAGCTTTAGCCGAAGCTGAAAAAGAGCTTGAAGAAGCTAAAGAAGAGTTTGAAGAAGAGGATGACGGCAAGCAATAATTGTTGCCTAATCTACTAAATTAAAAGCCACTTGAATATTCAAGTGGCTTTTTTTATACCTAACAAAACTTATTAATTAAACCTGTTATCTAAAAAGTTCATGATGAAAATAACGATCAAAAGCGTTGATATAGAAGATATTTATCCTTTGCGTCATCAAGTGTTACGCAGTGGACAACCGATTGAAACCTGTTATTACCCAGAAGATGAGCGTGCTGGCGTTTTTCACATTGCAGCTTATATTGGTGATGACATTGTGGGCATTGCTTCGTTTTATCCAGAGCAACAAAAAGTTCTTAAAGCGCAGCAAAGCTGGCGGTTAAGGGGAATGGCTACGGCGGAGAGTGTTCGGGGGCAAGGTGTCGGTAAGGCAATTCTACTAGAAGGCATAGAATATTGCCGTCAAAAAGGCGCTGATTTATTATGGTGTAACGCGCGCGCAAGCGCCAGCGGCTTCTACTGTAAACTTAATTTTGCAATACTAGGTGAAGCGTTTATTATAGATAACATCGGACCACATTACTTAATGTATTACGAATATTAACGATAACTTTATAAAGAGTCAGGAAAAGAACGTATGAGTCAGTCTGAGGTTAGTCAATTAGAACTAGAAAATACATTATCTGCATTTTACCGCTGGGAAAAAATTAAAGCGCATCAACCATTTTTGCGTCAGCCGTTTGGCAACGATTGGAAAGAATACACTTGGCAAGATGCCGGTCAACAAATCCGCAAAATGGCGAGTTACTTGAAGCGAGAATTGCCGGCGAATAGTAAAGTTGCGATTTTGTCTTACAATTGCTCACATTGGATTATGGCAGACTTGGCCATTATGCTAGCGGGTCATGTAAGCGTTCCTATTTATCCAAGCGCCGGCTCTGAGACGATTACCACTATTTTGGAGCATAGCGAATCCAAACTGGTTCTAGTAGGTAAGTTTCCGGAGTGGGCAAAAAAATCCGATGCTATCCCTGACGGTATTCCAGCTTTAGGTTGTCATCAAGCGCACGAAGGTTTAAAAGATTGGGACGAGATTATAGCTAATGAAGAGCCTTACTCCGAGTCCCCAGTTCCTGCTTTTGATGAGCTCGCCACGATTATCTATACCTCTGGCACGACAGGTATCCCAAAAGGGGTGCTGATTACTCATAAGATCCTTTCTAACGGAGCAGCGTCGGCTTCTGCCTTTATTGATTTTAAAGAAGAGCGCTGTTTTTCATATCTACCACTAGCTCACTGCGCCGAAAGAGAGCTGACGGAAATTATTAGTATTCATACCGGAAGTGTTATTTCTTTCACTGAGTCGCTGGATCGCTTTCAAGAAAACATACGCTCGGTTAGACCGACGATATTCTTCGGAGTACCTCGGATCTGGTTGAAGTTTCAGCAGGGAGTCGAGGAAAAAGTCGGGAAAACTAAGCTTAAGATTTTACTTAAGATTCCCTTTATCAACTCTTTGATAAAAAAGAAAATACTGAAAGGTCTTGGACTTGATCAAACGAAAATATGCCTATCAGGAGCCGCTGCCTTACCCAAAGGCACTTCACAGTTTTTTAAATCTATTGGTATCCGTATTTGCGAAGCTTACGGTCTCACCGAAACTATGGCTTTTTCCCATGCATCGTCCCCTGATACTTGGAAGCAAGGCTCGGTTGGTATCACTATGCCAACCGCCGAAGCAAAAATTGCTGAGTCGGGAGAAGTTTTGTTGCGTAGCCCATGTGTCATGCAGGGTTATTATAAAGAGCCGCTGAAAACCCAAGAAGTTATTGATGATGATGGATATTTCCATACAGGAGACTTAGGCAGGATTGATGACGATGGGTTCTTATTTATCACGGGACGCGTAAAAGATATCTTCAAAACCTCAAAAGGGAAGTACGTTACCCCAGTACCGATTGAAGCCACGTTAGAGCCTGAACTAGGAGTAGAGCACTTGTGCGTCATTGGTGATGGTTTGCCTTCTCCTATCGCTATTGCTTCAATTTATAATAAGCAGTTCCAAGACAAAGATGCTTATCATGAAGAGGCCGTCCAGCTTCTGCAAAAGATTAATAATAAACTGGAAGGGCATGAACGTTTAGCCAAGCTGGTACTGGTCAAAGAAGAGTGGAGTCCTGAAAATGGTCTTATTACGCCAACCTTGAAAATCCGTCGCCAGAAGATCGAGGAACACTACAAATCTAAGCTGGATGACTACTTAAAGTCAGAGAATGTGGTGATTTGGGGCAAGTAATCTGTGACATGGTTAACGGTTTGACGGCTAGAGTTAACGATATTTTACGTTCATATCAACAAGTTACATATTCAGTATGACATACTAACTAGTGTCTATAATCAAATTGATTAAGGAGTAATGACATGGGTATTCTTACTTGGATTGTTGTGGGGCTTGTTGCAGGTGCACTCGCGAAACTGATTATGCCAGGGCCTGATAAAGGCGGCTGGATTATGACAATTGTTCTAGGTGTTGTTGGCGCCTTTGTTGGTGGTTTTGTCGGTAACCTATTAGGATTAGGCGGAACACAGGCAACGGGTTTTAATATTCCAACGCTACTGACCGCTACAGGCGGTGCTATTATTATTCTATTCCTATATAGAACTTTTAGTAAACCGTAGAAATCACTAAAACTTGGTTCATCTGCGATTCAGTTGAACCTTAGTAAACTGTCTCCTGAAATAAGCCAGCTTTGTCGCTCGGCACCAGGAGACAGGTTATGAAACTTAAACAGACATTCATTATCACATCTATTGCGCTTTCCGCGCTAATCCTTCCTTTGACTGCGAATGCAGGACATAAGCATAAGAAACACGCACATTATGACAGTCATTATGAACATGGACGCTATGTTCGTGCCAAAGTTATTGATGTTAATCCTGTGTACGACCGTGGTTATCGCTATGAAGAGCCAGTAAGAACTTGTCATTCAGAGCGAACTCGTTATGATGCAAGTGACCGTCGTCGAAAAGCACTGGTTGGCGGCGTTGTTGGTGGTCTTATTGGCTATAAAATTGGTGATAAACAGCGCCATAAAAATGTCGGTGCAGTGGCTGGGGCTTTAATTGGCGCAACCATTGCAAAAAGTGGTTCGGACAGAAGAACTCATTGCTCAACACATTATGAATCACGTTATGAGCGTGGTGGAATTGCCGGTTACGATGTCGTGTATAGATATCGTGGTCGCCACTACACTATGTTTTCTGAATATCGCCCAGGCCGATGGATTGACGTTCGACGTCCATGATAAAGCACCACTAACGCATAAAGTTTATATCGTATAATTGTGTAAGAAACTGAGTGTAAGAGATTGAAATGATCAAGAAACTAACTCTTTTAGCTTTGATGATGGTAGCAGTTTTGTTCGTGCCTAATGCATACGGTGCTTCACAAAAACTGCAGCCAACTCCAGAGCTTCGAGAAAATAAAAGCTGCAATCCCATTGGGAAGGGTGCTGCTATGAGTGCCGCTGCGCGGAGAATCAATGGTAAGGTATTATCTGCCAGTTTGAACATGCGCGCGCGCCCTCCGGTTTACCGAGTTAAGGTGCTAACCGACTCAGGACGAGTGCGCTATATTTATGTCAATGCTTGTACTGGGCGTTTAGGTTAGTGGTTTCGCAGTAAGGTTTAGCTTTAAAATTAGGGGTGAATAACAATGAAAATACTCTTGATGGAAGATGATGATGCTTTGCGTCAACAGTTGGTAACTGCGCTAGAGAAGCAAAGTTACGTGGTGGAGGAAGCGCCTAATGGCGAAGAAGGTTTGTACTTAGGGCGAGAGTTTTCTTTTGATTTAGGAATTTTTGACCTTGGTCTGCCCGATATTTCGGGTATTGAGGTTATAGAAACATTGCGTAAAGAAGATGTTGGTTTTCCGGTATTAATTCTTACAGCTCGCGGTCATTGGCAGGATAAAGTCGATGGTTTAGCCGCTGGCGCCGATGATTACTTAGTTAAGCCGTTTCAAATTGAAGAGTTATTGGCAAGAGTTAACGCTTTATTACGCCGCGCTTCAGGTTACGCCAAGCCAGAAATTGAAAAAGGTCCCATCAGTCTTAATAGCCTTAAGCAAGAAGTTAAGGTGAACGGCGAAGCGATGGATTTAACCGCATACGAGTACAAAGTACTTGAATACTTGATGCTTAATCCAGACAAGGTAGTTTCTAAAACTGAGCTGACTGAACATTTATACGCACAAGATTATGATCGTGACTCAAACGTGCTTGAAGTGTTTGTTGGACGCTTGCGCAAGAAGATTGACCCTGATGGTAGTCTAAAGCCTATAGAAACTTTGAGAGGACGCGGTTACCGATTAAACGGTAATTTAGATAAGTCATGATGTTGGTTAATTGCATCGCAAGCTAGGAAAACTCGTGGCGGAATTGTCAGAAAATACAATAAAACCATCTAAGTCGCCTTATTCATTACAGCGACGTCTATTATTAAATACCAGTATTGTGCTGGTATTTTTTATTGCTGCCATGAGCTTTGTTTTGCTCGATTCCTACAAAGCAGGTATTCGGCAGGCTACTTTCGAAAGACTGTATGCTCAGTTTTATAGTTTACTGTCTTATGCGGATGAACTTGAACCCGGCGATTTATTCTTGCCGGAAGAAATCCCTTCAGATAAACGCTTTAACCAATATAACAGCGGTATGTCGGCGCTAGTCTATGATGAGACTGAAAGCCTGATCTGGAAATCGCTATCAGCTCGCTACGATCAAGAGCAACATAAAGTACCGCTTCCGCTTAGCCTCCCGGGAGAAGGAACGCTGGCTGAAATCAGCATGGATGATACTGAGTTTTTTAGGTTCCATTATATTGCCGAGTGGGAGTCGCCAGAAGGCGCCATATCCCTCTATCACTTTGTCATTCTTGAAAATAAGCGCCCATTTGACCAAGTAATTTCTGCTTACCGTAATCAGTTGTGGTTTTGGCTATCAATCATGGCCTTATCGTTATTGGTAATACTCTTCGTGGTGATGCGTTGGACATTACGTCCCATTCGTCGAGCAGTAAAGGAGTTGCATCAAATCGAAAAAGGGTTGCTCAGCACGCTCTCAGACCAATATCCGCAAGAGCTACAACGCTTAACCGAAAATATTAATCGATTTATTCAAAGCGAGCGTCACCAAAGTAAACGCTATAGAGAGACGTTGGGCAATTTGGCGCATAGCTTGAAAACTCCACTAGCGGTGATGCATACCGCATTGCAAAACAAAAGCAACGACGCTGATGAGTTGTCCACCATTTGCTCTGATCAGATAGGTCGCATGGATCAAATCGTCGCCTATCAATTGCAAAGAGCCACCAGTGGGCCACAAGTCATGATGCGCTCAATGGAAGTTGAGCCTGCGCTGGGTAAGCTAGCGACTAGTTTGCAAAAAGTGTATCAAGACAAGGGCGTCTCCATTGATGTTGATGTCAGCAAAGGCTTAATGATTGCTTTAGACGAAGGTGACTTCTATGAAGTGTTTGGTAATGTACTGGATAACGCTTGCAAATGGACTCAGTCAAAGGTTCGGATCAGAGCGCAACGAATTGCCGGTAAAGTCCAAATTACAGTAGAAGATAATGGTCCTGGGATTCCTGAGAATGTGCGTCTGGCTATCCTGTCGCGCGGTAAGCGTCTCGATGAAACTGTGGAAGGGCAGGGCATTGGCATGTCAGTCGTTACAGAAATCGTGGCTGCCTATAATGGTGAAATAGACATCGATAGCAGCGAGCTGGGTGGAGCCTTGATGAGGTTGAGTTTTTGAGCAGACAAACCAGCAAGCACTTTGACTACACTGTTGAAGAGTCGGTGAAGAAAATCGCAAATGAATTAGAGCGAGACTTAGTAGGTTTATGGCAAATAATACCGGTTTTAATTGAAAGTTTTGGCATTGATGGCAGGCAACTTGAGGAGTATACCCAGAGACATATACAGGCGTTGCTTGCAAACGGTGCGATTCCCGTTAAGTATGACCCCAAAAAACAGGGGTGGGTAGAGGTATACCGCTATACTGATATAAGAAAAAGAGTAGATGCCATAGTTGCCGATTGGTTGCCTAAAAGCAAGCAAATTCATTTTGATAGTTTGTGGTTTGGGTTGCCTGAAATGATAAAGGAAGAAATAGTTAGATAAATGCGTACCTTTTCTTTATACGTAACTGTTCTGCCATTAGTTTGCTGCATCAAGATACGAAGAGAGTGTTGGGTTATGAAGTAGGGTTTCTAACCCAACCTAGTAATGACAACCCTTTAGTTCCATCATAAAATAAGGCATGCCTGACGCCTTACCTGAAATCCAAGCTAACCGAAAGATTATCCACGTGGATATGGACTGTTTCTATGCAGCCATTGAAATGCGGGATGATCCTTTGTTGCGTAGTGCGCCAGTGGCGGTGGGCGGATCGCCCGATAAGCGTGGGGTAATTGCGACCTGTAATTACGAAGCACGAACTTATGGCGTTCATTCAGCGATGGCTTCGGCTCATGCAAAGCGTTTGTGTCCTAACCTCATCATTGTCCCACCGAATTTCGATAAGTATCGCCATGACTCCAAGGTCATTCGTTCGATTTTTGCTAAATACACGCTTTTGATCGAACCTTTGTCACTGGACGAGGCATTTTTGGATGTGTCAGAGTCGACTGAATACAAAGGGAGTGCGACTTATATCGCGCAGGCAATTCGTCATGATATTTATCAAGAGTTAAAACTAACAGCATCGGCTGGAATCGCTCCTAATAAGTTTCTAGCCAAAGTTGCTTCGGACTGGGAAAAGCCAAACGGTCAGTTTGTTATCGAGCCGCATGCGATAGAGTCATTTATGACTGATTTAGAGGTAAAGAAGATTCCGGGCGTAGGGAAGAAGACGTCTGAGAAGCTTCACAACATGGGGGTCTATAGTTGCAAAGACTTACAACAGTTGGAGCTGCTGGAGCTAACTCGAAAGTTTGGAGCCTTCGGTCGCAGTTTGTATTACCTGGCAAGGGGAATTGATGATCGGCCGGTGATTACACATTATCCTCGAAAATCACTTAGTGTTGAAAACACTTACGATAAAGATTTATACACTTTAGAAGATTGTTTGTCTGAATTACCTAGGTTGTTAAGAACATTAAAGCAGCGTCTGGGCCGTTCTAAAGTCGATGCTCCGGTAAATAAGATGTTCGTAAAGCTGAAGTTTAGTGATTTTTCAGCGACAACCGTGGAGCGAACCAGTTTTGGTGTTAACGATGATCTTTTTTACGAGTTAATGGATGAGGGGTTTCACCGAAGAGATAAGTCAGTGCGACTTTTAGGGCTAGGCGTTCGCTTCCAAAATGCTGAATCTATTAACTTTGTGCAGTTGCCGCTAGAGTACTTAGATGGGGCGTTTGAGGATGAGTGAGGAACGACAAAGTCACTAGCCAAGCTTTTCTCATAATGGTAAGGTTAGCCGATAATTTTAACTTATAAGTGACATGGGGATCATTTCTTGGACATTATAGAAACAATTAAAAACGGACTGGATTTTCTGGATGGATTTCTTGGTTCTGCGGATTATTTTCCGTTCATACTAATTGGTGTTGGTTTATTTTTTACCATTTATCTTGGCTTTCCTCAAATTCGTTATTTCGGACAAGCCGTTCGAATTGTAAAAGGTAAATACAGTAAGAAAGATGATCCAGGCGATACATCTCATTTCGCGGCTCTATCTACCGCGCTTTCGGGTACGGTGGGTACCGGTAACATTGGTGGCGTTGCGCTAGCAATATGGATTGGTGGTCCAGCGGCGATTTTCTGGATGTGGGTAACTGCGTTCTTGGGTATGACCACCAAGTTTGTGGAAGTTACGCTATCCCATAAATACCGTGAAAAAACAGAAGACGGCACCATGGCGGGTGGCCCGATGTACTACATGGAGAACAAGCTCAATATGAAGTGGTTAGGTGTTATTTTCGCCATCGCCACTATCATCAGCAGTTTCGGTACGGGCAACATGCCTCAAATTAACAATATTGCTCAGGTAATGAACGATACTTTCACTATTCCAAATTGGATTACTGGTGTCGGCCTAGCAATCTTGTTAGCAATGGTCATTATTGGCGGCATTAAGCGTATCGCTAAAGTTGCTGAGAGAGTAGTGCCATTTATGGCTGTTCTATATGTTATCGGTGCATTGTTAGTTATTTTCTACAACTACGAGAATATTATCCCATCCTTCTCAGCGATTATTGGAAGTGTTTTCTCTGGTTCATCGGCGGTTGGCGGTTTCTTAGGCGCAAGCTTCGCCTACGCAATGCAACGTGGTGTTAATCGTGGTTTGTTCTCAAACGAGGCTGGTCAAGGTTCGGCAGCTATTGCGCACTCAGCAGCGAAAGGCAAAGAGCCAGCATCAGAAGGTATGGTGTCATTGCTAGAGCCATTCATTGATACATTGATTATTTGTACGCTAACAGCTCTTGTGATTTTGTCATCGGGTGTTTGGAAAGATAAACACGAAAATACCTTTGATAGAACTGATATGAACTTTGTTGCTGGTGCTTGGACTGATAAGGATGCTGAAGATATTGAACAGCTACGATTATTCCTTGAGCCAAGTAGTACCAAAGATTCACAAGTCAAAGCTTATAGCGGCAGCATTTCTCTTCAAAATGGTGAGGCAATCTCAGATGGTTACACATTACTGAATGCCAACTCTGTTGCTGAAGATGTTACTTTTAAAGAGCTAGACAGTAAGACACAAAAGCTGACTCCAATTACTGGTGTGATTACGGTAGACAACGGCAAGTTAGAGAATGCGGAGGTTGTGGTTGAAGGTAAGTCATTGATCCACTCCGCCAGTTTAACCGCAGAGGCATTCACAAAAGGCTTCTTAGGTGAACATGGTAAGTATATTGTATCAATCGGTCTCTTGCTCTTCGCGTTTACTACCGCGATTGCTTGGTCGTATTATGGTGATCGTGCCGTTATTTACTTGTTTGGACACAAAGGCGTGCTCATTTATCGGGTGGTTTATGTTGTGATGTTTGCTGTGGCTGCTGTTATCGATACGACGGTAGTCTGGAAGCTTGCAAGCGTGGCTATTGTCATGATGACACTGCCCAACCTATTAGGCATCATGCTGCTCCACAAGGATATGAAGCAAACGGTAAAACAATACTGGGATGATTTTCGCAAAGGCGATGCCCATTGACCGTTAGTGACCGACTCAAAAGCCCTGACATATGTCGGGGCTTTTTTATAGGTAATCCTAATTATTCCTAAACTCCGCTAGACAAAAGCAAATTATTTTTCCTATACTAAGCTGGTCAGACCAATATTGTTAGGCAGTAACTAATCAAGACCATAGGAGAAAATATGCAGTATCAGGCACCCGTAGATGACATGATGTTTCTAGTAAGAGATGTCTTTTCATTAACTGAACGTTTAGGTGATATTGATGACTTCTCTGATTTTGACGAAGCCTTGTACGCAGCTATTCTAGAAGAAGCTGGTAAGTTCGCGACAGGCGTACTGCAGCCTATAAACCGCTCTGGTGATGAAGAGGGCTGCCAGTTCAACGATGGTGTGGTGACCACGCCAAAAGGATTCAAGGAAGCTTATCAAGCCTACGTAGAAGGCGGGTGGCAGTCTATTACTGCTGATCCTAATTATGGCGGTCAAGGCTTACCTAAGGCTTTGCATGTTCTTATTGAGGAAATGTTTTACTCCGCCAACACATCATTCTGTTTATACGGTAGTTTAACGGGTGGGGCGACGCAGCTCCTACAAGCTCATGCCGACGAAGCCACAAAGCGACAATACTTACCTAACCTCATCAGTGGCCAGTGGTCTGGTTCAATGTGTCTGACTGAAGCTCACGCTGGTTCGGATTTGGGGTTGCTCAAAACGAAAGCAGAACCGAATGATGACGGTAGTTATTCTCTTGAAGGCTCGAAGATATTTATTACAGGCGGCGAGCATGACATGGCTGAGAACATTATTCATTTAGTTTTAGCTCGTCTTCCTGATGCGCCAGCTGGTCCCAAAGGAATTAGCCTTTTCCTTGTGCCAAAGTTTTTGGTAAATGAGGATGGCTCACTCGGTGAACGTAATGGTATCGAGTGCGGCTCTATCGAACATAAAATGGGCATAAAGGCATCGTCAACCTGTGTTATGAACATGGACAACGCTAAAGGATGGTTGATTGGGCCAGCTCATCAAGGCCTGCGCTGTATGTTCACCATGATGAATCTTGAGCGTTTATCGATTGGTATCCAGGGCATTGGACTGGGTGAAATGTCTTTCCAGCAAGCTGACACTTATGCGCGGGAGCGTCTACAAGGTAAGGCGAGCGACGGAGAAGCGCCTGCGGCATTGATTCGACATGGTGATGTTCAGCGAATGTTAAACACCATGGAGTCTTTCAACAAGGGAGGGCGTGCCTTAGCGGTTTGGTTGGGTAGCTATCTTGATGAAACTTTCCATAGTAAGGATGAAGCGAAAGTAAAAACTGCCGATATTATGTCCGCGTGGTTAACGCCTATTGCTAAGGCTTACTTTACCGACGCGGGTTATGAGGTCTGTACTATTGGTCAACAAGTCTTTGGTGGTCATGGTTATGTGCGAGAGTGGGGCATGGAGCAGCATGTTCGCGACTGTCGAATTGCCCAAATTTATGAGGGAACTAACGGTATTCAGGCTTTAGACCTGGTCGGTCGTAAGCTTATCGGTAGTAAGGGTGAGTATCTTAAAGTCTTTTTATCAGAGGTTAATGAAGACTTGGATGCCATGCCAAACTCAGCTCATAAAGAGAAAGTTGTTGAACATTTGAAGCAGTTCCAAGAGCTTTCAGAGAATATCATCGCACAAAGTAATAACAATAAAGATATGCCACAGCTTATTGCTTGCGATTATCTGCATTACGCAGCGCTGGTTACTTATTCCTACTTATGGCTAAAGATGGAAGTTGCCGCCAACGGTAAGCTTAATCAACAGTCTGACTTTTTCTTCAAGCGTGTTTTGACAAGAGCGATCGGACTGAAAGCAAGTATTGAGAACGAATTGTGATTATTTAAAGCATGAACCTATCCTTAAAAGCCTCGCATTCGTGAGGCTTTTTTATATCTATGACATATTCTTCGTTTAATTTCTGAACAAGAAATAAACTAACAGCTTGAATTCTGACAAAAATTAGCAGGATTTATCTTCCGATACTTGAGTGATTAGTCTAAATATGGTGTTATTAGCGGCTAGGATCCAATCCTTCCTATTAAAATAAACAATCAAACGGTAGAAATAATGGCAACAAATAGTAGAGGTCAATTTAACTCTCGTCTTGGGTTTGTACTGGCTGCTGCAGGTTCTGCGGTAGGTTTAGGTAATATCTGGAAATTCCCATTCGAAGTTGGAGCTGGGGGCGGTGCAGCATTTGTACTGATTTATTTAGCATTCTGTTTCTTATTATGTTTCCCGGTGATGATTTCAGAGATCGCTATCGGACGCAAAACTCAGCTTAACGCTGTTGGTGCTTTTAAAAAACTTGGCCACCATAACTGGGCATGGATTGGGTTACTCGGGATTTTGGCCGGTGTCTTTATTTTATCGTTCTATAACGTCGTTGCCGGTTGGGCGTTTGGTTATTTCCTACAAATGGTTCAAGGGAATTTCGAGATTGGCCAAAACTTCGGCTCATATATCAGTAAGTGGGAATCAATTGGGCTATATGGCTTGGTCTTTATGGGCGTGACTTCGGTTATCGTCTCTAAAGGTATTCAAGGCGGTATCGAAAGAGCTGCCAAAATCTTGATGCCTTCTTTATTCGTCTTAATTATTGGTTTAATGCTCTACGCCTTCACGCTCGATGGCGCGATGGATGGTATCGAATACTATCTAGTTCCAGACTTCTCAGAAATTACTGGTGAAGTTATTTATTCAGCGCTAGGCCAAGCTTTCTTCTCATTGTCATTGGGTATGGGCGCTTTAATTACCTACGGCTCATACGTTTCTCGTAAGCAAGATATTGTACGTTCCGCAGCGATGATTACGCTTACCGACGTTTCAGTAGCCTTTTTAGCCGGCATGATGATTTTCCCATTTGTTTTCTCGAGCGGTATCGAGCCAAATGGTGGCGCAGGACTTATTTTCGCTACGTTGCCAGGTGTATTCGAAGGACTTGGCCCAATACTGGGCATCGTTATCGGAGCGACTTTCTTCTTATTACTTTCTTTTGCAGCGCTAACTTCGACAGTATCCTTGCTAGAGGTACCTGTTGCTTATTTAGTCGATGAAAAGAAAATTAAACGTCCGGTTGCTGTATGGGGCATGGCTACTTTAATTTTCCTACTAGGACTTCCTTCACTATTAGGTAACGGCGCTGTAGAGCAATTAACAAGCTTTATGACCCTGTATCGCGATGGACAAGAGCAGATGATTTCCTTCATGGACTTCGTCGAGTTAATTGCTAGCGATACTTTCTTGCCATTGGGTGGTACCGTGATTGCGATATTCACAGCTTATGTTTGGAAGAAAAATAATCTAAACGCTGAATTAATGGAAGGGCGCGAAACGGATTCTAAGTGGATGATGAGCTACATTAACTTTGCAGTTATGTTCTTCTGTCCTATTATTCTTGGTGCGATTACGATCATTACTATTTTAGAACGATTCTTCGGTATCCAAGTATTTTAATCATTAAATCAATTTTGGGGGCCTTTTAATAAGGTATGTTTATGAGTATTAAGCAATTCTCAAAATCCTTCTTGGCAGCCTTTATCGGGGCTGCTTTTTTGGTTGGCTGTGGCGAAGATGAGCCAGCAGCCCACCCGAAGGATTCAGATAGTCAGGCTTTTGTGTCGCAATATAAAGCTAAAGAGTACCACCCGGTATTAATTAAGAACGCAACAATTCTAACTGCTAATGGTGAGAAAATAGAAAACGGTAGTATTTTATTTTCAGAAGGCGAAATCATCGAAGTCGGTACTGATATTGATGAGCCGAGTGATGATAATCTTGAGGTTATTGACGCGGAAGGTAAGTGGGTTACCCCGGGTCTTATCGACGTGCACTCACACTTGGGCGTTTATCCTGCACCTGGCGTAGCATCTAGCGCTGATGGTAACGAAATGACTGCGCCTGTGACAGCTGATGTTTGGGCCGAGCACTCTGTGTGGCCACAAGATCCCCAGTTTCAGTTAGCTTTAGCTGGCGGTGTAACTTCGATGCAAATTTTGCCAGGCTCTGCGAATCTGGTTGGTGGTCGCGGTGTAACATTAAAAAATGTTGCTGGACGTTCTGTGATGGAAATGAAGTTTCCTGATGCGCCTTATGGTTTAAAGATGGCTTGTGGTGAAAATCCTAAGCGCGTTTATGGCGGTAAAGGCCAGGCTCCAATGACTCGTATGGGTAATGTTGCTGGCTATCGCAAAGCGTGGATTGATGCGCAAGAATACATGCAGGCTTGGGACGACTACGAAGCGGGTATGGGTAACGGAAAACCGCCGAAACGTGATCTGCGTATGGAAAGTCTTGCCGGTGTACTTCGCGGTGAAATTCTGATTCAAAACCACTGTTATCGCGCCGATGAAATGGCGGTGATGATGGAAATTGCGAAAGAGTTTGATTTTAAAGTCACCACTTTCCATCACGCGGTTGAGTCTTACAAAATCGCTGACAAATTAGCAGAAAATGATGTTTGCTCTGCGATGTGGTCTGATTGGTGGGGCTTTAAGCAAGAGGCTTACGACATGGTCCCTTCTAACGTTGCTTTGGTGGATAAAGCGGGTGCCTGTGCGGTTGTTCATTCTGACTCAGCGACTGTTATTCAGCACTTGAATAAAGAAGCGGCGAAAGCTATGACTTCTGGTAATCGTTTGGGTATGGATATTACACCAGCTCATGCGATTAAGTGGATTACTCTAAATGCCGCGAAAGCGATCGGTGTTGACGATCAAACGGGCTCGCTTGAAGAAGGCAAGATGGCGGATATTGTTCTTTGGGATGGGAATCCATTTAGCGTCTACACAAAGACCGATAAAGTATTTATTGACGGTGCTTTGATGTATGACCGTGATAATAAATTTAAACAGCCTGTCAGCGATTTTGGCCTGACAAACATTAACAGTAAGTAACCAAGGAGAGCAGACTATGAAATTATTGATAAAAAGCTTAGCCGTTCTTTTGGTTGTTGCTACGACTAATAGCGCAAAGGCTGAAACGATTTTAATTAAAAATGCCAAGGTCCACACTCAGACTAGTGCCGGTACTCTAGACAATGCGGATATTCTCATTGAGGATGGTTTGATCCGAAACATTGGCGAAGATTTATCATCAAGCGATGCTCAGGTTATCGACGCATCTGGCAAGGTTGTGACTTCAGGTGTTTTTGCTTTAATGAACCAAATTGGTTTAGTCGAAGTCGGTGCGATTGAAGGAACTAATGATGCGGCGACTGAAGTTGTAGGACTGGGTGCGGCGTTTAGTGTGGATGAAATATTCAATGCTAAGTCGACATTAGTCCCGATGAATCGAGCGGGTGGGGTTACTCGAACCTTAATCAAACCGTATAACGGCACTTCGTTGTTTGCTGGATTAGGTTCTGTTATGGACTTAACAGGCGATTACGACTCGCTAATCGTTAGCGATGTGGCCGTGTTTGCGACTTATGGTGAGCATGCGGCCTCCTTATCCGGTGGTTCTCGTGCAGCAGCATTACACGATTTAAATCGCGCCTTTACGCAAGCAAAAGAGTTTTCCAATAACGAGTCGGCTGTTAAAAGCGGCGAATATCGCGAGTTGGACTACAGTATTAGTGATCTAGCGGTCCTAAGCCGCGTCCTTGAGCAGGACATTCCTTTGGTGGTTAGCGTGAATCGTGCGAGCGATATCTTAACCATTTTAGATTTTGCTAAGAAACATCAGGTTAAGCTGGTGCTTGCTGGAGTTGCTGAGGGTTGGGAAGTGGCGCAGCAGATTGCTAAAGCTGATGTCCCAGTGTTAGTTGATCCGATGGATAATATCCCTGGCAGCTTTGAATCATTAGGTAAGCGTTATGAAAACGCAGCGCTGTTGAATAAAGCCGGTGTTCGCGTGATGTTTTCCAGCGAAACGCATAATGCGCAAAACGCACGCTTTGCAGCTGGTAATGCGGTAGCCTACGGAATGCCTTATGATAAAGCCTTGGCAGCAATCACAAGCTTACCGGCCAAAGTGTTTGGCGGTGCGAGTAACTATGGCAAGTTAATGCCAGGTTTTAAGGCTGAGCTTGTTGTTTGGAATGAAGACCCTTTTGAAGTGACCAGTTTCGCTGAAGAAGTGATCATTGATGGTAAAGTTGTTGATTTAACCACTCGGGCACAGCGCCTAGAGCAGCGTTATAAAGATATTAGCACTGACCAAAACACGTTTTACCGAAAGTAAATAAGAGGTTTTCATGGCTGATACATCGACTCGTCAACCAAGCATGCTTCAAGCCCTATTACCGATAGGGCTTTTGGTCATTTTACTAGCATTTTCCGTTTATATTTATGGTAGTGACTCATCTTATGGCGCGAACCAGATTGCTTTAGTTATTTGTGCTGCAGTAGCGCTGTTGGTCGGCTTGCGAAATGGCCAAACTTGGAAAGAACTGGAGCAGGGCGTGGTTGATGGTATTAGCATAGCTCTCGGAGCTCTGCTAATATTATTGATGGTCGGCTCATTAATCGGGGCGTGGATCCTAGCGGGTACCGTTCCGACCATGATTTATTATGGTCTACAGATTCTTTCGCCGGAATACTTTTATGTGGCGACTTGTGCTATTTGTGCATTAGTTGCGCTGAGTATTGGTAGTTCTTGGACTACCGCTGGAACCGTGGGAATTGGGTTGATTGGTGTATCGCAAGGCTTAGGTTTGTCGATGGAAATAACAGCCGGTGCGATTATCTCCGGCGCTTATTTTGGCGATAAAATGTCGCCGCTGTCTGATACGACCAACCTAGCGCCTGCTGTTACTGGTACTGACCTTTTTACTCACATTCGCCACATGGTTTGGACTACGACGCCGGCGTTAGTGATTGCTCTAATTATCTTCACATTCTTAGGCTTTAGCGGCGACGCTGAGCAGCAAGTTCTGGTGCTTCAAGACACACTAAACCTACTGGATGAAAACTTTAATATCTCCTTGTGGACCTTAATACCGATGGCAGTAGTGTTTGTCATGGCATTCAAAAAAGTCCCAGCCGTCGCGACCATTCTTGTTGGTGCATTATTGGGCGGTGTTTTTGCAGTTATTTTTCAAGGCGATGTCATTAAAACTTTTGTGAATAAGCCTGAAGTGCATACTGCATTAGTCTATTTGGAAGGCGTTTGGACATCCTTATTTTCAGGGTTCAAAGTCTCTACCGGCAATGAAGTTTACGATGAGCTACTGAGCCGAGGCGGTATGATTAGTATGTTAAACACTTTGTTTCTGATCATCACTGCGATGAGTTTCGGCGCTGCGATGGAAGTTACAGGGTTACTTCATAAGTTAATTAAAACCATCATAGGCATGGCTAAATCTACAGGCTCTTTGATTGGTTCAGTTCTTGCGACCTGTATTGGCATGAATGTGATTACAGCTGATCAGTACATCTCGATTGTACTACCTGGACGAATGTACAAAGCTGAGTTTAAGCGACGTGGATTAGATGCGAAAAACCTTTCGAGAACGCTTGAAGACTCTGCAACCATAACGTCACCACTGATTCCTTGGAATACTTGTGGTGCGTACATGGCCGGAACATTAGGGGTAGCGACTGGTGCTTATTGGATTTACTGTTATTTCAATCTTATTACGCCGCTCGTATCGTTTATTTATGCGCTGTTCAACTTCAAAATAAGCCCAATAGAAGGCGATGAAGTCGACGGTTAATCGTGTTTTCAATACGCTGCTGAAACTCAGTTTTTTGGCAGCGTGTTTGTTACTTCTTTCGTCATACCTCCCTTTTAAGAGACTTTGGCAACCCGCCAGCGTAGAACCTTTCACCGAGTGGTTTCAAATAAACTGGCAGGGACAAGTCGTTGGTTGGGGAAAAAAACAGCTCGAAGTCTCTAGTGACGCTTATGAAGTCACTGAAAGTGAACACTTCGAGGGCCGTGTCCGAGGCCAGCGAGTGAAGTTTATCTACCAACATCAATATCGCTTTGATCGCAAACCACCACATAATATTATTGAGGGCAAGGCAAAGCTAGTAGAGCCAAACTTAGAGATGATTACTGAGTTCACTAATTCGGATGAACTCTTTGTGACGCAAACTCGTAACCAAATTAGCGGAAACTTCATTGAACCGAGTATCAAATATACGCTTGATGACTATTTGTATTGGCGTCAATTTATCGAAACAAAGCCCGAACAGAACGAGAAAGTCCAATTAGTAAAGCTAGAGCCTCATGCCCAAACTATCAGCACGCAATCCTTCACCGTAACCCAAACACCCCAAGGGCGACATCAACGCTATGAGCTAACTAATTCAAGCGGTAAGCAGCTCGAATTAAGTCTTAAAGGTCATCTGCTAACGGAGTATAGGGAACGAGGTATTACCTTTGTAAGAAGCACTCATAAGCCGAGTTTTAACCCTGAAATGCAGACCGATCTATATTCAAACGTTGGCTTAGGCGTTAATAAACCACTTGGTGATATCAATCGTTTACAGTCACTAACATTAAGTTTTAAGTCCCAGCCAAATACCGATAATTCAAATGGAATCAAGGTTCATCCTAGTGCGCAATTTAAACAGGGTAAGCTCATTACGCGAAATGCTGCGCAGCATCCAGCTCAAGCCTCGGTGGTAGATAGCTGGACGTTTCAACCAGTGAGCTCATCCATAGAAAACTTGTCACTGAGTATTGATTTACCGGCTGACTCATCTACGTCTCATAAGGCAAAAGTAAAGCAGTTAGTAGGTTTCGTTCATAATTACCTCTATTACCAGCCTACACCGACAAGTTTTACTACGGATGAGGTAATTAGCAATGGTTATGGTGATTGCACCGAATATACTCAGCTATTACTGGCACTCTTGAACCAGCAGCAAATTCCAGCACGTGAGGTTAGTGGCTATATCTACCTAGGCGATGATGAACAGCGCTTTGGCGGACACGCTTGGGTAGAAGTTTTATTAGACGAAAATTGGGTCGGAGTAGACCCAACCTGGAATTTAACCCAAGTTACAGCAGGGCATTTACCCATTACTATCCCAGCAGAAAGATCTGTTTCCGACTTGGATTTTATCGTCGAGCAGATACACTAGTATTAATTTCTTAAAAGACAGGTTATTTATGTCAAATGTCGCAAGTTCTAAGGCGTTCTACTCCATCAATGGCAATAGCCAAAAGCTGGATGGAGGCGCTATGTTCGGAAATGCTCCGAAGGCGCTGTGGCAACGCTGGACTGAAGTAGATGAACTAAACCGAATTCCTCTTGTTTGTCGAGCAATGCTAGTACAGGATGGTGGAAAAAACATACTTTTTGAAACGGGTATTGGCGCTTTCTTTGAGCCGAAATACCGTGACCGTTATGGCGTTCAAGAGTCTCACCACGTATTGTTAGACTCGTTAAAAGAAGCAGGCTTTAGTCACGAAGATATTGATATCCTAGTACTTTCGCACATGCATTTTGACCATGCCGGTGGTTTATTGAGCCAATGGCAAGAAGGCAAGGACCCAGAGCTATTGTTCCCGAACGCAGAATTTATCATCGGACAAGAGGCGTGGGAACGGTCTAAAAATCCCCACCCTAGAGATCGAGCATCGTTTATACCAGGTTTAACAGACTTGATTGAAGCGACGGGTAGGCTCCATTTAGTTTCAGGCAAAAGCTCAGAGTTATTGGGCGATGATTATCAGTTTCATGTCTCGAACGGGCATACTCCTGGAATGCTCATTACTGAAATTGCGACTCAAGAAGGCCCCGTAGTGTTCGCGGCAGATTTAATACCTGGAGCACCGTGGATGCACTTACCAATAACCATGGGCTATGACCGTTTTCCTGAAAACTTGATTGATGAGAAGCGGCAGTTACTGGAGAGTTTGTTGGAAAAAAAAGGTAAAGTATTCTTCACGCACGATCCAGAAGTGGCCTTGGGTGAAGTTGCTAAAAATGAAAAGGGTAAGTTCATTGCGGGCCAGCCGTTAAAGAAAATTGTTAACTTATCTTTATAATTTGCTGATAATCATAGGGTATTATTTTGCTTGCCAGAATTGAGATTGGTATCTAAAAAAATATCTGTGAAAAACGGAACTTATTCCTTGAAGAGTGCTCAAAGAATATACAAGTAGCAAATGCAGCAATTAGTTTTATTCTAGTTTGCTGGGATGCTAACTTGGTTGTCATTGTCACTTCTCTTTGATGAGTTTTGTTTCTCATACCGGGCCATAATAAGTGGCCCGTTTTTTATGTGTTACTATAAGCTCCAGAATTATTTAATAAGCAACTACGATCAGTGAGTACAATGCACTTTAAGTTTGACCGAGAATACCAACTTCAAATTAACCGTAATAAAATCAACGTTATCGAGTGGGGAAACCCCGAAGGCATTCCAGTGCTGTGTTTACATGGATGGCTCGACAACGCAGCGACATTTCATTACTTAGCACCTCTTTTAACGGAAGATAGCGATTACCGTTTGATTGCTATCGAGTTTCCAGGGCACGGTCAATCTGAGCACTTACATCCAGCGGCGGACTATCAGTTCATTTCAGGTATTTCGATGATTGATGGTGTTATTGAGATCTTAAAGCTGGATAAGCCAAAGTTATTAGCACACTCCATGGGTGCTGCTTTATCCGTCATCTACGCTGGAGTTTTCCCCCATAAAATTGATAGCATTGTTTCATTGGATGCTTTAGGTGCGCTAGTTTCTACCCCAGAGGGAACGGTCAGGCAGTTGGCAAAAGCTTTAGAGCAACGCAAGGCAAAACGTCGGAAAAAGCGCTATTTCAAAGATTTAGAATCGGCTGCTCGAGCTAGAGCGCAGGTCAGCGAACTTCCTGTAGATGTTTTACTACCGTTAATAGAGCGCGGCGTGACCTTATGCGAAGAAGGCTATCAGTGGTCAAGCGACGCACGGCTTAAGCATTTATCATGGTTACGCCTGACAGAACCACAGATGGAAGCTATCATGAAGGAAGTGATTTGCCCTGTATTGGTGGTAATGGCGACGGACGGCTTGTCTAAAGAATATCCAGCGATAGAAGAGCGGTTTAATTATCTAAAGCAGGTCGAGCGTGTAGAAATCGCGGGCGGGCATCATCTTCATATGCAGTTTGCGGATCAAGTTGCCGAAAAAATCACCGAGTTTTGGTCGAAATATGCTTAAAAGAGCGTAAATGAATCTTAAGTGGTCGGAATAGTTGCGATAAGTTGTCGAATCATGTAATTTTCTTGTCCAACAATGAACAATCCATTCGCATATCTTATAGGTTAATTCATGGAAAAAGTGTGGCTAAAAAATTATCCAAAAAAAGTAAAAGAAACAGTTGATGTCGACGAGTATGCGAACTTAACCGATATTTTAGCTGAAACTGTAGAAAAGCATGGCGATAAGCCTGCGGTAACCAACTTGGGCATTACCCTAAGCTATAAAGAGTTAGCGCAAAAAGTTAATGACTTCGCAGCCTACTTACAAAATGATTTAGGCCTGCAAAAGGGCGACAAATTAGCCTTGATGATGCCAAACTTACTGCAATATCCTGTTGCGCTATTTGGTGCATTAAAAGCTGGTCTGGCAGTGGTCAACGTCAACCCTTTGTATACTCCCAGAGAGCTTGCTCACCAGTTGAATGATAGTGGTGCTAAATCTATCGTTATTTTAGCGAACTTTGCCGATACGCTGTCCGAAGCATTGGAGAAAGTAGAGCTAGACAACATTATCATCACTCAGGTAGGTGATGTTTGTCCTCAGCCAAAACGTTTTATCGTCAACTTTGTGGTTAAACACTTCAAGAAGATGGTTCCTAAAGCAAACCTACCCAAGTCGACCAGTTTCGTCAGTGCTCTACAGAAGGGCGCGCAAAGCACTTTCAAACCTGTCGAAATTGGCCATGACGATGTCGCTTTCTTACAATACACAGGCGGAACGACCGGGGTCGCTAAAGGTGCGGTGCTGAGCCACAAAAATATGGTGGCCAATGTTCAGCAAACTTACGCTTGGATGGGGCCTTTCTTAGATGAAGGTAACGAGACGATTATTACGGCATTACCGCTGTACCATATTTTCTCACTCTGTGTGAATTGTCTATTATTCACCAAAGCTGCAGGGCACAATATCTATATTACAAACCCTCGGGACATGAAGGACTTCTGTAAACATCTCAGAACATACCCGTTTACGACCCTAACAGGCGTTAATACCTTGTTTAATGGATTGTTGAACCAAGAGAGCTTTCGTCAGTTAGATTTTTCGAAACTAAAACTGACCGTGGGCGGTGGTATGGCTGTTCAAAAGTCTGTGGCTGAAGAGTGGCAGAAATTGACTAAAACACCATTACTAGAAGGTTATGGCCTGACTGAAACTTCTCCAGTGGTAAGCATGAATCCGCTTGATGCTCAGTCTTATAACGGTTCTATTGGTTTACCAATTCCATCAACTGACGTCCAAATTCGTGATGAAGAGGGCAACGAGCTTGATTTTGATGAGCCGGGGGAGTTATGGGTCAAGGGGCCACAAATTATGGTTCAATATTTAGGCCGACCTAAAGAGACTGACGAGGTTTTGCAAGATGGTTGGTTAGCCACAGGCGACATGGCGACGATTGATAGAGACGGTTATTTGAGAATCGTGGATCGCAAGAAGGATATGATCTTAGTGTCTGGCTTTAATGTTTATCCGAACGAAATTGAAGATATCGTTGCCTTACACCCAGGCGTGCTTGAAGTTGCTGCTATTGGAGAGCCGGATGAGGTCAAAGGTGAGGTCGTCAAAATCGTAGTGGTTAAAAAGGATGATTCTTTAGATAAGGATAAGCTAATTGCACACTGTCGTGAGCACCTAACGGGTTATAAAATTCCTAAAATTGTTGAATTTAGAGAAGAGTTACCAAAATCAAACGTTGGTAAAATTCTCCGAAAAGAACTTCGTAAGTAGGTTATCTATTGAGTCGATTTGAATTAGATCATCACTCGGAATTAGTCGCTGTCGAGAAAGTTATCACCGAGCAGCGACTCAGTGAGTTGTGTCAATCATGGGTTAAACAAGATGTGCTGGCGATTGATACTGAGTTTGATCGCACAAACACCTTTTTTCATAAATTAGCCCTAATACAAGTTTTTGATGGCGAAGAGATTTATTTGATCGACCCGCTGGAAATAAACGACCTAAAGGCTTTTGGTAGCGTTTTAGAGCATAAAGACACATTAAAAGTCTTGCACAGTTGCAGCGAAGACTTGGAAGCCCTACATAATAGTTATGGCTTTCCCATTAACTCCGTATTTGATACGCAAATTGCAGCCGCTCTAGCTGGCCTCGGGCCGATGTTGGGCTATGGCAACATGGTTGATGTCATGTTGGGTTTAACCTTAGATAAAGAGCACACTAAAACGGATTGGTTAGCGCGGCCGCTAAGCGAAGAGCAGAAGATATATGCCGCACAAGACGTCCAGTTTTTATTGCCTTGTTTCCATCGACTTCGTGAGAAGTTATTGGAGAGGGGGCATTATGGTTTTGTACTAGAAGATACTCAGTCTATTTACGAAGCCATTGCCTATTTAGATGATTTTGAGCATGCGTATCTTAAAGTGAAGGGCGCTTATCGCCTATCACCTAAGCACCTAAATCGATTAAAAAAGACGGTTACTTGGCGAGAAAAGTTGGCTCGCGAGAAAGATATCCCGAAAACCTTTATTTTTCGAGATCATCACTTGCTCGAAATTTGCCAACACTCAAACCCTTCCACCGGGCTTTTACTACAGTTGGGTTGTAATCGAGGCAGCATCCGAAAGCATGGCTCAGATCTGCTGAATCAAATTAACCTTGCTGATAAAGAAGATTCTTCGAGCTGGCCCCAGCCTATCAGCGCTTTTCATAAACTTCCTGACTCAAAGCAAAAACTTAAAGCCTTGAAACAGGAGGCGACAGCCGTCGCAAACGAACAAAATATTCCAGAACAAGCATTAAGCAGCAAACGTCTGTTAGAATATGTCATACAGACTGACTTGGGACTCAAATCACGCCCCAATCAATTCTGGAATAGTTGGCGTAAAGAGTTGCTAAAAGAGCGATTCGAAAAACGCCTTGCTGAATTTTCTTAATACTTCAAAGAGATTATTACCGCTATGATGTGCAGTGTTTATAAAAGCGCAAAGAAGCCTGATACTTATTTATACGTTCCCTACGAATGTGATTTCAACGAGTTACCAGAAGGCCTAACCAGCGTTTGGGGTGAACCTGAACTGGTGATGCATATTGATTTAGGAAAGCGCGAAAAGCTAGCCCTTGTCGATATTAACGAGCTTAAGTCGAAACTTGATGACGAAGGTTACTATTTGCAAATGCCTCCTACACAAGAAGAATTAGCAGGCTTAGTCGAAAGCAATTCTAAAGCGCCGATCTCTCGGTAACGATCTCTAAGCGATTATTTCACTTTGAGCAACGCACCCCATAAATTTTGGCTGACCACACCGATGCACGAGATGTCTCATGATCAGTGGGAATCTTTGTGCGACGGTTGTGGTAAATGCTGTCGCATCCAGTTTCTGGATGACGACGACATTATGCTGATGCAAACCGATGTCGCTTGTCGTTTATTGGATACTGAGACTTTACGCTGTACTGACTACCATAATCGTCTAAGTAAAGTGCCTGATTGTGTGCAAATAACCCCTGATACTATCAAGGAGAATTACTGGCTGCCAGACAGCTGTTCCTACAAGATAGTAGCTCGCGGTGAGGATCTACCTAGCTGGCATCATCTTGTTACGGGTGATCGTAAATCAATTCATGAAGAAGGGCATAGCCTGCAAGGAAGATTAGTGAGTGAGCGTGATGTGCACGAGGAAGAAGTGGAAGAACGTATCATCGAATGGATCGCCATAACTGATTGATAATTAGCCGTTTTGTATGTGTTTTAAACGTTTTCAAAAAAAAATAAATAAAATTGAAAAAAAGAGTTGACGAGATCCGAGAACGCCAGTAATATGCGCCTCGTTGACCGATGAGGTCACCCAGCAAACACTCTAACAGCGCACTTTATAGTACAACGTTAGACATCGCGGAGCGGTAGTTCAGCTGGTTAGAATACCGGCCTGTCACGCCGGGGGTCGCGGGTTCGAGTCCCGTCCGCTCCGCCACTATATTAAAAAGCAGCCTTTGGGCTGCTTTTTTTGTATCTGCCGATTAAAGGGCGAGAGCCCGTGAAGCGGTGTTCGACAAAATCCGTAGGAACGATTTTGAACATCGGAGCTTGCGACGATGGCCACGAAGTGGTCAATAACAAGGATGTTATTGATAGTCCCGTCCGCTTCGCCACTATTTAAGAAACCTGCACATTGTTGCAGATTTTTTTATGCTTATATTTTATTCACTGCTACTGAGCCAAGTTTGTAAATAGGTGGTTCAGAACGTTACTCAATAAGCCTATTTTCTCAATAACTAATGAGTCACACACAAAGTTGATCGACTCTATAATCATAGAAGAATATTGCTGGCGTTCAAAAATAAAAAAGGCAGCCGAGGCTGCCTTTTCTTTACTACTAGATTTAAAACTATTTCACTTCACACATGCAGTGTAGGTATGCATGGTTTGGATCATTGTAGTCAGTAACTAGCTTGTATACTTCACTAACTTGCGAACTAATCGCATGAACCAGCGGGTTCGATTGCGCAGTTAGCGCTTGAACTTTCGCTGTGTCACCAGAAGCTTTGGCATTCTGCAGAATATCACGAAGCATTTGCTCTGTTGGATCAATCTCACGTTTAACAAAACGCACTTCGTAGTCGCTGACGTTGGCAAGCTTAGCTGCAGATTCAACGGCATCATCAAGATCACCAAGTTTGTCCACTAAGCCTAAACGATGCGCATCTTCACCAGACCAAACTCGGCCTTGGGCGATATTGTCTACTTCATCTTTAGTCATATCACGGCCATTAGCAACCAAGGTTAAGAAGTCGTCGTAGCCTTTTTCGATGCTGACTTGGATAACTGACTTGAGGTCATCGGAGATACCCGACATGACATCGAAAGAGCGTGCCCATTTTGTGGTACCAACGCCATCACGGTGAATTCCTAATTCGTTGAGAGGTTGTTCGAATGTAGGAACCATACCAAAGATACCAATCGAGCCAGTAATCGTCGTAGGGTGCGCCCAGATTTCATCAGAGGTGGCAGAAATCCAGTAACCACCAGAAGCAGCCATTCCGCCCATAGAGGTCACTACAATCTTGCCTTCTTTTTGGGCTTGTACGATTTCGCTACGAATCACTTCCGATGCGAAAGCGCTGCCTCCAGGGCTATCAACACGCATGACGATAGCTTTTACTGAATCGTCTAGGCGAGCTTTACGGATTAATTTGGCAGTACTGTCGCCGCCGATAGTACCTTCTTTACGACTACCGTCTACAATTTCACCTTTGGCGATGATAACCGCGATTTTGTCTTTGCTGCTTGGCATATCAATCAACGGACGGCGTGCTTTTAAGTAGCTTTTGAAGCCGATAGCTTCGTAAGAGTCTTCATCGTCGTTGAAGCCAACTAAGTTAATCATGTAATCGCGGAACTCGGCACGAGAGATAAGTTTGTCTACAAAACCATGCTCTACAGCTGCCGCCGCGCCATCACCATTATTTTCTTTGATAATTTCAAGGTAATTTTCGATGAAGGCGTTCATGTCTTCTGAAGACATGTCTCGAGACGCTGCGATATCGTCTCGCATATGGCTCCACAGATCACCGAGCCATTCCATATTTGCTTCTTTAGCAGCATCTGACATGCTGTCGCGAATAAATGGTTCAACCGCTGACTTAAAGGTACCGACGCGGAATACGTGGACATTAACCCCTAACTTGTCCAGCGCTGACTTATAATAAGTTCCGGTTCGAGCCATACCATCAAACATCATGCTGCCTTGAGGATTCATGAAAACCTCATCAGCAGAAGAGGCTAGATAATATTGGCCTTGTGAGTACCAGTCGCCGATAGCAATAACTTTTTTGCCAGACTCTTTGAAAGAGTCAATCGCGTCACGCAAGTCTTGATACTTGCTGATGCCGCCATAAGCGCCCATTAAGTTATTTGTTTGAAGTACCAATACGCTGATATTGTCGTCATTCTTTGCGTATTCGATAGCGTCTAGAAGATCATACATAGATGTTTCAGGATTCTTCCTTCCTTGTGCATCTGCGATAACTTCTTCGATAGGATCCATGTAAGTTGTTTGTTCAACCAAGGTTCCTGTTGGATTTAGAATAAGTGCTGAGCCTTCTTTGACTTTCGGTAGGTCAGGGCCGCTAACGCAGCTTCTTACCGTGAAGACAAAAATGGTGATGGCGATAAGGCCGATTAATAAACGACCCGCAACATCGACTGTTTTCCAAATGCGGTAAAAAAATCTACCTATCATTGAGTTGGGTTTTGACACGTCTTTTCCTTCTCTTTCTAGTTAAAATTTACGAAACTGGGCCAATTCTAACCAAATTGCTCATTTTATGACTAGTAGATAAATGTAACTAAATGATAACCTGTTGTTTTAAAAGAGATAAATATCGAAATCATTTGTAATCAAATATGTTGCTAAGGATTGCAAGATACTGGTTATACCAGTAGACTTAAGTCACGACTTATAAGCAGAATGAACAGAAGAGTACCGTGAAATATCCAAAACTATTAGAACCCCTCGATTTAGGCTTCACTCAACTTAAAAACCGTGTGTTGATGGGCTCGATGCATACTGGTCTTGAAGAAGAGAAGGGTGGTTTTGAGAAAATGGCTGAATTCTACGCTGCGCGTGCGCGTGGTGGCGTTGCGTTAATGGTCACTGGCGGTATTTCTCCAAACTTTCGTGGCCGATTAGCGCCGCATTCTTCACAGCTTAGCAGCCGTCGACACGTTAAAAAGCATCAGATTGTAACCGAGGCAGTGCATAAAGCTGGTGGTAAAATCGCTTTGCAAATTCTACATGCCGGACGCTATGCCTATCATCCGCTGTCAGTATCTGCTTCGAAAATAAAGTCCCCGATTACTCCGTTTACGCCAAAAGCCATGACGGAGCGAATGATTCAGAAAACCATCAAGCATTACGCACGTTGCGCGCGTTTAGCGAAAGACGCGGGTTATGATGGTGTGGAAATTATGGGGTCGGAAGGTTATTTGATTAATCAGTTTATCGTTAAGCGCACCAACAAAAGAACTGACAGTTGGGGTGGCTCTTACGAAAACCGCATGCGTTTTCCGCTCGAAATACTTAAAGCAGTAAAAGATGCCGTTGGAGATAACTTTATTACGATCTTCCGACTATCGATGATAGATTTGGTAGACGGCGGCAGCACTTGGCCTGAAGTGGTGCAACTGGCAAAAGAAGTCGAAAAAGCTGGTGCCACCATTATCAATACGGGTATTGGCTGGCACGAAGCCCGTGTGCCGACGATTACAACGTCAGTACCGCGCCGAGCTTTTACTTGGGTCACAAAAAAACTTCGTGAAGAAGTTAATGTGCCTTTGATCACTTCCAACCGAATTAATATGCCAGAAGTTGCTGAAGAAGTATTAGCCGATGATTGTGCTGATATGGTGTCGATGGCTAGACCACTGCTTGCCGATCCTGACTTTGTCATTAAAGCTGAAAAGGATCAAAGGCAACTGATCAACACCTGCATTGCCTGTAATCAAGCTTGCCTAGATCACGTGTTTAAGCAACAGCGTGCAACCTGTTTAGTGAATCCAAAAGCTTGTTACGAAACCGAATTAGTGGCTCAACCTTTAAACTTTAAGAAAAAGTTAGCGGTTGTTGGCTCTGGGCCTGCAGGACTAGCTTTCGCAACTGAAGCAGCTATGCGCGGTCACGAAGTTCATTTATTTGATCGAGCTAAAAAAGTTGGCGGCCAATTTAATATCGCTAACCAGATCCCAGGAAAGGAAGAGTTCTACGAAACTTTGCGTTATTACGAGCATTTACTTGAAGAAACAGGCGTCCACCTCCATTTAGAGACTGAAGCAACGCCAGAGACATTGTCGGATGGCTTTGAAGAAATTATTGTCGCCGCCGGTGTATTACCAAGAACGCCTGCCATTCCGGGCATTGAGCATGAAAAAGTACTGTCTTATATCGACGTACTGTTACACAAGAAGCCGGTCGGTGAAAAAGTAGCTGTTATTGGTGCTGGCGGTATAGGCTTTGATGTATCTGAGTATTTAGTCCATGAAGGCGAGTCTCCTACATTAAATCTTAATGAGTGGCTGAAGGAATGGGGCATCGATAGGTTGTATGAGGATGATGGCGGTCTACTTGATAAACCCGAAATCACGCCTCCAGCGCGTCAGGTAACCATGCTTCAGCGTAAAGAAACGAAAATGGGTAAAGGACTTGGGAAGACTACCGGATGGATTCATCGTAATAGCTTAAAGCATAAAAAAGTGACTATGGTGACGGGCGTCAATTATAAAGAAGTTAATGACGAAGGCTTGACCATTGAGTATAAATCATCGGGCAAAACGGAAACTCTTGCTGTTGATAACGTTATTATTTGCGCTGGCCAGTTACCGAATAGAGAATTAGCAACTCAGCTAGAAGAGCAGGGTTTTAAAGTACATTTAATTGGCGGTGCAGATGTTGCCGCAGAACTTGATGCTAAAAGAGCGATTCGTCAAGGAACAGAATTAGCTCTAAGTATATAAAGAGAACTGTAGAGAAAGTAATGAATCAACCAGAAAGTAAAGTAGAAGACAATCAAGTAGAGAGTCAATCGAATGATCACTCTGAACACGCAAGAGCACATCTAGATGTCGAGTTAACAGAGCACACTTATAGCATTGCTGAAGAAATTGCCAATGCAATGAGCCATGCAATTGGCGCGTTATTAGGCGTTGCGGCTATGACCATGATGATCATGAGTTCGCTAGAGCCTCTTAACGGCTGGAAGTTAGCAAGCGGCATTGTTTACGGCTTCAGTCTTGTGGTTTTATTCACAACCTCAACGCTTTATCACAGCTTTCAACCTGAAAACCTTAAAAAAACGTTCCAAACCTTAGATCATTGCGCCATATACTTTCTAATCGCTGGAACTTACACGCCGTTTGTTCTAGTCAGCCTTAATGGTCTGTGGGGCTGGTCATTATTTGGCGTCATTTGGGCCTTAGCAATATTTGGGGTGACGTTTAAAGTGAAGTTTAAGCAACGTTTTCCAAGAGTGTCACTCATCACCTACATTTTAATGGGCTGGGTCATTGTCGTCGCTGCACCAGAAATGCTCGACAAAGTCGCTCCCGGAGCTTTATGGTTACTTCTTGCAGGTGGTTTATCCTACACCCTAGGAACCATTTTCTACGCAGCCGATCGTAAAATCCCTTACAACCACGCCATCTGGCACCTCTTTGTTTTAGGCGGTGCGGTTTGTCATTTCCTCGGTATTTATTTGTTTGTGTATTAGATTATGAATAAGTAGACTAGCTAGAAACAAATAAATGAACTTTGGCCAAGCCTAAACTTGGTTGTACTTATCGCATGGAAAATCATAAAACAATAATAAAAAAATGTCTTTTAACCATTTGCTTTCTATTTTGTTCAACAAAGGGTGTTGCTTTTAATAAAGATAGCAATGGCTGGATACCCTTTGATGGCGAAGGCGGGAATATCGTTTTAAACGTGACGATGAATGCACAGCCTGCAAAAGTCTTGCTTGATACTGGTGCTTCAATACACACGCTGACTTCCAAGATGGCAGAAAAGGCAAATATAAGCTCAAACCATGCCAGAGCGATAACGCTTATTGGACTAAACGGAAAGGTTAAAGCTCCACTTTCTGGCACTTTTGACTTAGCGGCCGATGGGCAGATATTTTCGCTTCGTGATATTCCAATAATCCAGGGCAGCCACTCTTTTGATATGATATTAGGGCGAACTTTTTTTGAGCAATCTGTGGTGCAGGTTGATTATCCAAACCAAAGAATTCGTTTTCTGGACTCTGACGCTGTTAACTTTAACAGCAATGTTGAGGTACGTTATGATTTGTCTGGTCGATTATTGATTGAATCATATATCAAAGGCAATAAAGGATGGATGTTATTAGATACAGGTAGTAATACTTTTGCAGTACTAAAGCGAGACTTTGTGTTTCAGAATGACTTGGACGAGTTTGCACTAGGTGTCGGTGAACTGGAGGTAGCTGGAATTAGCGAGACAGGGGAGTTTAATGTTATTGAACTTGATGACTTTAAACTGGGCCCTTATCGATTTGATTCATTTGTAGCAAGCTACAATAAAAACTACCAAAACTCTTTGGACAGTAAAACAAGGCGTGTTTATAGCAGAATTCCTGTGGATAATTCGATACTAGATGGAATCCTAGGATATGATATTTTAAAAAACTTTATTGTTACTTTTGATTATTCAAAAAAGAAAATCCATCTTTATCTTCCTCAACCTCAAGCGGCTGAGTGATGTAATCTCGTACAGCAGAAGTAATGGGGTCAGAGTACATAAATCTATAAAAAATGACGATAACTGAGTTCTTGTTGCTCATTTTACGGACTCTTTCAATGCTTCCGCTTTTTGTGAGGCCACAGATTTAAAATCTTCCAGCATCATGTATAGACACGGTACCAGGATTAGAATAATGGCTGTCGAGAAAACAATCCCGAAGCCTAGAGAAATCGCCATGGGGATGAGATATTGCGCTTGTAGAGATGTTTCAAGCAAGATGGGAGAGAGTCCACCAAAAGTGGTTAAAGTCGTAAGAATTATAGGCCTAAAACGGCGCAGCCCCGCTTGTTTGATAGCATCATACGCTGTTGTTCTGTTGCTCTGGCTCCGCAATTTGTTAGCATAATCAACCATAATCAACCATAATCAAGGACGCATTCAACACAACGCCGGACAATGCGACAAAGCCCATCTTAGATATCAGGGAAATATCGTAGCCCATGATGATATGCCCGATGACAGCGCCAATGATGCCGAATGGAATGGCGCTCAGGACAATAAAGGGCTGGGAATAACTACGAAACACGACAGCCAAAAGGGCGTAAATGACGATAAGCGCGAGGCCAAAATAACCGTAGAGCTGCTGCGTTGACTCACGCATCTCGGCGTTCGATCCTTGAAAGGTCCATGTCAGCCCAGGGAAATCCGCACGCAGCTCGGGCAGAACCTCCTGATTAAGAGCATTCACCACCTGCACAATCTCACGCTTGGGCTCAACATCTGTGGACACTGTAACAACGCGCATTCCGTTACGGCGGTTGATGGATGAGAACGCTTCGGTATATTCGAACCTTGTCACTTCAAACAAGGGGACTTCCGTCCCGCTTGGGGTACGAATGATAAGATCTTCCAGATAGGATAAATCCTCGCGTTCGCTTTCTGGTAGTTTGACACGGACTTCGGTTTCGTTATTGCCACGCAATTGGCGCACAGCCAAAGTGCCGAAAAACGCACCGCGTAATTGTTCTCCGACATATTCCGGCGTGAGGCCCAAAGCGCGTCCCTCGGGAAGAAGACGAAAATCAATGCGCTTTTTGCCTTTATCGAAATTGTCATTAATGTCAGCCGTATTGGTAAATGCATCCAATTCGGCAATAAGGCGTTGGCTGGCCTGCTCTAAAATATCAATATTGTTATGGCTGAGATCAACACTAATATCAGGTCGCCAACCACCGGGACCACGCTCGGCCTCTATAGTGATTTGATCCACTCCCTGAATATCGCCGAGCTCATCACGCCAGAGCTGAATAATTTCGCGGGCGGTCATATCGCGCTCTTCGGGAGGGCGCAGAACAATTTCAACATCAATAAAATCCTGCCCACGGACATTGGTTTTTATCCCATCCGCCACTCGGTCGAGATCGTTTTCTTCATACATACGCACAGTAGCATCAGTGAGTTTTATCGCCATCGCCCCAGCTTGCGCAGGCGTCGTGCCAACCGGCATGGAGATGCCTGCTTCGATCTCATTGGCGGCGACTTCCGGCATATTGATAATGCCCATATGCGCACTATTCATATACGAAAAGGAAACAAACAAAAGCGCCAGCGCTGCTGAAATTGTGATGTATCGAGCGCGCAGACAAAGGTCGAGAAAGCTTTTATACGGCCCTTGCACGAAAGCATCAAACTTCTTAGCAAATTTCACCTGCACATTTTTGATCGGACGCAGGATTGCATTGTCATTGGCGCTTTTTTTCACATGACCCAAATGGGCTGGCAGAATGTAAAGAGCTTCAAAAAGCGACAAGGCGAGTACTGTCATCACCACAACGGGCAAAGGCCACCAGAACAGGCCCGTTTCGCCTGGCATAAAGAGCAAAGGCACGAAGGCGATGAGGGTAGTAATAATCGAAAACGTCACAGGCGTTGCAACACTTTTCGTGCCCTCAATCGAGGCCTTCAGGGGATCGTTATGATTTTTGCGCTCCTCAAAAACATTCTCTCCGACCACAATCGCATCATCGACAACAAGGCCGAGTGCCACCAGAAATCCAAAGAGGGAGACCATATTGATACTGACGCCAAGGGCTGGTAAAAACAACACCGAACCGACATAGGAAATTGTCATACCCATCATCACCCAGAATGCCAGCTTCGACGCAAGAAAGAGCGAAAGGATCGCCAGAACAATCAAAATAGACGCGATACCGTTTTCAAGTATCAATCCAAGACGTTGACGAAAATCCTGCGCATTGTTACTGTCAATCCGCCATTCCACGCCGGGTGGCAGAGTGCGCTCAAAACTCTCCATAATTTGATATACGGACTGTTCAATATCGAGTGGCGATTCGTTGCCCGTCCTGAAAATATTTACTTCAACAGATGGCACGCCATTAAACTGAGAGTGAAAATTACCTTCCTCAAAGCCGTCTTCGATTTTTGCGATGTCGCCCAGCTTAATGGTTGCTCCGTTCTCACCAGAAATGATATTTATATCGGCGAATTCCTCTGCCCAGACTTTTCGCTCCTGCATACGCAGTAAAATTTCACCATCAAAAGTTCTGACAGCCCCAGCCGGAATATCTTGCGAGGACTGACTGATCACTTGTGCAATATCGGGTAAAGTCAGCCCATATTTGCGCAAGGTATCGGCGCTTATTTCTACGTGTGTTATATACTCCGGAACATTGCCGAGCTCAACAAGCGTCATATTCGGATCGCTCAACAAACGATCTCGCAAGCGTTCGGCCAGAATACGCAATGTCCAGACATCTACGGAACCAAAAAGGCCAATTTCCATCGCCTCGCGCTGCTGTGCTTCAAGACTCACTTCCGGCTGATCAGCTTCTTCTGGGAAGGTGCGAATACGCGCAATTGCCTGGTCAATATCCTGAAAAGCTTTCATGCGATCAGCACCAGAGACAAGCTCAATCTGTACATTTCCGCCGCCTTCACGGGCGCGGGCTGTGATTTCACGAATACCTTCAAGGCCACGCACAGCTTCCTCTACAGGCTGCAAAACACCAGTCTCTACTTCACTAGGGGCTGCGCCGGGATAGCCTACATTCACGTTCACAATATCCAGTTGAAACTGGGGGAAAACTTCTTTTTGAATATTGAGCGCTGTAAAAATCCCGCCCAAAAGCAGGACCATCATTAACAAATTCGCGGCGACAGGGTTCTGCGCCATCCATGATATTGCGCCTTTGCCATATTTCGTTTGGGGTTCGCTCATTCTTGCGTCTCCGCTTCGGCCTCTGTTCGCAGGCCTATCCCCTCAGCCACAGCCGCCAAATTGCTAATCACAAGTAAGTCACCATCTTCCATGCCTTCGGAGATATAGGCATAGTCTTTATCTTTGAAAACGACTTTAGCCTCTGTAATGCTTAACTTTCCATCGCGTTTGAGCCAGAGTCGGTCGCTTTCACGCAGGAAATCACGGTCAATGCGAAAAACATATTCTAATTCGCGTCCTGAAATCTCGACCTGAACAATCGCGCCGACTAGCATTTTAGGACCTTGCGTTTCTGGGCTTAGGGAAAGCGGGTCTTTCACGCTAACCAATACACGCGCTAAACGTGTTTGCGCATCCAACGCGCCGATCAAACGTATAACTTCACCTTTACGGCTCGCGCCATCCGGCCAGGCTGTTCGGTTGCGAATAATGACCTGCGCGCCAGGTTGTCCTTTTTCAGGAAAAGTCATTCGCTCAAGTCTTGCTACCGGTACGCTCACAATCACCCAGTATTCATCAACCCCGACAAGCCGCGCCAATTCCATATTAGTATTAATCTCAGATCCTATATTGGCATTTCTGGATAAAATTTGAGCATCAAACGGTGCACTCACAGATGTGCGCTCGAGTTCCAGCTTGGCTTGGCTCAGCATACTTTCAGCTGATTTTAAATTGGCCTCGGCTGCGGCCAGTTGCGGCTCCCTTAAGACAAGAGATGTGTTCTCTTCACGAAGTTCTTGCTTAAGCAGATTATATTCTTTTTTTGCAACATGCTGGCGGCCAAGTTCTAAATCCAATTCTGAGCGGGCTTGTGCGTATGCGCTTTCCATTTGAGCGAGCGCATTCTCATAGTCGGCAGGATCAATTCGAAGTAATACTTCATCTTTTTTGACAAAACCGCCGGGAATAAAATTCTCGGTAATCTCAATGGCACGGCCGTCGACACGCGGACTGAGAATAATATCTTGGGCAGCTTCCACAGTTCCTAGCCCTTCAATAAGTGGATTGTAATTACCGCGGCGAACTTCTTGCACATCCACCAGCATCGCTGTTCTTTTGGTCGCTGCCTCACGCTGCGCCTGCGGTTCAGTAGAGTTGATGACAAAAAACAGAAAAGCGGCAATAATCGCTATAGCTCCAATTACAATGGCTGTAAAAGTTTTGCTTTTTATCATCTTTTATCCATCCTTCTTATCATCATATTCATTCACTCTAGCTACAATGCTCCCGCGCAGAAGCCAATGTAAAATTGTTCTCCAAAGCGTTTTTAATATGTGTATTGTGGTTTTCATCTTCTAGATATCGCCGCCAGTTATTATAAATAGCGTTTTGTTCTGATAATGAAAAAGAGAGTTTACCTTGAATTGGTAAATTATAATTTTGGTGACTAGCACGAGATGCGCAGTACGAAATCACAACTCCTAATAACAAAGAGTTGTTTCCAGGCCTGATTATTGAATTTGATGAAAACATCTTATCTCTTATTTCGTCTAAATTCAGAAATCATCCTATCATAGTATACTTAAATAAGTATCATGACTTAAATTTGACATAGGTCGTTGATGTAAAAGGACAAGAACAGCTAACTAAGAGTGCTGAAAGGATGCAATATTAATGGGGTCAGAGTACAATTTTTTAAGTTCTTAAGGATGGGGTATTTTTTGTAGGGCGTCTAGACGCACCCTACGTTTACTATTTGCTAAATTAGGATTTTTAAACTTCAAGCATCTAACATAGCATCATGGAAATCGTTTTCGTGAACTATTACCAGAGGTAAACCCTTCTTCCGCATATTTATAGCTTTTTCTACTTTCCGCCCATAACAAGCGTAAGCCCAACATGGGTTTCCTTCTGAACCAATGATTAAATAATTAACTTTTTGAGTTAAGTTTTTAGTTGTTTTTCCGCCTAGACTTTCAATAACTTCAAAAAATTCTTTTCTAGAATAACTGCCGGATGCCCCTGTAACACAGAAAAGAGACTCTTCAAATACAATTTCTGGGCAAGTTGCACAAACTCCTTGTATTGTAGAGTTGTCGTTTGAAAATAAAGGCGCTGTTAATGTTTTATCATCATATAGATCAATAAACTCTGAGAAAAATGCCATGAGCAATTTGTGCTCTTTTTCATCAATAACTTGATCAGAAAGTACAACTGTTATCAGTGAATCGACCTCGTCATATGGCCAACAAGACCTCAAGTCTTCATGCTCCATAAGCCAGTCTGATAGCCCAGATAACTCTTTTTCAGTGATTTGTGAGTCAGCAACCACTCCTGCAAGTATCGAGTGTAGCCTCTGTAAGGCTGCAGTTGTTTTATTTATATATGATTTACTACTTAAGTTTTTGCATAGCCACTTAATATTTGCTCTTTCTTCTTCATCTAGAACCCCATCCTTTAAAGCATCTGCTATTACTGGCATTAACTCATTAAAGGGATGCTTCTGCTGAACATTTTTATGTTCTTCAAGCCACAAGTTTAAAAACTTTAGTTCCTGTTGATTTATTTCTGAATCGATTGATATACCTTCAATTATACCCAATAAGGAGTTTATTGATTTCTCCAGTTGAGAGTAAGTGGTAAACATGTAATAGGGTTGGTGGTCTTTATACATTGCTGACTCCTTGTTTATATTTCTAGTTTTATAATTCCGAAAGAGCATCAATTAATAAGAGTTAAATGGCTCAAATTGACTATATCACCTATATTAGGCACAAAAAAGGCGCCAAACGGCGCCTTTCTTTTATAGGATAACGATGGGTCGGCTTTTACCTAACCCATCCTATAAACTTACCAACCGCAGTTGCGGGCTTTGTTTTGCTCGTCTAACCATGTTTTCAATGGCGCGTAGTACTCAAGTACTGCTGTCGCGTCCATTTCACGGCTGCCTGTCATGGCTTCAAGTGCGTCAGGCCATGGACGTGAAGAACCCATTTCTAGCATCTTGATTAGCTTGTCTCCAACTTCTTTATTGCCGTAAAAAGAGCAGCGGTGAAGAGGGCCTTCGTTGCCCGCCATGTCACACATTTCACGGTAGAATTGGAATTGTAAGATATGTGCTAGGAAGTAGCGTGAGTAAGGCGTGTTGCCTGGGATGTGGTATTTCGCACCTGGGTCGAAGTGGTCTTCAGTACGAGCCACTGGTGCTTCAATACCTTGGTATTGTTCACGCAGTTCCCACCAGCCTTGATTGTATTCTTCAGGTGAGATTTCACCGTTAAATACTTTCCAACGCCATTGGTCAACCATTAATCCGAACGGTAAGAAAGCTACTTTGTCTAAAGCAGAGCGCATTAGAAGTGCAATATCAGCACTCGCGTCTGGCTCCTCGTCGATTAAACCAATTTGCTTCAAGTATTTTGGCGTGATCGATAGCGAGATAGTGTCACCGATTGCTTCGTGGAAACCGTCATTAGCGCTGCCTTTGTAGAAGATTGATTGATCTTTGTAAGCACGCTGATAGTAGTTGTGGCCTAGCTCGTGGTGAACAGTCTGGAAGTCTTCGCCATTGATGTTGGTACACATCTTGATGCGAATATCTTCTTCATTGTCGATATCCCATGCGCTTGCGTGACACTGAACATCACGATCGCGTGGCTTGACGAATAGCGAACGTTCCCAGAATGTTTGCGGAAGAGGGGCAAAGCCTAGTGAAGAGAAGAAGCCTTCAGCAGTTTTGACCATTTTTTTAACCGCAACTTCTTTTTCTTCGTGGCTTACGTCGTCTTTATCGACGCCGTAGTGAGCCTTTAAGATAGGGTCGATATCAATGCCTTTGCCAGCATTTTTTGGGCCAGCAACATCATAAATGTTACCCCATTGTTGCGCCCACATATTACCTAAAAGGTGAGCTGGGATAGGCTTGTCCATCGCAACAACATCATCGCCATATTGGTCATTCAACTCAGCACGGACGTGGCAGTGTAAAGCTTTATATAAAGGCTGTACTTGACCCCAAAGGCGATCCATTTCAGTCGCAAAACCGTCAGCTGGCATGTCGTATTTTGAACGCCACATAGTGCCGGTATCAGCGTAACCCAGTTCTTTTGAACCTTCGTTAGCGATGTCTACCATCTGCTTATACAGTGGGCGCATTTCTTTTGAAATTTCACGCCAGCCTGTCCAAGCTTTTAATTGCTCGTCGGCATCACGTGATTCACGCAAAACCTGGCTTAATTGACCCAGGCTACGGCCGTCAGGGCTTTTGCCTTTCGCATAAATACTGTCTAGCTTCGAAGAGATTTGTGCTAACTGCTTAGTTTTCTCTGCATCAGCAGGAGCTGGCAATGTTAAACCAAGTTTAATCATTTCGATTTTACGATTCACATCGTAAGGCAAGTCCAAACCGTTAAACTTCTTCGCTTCATTCGCGAGTTCAACGCCTAGCTTGGTGTAATCTTCACCCACTTGAGCATTTAGCGCAGTAGTATCGTGAGTGACAAAGTTCGCATTAACCCATGCAATGCGTGCGGCATATTCTGCAATTTCTGTTAATCGCTTTTCAGCACCAGCAACAAAAGCGGCTGCGTCTTCCGCAGTGACTTTTTGTTTATGATCGTCGGCGATAACAGGTTGTCCTAATAAAGCACCTACCAATACCGCAGTACTGACGGCTTTTTTAAGCGTTATCATAGAGTTACCCTTTATTGTTTAAGTTGATAATCATCATTATCGTTTCATAGTCGCGCTCCATTATAGCGACATAAGTTGAATTGAGAAATCTAATTGAGAAATGGAATTCATTATGGTCGTTATTTCAAGGATCGGTTATCATACGCCTCATTGTTTATTGGGCATTTTCGCTCTTTTACAGTTGTCATTTCTGCTTTTCGGAGAGTGACACAGAGATAAATAGGATACTTTATGTCGATTGGCCCTTTGATGCTGGATTTAGAAGGTCTGGAAATCAATTCCGCTGAAAAAGAAATGTTACAAAACCCTCTTTTGGGTGGGATTATTTTCTTTAGTCGTAACTATGCCAGTCCTCAGCAAATCGCAGAGTTATCACAAGCGGCACGCGAAACGGCTGGACGAGACATTCTAATTGCTGTGGATCATGAGGGAGGGCGTGTTCAGCGCTTCAGAGATGGTTTTAGCGCCGTTCCTGCGATGGCGACTATCTTGCAAAACGCTAAAGACTTGGCGGGAGCCAAAGCGTCTGCTTACCGCTGGGGCAGTTTGATTGCTATTGAAGTCCAAGCTGTTGGCATCGACTTTAGTTTTGCTCCTGTACTTGATTTAGGCGATGAAATCAGCCGAGTTATTGGCGATCGAGCCTTTTCGACACAGGTCGATGAAGTTATCGCACTAGGTCGTGAGTTCATCAAAGGCATGAATGACTTTGGTATGGCGGCGACAGCCAAGCACTTCCCTGGACATGGTTCTGTAGAAGCTGACTCCCACGTGGATATTCCGGTCGATGATCGTCCTCGTGAGCAAATCATTAGCCGAGACATGCGTGTGTTCGCTGAATTGGCTCAAAACTATCAAGCAGTAATGCCTGCTCATGTGATTTATCCTAGCGTTGATTCGCAACCCGCTGGCTTCTCTGAATTGTGGTTGCAAGATATTCTGCGCAACCAGTTAGACTTTGATGGTGTTATCTTTAGTGATGATTTAAGCATGAAAGGGGCTGAAGTAGTTGGCGGTTATTATGAACGTGCCAAGGCTGCAGTCAATGCAGGCTGCGATATGGTGCTGGTGTGCAACCATCCACAAGAAGGCCGTGAACTGATGGGACAGTTTGATATAACACTTGACCCTAAATCTGCGGTTAGACTAGCGACCATGAAAGGTCAGTCACTCAACTACTCACTGACTCAAGTCCGAGAAAGCGATAATTGGTTACAGCTTCAGAATGACTTACAGTTAGATAAACTGGTTTAATTTAACACGGTAAATTATTGATTATATTATGAATAAAGATAAAGACTCGCAGCAGAACGACTTAGAACAAAAGACCGACAGTTTTACCCAGCTAACTCCACGTGAAGAGTTAGTCGCCAAGCTCAATGGTGAAACAGCTATCGTCGCCTGGAAAGAAATTGAGCGCTTCTTCGCTAAAGGCAATTTACTTTTGATAGATCAGGACGTTGACCTCATCAACTGTGCAGCGGATTTGTCGCTAGATAATGCGGAAGAAATAAAGCCGTTAATCGACTCTGAAAAGATCCAGCGTATGCCGATGGAATTTGTGAAGGAGAACTGCAAGCCTGAAACGGAGTTTTGGACAGTGGTAGTAGCGCCTTATATTTTGTCACAGCTTAAGAAATAGTAGTTAGGCATCAAAAAAGCGGCTATTAAGCCGCTTTTTTATTGTTCAATCACTTCTTAACCGTGATGAACTACTGAGTGAATCACATGGTCATACTCGAAATAGACCGTATAACCGCTATAAACCCACTTAGTTATTGGTGGGTCACCCACAGGGCCCACGACGCTACTTGGCGTACCAAAATTTTGCTCAACGTATGACTTGCTGACGCCACGTTTAGGCATTTCAATATTCTGCTTACCTTGCTCTGCTACTGATACTTTAACCTCTTCAGCTTTGGCTGTATTAAAACCAACTCCCATACCGAAGCTCAGTGACAGAGCGCAAACAGCGGCTGTTATTGTTTTCATGATGTTGACTCCTCAAACATAATTTTTTCTAGAATATCAAAAAATTAGCGTAATATCCTAGTCATAATTAACATTAATTCTACTCCATAACTTGACTACAAATTGTGAACCATTCAATATGACGCCAATTTAAATTATTCAGAAAGCACCATGAGGCTTCCTTTTTCGCTATTCGTCGGGCTGCGCTACACTAGAGCAAAGCGCCGCGATCACTTCATTTCCTTTATTTCCCTCATATCCATGATCGGGATTGCACTTGGCGTTATGGTCTTAATTACTGTTATGTCTGTGATGAATGGTTTTGAGCGTGAGTTACGTGATCGAATTTTGGGGATGGCTCCTCATGTATTAATCAGTGGTGTCGGTAGTAATATAGAAGATTGGCAAGCGTTAGAGGAAGTTGTGCTTCAGAATCCGAACGTTATTGGTGCCTCTCCTTATATTCAGTCCGAAACCATGTTCCAGCACCTTGGCTCGGACCAATTTGGTGTCGTGCAGGGCGTTTTGCCGGAAAAAATTGGCGAAGTGACGATTGTTAAAGATCATATGCGCAACGGATCTTTCGACTCGTTAACAGACGGTAGCTATAATATTATCTTAGGCGCTTCGTTAGCTAGAAGCCTAGGTGCCAATGTCGGTGATAAAGTCACTTCATTGTTTTTAAAAGAAACACGTATGTCTATAGCGGGTATCCAACCTCGTGCAAAACGATTTACTGTTTCTGGAGTCTTTCAGACCAAATCCGAAGCTGATAAGGGCATGGCCTTTGTCCACCTGAATGATCTTGCCAAAATATTACGTGTTACCGATGGCGTTTCAGCGTTACAGCTTAAAACACAAGATGTGATGAAGGTTCATGAAGTCAGCACGTCGCTCACTGAGCAGCTTGATTACAACTATTTTGTGACTAACTGGACGCGTCAGCACCAAACGTTATTTAACGCCATTGAGATGGAGAAGAAGATTATGTTTATTCTTCTAACCTTCATTATCGCTGTAGCGGCCTTCAATATCGTAACGTCACTGGTGATGTTGGTTAACGAAAAGCAGGCTGATATCGCTATTCTGCGTACTTTAGGGGCAAGTCCGGGCTCGATTCTGCGAATATTTATGACCAGTGGCATTATCAATGGACTTATCGGGACGGGAGCGGGTGTTATTTTAGGTATCTTATTAGCTTTAAATTTACCCGATATTATTAACTGGATCGAAATGACGTTTGAAATGAATGTTTTCCCGAAAAATGTTTATTTTGTTAACTTCCTACCGACAGAACTGATCTGGGATGATGTCATAAAGATCGCTTTGTCAGCCTTCGGTATTAGCGTTTTGGCCACTTTATATCCTTCATGGAAAGCTTCACGTACACAACCTGCGGAGGCCTTACGGTATGAGTAATTCTGCTATGAGTAACTCTGTTATGGATGGTCCTGATATGAATGATTCTGTTAAGAGCAATCCAATTATCCAAATCGAGCAGCTAAATCGGATTTATAACGACGGCGCGAATAAAGTTGAAGTGTTGTCGGATTTAAGTTTAGAGGTGGAGAAGGGTGAGCAGTTGGCCATCGTCGGCTCTTCGGGGTCTGGTAAAAGTACTTTATTGCATCTAATCGGTGGTTTGGATAAGCCGACTTCAGGTACTGTCCACCTTAATGGAACCAATATCCATAAGCTTTCAGCCAAGGCACAGGGCAGCTTCCGTAATCGTCATATCGGTTTTGTTTATCAGTTTCACCACTTGTTGCCTGAGTTCGAAGCACAAGATAACGTTGCAATGCCGCTGATTATTCGCGGAATGAAGCGCCAAGAAGCTCATAAAATTGCTAGCGACTTGATCGAAAAAGTAGGCCTTGGTAATCGTAGAACTCATAAGCCAGCCGAATTATCAGGTGGCGAGCGTCAGCGAATTGCTTTTGCTCGAGCTCTAGTTACTCAGCCGGATTGCGTTTTGGCCGATGAGCCGACGGGTAACTTGGATCATGGCACAGCAAATCAGGTGTATGAACTTATGTGCGAACTTAACCGTGAAATGGGAACAACGTTTATTACGGTAACTCACGATTTAGAGCTTGCTGGAAAAATGCAGCGCCAGCTACATTTGGAAGATGGGAGCTTGAAGCCGCTCAGCCTATAAAAGCCAGTTAATCTTTATCAGAAGACTCAGGCTTGTCCTGAGTCTTTTTGTTTTCAGAGTTATCATCGTCTAGATGTAATTTGTGCATCAGTTTTTCTTTCCATCGCTGCTGGCGAGCCTTCCAAGCCATAACGACATGGTAACGCCACGACAGACTGATGGTGTAATAACCAATCACTGCCGCAACAGTGCCGCAAATTAAGCAGCCAAGTAAGAAAGGCTGCCATATATGGACCAATTCATTACCGAGCCATTCAAAGCTTAACTCGAATGCAAATTCACTCGGAGGCCAAGAAAGTACCCAGGTTCCTACCAAGTAAGCAAAGTAAAACATGGGAGGAATCGTTAAGGGGTTAGTGATCCAACATAGGATGAGGGATAGAGGAAGATTAACGCGAAACCAGATAGCTAAACCGGCCGCCATGACCATCTGAAAGGGGATCGGCATGAAACACATGAAAAGCCCAACTGCAAAAGCTCCAGACGCACTGTAACGATTCAGATGCCATAGACCTGGATCGTGGATCAGTGTGCCAAAGATCTTTAAAAATCGATTTTCGGTGATTTTCTTTGGATCAGGAGTAATTTTTTTTAGTAACTTGCGCGGCATAGATATTCACGGTTACACTTGCGTTAGTTCATCGTACAACACTTTTGTTAAAGCTTGGATAAGGATTATCCCAGAATGTTCACATGGATTTTAGGCCTTTTACTCGGCTCATGTCTGCTTGTTATACAACCTAGCACTCTTCCTGCGCCTTTGGCGATCACCATATTGGGGGTAAGCTTTCTTACCATTGCTTCCGTCGTACTATCCAGGAAAAAACACTATAAACATTCGCTGCTAACAACTTATGTTGCTTTGCTTAGCGGCATTTTATTCGGCTTTGCTTGGGCATCAATTCACGCCTCTTGGCGCTTATCACAGCAAATTCAGTCACCTGACAATAAAAGCGTGCACATTATAGAAGCAGAGCTTGAGTCATTGCCAGCTATTTATCCCGAATATTGCCAGTTTAACGCGAAGGTGACTGAGTCTAAAGAACCAAAGCTCATCGGCAAGAAACTTCTTTTAAAAGACTACTCTTCATCATGCAAGTATGCGCTGGGTGATCTATGGCAAATGACGGTTAAACTAAAACCAATCTACGCGCCAGTTAACCAAGCGGGATTTGATTATGAGTTTTATATGTTTCAACGAGGTTTTGCAGGAAGAGGCTACGTCAAAAATTCAATGCAGTTAAAACCTGCGGAAGCGTTTAGCATTAATAGCGTGCGACAAGACATTCATCACCAACTCAGTAAGTATAACCACGCAGGATTGTTTCAGGCATTAATCATTGGCGAAAAGTCATCAATACCACCGCCAGACAAAGATCTACTCCAAACATTGGGGCTAAGCCATCTCATCGCTATTTCTGGATTGCACATATCCATTATCGCAGGTTTTAGCTTCTGGTTATTCTTTAAAGTTTTAGGTTGGACAAATCAAGCTGTGAGACAGGCCAATTTCGAGCCCCTGCGACCAGCGGTGATGTTGAGCTGTGCTATTGCATTACTTTACACTGCGCTTGCAGACTTCTCACTTCCCACCGTCCGCGCTTTAATTATGTGGTGTAGCGTCGCATTCTCTTTAATGCTGCAACGCCAATCAGCATTGTTTAGCGGTTTGCAGTATTCACTATTCATCATTGTCGTTATGGATCCTTTAAGTGTACTCTCGGCGAGTTTTTGGATGACTTTCGCAGCAGTTGTGGTGATAGGGTTGGTATTAGCCGGCAAGGTCGGATCTAAAACAGGCGCAGTCTCATCTCTGCAAAAGATTGGAAGGCTGCAGTTTGCTATCTCAATAGCCTTAATTATCCCTAGCGTATTTTTCTTTCAGCAGGCGACTCTACTTGGTTTATTGGTCAATATCATCGTGATTCCTATTTTCAGTGTTATCGTGTTGCCACTTATCATGATAGGCGCTGTCTTAGATATAATGGCAGATACCAGTTTTCTTCTTGAGCTTGTTGATCGGGGAGTTGATTTCGTCCTTCAAGCTGGCAGATATATAGCAGAGCCATTAAGCAACCTAAGCTTCGAGCTTTACCTACCCAGCTGGTTATTATTGATGCTAATGATATTAATCATATTACTATGGTTACCGTTAGGGAGGGTAAAGCATGCCTTTTTTCTGTTAGCGATAACCTCGTTATTTTTATATTCAGCACAGTTACATTACAAACAAGACAATCCTAAGTTAATCGTGTTCGATGTTGGTCATGGTTTAGCCGTTTTGCTGACTGATGGAAAACATCACATCCTCTATGACACAGGGTATGCTGCTGCCAACGGTAGTGCTTTTAACAGTTACATAGCGCCGACACTTGATAAGCTCAATATAGGTCACCTGGATTTGCTCGTGTTGAGCCATAGAGATAACGACCACTCTGGTGGCGTGAAAACTATTCTCAATCATATGCCCGTAAAGTCAGTTTTAGTGGGAAGTTGGTCAAAAGAAGATGCTTTAAACTCATCAATAGACACATGCCGAGCTGGCATATCACGGAAGGTAGGAGCTTTTGCTTTAAACGTTTTGCACCCAGTTACAGCGAGCGACGGTAAAAATAATGATTCTTGTGTGGTTAAAGTCACGAGCACATTCCAAGAACTGGACTTTTCGATACTCTTAACTGGCGATATAGAAAAGGAAGCAGAATTTCAGTTGGCAGAAACCATGGATGCTAGCTTAGAAGCTGACATCATGTTGGTGCCACACCATGGAAGTGACAGCTCATCACGATACCCGTTTATTAAAATGGTAGCACCGGACGTCGCGATTTACTCAGTAGAACGTTATAGCCGCTATAACTTGCCTAACAATCAGGTGATAAAACGTTACCAAGACTTTGGCATTCAGCAGCTCCATACAGGGTGCCATGGCCAAATTACCTATGACCTGCGCACTAAAACCTACAGATTCGAACGTGAGAATCTTAAAATATGGCGCAAAGCAAAGTGTGAAGTGATTGGAAATTAATCTTTTTTGAACAAAGCGGTGGAATTGTTCACACTTGTTAGCAATCAATACTTGCTCTTATGCGGTAGCTACTGCACAATATTTTGATTAAATAAATAATAAATGATTAATATTTATACAGTTTTAGCGTTTATTACATCCAATAAATAAATTACGCATTGAGGTAATGGGGCTCATGGTCTTTTCTTTCGCAATTTCTTCGACGACTATCGTCGCAATGTCTGCATCAACATCGGCTGCTGCATCGAGCGGTACGCTATTTGAATTATTTAAAGCCGGTGGCTGGACAATGATCCCGATAGCTATATGTTCATTGATAGCTATGGCGATTATGGTCGAACGCATTTGGGCCTTAAAGCGTGAGCGCATATTACCTAAACACCTAGTCGCGCAAGTCTGGACCTGGATCAAAAACGGTCAATTCGACAAAAGCAAAATGCGTGATCTAAAAAACAGTTCGGAGCTGGGTGAAGTTTTAACAGCAGGTTTGCTTAACCACCAATATGGACGTGAGTCGATGAAAGCCAGCATCAACGAAGCGGGCAGGGCTGTTGTTGTGCGTCTTGAGCGATACTTGAATACTTTAGGCTCGATTGCACTCGTTGCGCCGTTATTGGGGTTGTTGGGTACGGTTATTGGTATGATCAAGGTCTTTACGGTCATGCGAGTTGAAGGCGTGGGTAACGCGGATGCGCTAGCTGGCGGTATTTCAGAAGCTTTAATTACCACCGCTGCTGGTATGGCTGTCGCTATTCCAACGTTAGTTTTACATCGTCATTTCATTCGTCGAGTCGAAGAGTTAGTCACCGATATGGAACAGGAAGCCTTAAAAATGGTGGATGTGTTGCACGGCGAACGCGAAATTTTCACTTCCAACCAAGACTAAGTAGAGCTTAGCTATGTGGTTAAAGAAGAAAAAAGAAGATGTCCAAATTAATTTAACGCCATTGATTGACGTCGTGTTTCTATTGCTTATCTTTTTTATGGTCTCGACCAGCTTCAAAAAAGAAACAAAAGTCAGCCTAACTTTACCTGAAGCGAATGGTGAAACGATGCAATCACCGGCTGAAACCATCGAAGTCACAGTCACCAAGGCCGGGGACGTTTTTGTGAATGGCAACGGGCTGGTTAATCGTAATGTGGCAACCATCAGTAACGCCTTAAAACAATCGTCCACAGACTATCAAACACCTGTTATAATCAGCGCAGATGCGGCCGCACCATATCAGGCCGTAATAACGGTTATGGATGCTGCGGGGCAGGCGGGTTTTAACAACCTGACATTGCCGACGCAAAAACCGGACCCTGAAAATAACTAGTGTTTGAAGTGATTAATGTCAGATCTGAATTCAGAAAAAAACTCGAAAATTTATAAGCGATTACTCGGTTATACCAAGCGTTATAAGTGGGTATTTTTAGTTGGTGTTCTCGCTAACCTTTTCTTTGCGCTTATCGAAACCACTTTCGTTAACGCCATTCAATACTTAATTGACGATGGTCTAAAAGAGCGTAATCGTCATTTCTTATTGGTTCAAACGCCGCTGTTTATTATTGGTGCTATTTTCCTTCGTGGTATTTGTAATTTCATCTCTACCTACTGCATGGGTTGGGTCGGCAGAAAAGTGGTACAGGATCTACGGGAAAGCCTCTATGTGAAATATATCCGCCAGCCAGCGCAGTTCTTCTCCGAACGGGCTCCAGGCAATTTACTTTCCACCATGACCTTCAATACTGAGCAGGTCGCGATAGCTAGCTCAGACGCCATAACGTTAGCGCTTAGAACCAGTGGTACCATTCTATTTGTTTTAGTTTATTTAACCTTGATCAGCTGGCGCTTAACATTGTTCCTTTTTGTTGTAGTTCCTGTGATAGCTTGGATTATTCACGTTAGTGCAAAGCGCTTGAAAAAAGTAAGTAACAATATTCAAAATGTTGTTGGCGATGTCACCAAAACTGCTGAAGAAACCATTAAGGGTAATCAGGTAATCAAGATATTTGGTGGCGCTGAACGCGAAATCAAAAATTTTAATGATAAAGCCAACCAAAATCGTCAACAAGACATGAAGCTAATCGCGACCAAAGGGATTGCTTCTCCTGTCATTCAGATTGTTGCTGGTCTTGGTTTTGCAGCCATTATGTACTTCGGTAGCTTGGAACTGTTAGACAATAGGATGTCGAGCGGAGAATTAGTGACCTTCATCACCATGATGGGTATTATTTTGAAACCTATGCGAGATATCAGTAACGTCAATACACATTTGCAGCGAGGTATCGCTGGCGCTCAAAGTGTCTTTAATATTCTCGACTTACCTGATGAGCCGGACAATGGCGATAAGGTTTTAGATCGCGCTAAAGGAAAAATTGATTTTGAAAATGTGAGTTTTGCTTATGAGACTGACAAATCAATTTTGCGAGACATTAGTTTTACCGCTGAGCCTGGTCAATCTATCGCACTGGTTGGGCGCTCAGGAAGCGGAAAAAGCACTATCGCCAGCTTAATACAGCGCTTCTATAACGCTGAAGAGGGCGCTATTAAAGTTGATGATATCCCGATTCAAGATTTAACTCTAACTTCCTTGCGCGAGCAACTCGCAACGGTCTCACAAAATGTTGTGTTGTTTAATAACACCATTCGCCACAATATTGCTTATGGTCGCCTTGAGCAAGCGACTGACGAAGAAATTATAAAAGCGGCTAAAGATGCGTATGCCTGGGAGTTCATTGAGCAGTTACCTCAGCAACTTGATACTCAAGTGGGGGACAACGGTTTATTGCTTTCTGGTGGTCAACGCCAGCGAATAGCTATTGCTCGTGCCATGTTGAAAGATGCCCCCATCCTAATTCTAGACGAAGCAACGTCGGCTCTAGATACCGAGTCGGAGCGTCATATCCAAAAGGCGCTAGAGGCTCTTATGGTAGGCCGAACGACTATTGTCGTGGCTCATAGATTATCAACTATAGAGAACGCTGATAAAATTCTTGTGGTTAAAGATGGACGTGTTATCGAATCAGGCTCGCATCAAGAACTGATGCAGCATGAAGGCGAGTACACCCGCTTACAGCAGATGCAGTTTAGCGAGTAAGTACCGTGGCGATATCGAAGAGCCAAGCATTTTTTGAGCGATTATGGTATCGCCCAACACCATGGTGGTTGTGGTTATTTTTACCCTTACAACTGCTGTTACGTCTTGTGGTGCTGATTCGTCATAGCGCTTATCGGTTCAATTTTTTTAAATCGACCAAACTTTCAAGGCCTGTAGTCGTGATCGGCAACATCACAGTCGGCGGAACAGGTAAAACCCCGCTGGCTATTCATATTCTGCAATGGTTACAGAAGCAGGGCTATAAACCCGGCCTCGTTACTCGGGGCTATGCTGGAACTGCCGAGAATCATCCGTTAGTTATTGATGCCGATACTTCTGCTGAAATTTCTGGCGATGAACCTTATCTTATTTTTCATAAAACCCAAGCCATGGTTGTGGTTGACCCAATACGAAGTCGCGGCGGGCAAAAACTGATTGATCTGGGTTGTGACATTGTTATTTGCGATGACGGCTTACAACACTATGCTTTGAAACGTGACCTTGAAATAGCCGTTATTGATGGTAGTAGAGGGTTGGGTAACGGTTGGTTAATGCCAATGGGGCCTTTAAGAGAACCGAAAGCACGACTCAGTGCAGTCGACCTGCAAGTCATAAATGGTCAAACCATGACCCTTGAGCCTCAAGCTATTCAAGGGCTCGGTCATGATAAACCACTAACAGTTAATACCGTAAATGCTGTAGCTGCCATTGGTAATCCACAAAGATTTTTTGATACGCTATCTAAAGAAGGTTTTAAGGTGACTGCGCACAGCTACCCAGATCACCATCGTTATCAGGCTGGTGACTTTGATAACCTTAAAGGACCGATAGTGATGACTGAAAAAGATGCGGTAAAGTGTCATCAATTTACCAATGAAAGAATGTATTATTTACCCGTAAAAACACAGTTAGCAGACGACATCGAGCAAAAGCTCCAACGACAGCTGCTAGCATTGTTGTGATAGTTACTATTGAGCGTACCCATGGATCATAAATTAATTGATATCTTAGTTTGCCCATCTTGCAAAGGTGAGCTTCAGTATAACCAAAAAGCACAAGAGCTTATCTGTCGCTTTGATAAGTTAGCGTACCCTATTCATGACGATATTCCTGTCATGCTTGAAGAGCAGGCGCGAAAAGTATCCTCTGAGGAGCTGGATTAATATGTCCGAGAGTGGCAGCGTCAACTTTTCCGTAGTCATTCCAGCCCGGTTTGCATCTACGCGTCTACCGGGTAAGCCTCTGGCCATGATTGGTGATAAACCGATGATTCAGCACGTTTACGAACGTGCAAGATTATCTGGCGCAGAAAAAGTGGTTGTGGCAACGGACGATCCGCGAATTGAACAAGCCGTAAAGAACTTTGGTGGCAACGTTTGTATGACTCGTGAGGACCATGTTTCCGGCAGTGACCGTTTAGCTGAAGTCTGTAGCAAACTAGAGTTTAAAGACGATGCGATCGTGGTCAATGTGCAAGGGGATGAACCTTTTATCTCTCCAGAAAACATCAGCCAGGTAGCGGAAAATCTCGCACAACACCCTGACTGCGTGATGTCTACTTTGAGTACCCCGATTACGGAAGATGACGAGGTGTTTAACCCCAACGTCGTTAAGGTGGTTTCTTCGGCAGAAGGCAAAGCCCTTTATTTCTCACGTGCAGCGATACCCTGGCAGCGTGGAAGCTTTGAAAGGAATAGTGTCAAAGTGCAGCAGTTTTGCCAACGTCATATCGGTATTTACGGCTATCGAGCGGGTTTTCTAGGGCAATATGTCGAACTTCCTCCTGCTGATATTGAGCGTCTTGAATCCCTCGAACAGTTGAGAGTTTTGGCCAACGGTTACCATATTCATGTGGAAGCGGCACAAGAAGTTCCGGGACTAGGGGTTGATACCAAAGAGGATCTAGAGGCCGCAAACCTCTACTATCGCCAACATCAACTTTAACCATAATACGACAGAAGAGGGTAACTATGAGTCAGTTTTCAGTTCTTTTTGTATGTTTAGGTAATATTTGTCGCTCTCCGACCGCCGAAGGTGTTTTTCAACATAAAGTTAATGAAGCTGGGCTCGGCGACAAGATCAAAGTTGACTCCGCAGGAACGAGTGCTTTTCACGAAGGTGAAACACCAGACGAGCGCTCTCAGCAGGAAGCCAAGAAGTCCGGTTACGACTTATCATACATTCGTTCTAGAAAGGCTGAGGCGAAAGACTTTGTAGACTTTGACTTAGTTATAGCTATGGATATTGAGAATTATCACAACCTTTCTCTTTTAAAAACAAGTGGCTATGATGATAAGTTAAAGCTATTTATCCGTGATTATGCTCCTCAGTTAAAGATCGAAGAAGTACCTGATCCTTATTATGGTGGCGCTCAAGGCTTTACTAAGGTACTTCAAATGATTGAAACAGCGAGTGATAGCCTGCTTGCTGAGATTAAAGAAATCTTGGAAACAGATGAGCGGGTTGGATAGTCGATGAGGCCTAATGATATTCTAGAGTTTTGGTTCAATGAACTGGAACCAAAACAGTGGTGGCAGAAGAACGAGGAACTAGATCAAGCAATCAAGGAGCGATTTGGAAGCTATCACCAAGCTGCGATTCAATGTGAGCTTTACCAGTGGCGCAATGAAGCCAAGGGGCTTTTAGCCGAGATCATTATACTCGATCAGTTCTCACGAAATATCTTTCGTAATAAACCCCAAGCCTTTGCTAAAGATGCTCAGGCCCTGGTGTTGTCGCAATTTGCCGTGGCACAAGGCCTCGACAAAGATCTTAGTTCGGTAGAACGCCAGTTTCTGTATATGCCTTATATGCATAGCGAATCCAAGCTGATTCATGAGCAAGCTGTGCCTTTGTTTAAGTCTTTAGACTCTGACCAAGGCTATGATTTTGAACTAAAGCATAAAGAAATTATCGATCGCTTCGGCCGCTATCCCCATCGGAATGAAGTTTTAGGGCGCAAATCTACAGATGATGAACTGGAGTTCCTGAAACACCCCGGCTCATCTTTTTAACCTTATTCAATATAACTGCTTGTCGGCATAGCAATTCGAGCGCGGACTTTAGTATAATGCTGGCAGTTTTGATCAAACCATTGTTTTCATTAACCACTTACCACTAACGAAAGATTTAATAGTATGCTAACCACCATTGAACACGATTTAAGCCAATTATTTGGTCACGCCTTCGAAGCAAACGATTTATCATTTGATTTCGGCGCTACTGTGCGCTGTTCGCGACCAGAGTTAGGCGATTTCCAATGCAACGGTTCAATGGCTGCTGCGAAGCAGGGTGCGGGCAATCCTTTTGTTACGGCTGAAAAAGTAGTGTCGAGCCTACCAGAGAACGAACTCATCAAGAATGTTGAGGTTGTCCGTCCAGGATTTATTAATATTTTCATCAACGAAGACTATCTAGCGACGAAGCTTGTTTCTTTTGCGGCTGACACTTCTTTCGGTACAGCTGAAGATTTGTCTGATAAAAAAGTGATGATCGACTTTGGTGGACCCAATGTTGCAAAGTCGATGCACGTAGGGCACTTACGAACTGCAATAATTGGTGATTCATTACAGCGTATTTTCCGCTTTAAAGGTTATAACGTTGTATCTGATGCTCACTTAGGGGATTGGGGCACTCAGATGGGTATGCTAATCGAAGGCTTAAAAAAGCGTCAGCCTGAGCTGCCTTATTTTGATAGCAACTTTACAGGGCCTTACCCAGAAGAGTCGCCAGTGACTATTCAGGATTTGGAAACGATTTATCCTGAAGAGTCGGGCTTATGTAAAACTGATGATGAAGCGGCTGAAAAAGCTCGTAAAGCAACGTTAGAGCTTCAAAACGGTCGCGAGGGATATCTTGCCCTATGGCGTCATTTTGTGTCTGTTTCGATTGCAACGCTAAAGCGTGACTATGGTGAACTTGGCGTTACTTTTGATTTATGGAAAGGGGAGAGCGATGCGGATCCTTTTATTCCAGTAATCCTTAAAGAGCTAGAAGAAAAAAATATTTCGATCAAAGATCAGGGCGCCTTAATCGTTCCTATCGTTGATGATGCAGGCGAAAAAGTGATGCCGCCACTTATCCTTCGTAAGTCGGACGGCGCAGTGATGTATGGTACAACCGATTTAGCAACCTTGTACGAGCGTGTCTACGAAGATAAAGCAGATACAGTCCTGTATGTGGTTGATGGTCGCCAGCAACAGCACTTTAAACAGGTTTTTGCAGCTGCTGATTTGATGAATATGAATCAAGAAACACTTTATGAGCACACTTATTTCGGTACGGTAAACGGTAAGGATGGCAAGCCATTTAAAACTCGTACCGGCGGCGTTATGAAGCTGCACGACTTGATACAAATGGCTAAAGACGAAGCGCGAAAGAAATTAGCCGCATCTAACTTTGGCGTAGATTTTGATGAAGCGGAAAAAGAAGAAATTGCTCATAAAGTTGCGATATCGACCTTAAAGTTCGCCGATTTACGTAACTTCCGTATCAAAGACTACATTTTTGATCTTGAAAAATTCAGTGAGTTTGAAGGTAAAACAGGTCCTTACTTGCTAATGCAGGTCGCAAGAATCAAATCAATCTTGCGTAAAGCAAAAGAAATTAACGCTGAGCCAGGCGCATTACAGCCAACATCAGATAATGAGCGCGGCCTAACCTTTAAGCTGCTTGAATTTACAGCAGCCATGGACAAAACCATTGAAAAACGTGCACCACATTTCTTATGCGAGCATCTGTACAACCTTGCGCAAGAATTCAGTTCTTTCTATCAAAAACAGCACATACTAAAAGAAGTTGACCAAGACAAACGTACCAGCTTATTAAAACTATCTTCGATTTGTTTGAATCAGCTAGAAATGGGCTTGGAACTACTGGGAATAGAAACGCTTGAGCGTATGTAAGACGTAAATAATCTTCAAATATTACCAACTGTTCTTTTGAAATAATATGTATCTTCGTTAAGATGGCTCTACTACAAAGCCATTTTTTGGTAACGATAATCTTATGAATAAAGAACTATTGAAAGAACAAGCCTATATCAACGGACAATGGATTGCTGCGGATACAACGTTTGAAGTAGACAATCCTTTCGATAATGGTGTTATTGCTTCTGTAACGGACTGCACCGTCGAACATGCGCAGCAAGCGATTAATGCCGCCAGTGACGCTTTCAAAACATGGTCAAAAACCACATCTAAAGAACGTTCAAAATTCCTCTTATCATGGAACGACCTGATCATTGAACATGCTGATGATTTGGCCGAGTTACTGACGATAGAACAGGGCAAGCCACTTCAAGAAGCGAAAAACGAAATATTGTATGGCGCTTCATATATTAAGTGGTTTGCGGAAGAAGCTTTGCGGATTAATGGCGACTTGTTACCTTCGCCCGACGGTGAAAAACAAATACAAATTCATAAGCTTCCTGTGGGCGTTGTGGGAATTATTACCCCATGGAACTTCCCGCAAGCAATGATTGCGAGAAAAGTGGCTCCAGCACTCGCTGCAGGCTGTACCGTTGTGATTAAACCTGCGTCAGAAACACCGCTATCCGCTCTAGCCATGGCAGAACTGGCTGATCAGGCTGGCATTCCAGCAGGCGTTATTAATGTCGTGCCTAGCACAGCCTCAAGCGACATTGGCAAAGCTTTAACGTCCAGCCCTGTTGTTCGAAAAATTTCATTCACAGGCTCTACTGCTGTTGGCAAAACCCTAATGGCTCAAGCTGCGGACAATGTGCAAAAAGTAACGATGGAACTTGGTGGTAACGCACCATTTATTGTCTTTGATGACGCTAACATCGACTCAGCTATTGAAGGTTTGATGGCCAGTAAGTTTAGAAATTCAGGGCAAACCTGTGTGTGTGCTAATAGGATTTTCGTTCATGAGACTCTTTACGAAGAGTTTATTAAACGACTGGGTAACAAGGTCTCAGAATTAACGCTCGGTAATGGGCTAACAGAGGATGTTCAAATTACAGCGTTAATTAATCAAAAAGGTATCGATAAGGTTCTACGGTTGATCGATCAAGCAACCGAATCTGGTGCTGAAATTTTAGTTGGCGGTAGCCCGAGCAAAGAATTTAAAAACATTATCAATCCAACGGTACTTTCCAAGGTCAACAAAGACATGGATATTGCTTGCGAAGAAATTTTTGGGCCAGTTATTGCGCTGATACCTTTTAGTGACGATGATGAAGTCATAGCCGCTGCTAACAACATCAGTGCAGGCCTGGCATCTTATGCCTATACGGAGGATCGGCATCGAATTAACCGACTGATACAAGAGCTAGAGTACGGGATGGTCGGGATCAATACAGGCAAGTTATCTAACGAAACCGCTCCCTTTGGCGGTGTGAAAGAGTCAGGGATGGGAAGAGAAGGTTCTAAATACGGAATTAGTGATTATTTAGATATCAAATACGCCTGCATTAAATAGCTCCTCGGCGAAAATATTCCAAATTCACTTCTATTTAAAACCGTATAAAAGAAAAGCCCCAACTAAGGGGCTTTTTTTGTTCGTGCTTTTTATAAAAATCACTTTTTATAGTTTAGTTTATAGGCAGCTCTTAACCCCATGAATAAGCTGACACACATCAATAGTAAAACGATGGTGAAGGGGAGGCCAACTGTAACTGCCGCCGCCTGTAATGCGCCAAGCGCTTCTTTGCCGCCACCATATAAAAGTACAGCTGCAATGACACCTTCCATCGATGCCCAAAAGACTCTCTGTGTCACAGGTGCATCCAGTTTACCGCCAGCAGTAATGCTATCGATGACTAATGAACCTGAGTCAGATGATGTGATAAAGAACACCAATACTAAGATAATGGCAATAGTTGATGTAACGGTCGTTAACGGCAAATTTTCTAGCATTTGGAATAACGCTAATGAGCTGTCGCCGATACCATCAGCCAGTTTTCCAACATCATTCTTTACCTGATCAATACCTGAGCGTCCGAATACGGTCATCCAAGCAGCTGTCAAAACTGTTGGTATAATTAAAACCGCTGCAATAAATTGTCTAACAGTACGCCCCTTGGAGACTCGTGCAATAAACATCCCGACGAAAGGTGACCAAGAAATCCACCAAGCCCAATAGAACACTGTCCAGCCTTTATAAAAGCCTTGGTCTTCACGACCAATCCAGTTACTCAGCGGAATAATATTCTCAGCATAACTGACTAATGTTTTACCAACTCCATTGAGTAACATCACTGTAGAGCCTGCGGCAAACACAAATATCATTAATAATGCTGCTAGAGACATATTGATATTACTAAGTACTTTAACGCCGCCCTCAATTC
>QQTG01000018.1 GCA_003370465.1 Kangiella sp. HD9-110m-PIT-SAG07 | reverse complement strand
CCAGGTACGCGAGGAAGGTGGCAAAGCACACAAAACGTGGATTGATTTAGGCAATAATAATCAATAACTTAACCTTAAAAATAACTAGCACCGCGGGTTCCTTTTCGCTACTATAGAAGTCTATATTAGCCAGAATTATAAGGGGAAAAAGGTGGCGATAACCAAAGGAACTTTAGGGCTGACCGTACGGGTCAAAAACAGTGCGGTCGTTGCAGACATCCCTGCGACGGTAAAAGCCGCAAAACAGTGGATCGAGGATTTACCTGTCGCTGATATGGGTGAAACAGCCTCTAAAATCTTTCATTACCTGTATGATTTAAACCAATCAACACTTTCCCCTAAAATACGTCTTCAGATTTTAGAAGCGATAAAGCCTTCTTGTTTGAACACTTTAAATTCCTTGGCCACGGTTTATATCCACAGTCCCCTAAAGTATTCACAAAAGCTTCAGTCTGCCTCTGAACTAGTTCACGCCATAGCATCTGAAACTATTTTTGGTTTCAACACAGTGATTGAAGATCTTTGCGATGATAAAAACTCTTTAGAAAAATACCAGAAGACGATCTTACCAGCCGCCTGTGCTAATAGCTTACAGTTCCAGAGCTTCATCCAGCTACAGCGCTACCAACTGTATAAAACTATTGGCTCTAAACTGTGGGTTCAACAAAATATTATTTTCAAACTTGCGCAAAAACATGACCTTCTCGATCATAAATTACGCAAGGACTCTGCATCGCTTGTTACGATCAAAAAACAACTACTCATCAACTTAATTTTACCCGTGTCTAACCCTTATCAGTTGAAGCACGGAGAAGTGAATGATGTTTATAGTAGTTTAGAGGAGCTAGCCGATCTGGCCGATTTGCAAACCAATAGCATCAAAAACTGTATGTTTGCTTACCTGCCGGATAGCGACATTCCTCCACAACCGGTTAACTCGATTGAAAAAGAAGGGCAAACGGTTATCGGCCTCAACGTAAAACCACTAGCGGAAGCGTTAGAACTCAACTTGAAGAAAGAGTCTGGCGGTTTTTTCAGTCGTTTCACTAAAAAACCACCTCAAATTGAGTTAGACCAAGAGCTTTCAGAGCACTTAATTACTCACTGGAGTAAGCAGCTCAACCGAAACTTTATTCGCATGAACTCACAAGCTAATACCGAAGTTTGTATTGGTTTAGCAGCTTCGCATCATTTCCTTGTAGAAAAGCTGGGCCAAGATGTTCAGCAACGTTTTTTTGGGCAAAAGAAAACCACACAGCAAAATATTGAACCCGACTCCCTTCAGCTAGAGCAAGAAGAAGATAGCCAACACAGCTTTGTGTGGAAAAACCGTTCAAGTTCTTCTACTCTCAGCGGTGACCAACAGAAAGATGCTTTCGCTTCGATTTATCAGCCACCAAGCAAAGAAGACAAGCAACATAAAATGGAAGACAAGCCCTTTAGCGATATTAAAACTAAGACTCGCTACCAGTGGACCCAAGGTATTGTTAGAGATGTCAGTCCAGCAGGGTTCTGCTTAGCTTTTGAAAAAGCGCCCTCGAGCTATGCCGAGGCGAATGAAATCATCACCATTAAAAACATTAAAAATAACCAAGAACAGTTTAACTTAGGGATGATTCGCTGGAATCGCTGGCATAAAAATTCCGTATTCCTGACAGGAGTCGAAATCATTGCTCCCGAGGCAACACCGGTTAGAGCAACGCTAGATTGGGATTACGCGAAACCAGCCTATCATCACAACGGACTTCTTCTCCCAGAAATGCCAAATGTGGGTATTGATGCGACGGTTATCTTACCCCCTCTCGGCTACCGCTCTGGGCAAATCGTGGCAATTTTAACGCCTGATGATGAGTTTAAACTCGAATTGAATAAAAAAGTTATTGAGACCGATAATTTTATCCAGTTCCAATTCCGACGGAAATAAATACTGTTAAGACATCGGGTTGCGATTGTAACAATCGTTTATTATTGTACAATCTGTGGCCTAGTTACAGTAAGTTTCAAAGAAAGTCGATAAAATATTTCTTTGGAGATCAATAAATAACAAACAGATAGCAATGATGAAAGAAAAGGTAAAAAAATCCCCGATCAACACACTCATCTTCTCTTCCTCACTGAATGATAGTGAGCAGGTAGCAAGCCATCTGAAGAACATGGGTATTCCCATCCGACACAAGGTTGTGGCCGATAGCGAGCAGTTGAAGGAATCCCTAGACACTCAACATTGGCAACAAGCAGTATTTATTGATGAACTTGAAAACTTACCAATAAAACAGGCGCTAAAACAGCTAAAAGCCCAACCGGTTGTTGTACCTGGCGTTTTGTTGTCGAATGATTACGATGAAGAAAAGCGCTTTGAATTAATCGCTCAAGGGTTAAAAGATTACATCCCTGCGAAGTCACTCGACCTTTTAGCCATGATCGTCAAGCGCGATCAGCAACTAGTGGATTCTATACAATCCTTAGAGCAAGCTAATAAAATCGTCTACGAAACAAACAAGCGTAATGAGCTTCTATTAGATAGCTCAAAAGACTCTATCGCCTATATTCATGAAGGCATGCATATTTATACCAATCCGACCTATATCAAGCGCTTTGGCTATGAAGAAGATGAAATTATCGTCATGACCATCATGGATATCATCGCTGACGACGACAAAGACAAGATTAAGTCTTTGTTGAAACGTCAGGCGCAAGAAGGAACTGAGGTTAGCGAAGTACTCAAAGGTAAAACCGCATCTGGAGAAGAGTTCGAAGCTGATTTCATTATTAGTTCCGCCATCTATGATGACGAAAAGTGCGTACAGTTATTGGTTCGAGATATCGGTGATCAGCAAGAGCTGATGAAAAAACTTAAGGAAGTTAGTCAAATTGACCAAGTAACCGGTGTTTTGAATCGTCCGGCTTTCTTGGAGCATTTGAATCAATCCGTTGAAACATCCAGAGCAACTCAACACAGCGCCATATTATATTTAATTGAGATCGATAAGTTCACTGATTATCGTAGTAAGTTCGGTATCGCCGATTGCGACGTATTATTGAAGGATGCCGCTGACTGGCTACGCGATCACTGTGACAGCAGTGACGTTATAGGCCGTATCAGTGATAGCAGCTTTGCTTTAATGCTAAATGATACAGACAAGGCTCCAACCGAGCTTCCAAAAAAACTAATTAAAGATATAGAAAGTCAATTATTTGAAGTATCAGGTCAAACACTGAAAATCACCTTTAGTATTGGCGGTGTGCCATGCTCTGATAACGAAGTTGAACCTAGTAAGCTACTGCTACACGCCACAACAGCGGCGCATAATTTGCAAGAAAAAGGCGGCAATAACTATCAAATTTTCAATCCGTCAATTGATAGCTTGTTGAACGATGAAGAACGCCAAATTTACGAAGAATTCACCGTATCCCGTGAAGAAGGCAACATGACTCTGTTTTATCAGCCAATGATGAGCTTGAAAGGTAGCTCTAGTAAGCAGTATATGTGCTATTTCCGCTATCAGTTAAAAGGCGGTGGCTGGGGCCTCGGTGAAGATATTTTCCATATATTTGAAAAAGTAGGTATTGATGCTGAAATCGATAAAATCACCTTTAAACATGCTTTAAAGGTTCTGGCGAAGGATAAGGCAGAAAATAATAACAACAAGTTATTCCTAGCTCTTAGCCCTAATACTTTGTTAAGAGATGATTTAGAAAATTGGCTCCAAAAACTAATCACGGCCTCTGGGATCAATAGCGACAACCTGATTCTGACATTAAAAGGCCACACAGCTCAAACATACTTGAAGAAAGTTATTGAGCTAAAAGCGAGTCTAAAGAAGCTTGGCGTTCCATTCTGTTTATCAGGCATTGAAACTAATAATGGCGAGCTGGTTCGCTCAATTAAACCACAGTATGTCTCTTTCGCACCGACCTTTATCGCCACTCTCAAAGAGCATGGCTCAGAAAAAGTTCAGCCTGTCGTTAATGCAGCGTCTGAGGCAGAGGCTAAGACGGTTATCACCAACCTTGAGGATGCTTCAACACTAGCTCAAATATGGCCACTTGGTATCGACTTTGTTATGGGTAACTATGTTTCGAAGCCTATTACAAAGTTGAATTACGATTTCGCTGACAGCGACTTCTAATTAAGCTTCTAGCAGTTAGTTACTAACAACCACTTTCTAACAATAGAAAAAGCCCGAATCATTTCGGGCTTTTTTATTCCGGTACTCTTTCCCTAATTAGCAGCTACTCTTCCATGCTAGCGATCAATCGAAGAACATCCACTAGACCATCCATTTCTCCATATCGAATAACGCAGTCAGCATTTTTCCGCAAGATTGGCTTTGCTTTATAAGCAACACCTAAGCCTGAGGCGTTTAGCATTAACTGATCATTAGCTCCATCCCCGACTGCTAGCACTTCTTCATTCATCAAGCCTAACTCATCTCTCCACTGAGCCAGCTGTTCTGCCTTTATCGATGCATTAATGATTGGCTCCACCGCACTCCCTGTTAAGCCCCCATCCACAAACTGAAGTTGGTTTGCCCGAAGTCTCATAATAGGGACTTTTGAAGCCAATGATTCAGCAAAAGGCACAAAACCACCCGATGCCACTGCAACGACCGCCCCCTGCTTCACTAAAAACTCAATGAAGTCACTCACCCCGGGATTTAACTGTAAACGGGCCCTGACTTCATTCACGGCATCCTCAGGCATACCTTTAAGTAACGCTAGTCTTTGTTTAAAGCTCTGATCGAAGTCTAACTTCCCTTGCATGGCAGACTCGGTAATCTCAGCAACCTCCGTCTTAACGCCTGCTACATCAGCTAATTCGTCAATAACTTCCATCGGTATTAAGGTAGAGTCCATGTCGAACACCGCCAGCCTGATAGGCTTCGCAGAAGAATGTTCATCGAGAACACAATAATCCAGCTCCAGGGTCTCTGACACACTCTCAAGTAAAGACCTTAAGTCTGGTGATTGTTCAGAACCCGAGACCGCTAATGTAAACTTAAAAGCAGCACCATAAAAACTTAACTCAGTTGAATTCACCACCTCTATTGATGATATATCTAGCCAATCTTGTTGTTGCGTTTTAATCTTTAATTCACGCATAAGCCGCTCTTTTGGTAGAGGTTCTAGCGCAAACATCCAGCATCTATAGCTTTGCGGTATTGTCATGGGTCGTCCAAAGTTGTCATTAGGGCACATTCTACAATGCTACCAACTCAATTAATCTATGATATATTAGCAGCAAAGGTAAACTCTACGAGTTTTTGTGAGTAAAGAAAATAACAAACAGCGCAGCTACCTACAAATCATCCGCTTGCCCACTTTGATAGCTACCGCAATAGTGATAATAGCGTTGTGCTTTATCCTTTTTACATGGAACCAAGAAGCTGATAGTTATCAGTCTCAGGAGTTCGATAGTGTTTATAATCAAGGTATGGCCGACTTAAGCGCAGCATTCCTAGGCCACCTTATCGAAGATGAGAACACCGAAACGATCGAATCGATTGGCCATAGACTCGCCGATAAGAGCCGTATTCTACAAGTCGCTATTTATCGTCGGAATGGAGAGTTGATATATTCGGCTGGAAGCCAGGATCAATCTCAGAGTGAACCTGTAATCGCTAATATCAGTTATGAAGATAGCTACAACGGCTATCTGGTTCTCTATTTTGCTCCGTCTCACAGCGCTAACATCAATCAACCTTTATGGCTACATAGCTCAATCATTTGGTTTTTTGGGGCAGCTTTGTGGGTATTAATTTTCTTAGTACTCAACATAAAGCGTGCAAAAAAGAAGCCAGCAGAAGCTACGGAACAAACCCTAGATAGCGCGGAGGCGCAGCCCACAGCCGCACGTAACGGCCAGGTGCTTAAAGATCTGATCAAACGCAATAAGCAACAATTAAAAGGAAAAACCATTAAGCACTCGCTAGTCATTAGTGCAGAATGGGGAAAACTCGATGACAGACGAAACGCCTTGTTATTACGAGTACTTAGTCGTTGGTTGCCTCAAAATGGCCTGTTAGCGACTCAGTTTAGCGGTGGATTGCTCGTGCTCGGTTTAGACTCTGATAAGGCTCCTTTGAACCGTAACCCTCTCTTTGCATTGGAGCGGTGCCTCAAGCAACTGCAGTTACAGCCAAAAATACTGTTACACCGTTTAAACTTTGATCGTGATATTTACCAAATGTTC
>QQTG01000025.1 GCA_003370465.1 Kangiella sp. HD9-110m-PIT-SAG07 | reverse complement strand
GAGCAATTTTCGCCAAACCTTGCTCTTCCCAACAGAAGTTTTCGAGGAACTGACTAGGGAGCTCAACAGCATCCCACGGCACTCCAGAAATACCAGCGACAGAAGCGTAATCGATTTCTGTAAGCATGTGGTGCAAACCATGTCCAAATTCATGGAATAGAGTGGTGACTTCATCGTGGGTAAATAGTGCAGGCGTTTCGCCAACTGGGCCGTTGAAGTTACAGGTTAAAAAGGCAACTGGTTTTTGAATTCCCTGTTCAGAGCGACGGCGGCCGATGCAGTCTGCCATCCAAGCGCCACCACGTTTATTTCGTCGCGCATAAAGGTCTAAATAGAAACTAGCAATGTAGTGATCATTAAGATCGTAAATATCAAAAAACCGTACATCTTTATGCCAAGTCTCTATATCATCACGTTCTTGGAACTTAATGTTGAACAGTGTTCCAGTGATTTCAAACATACCCTTAATGACTTGGTTTTCGGGAAACCAAGGCCTTAACTCTTCTTGTGAAATCTTGTAGCGTTCATTTTTTAGCTTTTCGCTATAATACGCAAAATCCCAAGCTTCAAGCTTGGCGACAGCGTGTGTTTCTCGTGCGAAGTCGGTAAGTTCTTGTAGATCTTTTTCGGCTTGCGGCTTAGATTTATCAGCCAGTTCGTTAAGAAAGCCCATTACTTCGTCAGTAGACTTTGCCATTTTGGTCGCCAGCGATAACTCTCCATAGTGCTCAAAATCCAGTAACAAGGCGAGTTCATGCCTTAATGCTAAGATCTCAGGCATGATGTCGCTGTTATCGAACTTGCCTGCGTTTGGGCCAGTTTCAGAAGCGCGTGTTGCGAAAGCCGTATATACCTCTTCTCTAAGCTCACGATTGTTAGCGTGCATCATAACGGGTAAGTAAGACGGGAAGTCTAAAGTAATTCTGTAACCGTCAACGTCTGCTGCTTCAGCAGTTTGTTTCGCCGCGGCTTTTGCAGATTCTGGTAGTCCATCTAGAGCATCGACACTATCAAAGTCTTTATGCCATGCCATAGTAGCGTCTAACAGGTGCTGTTCAAATGTTGACGTTAACTCCGACAATCGTTTTTGGATCTCACCATAGCGCTGCTGCTTGTCTTCGCTAAGAGCAACGCCAGAAAGTTTAAAATCTCTGAGATCATCGTTGAGAATTTTTCTTTGGACTTTATCAAGATCAAGTGCATCTGCTCTGCCATTAAGTGCTTTGACCGCATTAAATAACCCTTTATGTTGGCCCATCTCAGTGCCGTAATCCGATAGCAAAGGAAGGCATGCGTTATAAGCCTCGCGGATATCGTCCGAGTTAGCTACAGAGTTAAGATGACTAATCGGCCCCCAAGCGCGATCCAAACGATCATTAATATCTTCTAGAGGCTTTACAAAATTATCCCAAGTGATGGTCTCAGGGGTGAGGTTTTCTGTCAGATTATTAATTGCTTTACGGCTTTCATTGATAATAGTTTCAATTGCCTCAACCATATGTGCCGGCTTAATAGTGCCGAAAGGGGGCAAATCGTTTAAATTCAATAAAGGATTAGACATAAATACCTACTTAGATGTTTTGAAAAGCTCGTATAACTTTGCTTCTTTGGATAAAGCATAATATGCGGATAAATGTGAAAAAATAAAGCCCCGAATTCCTGAGAAGCAGTAACGATAAATAATGTAGTTACGGATGAATTCTAGAGGGTAGATCGTTATAAGCTTTAATTTAGATGGTTTTTTCCCTTTTCGAAATTTTTCATCGGCCTTGAGTGAAGAGTATTTATTATATTTATCAGACAGTTGGCCAATATCGGCATAACCATAATGGTTAAAATATTTAGACGTGTTTTTTACACTTCCATTAATCTGAGGGCCTTCGTGTACTAAGTTATTGATATAGTATTCGACAGAATCTTTTTTAAACAATCTAGTATTAGTCGGCAGCCTGGTAAGCGTCGAGAAGAACTCTCCAATAAACTTATCATTGCGACGGCACTTCAGTGCCACATAGTGATGTTCCGAAGTAGCGAATGTTGTAAATTCTTCGATCAATTCAGTGGTAAGCTCTTCGTCGGCATCGAGGTTTAAGACCCAGTCGTGCTGGCACAAGCTCATGGCATACTGTTTTTGTCGGGCGTAGCCCAGCCAGTCATGATGAACAACTTTAGCGCCTTTATCCTCAGCGATTTTCTTAGTGGCATCTGTACTGCCGCTATCAACCACGATAATTTCAGCAAATTGTTGGCAGCTCTCTAATACTCGACCTATGTGCTTCTCCTCATCTTGAGCGATGATAAAAACACTAACCGGGATCTTTTCCATAATCATTATTTCCTAGGGTTTTTGTGGCGAACAACTTCTATGATTTCAGTGGTTGAGATTGATGGTGTTCTCGGAAGGTACTTTACCTCGCAAAGGTTCGATAAATCATCGAACTTGCCCTGCCAATCATCACCCATGACTAAGATATCAGCATTATAGTGTTTTATGTATTCGTCTTTAAGCTCTAGCGACTCTTCGCTGAAAACAAAATCAACGCAGGCTAGTGAGCTAATGATCCGCATGCGGTCTTCTTCAGAATACACGGGGTAGCGACCTTTCTTTGAGTAATTCAATTGATCCGAAGATACGCCGACGTAAAGCTCTGTACCGAACGAACGCGCGCGTTCGAGAATGTTAACGTGTCCGACGTGGAATACATCAAAAGTACCAAAAGTAATAATTCGCATAGATTTCTCCTGGCTCATGATGAGTGCTTTATAAGGAATGAGGCTACGCGCTTTGCGCATTGACCATCCACGTTGCCAACTACTTGTTCAGTAATCGCCCGCCGTTCAGTTGAGTGTAGACCAGGGTTCTCGATATTTGCTGAGACTGCTGCGGGTAGCTCTGAAAATTTATTGATATTAGATCCCATTGATTGGAATAACTGGTAATCGTCAGATAAGCGTTTTTTGAGGCGGAACTTTAGCAATCCGCGATATCCCCAGCGCAATTTTAAGAAATGGCAAATAATCACTGGCTTGTCTAAAGCAATGAATTCAAACAACGCAGAAGAGGTTTCACTGATCATGACGTCGGCGGTCGCCATAAAAGGTACTAAACTTTGTTCGCTAACGTCGGCTAAGTAAACATTTGTGAAGCTGGCCCAATGTTCGAGTAGCTGGCGTTGCTTTTTATAAGCTGGCTTTATTAGCGACAAATAGTGAGGTTTTAGAAGAATATTATAATCGCTAAAGTGTTGAGGCCAATCTTTTGGGAAATTCTCAATAGTGCTTGGATAGAATGTTGGGGAATACAGCAGTGTCGGTTTTTTGGGATCAAGGCCCAACGACTCTAAGTCTAATTTTATGGACTTATTATTGATAACAGGGTCAAGTTTTGTGTAACCCGTTTTGATGAATGTTTTATCGGGATAAAGAGCTTGGAGTTTTTGCTGACGGCTATCAGACTCAACAAACCGGTACTGAATAGCAGCGCTGGAGGCATTATAGTAAGTCGATTTAGGACCTAGGCCATGAAGTATCAAAGCTGTTTTACAGGTTTGATTCAAATCTCCAGCAATTTCAGCCGCATGACCAAAAATAACCCAGTCAGGGCGTTCTTTTTGGTAAAAGTCTAATCGTGCGTCAGCTTGTAAAACTATGGTTGTAACATTTCTGTTGCGCAAAGACTCTATAATGGGCTTTGGTGGTTCTGAAATAAAAACGACACATAGCTTCAACTCAGACTCTTGATGTTTGAGTAAGGCATCTATGACTGGCTCGAAATGAGGCAGATAATATAAATAGGCTACATCAAAATATATTTTCACAGCGACAACTTAGTTTTGTAGTGATGTAAAGAAGCTTATTCCCTCGGTGAATGGGTAAACGACCCCCACTCATTACTTGCGTTAAACATCTTAAGTCTGTCCCTGTGATTTACGTAGCTTCTAAATACTGACTTAATGTGTTTATAATCAGCACATTATAAACAGAATTGGTGGAAAATAACCATGACTGATAGACAAACTGATTCCCAGCGCAACAACCACTACGACTTTATTGCGGTAGGTGGCGGAAGTGGTGGCATTGCTTCAGCAAACCGAGCTTCTATGCATGGCGCGAGAAGTGCGATTATTGAGGCTAAGGCACTTGGCGGTACTTGCGTAAATGTGGGCTGTGTTCCGAAAAAAGCAATGTGGTACGGAGCTCAAGTCGCAGAAGCCTTTAAATATGCGCCAGATTATGGCTTTGAAACAGAGAATATGTCCTTTAACTGGTCGAAGTTAATCGAAAGCCGTGAAGCCTATATTTCGAGAATCCATCAGAGTTATGAGCGCAACCTTGGAAACAACAAAGTGGACGTTATAGAAGGTTACGCCAAATTTGTTGGGAAAAATGAGTTAGAAGTTAACGGTCAGCGCTATACAGCCGATCATATTGTGATAGCGACTGGCGGATACCCAATCATTCCAGACATTCCAGGCGCTGAGCATGGCATTGACTCAGATGGTTTTTTTGAACTTAAAGAGCAGCCTAAACGCGCAGCAGTGATAGGGGCTGGTTATATCGCCGTAGAAATTGCTGGGGTTTTCCATGCACTAGGCACAGATACGGATTTAGTCGTTAGAAAGCACAAACCGTTGCGTGACTTTGACGATTTATTATCCGACACTTTGGTTGATGTGATGCGTGAATCGGGCCCTAAGCTTCATACGCATAGTACGCCTTCTTCGATTGAGAAGTTAGATGCCGGTGAGTTGATGATACACTTGGAAAACGGTGAGTCTATTGGCCCCGTAGACACTGTGGTTTGGGCTATTGGACGAGCGCCATCCACTCAGGATTTGGGGTTGGAGAAGACGAACGTCACTAAGGATGAGAAGGGGTATCTTAAAACGGATAAGTATCAGAATACGACAGCAAAGGGTATTTATGCGATTGGTGATAACACTGGACGCTTGGCGTTAACACCTGTGGCAATACAAGCTGGGCGCCGTTTGTGTGAACGCTTGTTTAACCAAAAGGAAAAAGAGCATCTGGATTATACTAATGTACCAACGGTAGTGTTTAGTCACCCACCAATCGGTACAGTTGGTATGACTGAAGATCAAGCTAACGAAACTTATGGCGAAGAAAACATTAAGGTTTACACTTCATCCTTTACCGCGATGTATTCTGCTTTAACGCAGCACCGTGAACCTACCAAAATGAAGTTAGTATGTGCCGGACCAGAAGAGCGAGTCGTTGGAATCCATGGCATTGGTTATGGGATAGATGAAATTTTACAAGGTTTTGCTGTAGCGCTTAAAATGGGGGCAACTAAGGCAGATCTTGACGATACAGTGGCTATTCACCCAACGTCAGCAGAAGAATTTGTGACGATGCGTTAGGTGGTTTTGACTATCATTGATTTTAAACTCGATCAAAAAAAGCCCAGCTTGTGCTGGGCTTTTTAAGTTGAACAAACTTTTAGTAATCGATGCGTTCTACTGAAAACCCTTTTTCTTCGAGATAGTAGTTAACGCTTTTGTCGCCACCATAGTGGGCAGCACCAACAACGGCAAATACTGATTTTCCTTGCTCGATGTGTTCGGCGATACCATCGGCCATACCTTGGTTGCGGTTATAAAGAAGTAGCTCCATGAAGTATTGGTAGTCTTCTTCATCAATACCGCTTTCTTTTGCTTCTTCAAAGCTGTTTTCGACATAAGCTTCTACTTCGCCACTTTTCCAGGCCTTAATAAGCTTATCGTTTTCGTCTTCGCTTTTTGTTACAACCGAGTAGAGAAAGGCATCTTGTAGCTCCAGCGGCATCCCATCAAGCGCTTCAAGTTGGAAGTCGATGCTTTCGAGCTCAACAATTTCCTTGTCTTTGCGAGCTTGATCCAAGAAATACATATCCACGCCATATTGTTCGCTGTAACCGGATTGTTGCATATTTAAAGCTTCGAGTGTCATCGCGGCGAACCAAGGCTCAAACGAACTAAACATTTTGCAAGGGCTTTTGGTTTCTTCACAATATTCGTTGTACTCGACTAAAGTTTTTTCTTTCAACACTGACTCTAAAGAGTTGTTAGGGTCAATGGCCATTTGCTGTACCTTTTGTGCGATAGCCATTTGGTTGATGTTACCCAAGTCTATCTCGACTGCTAAAGCATCGCTTGATTGGTAAGCCTCAGTAACGACCTGAGGTAACGGATACATACTCTTATCACCCATATGCACGGAACCGAAAAGATAGGAGGTTTTGCCTTGATGCTCAATTTTCCACAAAGCCGGCGTGTAATCTTCAGCGGCGCTGGATTGCTCGTCAGTGGCTTTGTCTTTTGTTTTTTCTTCAGATTTCGGCAAAGGATCTGAAACCTTCGTTTCGTTATTGGTGTTGGCATCTGCCTGTGGCTTAACTGGATCATCACCACAGCCTTGTATCCCAAGGATACCGGCCAACAAAATCCCTAAAAATTTGTTCATAATAAACTCCGTCATTTAAATTATTGCTAAATACTTAATGGGTATCTTTGATGTACTTTGCAAGGCTTTGCGCAAATAACACACAGCTGTCTTTGCCGCCATGTCTAAAAAATAGGGAAGGCTCAATAAGCTCAACCTCGTTAACAAAGGCGGTGCCGTCTTTATGGTGCAAGAAATCGATTCTGGCATATAACGGCAAAGTCATGGTTTCCGTCACAAAAGCAATGGCTTTGTGGGCTAACTCTAGTTCTTGGTCTGAAAGATGGTAGACGAAATCGCTGGCACCATAATCATCCTGGACCCTAAAGTCGCCCTCTACCGGTACCTTACGAGTGCCATGACTATATTGCCCGGCGAAGAAAACACCCGAGGTTTCACCGAATGATTCCACATTGGCTAAGTAAGGCTGTAAAACGAGATCTTCTGTTGGTGTAAGACGGTCAACGTGTTTCTGAGCTTCGAGAATACCTGCTGAATTATTATCAAAAGGTAAGCATTCACGAGCGTTTGCGCCGACTAACGGTTTTAGAAACCCCTTTTCCCAGCCATGTTGTTGCATAAGTTTCTGGATGTCATAGCGCTTCCCTTTCATGAGCCATTCAGATGGTGCTATGGTGATCCCGGCTAGCTCTAGGTGGTGTAGATAACGTTTGTGGCTGTTCCACTCAATGATGGATTTAGGATTCAGTAATTGAGTCTGCGTACTGACTCGATTAACCCATGCCATAAATTCATCAATTCTTTCTTGGTAATCCCAAGTTGTTCGTAATAGACAAGCATCAAATTGACTCCAGTCTATGTCACTATCCCATGGGACGATCTGGTATTGAATACCTGCGGCTTCTAACTCATTGAAGAAAGGGGTGTCGTCTTTCTCCCAGTCAGGAAGGTCAAAACAACTAGCAATGGCTATGTTCATTGTGTTAATAAAACCTTTAAATTTAGGTGTTTAGCTTAGGTAGTAAATCAGCTTACTATAGCCAAAAAGAAATGTCTGTAATCGAACTCTCAGACTCGAAGTCAGGTTCTATGCCTTTTGGTTGATGGTATTTCTGGCAAGGCGTGCTTCACGTTGCAGTAGTTTGGATAACTGATTTGCAGGCATGGGGTGGTAGAAAAAGATGCCTTGCCCCATATGACAGCCTAGAGATTTTAAGGTGTTGTATTGATTCGGTGTTTCAATACCTTCTGCGACCGTATTCAGATTCAGACTTTGTGCTAAAGAAATAATCGTCCGAATGATATTGAGGTTAACCATATGATCTTTGAAGTTAGGACTTAGCCTAGAAATAAAGTATTTATCAATTTTTAAGTTATCGACCGGCAACTGGCTAAGATAAGCTAGCGATGAATAGCCTTTACCAAAATCATCAATGGAGAGTTTAATGCCAAACTCTTTAAGCTGCTTTAATACCTTAACCGTGTTGATGACATCCGTCATGGCAGCGCTTTCAGTAATTTCCACTTCCAGCATTGTCCCTGAGACCCCAAAGCGATTGATGGTATCGCGCAAGTTATGCACTAAATCGAAGTATTTTAAATCTTTTACCGATAAGTTAAAGGCAATTGGCACGTCTATGCCCGTATTGTGCCAGTCGACCAGCTGTTGACACACCATCTCCATAACCAGCTGGCTCAGCTCATGTATAAGGCCGGTTTCTTCGGCGATAGGAATAAAGATGTTTGGTGGAATACTTCCGCTTTCTTCGTCATCCCAACGACAAAGAGCCTCAACGCTACGAATTTTGCCGGTGAGAATATCCACACGCGGTTGATAGAACAAATGCAAGTGACGCTCAGCGATGGCAACTTTGAGCTTCTTTTCAATAGTGCGTCTTTTACTTTCCTGCTGACTGTATTTGCGCTTGTAGAATTGAACTTGGTTTCGTTCTGACTTGGCGGAATACATCGCCATATCAGCGAATCGGAATAAATCCTCAGCATTATCGCTATGGTCAGGATACATGCTAATACCAATACTGGCACCAGTTTGTACGCGATGGGGGCCGACTTTTATGGGGCTTTTCAAGTGGCGCAACAAGCGTTCTGCGACTTCCTGTGCATTACTAGGCTGAGTGTTGGGCAGGACGATGGCAAACTCATCGCCGCCCATGCGTGCTAATGTGTCGCCATTACGGATACATTTCTGCATGAACTCAGTCACCGCGACAAGGAGCTCGTCACCTGTCGAGTGGCCTAAGGTGTCATTGATTTCCTTGAATCGGTCGAGATCTATATACATCAGAGCGAGTTTAGACTCTTTAGCTTCACAGCTTTGGATATCACGCATTAAGCAGCTCTGAAGCAGATTTCGGTTCGCTAGTCCGGTTAAGCTGTCGAAGTTGGCTAGACGATGAATTTTATCCTCAGATTCTTTGCGGCCCGTAATGACATGGAAGTTGATGGTTACACCCTGAATATCAGGGTCGTCTAAATGGTTGGCTAAGCGGCTTTCGATCCATAATATATCACCATTTTTGTGGCGGATACGACGCTCTACAACGGAGGACGAGCCAGGGTTCTCGGCAACGTAACGAAGGTTTACTGTGGCGTCTTCGCGGTCATCTTCATAGATAAAGCCTTCGAGACTTTGCCCTAATAAATCCTCTTCAGTATAGCCTGTAGCGCGGGTTACAGAAGGGGAAATATAAGTGACTAACCCATTATTATCATGCATCAAGATACAGTCGTAACTGTTTTCGACCAGAGTACGGTAATATTTATCTTTCTGTTGAAGAGCGAGCTGAGCTTCATGATCCTTGCCCATTTTGTGAATCGAGCCGATTTCAATCAGCGGATTACCATCAGCATCTCTTGAGTAGATAGTGCTATGGACTTGAATCCAGAACCACTCGCCGCTTTTGTGTTGTAAGCGAAACTCGGCAGGAACCACCGTTCGATTATCACTACTTTGTAATAAGCGTTCCTGCTCCTCAACAACATTGAGGTCATCGGGATGTATGAAACTGTACACGCCATCAGGCATGCTCATAATCTCATCCTCAGGATAACCCAGTATTTTGGAGTAGTTCTTTAATCCTTCTGAAAATATTTTTTCTTGGTAGTCAAG
>QQTG01000016.1 GCA_003370465.1 Kangiella sp. HD9-110m-PIT-SAG07 | reverse complement strand
GCAGTTTTGGTGCGCACGAAAATAATCATGCCGTCGAAGTTTTCAGTTTCAAGAACTCTGGTAACAAACATACAGCGGTCATGTAAAGTGCGCCCCAGAACGTAAGTCTGGTGGTCACTTTATCAAGATAGCTAGCGGTTTGTTGGCCAGGACGAATACCTGGAATAAATGCTCCGGACTTTTTCAAGTTATCCGCAGTATCACGAGGATTCTGGGTTAATGCTGTGTAGAAGAAGGCGAAGAATATAATACCTGTCGCATACAACAACATATAAACCGGATTACCAGGTTGTAAATTCTGAGCTAAAGTACTTAACCAACTTACCTCTCCTGCATTGCCGAACCAAGACAACAGTGTGCCTGGGAAAAGAACAATACTTGAAGCGAAGATAGCTGGAATAACGCCGGCCATGTTCAACTTCATTGGTAAGAAGCTACTTTGAGCTGCAAAAACTTTATTACCTTGTTGACGTTTCGCATAGTTGATCGTGATACGACGCTGAGCCGTTTCGAACCATACGATGAAGTAAATCACTGCTAATGCGAACACTGCGAATACTAGGATACCTAGTACATCACGTTGACCGTCATACGCTTGCGAGAATACTTGTTTAATCGCCTGTGGGAAACCTGCAACGATACCCACCAAAATAATAATTGAGATACCGTTACCGATACCTCGTTCCGTAATTTGTTCACCTAACCACATCAGGAACATTGTACCTGTAACTAATGTAGCGATAGCGACAAAATAGAACGAAAAGTTAGGATTCTCAACCAACCCTGGAATCATGCTTGGTAACTGAGTAGCCATACCAAACGCTTGAACAGTTGCTAATGCCACTGTCAGATAACGAGTATACTGGTTGATTTTGCGGCGACCACTCTCGCCTTCCTTCTTGATCTCTTTTAATCGAGGATCAACATAGCTTAAGATCTGCATGATAATCGATGCCGAGATATACGGCATGATACCTAATGCAAGAACCGAAGCACGTTCCATCGCACCGCCAGAAAAGACATTGAATAAAGAGAATATAGTATCTGAATTCAAAAAGTCCTGTAGTGCCTTAGGATCTACACCAGGAACTGGTATAAACGAACCAAGACGGAAGACTACAATAGCAATGAGCACAAACAACAAACGTTGTTTGAGCTCATTCAAACCACCGCTTTTAGATAATTGCTGTGGTGATAATGCCATTATGCTTCTACCTTACCGCCAGCTGCTTCGATAGCTTTCTGCGCGCCTTTAGTGACACGAACGCCACCAGAAACGGTTACTGCTCGATCGATTTCGCCAGACAAGATGATTTTTGCGTTTTGAGTGCTGTCATTGATAACGCCTGCTTTTTTCAAAGTCAATAAGTCAACAACTTCACCCTCTACTTTTGAAAGTTCATTTAAACGAACTTCAGCAGATAGTAAGGCTTTACGCGAGTTAAAACCAAACTTCGGTAAACGCTGTTTCAAAGGCATTTGACCACCCTCGAAACCAATCTTGTTAAAGCCGCCTGAACGTGACTTCTGACCTTTATGACCGCGACCAGCAGTCTTACCGTCAGTTGAACCGATGCCTCGGCCTACACGTTTGCGATCCTTTTTACTACCAGGAGCTGGCATCAATGTATTTAAACGCATGATTTACTCCTCAACACTAACCATGTAGTAAACTTTATTTACCATACCGCGAGTTGCAACTGTATCTTCAACTTCAACAGTATGACCAATGCGACGCAAACCTAGACCGCGCAAACAAGCTTTGTGAGCTTCTAAGCGGCTAATGCTAGAACGCGTCTGCGTTACTTTCATCATTTTCTTTGCCATCGTCTTAGTCCAAAATCTCTTCTACTGACTTACCACGCTTGGCAGCCATAGCATCTGGCGAAGTCATTTGGGTCAAACCGTTAATCGTTGCACGAACGATGTTAATCGGGTTTGTAGAACCAACGCTCTTTGCCAAGACGTTTTGGATACCTAACACTTCAAAAACAGCTCGCATCGCACCACCGGCAATAATACCAGTACCTTCAGATGCTGGCTGCATGTACACTTTTGACGCGCCATGACGGGCATTTAATGCGTGTTGTAAAGTGTGGCCATCTTTAAGCTCAACTTGAATCATATTACGACGAGCTTGTTCCATAGCCTTTTGAATCGCTACTGGTACTTCTTTCGATTTACCACGACCAAAACCCACTTTACCCTTACCGTCGCCTACAACAGTTAAAGCAGTGAAACCGAAAATACGACCACCTTTAACTACTTTAGCAACGCGGTTTACGTTGACTAACTTCTCAACTAAACCTTCTTGGTTATTCATATCTTTTGCCATGCTTCACACCTTAGAACTGTAAGCCTTTTTCACGAGCGGCATCAGCTAAAGCTGCCACGCGTCCGTGATATTTGAATCCACTGCGGTCGAAAGCTACTTGCTTTACACCCGCCTCGATAGCACGCTCAGCAACTAGAGTACCTACGTGCTTTGCAGCGTCTAGGTTACCTGTGTACTTAACGTCACCACGAACGGCCTTTTCCACAGTCGAAGCACTCGCGATTATATTACCGTTCTCACCGCCGATTACTTGAGCGTAAATGTGGCGAGGGGTTCTATTCACAACCAGGCGCGTTACACCTAGCTCCTGCATTTTTGAGCGACTTTTAGTCGCACGACGCAAACGTTGAATTTTCTTTTTCATGACCCTGCCCTACTATTTCTTCTTGGCTTCTTTACGAACAATGTATTCGTCAACATAGCGAACACCTTTGCCTTTATATGGCTCTGGTGGACGATAGCCACGGATATTTGCCGCAACCTGACCGACGATTTGTTTGCTCGGACCCTTAACGATTAGATCCGTTTGTGAAGGAGCTTCAATAGTCACACCTTCTGGGATCTCAAACGCGATTGGGTGAGAGAAGCCTAGAGTTAAGTTCAAAGTCTTACCCTGAACCTGCGCACGATAACCAACACCGATAAGTTTCAATTTCTTTTCGAAACCTTCAGTAACGCCAGTTACCATATTATTAACCAATGCGCGGTAAGTACCTGCCATAGCCCAGCTTGTATCTGCAACAGTTGGAGCGAATGAAACCGCACCATCTTCGACTTTAATTTCTACGTCGTCATGCATTTTTTGTTCAAGCTGACCTTTAGAACCTTTTACACTGATCACGCCATCTTTGATGTTAACTTCAACACCTGAAGGGATAGATACAGTGGCTTTTGCTACACGTGACATCTTAATACTCCCTTACGATACAGTGCAGATGATCTCGCCACCATGACCCGCTTTACGAGCGGCACGGTCGGTCATCACACCTTTTGAAGTAGAAATTACTGCGATACCTAAACCGCCGATGACTTTAGGAAGCTCATCAACTTTTTTATAGATACGCAAACCAGGACGGCTTACACGCTTTAAATCATCAATTACTGGACGGCCTAAGTAGTATTTTAACTCTACCGTCATTGATGGAATAGCGCCTTCGTCAACGCTGTAGCTAGTGATGAAACCTTCATCAACTAATACTTCAGCGATTGCTTTCTTAATTTTAGAAGCAGGAATTTTGACAGTTTTCTTCGCAGCAGTTTGGCCGTTGCGAATACGAGTCAACATATCTGCTATAGGATCTTGCATACTCATAAGTGATTCTCCAACAGCTTACCAGCTAGCTTTTACTAAACCAGGCACGTCACCTTTCATCGCATGTTCACGCAATTTATTGCGGCACATACCGAACTTACGAAGGTAACCGTGTGGACGACCAGTAACACGACAACGATTACGTTGGCGTACAGGATTTGCATTACGTGGTAGCTTTTGTAGCTTCACCTGAGCTTCCCAAACTTCTTCTTCAGAAGACTCTGGGTTGTTGATGATTGCTTTTAGCTCTGCGCGTTTTGCAGCGTACTTTTCTACAGTCTTTGCACGCTTCAACTCACGCTCTATCATAGATTTCTTAGCCATAGCGTGCCTCTTATGATTTCAATGGGAAGTTAAACGCACTCAATAATGCGCGACCTTCATCATTGCTGTTTGCCGTAGTGGTGATAGTAATATCCATACCACGAACCTTATCGACCTTGTCATAATCAATTTCTGGGAAAATGATTTGCTCTTTGATACCTACTGAGTAGTTACCACGGCCGTCGAAAGATTTTGGATTTAAACCACGGAAGTCACGAATACGTGGAACCGCGATTGAAATAAATCTTTCTAAGAATTCCCACATACGCTCGCCACGAAGAGTCACTTTACAGCCAATAGGATAGCCATCACGAATTTTAAAGCCCGCAACAGATTTGCGTGCTTTCGTGATGATAGGCTTTTGGCCTGAGATAGCAGTCATATCACTAACTGCGTGCTCAAGGATCTTCTTGTCCGCAAGAGCTTCACCCAGACCCATGTTCAATGTGATCTTGGTAATGCGTGGGACTTGCATAACTGATTTGTACTCAAACTTCTCTTGAAGCTCCTGTACAACAGTATCTTTGTAAAAGTTGTGCAGTTTCGCCATCATTTATTACCTAAATGTTAACTATTAAATCGCTTCGCCAGTCTTCTTGAAGAAGCGGGTTTTCTTACCTTCTTCAACTTTAATGCCGACACGGTCAGCTTTTCCAGTTGAAGGGTTGTAAATTGCTACATTAGAAGCTTCTAGCGATGCCTCTTTCTCGATGATTCCACCTTCGTTGATAGAACCGTCAGGATTTTGGCTAGGCTTAGTGTGCTTCTTAATAATGTTTACGCCACTCACAATCACGCGACCATCGGCAAGAACGCGGTCAACATTACCACGCTTACCTTTGTCTTTGCCCGCGATTACGATGACTTCGTCGCCGCTTTTAATCTTTTGCATGATTCTCGTCTCTCTTAAAGTACTTCTGGTGCCAAAGACACGATCTTCATGAACTTGTCACCACGTAATTCACGTGTAACAGGCCCAAAGATACGAGTACCAATCGGCTGTAGGTTGCTGTTTAAAATTACCGCAGCATTACCGTCGAACTTAATCAAAGAGCCGTCTGGACGACGAACACCTTTGCGAGTACGTACGACTACCGCGTTTAAAACGTCACCTTTTTTAACCTTACCGCGTGGGATCGCTTCTTTTACGCTCACCTTGATGATGTCACCAATATTGGCGTAACGACGATGCGAACCACCCAGTACCTTAATACACATTACACGACGAGCACCTGAATTATCGGCTACGTCTAGTACTGATTGCATCTGGATCATGGTTTTCTCCGCTTAATCCCGCGCTAAAAGGCGCAGGAGTATACCATTAATTTATTAAAAATCCTAACCCCGAGGTGAAATTAATCACATCAGGGTTAACTATGGTTCAATTAGCGAGCGCTCTCGACTATCTCAACTAGCTGGAAAGACTTAGTTTTTGATAGAGGACGACACTCAGCAATTCTCACCACATCACCCAATTTGCACTCGTTAGCTTCATCATGAGCGTGAATTTTAGTTGAACGTTTGATGAACTTCCCATATAGAGGGTGCTTCACATGACGCTCGACCAAAACAGTAATGGATTTATCCATTTTGTCACTCACGACTTTGCCCTGTAATGTGCGTTGAATAGTTTCAGTGCTCATTATGAACCTGCCTTTTGGTTGATAATGGTTTTAACACGGGCGATATCACGACGAACTTCACGCAACTTGTGTGTTTCTGTCACTTGGCCCGTAGCCTTTTCCATACGTAACTTGAATTGATCTTGCAAAAGCTCGTTCAAAGTTACGTTGAGCTCTTCAACGCTCTTATCTTTCAATTCTGTCGCTTTCATTAGATCACCGTCCGCTTAACAAAGGTCGTTTTGAAAGGAAGTTTAGCTGCCGCTAAAGCAAATGCTTCGCGCGCTAAATCTTCTGAAACGCCTTCTACTTCATACAACATGCGACCTGGCTGAACCTGCGCAACCCAATATTCAACACTACCTTTACCTTTACCCATACGAACTTCTAAAGGCTTTTTAGTGATTGGCTTGTCAGGGAATACACGAATGTAAACTTTACCAGCACGCTTCATATGACGAGTCATTGCACGACGAGCTGCTTCAATTTGACGCGCTGTCATACGACCACGACCCGTCGCTTTCAAACCGAACTCACCAAAGCTTACGTTATGAGCTTGAGAGCCACGGTTACGCAGTTTATGCTGCTTACGATATTTCGTTCTTTTTGGCAATAACATAATACTTACCCCTATTTCTTAGCTTTAGGAGCAGGTTTTCTACGGCGAGGTTTTTTATCTTCTTTTGGCTCTTCGATTTCTTGGCCAGGAAGAACTTCACCTTTGAAAATCCATACTTTAATGCCGATGATACCGTAAGTAGTATTCGCTTCAGACGTTGCATAATCGATGTTCGCACGAAGCGTATGCAAAGGTACACGACCTTCACGGTACCACTCAGTACGAGCAATCTCAGCACCACCTAAACGACCACTTACTTCAATCTTGATACCTTGAGCACCAAGACGCATAGCATTTTGAACGGCACGCTTCATCGCACGACGGAACATCACACGACGCTCTAACTGTTGTGCAACGTTATCGCCAACTAACTGAGCATCAAGCTCAGGTTTGCGAACTTGCTCAACAGAAACCTGCGCAGACACACCCGCCATCTTGGCGATTTTGCCACGCAACTTCTCAATATCTTCACCTTTCTTACCGATAACGATACCAGGACGCGCAGTGTGAATAGTCACACGAATCGCTTTCGCTGGACGCTCGATCTCAACGCGAGATACAGAAGCATGCTTCAATTCTTTTAACAACCAGTTACGGATGTTGATATCACTTTCCAAGTTATCCGCAAAATCGCCGCGCTCAGCATACCAAGTTGCAGTATGCTTTTTTACGATACCTAAGCGGATACCGGTAGGATGAACTTTTTGACCCATTACCTTCTCCTAGTTATCCGATACTTTAACGGTGACGTGACTATTACGCTTTAAAATGCGGTCGCCACGACCTTTCGCGCGCGGACGCATACGCTTTGCTGTCGCCGCTTCGTCAACGAATATAGTCGAAACTTTTAATTCGTCGATGTCAGCGCCTTCATTGTGCTCAGCGTTAGCAATCGCAGACTCAAGAACTTTCTTGATTAGACGAGCCGCTTTCTTTGGGCTGAATTCAAGAGTGTTCAACGCTTTCTCTACTGGTAAGCCACGAATCTGATCGGCAACAAGACGCATTTTTTGTGCCGAGATGGCGGCGTTACGCAATTTAGCTGCTACTTCCATCTTCCACTCCTCGCCTTATCGCTTCTTGGCTTTCTTATCAACATCATGACCATGATAGGTACGAGTTAATACAAACTCACCTAACTTGTGGCCAACCATGTCTTCAGAAACAAAGACTGGTACGTGTTGACGACCATTGTGAACGGCAATCGTCAGACCAACCATTTCCGGAAAAACGGTTGAACGACGAGACCATGTTTTAATTGGTTTCTTAGAACCAGAGGCCGCAGCTTCTTCAACCTTCTTCAATAAGTGAAGGTCAATGAATGGGCCTTTCTTTAACGAACGTGCCACTGTGCTATCCTCTATCGTTTATTACGGCGACGGACAATTAATTTGTCTGTGCGCTTGTTGCTACGAGTTTTCTTACCTTTAGTAGGCGTACCCCATGGAGACACAGGATGACGACCACCAGAAGTACGTCCTTCACCACCACCATGTGGGTGGTCTACTGGGTTCATAGCGACACCACGAACTGTCGGGCGAACACCACGCCAGCGCTTCGCACCAGCTTTACCCAAACTACGTAGCATGTGCTCTGAATTACCTACCTGACCGATAGTTGCGCGACCGTCAGACAACACTTTACGTGTTTCGCCTGAACGTAGACGTAAAGTAACGTAGTTACCTTCACGTGCAACGATCTGAGCATAAGCACCCGCACTACGAGCCATTTGCGCACCCTTTCCAGGCTTAAGTTCGATGTTATGAACCGTTGTACCTACAGGGATGTTGCGCATTGGCAAAGCGTTACCGACACGAATCGGAGCGCGCTCGCCAGAAACGATAGAATCACCAGCATTAAGGTTACGAGGTGCAATGATGTAACGACGCTCACCGTCTGCGTAGCAGATTAGCGCGATGTTTGCGCTACGGTTCGGATCATACTCAAGACGCTCAACCTTACCAGCAATCTTATCTTTATTACGTTTGAAGTCGATAACACGGTAATGTTGTTTATGACCACCACCAACGTGACGAGTCGTAATACGACCGTCGTTGTTACGACCACCATTTCTTGATTTCTTCTCTAATAAAGCCGCATGAGGTTTACCCTTATGCAGGTCAGAATTCACCACTTTAACAACAAAGCGGCGTCCTGGAGAAGTTGGTTTAGCTTTTACAATTGCCATTACTAATCTCCTTGTTACTCGCCGCCTGCAAAGTCAAGGTCTTGACCAGGCTTTAATGAGACGTAAGCTTTCTTCCAGTTCGGACGACGGCCTTCTTGTAGACCAAAGCGCTTACGCTTACCTTTCATGTTTAAAGTACGAACGTTTTCAACTTCAACTTCAAACAAAGTTTCTACAGCTTTTTTGATTTCACGCTTGTTAGCATCTTTAGCTACTTTGAAAACGAATTGGTTATCGTTTTCAGCCAAAATCGTCGCTTTTTCAGAAACGTGAGGCGCTAGAAGAACTTTTAAGATTCTCTCTTGGTTCATCCCAACATCTCCTCTACTTTCTTAACAGCCGCAACAGTCATCACAACCTTGTCGAAACCGATTAGGCTTACAGGGTCGATTGCTTGAACGTCACGAACGTCAACTTTGTGTAAGTTACGAGACGCTAAGAATAGGTTCTCGTTAACTTCTTCAGTTACGATTAACGCTTCTTTAGCATCAAGCTCTTTCAACTTGCCAACCAGCTCTTTAGTTTTTGGAGCTGAAACAGCAAATTCTTCCACTACAATCAAACGCTCTTGACGAACCAATTCACTAAGAATGCTTTGGATCGCACCGCGATACATTTTGCGGTTAACTTTTTGAGTGTAGTCTTGTGGTTGCGCAGCGAAAGTTACACCACCTTTACGCCATAATGGGCTACGGATAGTACCAGCACGGGCACGACCTGTACCTTTTTGACGCCATGGCTTCTTACCACCACCGCTTACAGCGCTACGGTTCTTTTGTGCGCGAGTACCGGCACGAGCAGCAGCCATATATGCGACTACTACTTGGTGAACTAATGACTCGTTAAATTCACGGCCAAAAGCTACCTCAGAAACCTTTAATGCGCCGCCAGATGTCAAACTAAGTTCCATAGTCAACTCCTCTTGGCCTAGGCTTTCTCAGCAGGATGTACAATCACATCACCGCCGGTAGCGCCTGGGACGGCACCTTTGATTAATAACAAATTGCGCTCAGCATCAACACGTACAACTTCTAGAGTTTGTACAGTTACGCGCTCAGCACCCATGTGGCCAGACATTTTCTTGCCTTTAAATACGCGACCTGGTGTTTGGTTTTGACCAATTGAACCAGGAGCACGGTGCGCTAAAGAGTTACCGTGAGTCGTATCTTGACCACGGAAGTTCCAACGCTTGATCACGCCAGCGTAACCTTTACCTTTAGAGGTACCAGTTACGTCAACTTTTTGACCTTCTTCGAAAACTTCAACTTTGACTTCACCGCCAACTTCGAAATCTTCTAAAGAGTCCACACGGAACTCCCACAAACCACGACCAGCTTCCACGTTAGCTTTCTTATAATGTCCAGCTTCTGCTTTACTGATACGGTTCGCCTTACGGCTTCCTGTAGTCACTTGTACCGCTTCATAACCGTCAACATCAGCTGTTTTAAGCTGAGTGATGCGATTTGGGTCGGCTTCTACTACGGTAACCGGGATAGACACGCCGTCTTCAGTGAAGACACGAGTCATACCTCGTTTTATACCTACTATTCCGATAGCCATGTTTTAAACCTCAACCGAAATGGTTATAACTTGCTACTGATGTCAGTCTTAAGTAAGACTAATTTGAACATCAACACCAGCTGCCAAATCCAACTTCATCAAAGCATCAACTGTTTTTTCCGTTGGCTCGATGATGTCCACTAAACGCTTGTGCGTACGAATTTCATACTGATCACGCGCATCTTTATTCACGTGTGGTGAAGTCAAGATGGTGAAGCGTTCTTTACGCGTCGGTAAAGGAATAGGACCCTTAACCTGTGCACCAGTACGCTTAGCGGTGTTTACGATCTCTGAAGTCGAAATATCAATCAACTTGTGATCAAACGCTTTCAATCTGATTCGAATACGTTGCTTTGCCATTGCAAACAACTCCACTATATTAATTAAAAGAACATAAAAAACCGCTCCACCCTACTACTCGTGAGGGGTGCGGTTACCAAACTTGTTTCAGACTCAAATCGAGCCTGTTGTTAGCAAAATCAATAACTTACTTTGCACAAAAGTCTGAGATTGCTTCGCAAGAACAACCCTAATAGTGGCAGTTACGCCTACAAAGGGACGCGAATTATAGGGGATTGACAAAGGTATTGCAAGGCTGAATCCCAATTAATTTAAGGCTTTATTGAGCGTTTCTACTGACCGCCATGGCTTAGATGATTTGTAACATTACTGGTTAACCTTACTCTATACCATTAAGCACAATGCTAAGGTACTTTACTTTGAGTGATAAACTGACACAAATAGGCTTTGGTGGCGGCTGTCATTGGTGCACCGAAACCGTCTTTGCTTCATTAATCGGAGTTGTAGAAGTCGAACAAGGCTGGATTGCTTCGGATGGCGATGCCGATAGCTTTTCCGAAGCGGTTATTGTCACTTTTGATCCGCAACAAATCCCTTTAAAAGACCTTGTGCAGATTCATTTATTAACTCACAGCAGTAGTTCAGACCATAAGTTTCGC
>QQTG01000007.1 GCA_003370465.1 Kangiella sp. HD9-110m-PIT-SAG07 | reverse complement strand
TCCCCAGACTCACTTTGGCTACATTAGATACTGTGATAGTAGTGCCATCGACTGTTTTCAGGGGGACTTGGCGGAGCTGTTCCAGCCCTTGCTTGCCATGATCGAGCCAGCCGGTACCTCGGATCACTAATTGCTCCTGGCCACGATTCATATACCAACCTCCAACATTGGTATTGTTTCGCTCCAGAGCCGCCATGATATCGTTCTGCGTTAGACCGTAAGATAATAGCTTTGACGGATTCAAATCGACCTGATACTGACGCACTTCGCCGCCGAAGGACAGCACATCGGTCACGCCTTCGGCTGGGATAAGCAATAATTTTACGACCCAGTCATTTAAGCTGCGTAGCTCCATTGCATCGAAGCCCGATCCGGATTCGGCAACCAGTAAATACTGATAGACCTGCCCCAGCCCCGAAGTATTTGGGCCCATTTCTGGTGTACCAACGCCTTCAGGAATCAGCTCTTTAGCAGCTTGAAGTCGCTCGAATACCAGTTGTCGGGCAAAATAAATATCGGTTCCTTCTTTGAAAACCACGGTGACGCCAGACAAGCCAGTCTTTGAGATAGACCTTACTTCTTCTACGTCAGGCAAGGCGTACATCACTGCTTCAATCGGGTAGGTTATCAGCTGCTCAACTTCTTCAGCAGCCAAGCCAGGAGCTTCGGTGTTGACCGAGACCTGAACGTTGGTAACATCTGGAAATGCATCAAGATTCAGCCTTGGAATAATAAAAAAGGCACTGACCGTTAGAGTAATAAGCGCAATCGCAACCAGCAAACGGTTAGTGACCGCCCAATCGACAATTCGATTAAACATAGAGTCTCCTTAATGCTTAGTGGTTATGGGGATCAAAACCGCCTTTGGCGATTTGTGATGCAACAAAAAAGGCACCATTGGTAACAATACGCACACCTGGCTCAATGCCTGTGATTTCACGTAATGCCCCCAGCGCACGTCCCAGTTCTACCTCTACTGGACGGTATTTACCGGAACTCACTTCGACATAAACTGCCCAGTCGCCATCGGGGTTACGCATCAGAGCGGATTCCTGAACTGCCAATACAGGTTTTTCAGTACGGAAGCGAAAAAAGACCTCAGCGAACTGGCCTGGATGCAATTTATGCTCCCGGTTATTCACCAACAGGCGTACCGTTCGAGTACGAGTCACAGGATCGATGGTGTGCGCCTCCTGTGACACTTTGCCCTGAACACGTAAATCACCGGCAACAATGTCCGCTAATGTTCCAACGGGAAGTGACAGTGAACGATCTGCGGGCAGATGAGCCTCTACCCAAAGTTGTTTCTCATTGGCCAGTTTAATCAGAGGAGTACCAGATTCGACCCTTTGCCCCTGCTCGAAGTCGTCAGATAGCACAGAACCATCCGTTTCGGCACGTAGGGTGTATTGTCCCAATGCTTTAATATCTTGTGATGCCAGAGACTTCAAATCTGATTCAATTAACCCATAGGCCTGTAAGGTCGCACGAGCCGCTTCCCAGCTGGCTTTGGCACGGATATATCGTTGTTCTCCAACGGTTTTGCGGCCAAGCTCCCGGACTCGTTGCCACTCAGGCCAAGCGGTACGATAGTCTGCCTGTGCTTGCGCGACACTCTCGCTGAACAGGGTAACCAGTGGCTGCCCTTGCTTGACGTGGTCGCCTAGCGCAACATGACGGCGCAATACTACTGACGGTACTCTCGGAGATACTTGGTAACTGGTGTAACCATTGGATAGGATCTCACCCGGTGCGTAAAATTCAAAATTTACCTTCTTTGCAGTAAGGGTGCCAACTTGGATATCAGCAAGTGTCATTTGAGAAGTGCTCAGTGACGCAGAATTAGCGGTTTCTCCATGGCCGCGTTCATCTTCCTTGCCATCGCCCTCACTATGTTCATCATCATGGCCTTCACTGTCGGAGCTGCCGTTAGGGTGATTTTCCTTATTGGCATGACTTGCATCTTCATCACCCGCGTTAGGTTCGTGCTCCTGATGGGAAGTGCCTTCCTCTTGTTCGTGAACCTCTGAAGCAGACGTGGTTTTGTCATGCACATGTTTTGAGCCACTTGTAATTTCGGCATGCGCTGGGTTTACCGTAATAATTCCAGCGCCCAAAATAGCGATCAATATTTTGTTCATATTCATGTTTATTGTCCTGTTTTCAATTCGTTGCTGGCTTCGCTGTGGGGGGGCACTGCAGGGGTAATTAAACGGCCGGATTGCAACAATACTTCTGTTAGAGCAAGTTGGGTCTGCTTTTCCAGTGAAATACCGGCCAGTAGGCTCTCTGCACGTTGATTTAATGCTAACAAGTAATCAGTGGTAGACAGATCGCCACTACGCCACTGGCGTTCTAACAAGTCAGCACTATTCTCAACTCTGCCACGAGCAAGTTCTAGCCATTGACGATATTGTTGGTCATAACGTTTCCAAGCAGCTTGTGCCGCCTGCCAATCAAACCGTAGCTTGCGATAAACAGCTAAGAAACGCGCCTCAGCTTCTAGCGCTGCACGGTTAGCCACACGAGTTTCGGCACTATAGTCATTGCGGACATTCAGGGGGATGGAAAAGGTCAATCCTACTGAGTTTTCTCCCCCATCGCGGCCGGCATTAAGACCAAATGTAGGCTCTGCCTTGGCAGCACGTCGAGTGACTTCGACTCCTTCCTTGACTGACTTCCAGTGAGCCTGGGCGCTGGCAACGGCTGGATGTTGCAGTAACTCTTGATCATTAATGGATATAGGTTCTTTAGGCCAGAAGTCTTCTGGAATGCCACCCCGTTCAGGCGTCCACTGTGGTAAAAGTTCGCGCACTTTGTTTTCAGCCTTTTGTAAAGCGACTTCAAGTTCAGCGACCTGTGCTAGCTGTTTTGACAAGGATAAAAAGGTGAGCTCAGCATCAATACTACCGATATCACCTGCTTTTTGGCGTTTCTCAGCCAGGTTTAGTAGAGCGTTAAGCTGATCTTTTTGATCCAGAGCAATGGTGGCTGCACGATTACTGGCTTGCCACTCGACCAATGCTGATAATGCTTCGGCGGTTTTTCTCATGAGCCGCTGACTATACTGTGCTTTAGCTGCTTGTCGGATAAAAGCTGCTTGCTGCTTTTTTGCACCTCGTCTATCCCACCAGTCGACAGTTTGAGAAATACCTACACGGTAGTTATTTTCTTCACCGCTTTGCTCTAGTTCAGAGGACAGCTCTGGGTTGTAGAGTGGCTGTTCTGATGCGTCAGCGGTGGCCTTGAAGCCCTGTAACTGTTCTCGGGCCGCGATGACATCGGGGTGCTGCTTTACTTGAGATACCAACCAGCGTTGCCAATCGGTTGATTGCGCCTGTGCTGAAGGTATCAATAGATACAAAGCAGCACACATCGCATAAGAAACTGACAGTTTCTTCATGAAATTTCCTCACAATTATAAATTAAAGTACATCAGGCATAGCGACATAGATACTTGCACAACGCTATACCTAGGAGTAATAAGTTTATTTGTACTTCAACTAAGCAATTGGAGGTGGATTTTCAGGGAATCCAATATGAGAGTGATAATGGGAACGGTAGTCTGAAATAGCGCCTCTCTGATAAAGAGAAGCAGAGACGTCTTGACGACTAATTAAGAATATATGTGATGAACCATGACAATGACAACAGTGATGGCAGTCAGGCTGATAAATTACACGGTCTTTAGATTCGGCTGGCGACTTATCCATATCAGCCAAAGATGCCTGAGCATCACCCTGGTGTTCATGCTCAAAGGAAAGATGTTGAGCGCCAGACTGATGAAATTTATGAACATCCGCCACGGCAACTACCGATTGCAGGGCAATCAGAATAGCCAAAAAACATATCAAATAACGGCGGTTCACAATAAAAAGATTCTCTACATTTAATCTAATGACTTTAAGTTGCCAAATTCTAACAGATTATGCATTAGCCCACAAAAATTAGATACCAAACTTTAGATGCGTGCCGCAAAAAGCGTTCTGATGAAAGAATTATCGCGTAAACGTTTAATCTAATTCCTACTTTTTTGTAGATTCATTAAGCGCTTTGAAAGCGCTAACTCTTTTTAAGTTGCACAATAGAAGTGTTTAGACTTTGTTCTTAAGCAGCTCAGTTGACGAAAAAAATTAATAAACCACTATGAACTAACTAGTCACAACTGAGGCATTAGTCTCAAAACATTTAGCGCAGTGAATGCATCATTTAATGCCGAGTGGTGAGGCTCTACGATCTCAGCCCCCACAATTTCGGCAGCTTTCTTCAGTCCTACTGGTTTAATTCTTATTGGACGAGACTTTCTAAACGCTTTCTTTAGGTCGATATACTCCAGTTCAAACGTTGTGTTCTTTAGCTCGTATTTTGAAATCTGCTTTAAGATAAATGTTCTATCAGAGATGCCCCAGCTAGCAATCTTATTAACGTTGTTGGATTGCACCCATTTATCGAACCTTTCCATGACCACAGGAAACTCGGGAGCTGAGTCTACTTTTGACTGAATATCACCCAGAAGCTCCATGCACTCTTCGGATAGCTCTGGATTAGACATAGGTTTTACATAACTATTAAAATTGGATTGAATCTCGTAATTTTCATCAACGACTACGGCTCCAAGCTCTAAAAGCTCTGACTTATTCTCTTCCTTCTTCCAATGATTTGCAAAGCTACACTCCTGATCAAAAATCATCAGCATCAATTATTCTCCTTTGCGCTTTGACATAGACATAGACATAGACATAGACATAATAGTAGCATAAAGTGAATAAAGTCTATAAATATCAATGATATAAGTTTGTTATAATAATTAAAGGGTGCATGTTTCATGATCGTTTATGTGGATATAGATGGCGTTTTAGCTGACTACGATCGCGCTTATGAAGAAGTGCGTATGGGTATGCCAGAAACCAAGTACCCTCAATCACTACCTGGTTTCTTTACAGGCCTTCACCCAATTCAAGATGCTGTGACAAGCTTTCAAGTTCTTTCACAACATCACGATACTTACATTCTTACAGCGCCGTCTAATAGAAACCCTCTTAGTTACACAGAAAAGCGTTTATGGGTAGAAGAGCACTTAGGCTTTGATGCCACAGAAAAACTCATCATTTGTTCCAATAAGGGGTTACTTAAAGGTGATATTTTGATTGATGACAATATAGATGGCAAAGGGCAAGAAAACTTTGAAGGTAAGCTTATTAAGTTCGACCGAAGGATTAAAGGTGCTTGGCAGCAGATCATCCAGCAACTCTGTGGTTAATTGCCATGATCAATAAAGTATACGCATTCATCGAGGGTTTAGAGGGTACACCGTTGTTATGTGGAGAGTTGGTCTTAAATAAAGATAAAACCACAAGCTTTACGTATTCAGATAACTACTTATCTCACCCTAATACATTCCCACTTGATCCACTAAACCTTCCACTGGGTAACAATGTTTGTCACTCTGACACTGCTAATTCCACTTTTGGGGTTTTCACCGATGCAGGCGCAGACTCTTGGGGCAAGAAACTACTTCATAACATTTACTCTAAGCAACCCCAAAATATACTTGAATATCTCCTTGCTTACTCTGGTACAGGGGTCGGTTGTTTGAGATTTAGCCTTTCACGCAATTCAGTGAAATCTAGACTTTATCAGAACAAGCTTAAGGACATCCCGCAAATTCTCACTGCAAAGAATGATGCGCTGTCAGGCGAAAGTCTGTCCAAGCCAAGTTCTAACATACTTTCTAAAGGAATTGGAATAGGAGGTGCAAGACCCAAGAGTGTTCTTACTATTGATGATATAGACTATATCGCAAAGTTTCAGAGGATTGATGATAAGTTTAATAATGTTAGAGCTGAGCATGCGACGATGAGTTTGCTGCAGAAAATCACTGGTAATGTTGCACAGACTCACATTGTTGAGAGCCTAAGTGAAGAAATATTATTGGTTAAAAGGTTCGACTTGGAATATGGTCGGCCAACCCACCACTTCATCAGTGGGCATTCGATAATAAACATGAATAAAGTAAAGGAATCTATGGCTACGAATAGGTACTCTTACGGCTTTTTGGCTGAATTTATATTGAAGTATGGAGCTGAGCCTGAGCGAGACGCTGAAGAGCTATACAAGAGAATGGTCTTTAACGTCTTAATAGGTAATACTGATGACCATCCTAGAAATCATGCATTCCTGTATTCTTTCGAAAAGAAAAACTGGAGGTTATCGCCGGCTTACGATGTACTGCCTATATTGTCTAGAGGACAACATGGACTAGGTATTGGACAAAAAGGACGAGTCGGAAGCATTTATAACTTACTATCACAGCACTTCCGGTTTAGTTTAGATAAAATATATGCACACGATATCGTTACGTCAATTCAAAAAGCTGTTTAAGTATCTTGGCAACAATTAATTGGATTTCTAGCTGCTCGTAAAGTTCTTGAACGAACGCTAACCCCTTTACACCAAACACTTCTGTTTTGGTTCGTTCAATGATATTTCCTAAATGAGTGACAGAAAGAACCTCTTGCCTTAAACTGCACTTGCACTCCATCTAAATAGACCTGAGAGTTGCAGCAGTAGATCCCAACTTCGTACTAAAAGCGGGTCTCAAACGTAACATCGTACAAATTCGATACAAAACGTCTTGTAAATTACAATCTTTTGCTAATATTAAAAGCTTGCGTTACAAGTAAAAGTTGATAAGTGAGGGTAATATCAATATCTTAAATAAAGCCACTTTGTCTTGTTTGTACAATTACTTAGAAGATGTCTTATTCTTTAAGAATAAATTGCTGGCTTGGGTTCGGTTGGTCACGTCTAACTTTTCAAATATCGCACTAATATGATTTTTTACGGTCTTTTCAGAGATCTTAAGTTTATAGGCAATCGCTTTGTTGGCATGACCGTCAGCAATAAGAAGAAGAACTTTGAATTGGGCTGGAGTTAACTTTTCAATATTACCTGAGCTACCGTCAATAGTACCAACTTTTCCATTCGGTACGGTTGGATATTGGTAATCTCCGTTTAGAATGGACTGTATCTTATTTACCAACTCTTCTACTTGAAGTGATTTGGAAAAGAAATCGGATGCTCCTCGCTCCAAACAGTTGATTTTCACATCTATGGTATCGTGAGCACTGATTACGACCAGCGGTATTTCTGGGTATAGCTTGCGTATATAGTGGATACCTGTGTCACTTTCTGCTCCAGGCATGTGTAAATCCATCAGAATTAAATCAATATCGTCGCTGTCATGCTCTAGTAATGAAAATAATTCAACATAACTGTTGGCTTCTTCAATATAAAGTGGAACGTTTTTTGAAGTGAGTGCGTTTTTGACTCCTTGCAGAAACAAGGGATGATCATCAGCAATAATAATCTTATGTACATTCATGAGGTAATACTCAAGAGTTCTGTTGATATAACCATGATAATTTGCTTCTTTTAATTGGTTTGCGCAAGAACTGGAAGCCCTCCTTTTCTTTTGCTTTAGCCTTAACGCTGCTATCTTCAGACATAATAATGATTTGATTACACAATAATTTCTCTCGTACTAGTTTATCGACCAATAAGTCAATACCGTTTATTTTAATACCTAGATTATAGTCACATAGTATCAGATCATAACCGGCTGAAAACGCATCATCTATATTACTCATATCGTCGATCATGGTCGTTATAAAGCCTAATTCTTCAACTTTAACTCTAGCATCGTTAGCATAAAAAGGATCGTCGTCGATCACAAGTGCTGTTAAACCTGCTTCTTTATCAAGATTTGGTTTATCAACACCCTCCTGTTCTTCTGCACTTTGTAACTCGAACCAGAATTTAGTGCCTGAATCAGTACTAGACTCTAGTTTCAAATCAAGTTCTAAAACCTCTGAAATTTGCTTAACAATTGTTAAGCCAAGGCCAGTGCCAGCATACTTTTGTGTCCCTCGAATAAATGAGTCAAAGACTTTTGTTTGAAGCGATTCATCAATGCCCGGGCCATCGTCTTCAATGCTGACCAATATCCTTTGATCATTAATTTGTTGGATAATAATTTCTATGTGGCCTCCTCCATGCAAACTTTTTATAGCATTATCAACAATATTATTGATTAATCGCAGAAGAAGAAATTTATCTGTAAAAACATGGGTTTGTGGTTCATGAGGTTTTATGGATATCTCTACTTTATTTGTGTCCAAAGCCTGGTTAAAACGTGTTTTAAGTTCATTAATCAATTCATTCAGATCAAAAACTTCAAAGTTAGCTTTAATAATTTTTGCATCAAATTTAGACAAGTTGACGATTGATTGGACTAACTGATCGAGTATCGAGATCTCCTCCATAAGCTGCTGAGTACTAGGATGAGTGCTATCAAGAAGCTCATGTAATTTCCAGCGTATAGCATTAAGGGGGGCTCGAATATCATGGCTGGCTGATGCTAGAAAGCGGGTTTTATCAATATTTGCCTGCACAGCTAACTGCTGTTGCTCTTTGTATAGCTGTGTCTTTTCATCAACTTCTTGCGTTAATAATTTTGCATACTCTTGTTGCTTTTCACTTTCAACTTTAGCCACTTGGAGTTCTGAATTTTTAAGTTTCAGCTTATAAAAGAACAGTAACGATAAAACCCCAAGAGCTAGTAACACATAAAGTAACAACATGGGGCTTGAGCGGTAATATGGAGGCTCGATTGAAAAACTATATTTCGCAATCTGGCTTCTAGTACCATCGCTCAATAAAATCTGAGCCTCTATAACAAAGTCACCAATATTAGGCTTTATCAGATTGATTTCTCGAGAGTTTGATTGTAACCACTTATCTTCTGACTCATCTCGTTGTGAAGGGCTTTGCTCGATTACGCGGTAAAGTAATTGATAATCTGATTCAAAGTTTAATGATGAGGAATACAGTTCAAAACTTAATATGCTCGGCTCAATATATTGCCGTTGCTCTGTTCCAGAAACACTGTTGCCATTTACGGAAATATCACTATAACCCAAGTTTAGCGTCGGAATCTTGGTGATCTCATCCCAAGCATTAAATATAAAAATTTCACCCGGTATCGAAATAAAAATATTCTCTTTAACACGGCCACAATTATTAACTTTAAATCGTTCGCTAACCTCTATTTCATTGTAAAATCGGCCGACTAACTCAAGGCTAGGGCTAAAAACACTGACTCCTGTATTAGTCACAAACCATAAGAAGCCATTACCATCTTCCGCTATGCAGACTGGATCAAAGTCAGTTAATTCCTGCTTAAAAGGCTTTGGTTGAATGTTAACGTCACCATCATCATGATAATAGTATCCGTCTTCTAAGGTAAGCACCCAAAACTTTCTTTTTGAGTCGATAAATAAATTAATAGGTACTTCAGGCCCCGCAATTCTTTCCAGCTCAACGTTTGAATTGTTAACGCTGTAATAAGGGATGGAGAGCAATCCGGCTCTTTGGGTTGCTAGATAGAGTACATCATTATAGACCTTGGCATCTGCCACCAACACATTGCCTATATTTCTAGATAGTTGTACGACTAAAGTATCTTCTACTCTTTTACTGATATATAAGTGAGTATCATCAAATAGAAAAAAGCGACCATCCTCGTTATCTCTAATGACCTCAGTTAGTTTTACACCCTCAGGAAGTCCTCTAACTTCAAGGATTTTACTTTCTTCATGACTAACTACGGCCACCTTATTATCTTCGTATAATAATAAACCGTGATGCTGTGCGATTGGATTTAAACTTAAATGATTAGTTTCTTTAGGAATATTTATAAAGTCACCATCATCTTTAACACTTAATATATTGTTACTTGTTCGAATCAATAACTTCTCATCAGCAGTAAATGACTCAACAACGCCAAGTTTATTAATTCCTTCGTGCGTTTCTGACAGCTTGATATAAGGATGATTTTGATTATGGTTGATAACAAAAAAGCCATCTGTTGTCCCTACAAGCAAATCACCATTACTCCTAAAATCTGCTGTCAGAGCCATGTCGGACTTCATATAGCTGTCATGATGAGTCGTTGGCTGAATCGTTCTTATGTGCTCAAGGCTATCGACATCAAAGACTACAATACCTTTACGCGTCACGACATATACATGTTGGCCTCGTTGAAATACTTTTGAAATGAGATTGCTAGGCAAACCTGAATTATTCACACTAAACTGCTTGAACAGAGCATTATCAGCAACAATATAAAGCCCTTTGCCAAAAACACTAATCCATAAACGATTATTGCTGCTATCTATACTGTTAGCTCTTACATCCTCATCCTTACGCTCAAAACCTGCTATTTGAAATACGGAAATATGCGAACTGTTATGGTTGAATAAATAATAACCTTCTGGAGTTGACAGAAGCACTTCATTATCATCAAAGCGGTAGACTGCATTGACTGAGAAAGAGTGAGTGACCGCTTTGACCTCCTCTACTCTATTCAAACTTACAGACCATCGAATTAATTTGTTTTGCGCTACGATATACGCAGTATCTTCATTAATAAATAAAATATTTATTGCTCTTACTAATAGATTTTGAGGGTCGTCAACTGGAGTGGCTTTTAAGGAGAAAGGGCTGACGATATCAATACCATGCAGTCCCAAAACCAGCATAGAATCTTTATGGCGAACAACTTTAGTTATAACATTGGAACTGATCGAGCCAGACTGTCCTGGGTCTGATTTAAGGTTAGTCACTCCAAGTCCGTCAACGATACTGACGCCGCCAGGGGTGGCAAGCCATATGCGTCCTAGTTGATCTTCAGCAATGTCATAAACATTGTTATTAACTAGACCTTTGGAAATATCCCAGCTGTTAGCGAATGGTTTTTCAATATCAGCAGCCGATGTGTAGCTGGGGT
>QQTG01000015.1 GCA_003370465.1 Kangiella sp. HD9-110m-PIT-SAG07 | reverse complement strand
TATGGCACTACCAGCATACAACAGCCCACTGACTTGCTGTAACGTGTCTTTGACATGCAGCGCAAACAGCATGCAGATAAAGGCAGCGAGGTGGAAAATATAGCCGAATAACAAACTTAGCTTATCGACCTCAAACACTTCCATCTGAAAGTTCAGGAAGTTAAAACTCACAATCGTTCCGACGGGCACCGTCAATAAGTGTAAACCACTCAGAACCGGTGTAATCAATAACACCGCCTGACGAACTTTACCCGTCGTGACTAAGGCAATCAGAGCGCCAATAAAAAATGGAACAAACGCAGGTAACTCAGGCATCCACATCGTTGCCTCCTTGCGCTTGCTCAGTTTCTTTAGGCTCTTTTTTCACGGGAGCCGGATGCTGCTTTTTCTCAATCTTGTCGTAATAATCTTCATCACGCATCAAGAAGGTTCGCATCCACTTAGCTACCAACACCAAAACAACACAGCCGACAAAGCCGTAGATTGGGTAGAAGCCAAACAGCTCCTCCCACGAATGGTAAATGTGGCGGTGAATGACAAACTCCAATAAAACCAAAATGGCGCAGCAAGCATACACAATGTAAAGCAAGCGCTTAACGTTCTTGGGTTTATCAAATAAGTACTGTTTTTTGCTATCGTTATGATTAGCCATTAGTACCTCCAGCGACGCCCGCAAGCGACTCAGCTAACCCGTAAAACACATGAGGCCAGAAAAAGAAAACTATCGTCATAATCGCAGTAATACTCAGTGCTAATAAACTTGGCCAAGGGGCCTCTTTGATTTGGTTACGTTGGATCGATACCACGCTACCTTTGCCATCAAAAAACGCGCGCATAGGAATCGGCAATAAGTAAGCGATATTCAGCAATGAACTGATCATCAGAACAATCATCACAGCCAACTGATCCGCTTCCAAAGTACCCATGAATAGATACCATTTACTCCACATGCCCGAAGCTGGTGGTAAACCGATAATGCTCATGCTACCAATGAAAAAAGCAATCATGGTGATAGGCATGGTTTTACCCAATCCGCGCATATCGCTGATCTCAGTTTTATGAGCAGCGACCATAATCGCACCGGCACAGAAGAATAAGGTAATTTTACCGAAAGCATGGGCCACGATATGCATTGCACCACCTAACACCCCCGCTTGTGTTGCCAGTAAGGCGCCAATGGTGATGTAGCCTAGCTGCCCCACTGTCGAGTAGGCTAAACGCTTTTTCAGGTTGTCTTGACGCATCGCTACCAGAGACGCTAACAGTACGCTTGCCGTGGCAAGATACAGCAACCAATCGGTTACCGCTAAATCAGCCAGAAGATCAATACCAAAGACGTAGACGCAAACCTTTAATATGGTGAAAACACCAGCTTTCACCACCGCCACAGCGTGCAGTAATGCGCTGACAGGCGTTGGCGCGACCATCGCAGCCGGTAGCCAGCGATGAAACGGCATAACCGCTGCCTTACCAATACCAAAGATAAACAACACCAGTAGAACTGCCGTCACTGTCTTAGAAGTGGCGTCATCAAAAACACCACCCGCCGTAAAGGTTAAAGTGCCAGCTTCATGCCAGGTGCCGATGATGGCTAACAGGAAGAACAAAATCGAGGTGGTAAGTAAAATCGACAGATATACTCGACCGCCCTGCTTTGCTTTATCAGTTCCGGCATGAGTTACCAGCGGATAGGTTGATAACGTCAAAACTTCGTAGAATACGAATAACGTAAACAAATTGTCGGCAAAGGCCAAGCCTATAACGCCGCAAATGGCGATGGCAAAACAAACATAAAAACGTGTTTGATTGGCTTCGCCGTGACCACGCATATAACCAATGGCATAAACCGAGGTCACTAACCACAAAGATCCCGCCACTAAGCTGAATAACACCCCGAGAGGCTCAGCTCTAAAGGCAATGTCCAGCCCAGGCAGCAGTTCCCACCAATGCACGTAAGGCGCTTCGCCAGCGTCAAAACCTTGATAGAAAGCGACGACAGCGATTAATAGCAAGCCGCCGATGATTAATGTTACAGCTTCACGTAAATTCGGTTTCTTATGAAACAATAAGATTCCAGGAATTGCCAACAGCGGCAAAATAATGATCCACTGCATTAATAAGTCTTGAGTCATGATTGCGTCACTCATCGAGCGCCCCCAAACAACAATTCAGCTGTTTTTTCGGAAACTCCAACAGTGAAGCTGGTATCGATACCGAAATAAATATTCGCTATCACGAAAATCCACGCTGGGATGAGAATGGCAAGCGGCGCCTCTTTGTAAGATTGATTGTTTTGTAAAGCAGGTTTGAAGTAAGCCACTTCGACCAGTCTCCAAATATAGGCAATAGCCAATAATGATCCGATCATTACCAACACAGCAATTGGCCACCAGTTACTTTCAAGAAGTGCTAACACTAAATACCACTTACTGACAAAACCAACAGTCAGAGGCACACCAATCAAACTCAAACCACCAACCACAATCGCAGCCATAGTCCAAGGCATCTGCTTACCGAGTCCGGCAAAAGCTTTAATATTAACGCTTCCGACTCGATAAACCACACCGGCTAGAGCTAAGAAAATGGCACTTTTCATCAGCGCATGGTTGAACAAGTGCAACATCGTTGCAGTCAAACCTGTTTTCGAGCCGATGCCAATACCTAAAATCATATAACCAATCTGACTCACGCTGGAGTAGGCAAAGAGCCGCTTAATATTGGTTTGGTAAATCGCCACGATCGACGCAGCGATAACTCCTAACAGTCCTAAACTCACCAGAATTTCAGTTAATGGCAAGTGAGAGAAAGAAAACTCAAAACCGTAAACCGAGAAAATAAAACGCAACAGAACGTAAATCGCAACCTTAGTCGCCGTCGCTGCTAAGAACACAGTCGCAATCGATGGTGCGTAGGCGTAAGCATTCGGCAACCATAGATGCAGCGGGAAAAGCGCTAACTTCAAACAGACACCCACTAAGAAAAATGCAAAGGCCGTGAATACCGTCTTAGTATGCTCAACTTCTGGCAAGCGCTCAGCGAGGTCATACATGTTCAAGGTACCGGTCATCATGTACATCAAACCAATACCAATCAAAATAAAGGTCGCGCCAATGGTACCCATGATTAAATATTGATACGACGCCCACAAGGAACGGCGATCATTACCCATAGCGATCATGGTGTAAGAAGCTAAGGATGAAATCTCCAAGAAAACGAATACGTTAAAAGCATCGCCCGTGGTCACAATCCCTAACAAGCCCGTCAAGCAAAGCATGTAGGCTATGTAGAAATAGGTAATTTTAGACTCTGGTATTTCCTTGGTTAAGCTTTTACCAGCGGCCATTAACGTAATGGTGCTGATCGAAGTGACTAGAATCAGTAAATAAGCGTTCAGTTCGTCAATTCGGTATTCGATGCCAACAGGAGCTTCCCATCCACCTAGTGAATAAACCAAAGTGCCATGGAGGTTTACTTGTTGAAGAAGCATGATACTGATAACAAACGCCATAACATTGGCTATCAATACAAACCAACGCACCAGTCGCGCTTCTTTTAAAATAAAGCATATCGGAGCTGCAAGTAATGGAATAATTACCTGCAAAATCGGTAAATGTTGAATCACTCTGCAGAACCCTCTTGCTGTAAATCTTTCTCTTGAATGACGTCTTCTTCAACCGTGCCGTAAGCTTCTTTGATGCGAACAGCCAGCGCTAACCCTAAAGCCGTGGTGGCAACACCAACAACAATGGCGGTCAGAATAAGAACGTGAGGTAAAGGGTTTGAGTACACAGTGTACTGGTCATCAAGAATGGGCGCTGTGCCGCCGATAACCTTACTGATACTGATGTAGAGAATGAATACTGACGTTTGGAAAACCGTCAGTCCCATCAACTTTTTGATCAAATTACCGTGAGCGATCACGATATAAAAACCGCTCATCATAAGTAGAATCACGATCCAATAATTATATTGTTCTAGGAAGTTCATGCAGTCCCCTCGTTGGTTTTGCCAATTCTTCTAGCAAAGGTCAAGAAGATCAGAATCATAGCCGTCGCGACAGTGATACCCACTCCCAGCTCGATGATGATAATACCAACATGCTGGCCCGTAATATTACTTTCAGCCAGAGCATTGTAGTCAAGATAGTTGCCGCCATTGAGCATGCTCACGATGCCGACACTGCCGTAAATTAAAACACCCAGCGCAGCCAGTACTTTAACCACTGGCATCGAAACCGCTTTACGGGTTTGCTCGATACCAAACAACATGGCGTAGAGAATGATACTCGACGCGAAGATCACACCCGCTTGAAAACCACCACCAGGACCGTATTCGCCATGAAACTGAACATACAAGGCAAATAACATGATTGGTGGAATCAGAATCTTACTGACGATACGCAAAATCTTATGTTGAGACATTGGAGCTGGTTTCTCGGCCGACTCGTTATCTTTACGCGAAAACTCCAATAAAGCCAACACGCCGATAACAGCAGTAAAGACCACCACAACTTCGCCAAACGTATCGAATCCCCGATAGCTAGCCAATACTGAGGTGACGATATTTGGAATATCAATATCCTCGCCAGATTGCATAATGAAGTATGGTGCTAGATGAACCTGAGCTGGAGCAGTATCAGAACCAAATGCAGGCATGTCCATAGTGCCAATCACCAGCATCACTCCAGTCACAATCACGACACTTAACGCGATTTTAGGGTGATGAAGTTTTCGATTCTCAAAACGCCCCGTCATGGTCAAGGTCGTTACCATCAATATGGTTGAAATCCCTGCGCCCACAGCCGCTTCGGTAAAAGCAACATCGACCGCATCCATCAACACAAAGAAAGCTGCTGATAACAGGCTATAAATCCCCGTCAGCATCACAGAGGCGAACAAATCCTTAGTGAAGGCTAAGGAAAGAGCTGTAATCGCTAAAAACGCCAACAGGATGACATTAATTAAAATCTCTATGGCTCTACTCCTTATTCTTATCGGTTTCAGACGCATTAGCACGCCCGAAATTATTTAATACATCGGCATCCTGCTTGTCTTGCTGACTTCCTAGTTTTGGACGCAAACCACCGTGCAACGCAGCCTTAGCCAAAGCATGGCTGCCGGTCGGGCTGGTCAACAAAATAAATAGCAACACTAAAATCAATTTAACCAGAACCAAGTATTGACCGTCGGTTTGTAGCATTAAGCCAAATAAAACCAAGGTTCCGCCTAAAGTATCGGTAACACTGGCAGCATGCATTCTGCTGAAAAAATCAGGGAAACGGTGCATACCGATGCCACCTGAAACACAGATGAAGCCACCGAGGATTAATAAGGCCCAGCTTAAACCGTCAATAAAAACACTCATCGCTGGCCCTCACTTTTTGGTTCTTCAGCAGGCTCTGTCTGCTTGTACTCGAAGAAACGCAATACGCCAATCATCGCAATAAAGTTGATCAGAGCATACACCAAGGCAATATCCAAAAACTCTGGCCGCCCCATCAAAAAGCCCAGAATGGCAATAAACAATACGGTTTTAGTACCGAAAACATTGACCGATAAAACCCGGTCGTAAAGCGTCGGCCCCATCAGTGCTCGTAACAAAGCAAGCACCATGGCCACTAGAATAGCGATAGCAGCAGCAAGAAACATTATTCCTCCAAACGCTTAACACGACGATCCATCTCACCACCGAGTAGGTAGCGGATACCATCGTAAGATAGAGCATAAACAATCAGGGTGTCGCCATCGATATCAAGTGTCGTCGTACCTGGCGTTAAAGTAATCGAGTTAGCATAAATCGTCTGACCCATTTCGGTTTTCTGGCTGGTCGGAACGCGTGCTACCACGGGATTAATCGAATGAGGCCCTTGCCAGATTCGTTTTATCACTGTGATATTCGACCCAACCAATTCTTTTAATAACCATAACCAGTAAACGACAATACGTCGGCTTACTTGTAAAGGCTGTGACTCCTCATCAACAATATCTAGACGGTAGGCCATGAAAACGACAAAAGCCACCGAAACAGCGCCAAGAGAAAGTAACAAGCCGTTAAAGTAGCCCGAGTTACCAATCCATATAAGCGACAATACAATTACCGAACTGATAATGTAACGAAGGCTGTTATTTTTTTTCATTTAAATTTAATGTACCTAATCTGAACAATAAAAAAGCTCCGCAAGTGGCAGGAGCCTCCACATCAAATAGTGTGACATTCACAAAGAACTCAAATGATTGTAGCAACCCCCAAAATACCGCGCAAGCAACCCTCAGACTACTTTCTGAACAAAAGGGATGTCTCGATAACTACATAAATAAGTAGTATGAAATCACCATTTTTTTTAATTTTCTCTGTCACATGAACGTATAAACTCGCTAGGCCACTTAAAACAACAACAAAGGTGTTCAAAAACCATACAAACAAAAACGGCTTAAACTGTATGTTTTTTAAGCCGTGTTAAGGATAAAGGAAGGTTTTGGGATAGGACTTAGGCTAGTTTTCCTCAGCCAACCTATAAGGATAGCTAATCCGATGCTATTCCCATAAAGCATCTTTAAGGCTCTTCAGTTTTTCCTCATGAGCTTTTACTTCTTCTTCAGACGCTTTAATAACTTTTAAGCCGGGGCGATTCGTTGCGATTTTCCGCACAGGAAGCTCTCCAGTTTCAGCATTAGGGCTGGATTGTCGCCCGAGCGTCAGATTAGTCTGACCACCCGTCATTCTTAAATAAACATCAGCTAAAATTTCAGAATCCAATAAAGCGCCGTGAAGCTCACGATGACTATTATCAATAGCGTAACGTTTACACAGTGCATCCAAGCTATTACGTTGTCCAGGGTGCATTTGCCTTGCTAAAACTAAAGTATCTAGCACAGAACAATAATCGGCTGTTTTGCCTTTAGACGGATTCCATAACTTAAACTCATGATCCATAAAGCCAACGTCAAACGGCGCGTTATGAATCACCAACTCAGCCCCTTCTATGTACTCTAAGAACTGTTCCGCAATATCTTCAAACCTGGGTTTATCCTCGAGGAACTCATTGGTGATCCCGTGAACTTCAATCGCCCCTTCATCTATATCTCGATCAGGCTTGATATATTGGTGATAATGATTCCCCGTCAACTTGCGGTTAACCAGCTCCACACACCCAATTTCGATAATTCGATGTCCGTCAGCAGGTTCTAGACCTGTCGTTTCTGTATCCAGAACAATTTGTCTCATGTTCAGCCTATGATTTCTCGTTTAATACTTTTTCGACGCCTAAATTGGCTAATTCGTCCGCAATTTCATTTTCAGCGTGACCGCTATGACCTTTAACCCAGTGCCAGTTAATATGGTGTTTCGACACCTGTTCATCTAACGCTTGCCATAAATCCTTATTTTTCACAGGCTTCTTGGCCGCGGTTTTCCAACCTTTTGCCTTCCAGCCTTCCAGCCACTGGTTAATACCATTTTTAACGTAAACAGAATCTGTGGTTAACTCCACCTTGCTAGTGCGTTTCAAAGCTTTTAACGCTTCAATCGCTGCCATCAGCTCCATACGGTTATTGGTCGTTTCTAATTCTCCGCCATAGAGGCGTTTTTCATGCTTTCCAGAGCGCAGCAATGCTCCCCAGCCACCTGGGCCGGGGTTACCTTTACAGGCGCCATCAGTAAAAATTTCAATTGTTTTCAAGTCGTTGTACAGCCTTATTATTATGTCGAAATAGCGGTAACTTTTAGTTTAAGGTTAAATGCTACAGCGTCTAAAATTATCGTTACAGTGTTTAAATATTGGCAAGCTTGCCCCCCAGTGGCAACGCTTCCTGCTCGATTGGGCGTAGCGGTGTCATCGTGGACACTTTCTTTTGTGCTTTAACCATATAGGCAATCGGCGCTGATAACCAAGCACTAGTCATCTCAGATTTCTTCTCAAACTCTTTAAAGCCACGCCACCATGGACAGCCCACGACCTCTGTTTCAAGCATTTTAAAGCCTAATAAATTGAGCCACTCTTCATAACGGTGGATACCAATAGAATGTTGTGGTAATTCTTTTTTATTACGAGACAAGCGCCCTCTTGCTTTTAGCATCCATGGATTTAGAGGTGCATACAGCAGCACATACAAGATCCCCTGTGGCGCTAATGCCCGATGGACTTCACCCAACAAAACGCTCGGCTTCTCCGCATACTCAAATACATTACTCAATACAGCCGCCTGAATGGAGTCAGTCATAATGGGTAATTCGTCTGGCTTAGCTTCAACCGAATGACACAAACCATCGCCGAGTCTGACATGATACTCGAATACATTATCCGGCAGACTCAAGCTTTGCGTTAAACTGTCGAGAGTAAGCAAGTAGCCACCGTGATATTCCTCAAGGTGTTGTTGCAGCCACTCCTGCCACAAATACCTTAATCGGTTTCCTGCGGGCATTTTGGGCCAACTCAACTCAAATAATCGTTCCATTGCTACCTGTTTAGTTGCTACGTTTTAGACTGTCTTGTACAGTATTCTCATGCTAACCTGAGTTCTAAAAGCACGCAAACACTACCTACTCATTACAAGTTAATATTATGAAAGTCATTCCACTAGAAGCCTTCAACGACAATTACATTTGGGTTATACATTCTTCGGACACCAATGCGGTTACCGTGGTCGATCCGGGTGACGCCAACCCAGTCATTGACTATATCGAGCAGCATAATTTATCACTTGAGACTATTCTAATCACACACCACCATAATGACCACATCGGAGGTGTACAAACCTTAAAAAACCGCTATCAATGCCAAGTTTTCGCCCCTAAGAGGGATAACCAACCCTTTTCCGATCAGGATTTGGTGGAAGGAGACACAGTCTCGGTATTGAGTGGTGAATACCAATTTGAGGTTATTGAGGTCCCTGGGCACACCTTAGGTCATATCGCCTTTTACGGGCACGACTCATTATTTTGTGGTGATACTTTGTTTAAAGCAGGATGTGGGCGCATGTTTGAGGGGACGCCGCCTGTCTTTTTAGAGTCCCTACAAAAGCTAGCAGGTTTACCCCATAAAACAAAGGTTTACTGTGCCCACGAGTATACTCTCGCTAACTTGAAGTTTGCACTTTCGGTCGAACCAGAAAATGATGCCATCAAGAAAGAAGTTGAGCACTCTCAATCACTTAGAGACAAAGATAAGCCGACTTTACCTTCTACAATTGGCCAAGAACTTGAGTTCAACCCCTTTCTTCGTTGTCACCAAGATTCTGTCCAACAAACTGCCAGCAAGGCCGCAAAAACAAAAACTTTCTCTGATCCAGTACGAACTTTTGCTACAATCCGACAACTAAAAGATAATTTCTAATACCATAATTTTTATGAAGCGCATTGCCATTTTATCGCTACTAGTGCTAAGTGCCTGTAGTAGCTTACAAAAAAAAGACAACGACACCGCAGAAGAGACTAAGCAAAGCAATAACGAGCCATTACCAGCGCCGGATATCGCTGAAGGCGAGCTGTCTCCTGAAGTAGAGCTGATAACCAAAGATTTAAAACCAGCCCAACCCGTCAATTTATGGGATGAGTTAGCCAAGGAGCAATCTTTAACTCATATCAGCAATTCGAGGATCGCCTCGCATCAAAAGCATTTTTTGCGCCGAACCGATCACTTGGTCGACAGAGCCAATAAAGCAGCCCCTTATTTGCATTACATTATTTCAGAGCTCGAAAAGCGCGACATGCCGGTAGAGCTAGCTTTCACGCCGATGGTAGAAAGTAACTTTGATCCACTGGCTCACTCAGTCGTTCAAGCGGCAGGTTTATGGCAGTTTATGCCCCGCACAGCACGTGGTTTTGGCTTGAAAATCGACCAATGGTATGACGGGCGTCGTGATGTAGTCGCTTCGACTCAAGCCGCCTTAGATTACTACCAGTATCTTAACAAGATGTTTGATGGTGATTGGTTACTTACCGTTGCCGCCTATAATGTCGGGCAAGGCAATGTGCGTAAAGCCATTAAGCGCAACCGTCGACAAGGCAAAGCGACCGACTATTGGTCGTTAAGACTTCCCCGCGAAACCATGCGTCACGTACCTAAATGGATTGCACTATCCAATATTTTCCTTAACGCTAAAGACTTCGGTGTCGACTTACCTTTTATTGAGAACACACCAGCTTTTAAGGAAGTCGCGATCGAAGCACCGGCTAACTTAATGGAGTTAGCCAAAATTGCCAACATCGACAAAAATGTTTTTTACCGCTTAAACCCAGGCTACAACAAACTCTTTATTCCTGAAGAACATGGGCAGGCGAAAATATTAGTACCCACTAAAAACGTGCAACTTTTTCAAAAAGGCATCATGGATATTGAGCCTGGTAAGGCACTGGGACTGATGACTTATACCGTGAAAGCAGGCGACAACCTCAGCGCCATCGCCAAAAAGCACAATACCTCAGTGTCTTACTTAAAGAACCTCAATAAACTTAAATCCGACTTTTTGAAGATTGGCCAAGTACTAAAAATGCCTGGCTTTGCTAACGCATCCGAGCACGAGTTGAACTTCATGGCGACGCTCGATAAAAATCGTCAGAGACGTCGTTATCAAACATACAGAGTTCGTAGTGGTGATAATTTATGGAGCATTGGTAAACGCTTTGGAGTTAGCTCGAGCCAAATTGCTGGTTGGAACAACATGAATAAAAACAGCACGTTACGAATCGGTCAGCGTTTAAAAGTATGGCCAAAGCGTTACTCACAATTTGCTTCAGCCAAACAGTCTTACAAAGTCCGAAGCGGTGACTCTCTATCGACCATTGCCCGCAAGTTTAAGGTTAAAGTCAGTGACCTAACCAAGTGGAATCGCTTGAATAAGCGCAGTATTATACGACCCGGTCAGACATTAACTATTTATCAATAACTAGCTTCCAATAAAGACTTAACCAAAAAAGGGCCTCGAATGGCCCTTTTTGTTTCCTGTAAAAAGCATTAACTTCTGAACAGTACTTTCTCTTTCTTGAAGAACTGAGTTGTGAAGTACAATAAAGCTCCGGCGATAATAACCGTAGAAGCCAGCAGCACCATAATCATTCCGTAGTCCACAGTACCTTTAACCAAATCTTTCATGGCTAAAGCAACGTTAGTAATCGGAATCATCGCTGTCTTAACGTTAAGCTCCATACCCGGCACAAACGCGACGATAACGGGCATAAAGCCAAGCATAAAGATTGGCGACATATAGGCCTGCGCTTCCTTCATATTCTTAGCATAAATAGACGCACTTAACATGATAGAAGCAAAAATGCTGGTTAATGGAACCAACAAAAC
>QQTG01000019.1 GCA_003370465.1 Kangiella sp. HD9-110m-PIT-SAG07 | reverse complement strand
GGCAACTAATATTAAGAATTAAGAGTATTCTTATCATCGGGGCTTAGTGTTGGGATAAGGACGCCAGTGGCGCCCTTATATTGTTGTTTAAAGTTTTAGTCTTCTAGCCACTATGACTGAACTTAGTAAAAATAGCAATAACCAAGAACTGGAGCCACCGCCATCTTTAGGTGCGTCATTAACCGTGACCATCACTACGCTTGTAGAGTTAAACTCACCGTCTGACACAGAGACTTCAAATACTAGAGTTGCAGAGCCTTCTACTACTGGCGCTGTTACTATCTGGGTTTGACCGGATCTTGCACCAGCAAATGCTGCTGGGCCTTCAATTTGAACCCAACTGTAGGTCAAACTGTCTTCTTCTGGGTCAGAGCCGCTGGCTGAAAGCGTGAAGCTATCACCCTCGAATACTTCAGACTCATCAACCATCGATGATACTTCAGGTGCCGTATTCGGATTAAATTGCTTTAACTCTCCATGCTGCTCAGAACTACTTTTTGAACTTTTGATGGTATACGAATGAGTAAACTCACCAGAAATACCTTCTGCCAAAACGACTGGAAGAACTAACGACTCTGACTCACTAGATTCAGCGGCAAGCTCTCTATGTATTACAAGCTTATCAACCATAACTTGAACGCCAGCAACACTTTCGGCTAGCTCGAAGCCATCATGAAGATCAATTTCAACATCAAGCACTAAGTCTTGCTTTAGCGAGTTTGGTGCGATATCAACAGTAATGTCGAAGGTTTCGCCAACGCTTACCTGTTCCTTTTCCGTGATTACAGAAACGGCTTTGCCTTTCTGTGAAATCATCACTTGTGTTGAACCGCGCTCTACATACTCACCGCTCTGAAAGTCTTGTTCAAGGACTTGTACCGTACCGTAATAGTTCGCGTGTGTATCAATTTTACCTTGCCAAAAGATAGACACCGGCCAATTATCAAACGAAGAGCCTGCACCAGAGGGAATCGCATTCATAGGCACAATCGACTTACCATCAACAACTGCATCAACAGTTATACTATCTGAAGAGTCTTGACTGCCAACATAGTTCCACACCAATACCCAGTATTTGCCAGGAGTAGGGTTTTCGATTCGACACTTCTCTCCTACATTTGCAGTTGTTGTAGCGATACACCAGCGCTCAATATCTTGTGGCTTACCATCATTATTACTGTCAAGGCCGATAAATAAGTCACTGTCAGAGTTGGTTGCAGCCGAAATATGAAACTCTACTGGTTTGCCACCCTCTTCTATTTCATACATAAAGTAACCAACACCATCTGTAAAATCATCAAACGGTGATAATGGTGTTGTATCTTGGCCTGAGGTTTCAACGGTAAAACTTTGCGCTTTATTTAATGGCGTGCTGTTGAATGAAATTTGCTCAGGACGGCGGAACATAAAGCCTTCGATGTCAAAACCAGCTTCGCTCCAGTAATAATCCTGGCGGACATCCTTTGGAATTTCAGCGACTAAAGGTTTAAACCTCATCGGCATAGTCAACATAGATTGCTGAGGATTCGATGGCATTGCTGCAATAGTTGTATCAATCCAGTCGTCGCTAGCAAAAGAACTGAATGTTGCTGTGATCGTAACCTCAACTTCATCACCCGCCTCGACAGAAATTGTTTCTGGTTCGAAAGTAAGTTTTTCAATTGAAAAATTACGTCCCAACATTCTGAATTGCCACTCGCCAGCTTCGGTCGCACGGAAAATACGAGTCCAACTACAGGTTCCAGGACAGCTAGAGTCAGTCAAATACGCTGTGTTCAGTTGTTGTGGGTCGCCACCAGCTATTGGATCAGCACTTAAAAAGTCACTCGATTTTACGTCCAAAACCAAGCCCGCTTGAGCTGCCTTATCAACTTGCACCATTCCTGCGCCGCGATCCCAAGCAGTCGCTGCTTCAACTGAGCCTTGGATATCTGCTTTGTACATTGAGGCATTGGCCGTCATCATCATAGCCGACTGAATTTCTGCAGGTGTCCAATCAGGATGTAGCTGCTTAATGAGTGCTGCAGAACCAGCAATATGCGGTGATGCCATTGAAGTACCACTTAAAAACGCATAGTCACTTGGCGCCGCCCCGCCTCCGTGGAAAGGTTGCTCATCAGTGAAAGCAGCATAAATATCAGTACCCGGCGCAGAAATATGCGGTACTAGCAGCTCTGGATACTGACTATTAGGACCTCGTGAAGACGATGGGTTCATATAATTTGCTTTACTGTTATCAACTGCCATTGATGCAGCAGACATAGTCACTTCAGGGGCTGCTTCACCTTGCATCCAGTTATAGAGTGCTTCACCATCTGCTTGACTGATTTGCATACCTGGCACAACATACGGAATCGAGTGGAACTCTGCATTTGAACCTGCCGTATTACGGATAACAATACCTACCGCACCATGGTCTTTAACGACTTCCGATTTACGATATAAAGTTGAACCACCACGGTCACAGAGTACAACTTTACCATCCAGCTCAGGATAGCTTAGGAAAGGTAAGAAATTACAGCTTGCTCTAAAAGCATCAACATCACCGGCATAAACCACCTCTCCAGTAAGTTCATTAGACAGGCCTCCAAGCCCTTCCATTGTTGTAAAACTGGTTCCTGCGCCCGGTCCACTGTTTAAGGTTTTTTCAAACACTCGACCATGAGTCGCATTACCGACAATGGTCGTCCAAGGGCCTAAATGACCAACCGTAGACTCACCAAAGCCAGAGTTACCCGCCGAAAGTGCTGTAAAAATACCTGCTTCATTCGCCGCTAAGAACGCCATATCCAAGGGATCATACCAAGGATAAGGGCCTTCGCCAGAAGGGCCGATTGACATATTGAGCACGTCAACCCCGCTTATGATAGCATCTTCAACAGCTTGCACCATAGCGCCCAAATCACAACCAGACGTCGGTAAACACACCTGGAATGAAATAATATTGGCATGAGGCGCAACACCTGACATATAAGGAATGTTAGTATCACCTAGCGGTACACCGTTACTCACTTCACCACTTCCTCGGCCATAATAAGGTAAATCAGTTAATACATTACCTGCTGCTGTAGAAGCGACATGACTGCCATGACCATTATAGTCAATACCATTCTCAGGGCGCACACCCTCGTAAAGTGAAGTAATTGAATCATAACTAAAGACACCAATTAGTTTATCGTTACATAGACTGGCCTCTTCAATACAATCACCAAAGTAAGTACCACTTCCATTAGGGTTGGTATGGCTATAACCATCTCCACCTTGCGCTGTAAATGAGGGGTGATCAACGTTAACACCCGAATCAATAATACCGACAACGACGCCTTCACCTTTTGCACCAGTACCTTCTGTTGGATTCCAAACGGAATCGGCGCCAATGTGTTGAGGGCCTACGTCAGTATGCATTTCATAAGGAACTTGACGAACTACTTTCAGGACTTGTGGCATTTCCAACAGCTTTTCTGCCTGCGCTTCTGACAACTCCATTGAGTAACCATTAAAAGCGACAGAATAAGTATGTAACACTTTCATTGAGCCGCCAATTTTAGATTTGGCACTAGCCATAAAGGACGATTGTTCTTTTTGAATCTTAGCCAGCTTCGACTGGGCTGATGAACTCTTAAAATTTAATTTTGAGTTCTTTTTCACACCTGCCGAACTTTTAACAAAAGCCGCAGGCAACTCACGCAACTGAACAAAATAACGATTCGTTGCGTTTTCGTTATCTTTTCCGATAACGTAGTTTACTTTCTTTTCATAAGCAAAAGGCTTCATCTCTGGCTTAACTGCGCTGGCTAAATCACCCACGGCAGCACTCGCAGTGCCCATGCTTGCTAAAAGACATGACATTAATAATGTTTTCTTAAACATAACTGAAACTCCAATAATTCTTAAGCTTTAATTGAACGTCTGATAAACGCCGCTGCCGTTAACAAGCAAATAAGAAGCCAATTACTGCTTCCGCCACCGCTATTACCACTACTATTATTTGAAATATTGACGGTAACTGATTGCTCAACGGAATCACCATTTGCGTCGGTAATGGCTAAGCTTAAAGTCGCACTGCTGTCGCTATCGACAAAAGGTGCTGAAACTTGAATGGATAGCTCACTGGTTGAAGACATTGTGAGCTCAGGTCCATCGACCTGCGTCCACTCTACTGATAAAGGCTCTTTCGCGCCTGAAAGTTGTGGATTAATATTCGCGGTTTGCCCTTCTTGTACATTAACCGACGAAATAGACAGGTTTGGCTTACCTTGATCAATTACATTGACTGAGACTGCTTTTTCGGTTGTTGTGTCTTCGTCTGAAACTGATAACAAAAACTCAAGAGTTTCATCAGACGTCACCGCAGGCGCATCAAAAGACAGATTCTCAGCGTTGGGGTCAAACTCTACAACCTGACCAGCAGTTTGTGTCCACACTACTGACAAAGACTCAGTATCAGGGTCTGATATTTCGGCTTCAACAACAGCTGCTTGACCTTCGTTAACGTCTACCGAATCAGGCGCATTAATTATAGGTGCATCATTAACTGGCTTAACACGAACTTTGTAAGCTAAACTTTTGGAACGCGTAGGATCGCCAGCATCAGTAACTTGAATAGTGAAAGGAGCCACACCTGAAAACTCAGCATCTGGAGTTATGACAATGGAAAACTTACCTTCACTAATCGTTGTAATTTCGGGTATCACAGCTTCATTGCTTGATGAAATGCTAATGTTATAAGTACTATTAACCTCATCTAAGAAACGTAAATCTGTGGCTAATGAACTACCTTCTTCAATCACCCATGGGTTCCTTGGGTATTCGAGAGCGATTCCACTATTAATACCAACCTGCCCTTCAAGATCCATACTCTGTAGCTTTATTGAAGATAAGGTACTAATTGTTTCTTGTGTAGAAAATGAACTTACGGTCTCACCATAGAGCGAACGTGAAACAGAAGGATGCAATAAATAAGTACCTATATCCGCATAATTAACATTTCGAATAACCTCACCGTTGGCATTAAAATCGATACGATCTAGGTGAGATATTGTGCTTGCTGCATTTTCAGCCCGAGCATATACCATGGAATATTGATCGCCATATCGGGTTAGCTGGCCGCCATTATAAACTTCCCAGTTATGCTCATTGGCTCCGATCGTAGTTTTTAAACCTTTTGGCTCATCACCTAGCAGTAAATCTCCATCGAAGTTGACTCTTTGCGCAAATAAAGTGTAGGTAGGAATGCCGCCTGGTGATTGCGCCACCCAAGTAACCATCACGTCGTCCGCTGATACAGTTACGGTAGGTCTATTAATCGCATCATACTCTAATGAGCTACCATGAGAGATCCTTAGCCCACCTTCATTGAATGAGTTTTTACCTTTCGAATTGATATGCTGTATGAAAACATTTGCATTATTATTAATATCATGTTGTAGCCAAGCAAAAGCTACGCCACCATCGCCATCAGCATTCAGCTTAACAACGTTACCGCTGCTATAAGTAAGGTAAGGTGTGACTAGCTTTGGCTCATCACCCCATAAAGGGTTACCATCAAAATCATACTTCTGGACAAATAAAGCCGATAATGAGTCACTTGCTCTATTTGCTTTGCCCATAACAACGATACCATCTTTAGTAGCCTCTATACTTTGAACAAGGATGCTACTACCAGAAGGAACCGTAAAGTCAGTTTTCCATTTTAACTCACCAGTAGTATCATCCAGCATACCTACCTGCAAATTTGCGCGGCGACTAAAGTCATCGTAACTGTAGGTATAGCCTAAGCCAGCAACTGCTGAGTGCGCTAACTCAATCGTCAAACCTTGTAAGTGGTTATCTGCTTCTGGAACATAAGGTGCGTCCCATGCTGGAGTGCCGTCAGTGTTTGTCTTAGCTATCACAGAACGGCGGTTAGCGAGATCCTCGACTCCAGTATATATTGCATTATCTGAATCCGTTTCTAAGGACCATCTAACAATAAAACTTTGGTCTCTATCGACGATTAACTTGCGCTCACCGCTCCATAGAGGGACGCCATCACGGCTGGTCTTTTCAAGATAAAAATCATATCGGTTACCTGCATCGGAATAAGCTGTGATAATATTACCTTCACTATCTACGACGCTCTTTGATGCAGCGCCCGCTCCATCAATTTCGTGTAGAATGGAAGTATCTGGATTCCATTCAGCTTCTGCAAGCGCTGGCTGAAAAAGCACAGCAACGGAAGCCGCAATGGGTAAAAGTTTAAATTTCAATGTTATCTCCCCTTTGGTCATATATTGATTCAAGTCATATTTGCATAACCCGGTAAAGATACATATAGAACATTACTCCTAAAAAGATAGGAGATTAGTCCTATTTAAGCGTTAGATTGATAATTAATCTTTATAAGTTATTGATATATTGATTAGCTAACCTAGGTTGTTTCACAGAAGCTTTATGGATAACAGTTTTGTAACCGATAGTATAATAATTTGAATAAAGCTTTATGAGGTAAGCGTTTTCCACGTTTTATTAATTCATGAATTGCTCAAGCTAAACAGCACCTTGAGAATAAAATTAGTCTTGAACTGATAGTCTTCTCTCAATAAACTGCGGGGTATCTAGACCACAATCACATCCAGTTTTATGAGCTTTGCGGTTTTCATTAGTCAGAGCGTTTTATTAACGTTATGTTTATCTTTCAACTACAGTACTCACGTAATGTGATACAAATCGCGCTACAATAAATACATAAAAATGCACTTACAATACTCTTGAAAATAGAAACACAAACGATACACACTCAAACCTACCTTTTCTATGGTAAGATTCGCAACCTTACTTTCTTAGTCCAGTTCAATACTAGTTGTACATCATGCTAGATGCCACATTATTACTCCTCTTTATTCCAACTTTCTTATTGATTTCTGCGACACCGGGAATGTGCATGACTTTGTCGCTCACGCTCGGTATGAGTATCGGTATCCGACGCACTATGTATATGATGTGGGGAGAATTGATTGGTGTAGCGCTGGTTTCAGTGTTGGCTGTGGTTGGTGTTGCTAGTATCATGCTGAATTATCCATCGGCATTTTTGATTCTCAAGTATGGTGGCGGAGCCTACCTGATTTACCTTGGTATCCAGATGTGGCGCTCACGCGGTAAAATGGCGATACATTTAGGGAGTGAGCACAACACAACTGTTACTGGTAGACAACTGGCACTCCAAGGATTTGTTACTGCTATCGCTAACCCCAAAGGATGGGCTTTTACCGTTTCTTTACTGCCTTCATTTATTAACCCAGACCTTCCGATGCCGGCACAGCTTGCAGCTCTTGTTGTCATCATATTATTAAGTGAATTTACCTTTTTGATGCTCTATGCCACTGGTGGAAAGACTTTACGGCGAGTGTTGGAGCGCGGTGATAATGTTCGACTGATCAACAGGCTTTCCGGTAGCTTAATGATAACAGTCGGTATTTGGTTGGCATTGAGTTAAAGGTGCAATTGTGCGAATTAATAAAAAACATATGGCCACCTGCACCTATACTGACGGTGAGTTCTTGTGATTAAGCTTGTCTCAATAATGGGTTACAATGCTTGCCACGACAAAGTATCGCAAGAACTTCCCTACTGTCACAATAATAACAAACCACAAAAGATTTACACGCAAGATTCCTGCAATAACCGTTAACGGATCACCAATAACAGGAACCCATGCAAAAAGTAATGCAGCAAGCCCGTATTTTTCAAACCGCCCCTCTGCCTTTTCAAACTCGGCTTCAGACATCCTCAACCACTTCTGAATAACGGTTTTACTTGCCCAAAACCCTAGTCCGTAATTGGTTAAAGCACCTAGCACGTTGCCAATAGTCGCAATGACAACTAAGAGCTCTGGCGATAAGTCATTCAGCAGTAAGCTGGTCAGAACAATTTCAGAACTGAGGGGCAAAATAGTAGCTGCTAGAAAGCTTATGACAAATAGGCCTAGGTAACCGTAATCTGTGAAAAGTTCCATGCTAATTCATCTTCAAGGCTTGCTTTCTAGCTCTGCGAGTCTCTACAGTTACTTTTCAGCTCTCTATGAGCCATTTCTCAAAATAAGAGCCTATGTTAAAAGTCGTTTTGTGGCTTAACGTTTACGACTTCCCCGTTTGGAGCTATCTGAAAATATAGGGTGTTTGTATCGTTAATACTAGCTTGTACTATGTAGTAACCTTCAATGATATTTAAGACATCGATATTATCATTCGTCACGCTTTTCCATTCACTAGGCAACTTCCCTGCTTCGAACCCTAAGTTTTTGAACGTCATTTGTTTGATCGTTTTATTTGTGATCATGACGGCTTCTTGTCCAGTGATCGATTTGTGCCCCCCATGTGCATGAGACAAACCCGAAACCACTAAAGTCATTACGATAAAAGCTACTTGTATTACGTGTTTCATATGTTCTCCAGCTATTCTTTTAAACCGGCTACTCTTTTAAACCGGCTACTCTTTTAAACCGATAATGCCATACTCACCGCTAATAATCAGCTGTATCGACACATCTTCGGAACTGTTATTTTCCCAGTACCAGCCATGTGAGCCAGCGAATGGCGCAGTGAAACTCCCTTTCATTCCTGCCAAAGTTGCTATGGCGTAACTTTCAAAATACCCTGTGGTATCGCCTTCTGGCTCACCATGCAAATCAAAGTGCAATGAAGAACCATCCGTAATCCATTCATACTCCATTTTTGCGAACTGATCCATTTGAAACTTGTACTCGACTCCCCTGCCCGCTGGCACGGTAACTTCTATAATGTCACTTTGATTTTTCGAGCGAGCAGCATCGGTTTTAGTTTCTGAAGCTTGAGAAATCTGTTCCTGATCAGGCAGTTCACTATTCGAAAGTACCGTTATACCTATCGCCTTACCGATTCCCGTTGGATCGATATTGTATTCAGCAGGTAAAATTACCGTTACGAGAGCCACGGCAGCGGCAACTAGCGCAATCACGGTTGCTTTGATCAGGCTTTTATTAGTAACTGTAGGTTGCATATCACATTCTCTTTTAGTTAATTACGATAGACTAATTTAATAAGAAACCAGCCATCTGAAAGCCAACAAGCATAAAGCCCGCACTCATTAACGCCGTATTAGTGGCGATAGAAAATTGCTCGTAAGAAGGAAGTTTTCGCCACGCATTTATGAGCAATAAGATGACCCCGAGTGCGGCAAACTGACCCAACTCAACCCCTAAGTTAAAAGCTATGATATTGCTTAACAAACCATCTTCGGGAATATTAAATTCTTGTAACTTTGTGGCTAAACCAAAGCCATGGAACAAGCCAAAGATCAAAACGGCTAACTTTGTATTAGGTTGCCTACCAATAACTTTTTTAAAACCGCCTAAGTTATCAAAACCTTTATAGGCGACCGATAAGCCAATAATTGCATCAATAATATAGGCGTTAACGTTAATATCATTTAATACCCCATACAATAATGTCACACTGTGACCGATGGTAAACATGGTCACGTAAAGTAGGACATCCTTACTTCTGTAGAGGAAAAATATAACACCGACTAAAAATAATAAATGGTCGTAACCTGTGACCATATGTTTAGCGCCGATATACAGGAAGGGTATAAACTGTACGCCAGTGTTATTTTCTAAGAAATTACGGGTACTATCATCAACGCCATGAGCCAGCGCTTCCACTGAGAGTAATGATAGTAATACCATTACTACCTTGGTGCTAATTTGTATTGCTTTACTACTCAATGATTTGCTCTCTTATAAAAAATGTAAACTAAAAAGTCTGTATCGGTTAACCAGCAAGTGCTAATAAAACACCTGCGGCTACTGCCGAACCAATTACACCAGCGACATTGGGGCCCATTGCATGCATCAATAAGAAGTTATGATGATTAGCTTGTAACCCCACCTTGTTGACGACCCGAGCCGCCATAGGTACTGCTGAAACACCAGCCGCGCCTATTAATGGATTAATAGGATGTTTGCTGAACTTGCCAAGCAGCTTGGCCATCAATACACCGCATGCCGTTCCTATTGAAAAAGCAACAGCTCCTAAGCCTAAAATACCAAGAGTTTCCAGCGCCAGAAACTTTTCAGCCACTAGTTTTGAGCCAACGCTCAACCCTAAAAAGATAGTGACAATATTGATCAAAGAATTTTGTGCAGTATTACTAAGTCGCTCAACCACACCACACTCACGCATTAAATTTCCTAAGCAAAACATGCCAATTAGTGGCGAGGCCGCTGGTAAAAATATCACACATAAAACAAGTATCATCAACGGAAAGATTATTTTCTCTTTCTTGCTCACATGACGTAGCTGCTTCATTTCCACCTTACGTTCTTCAGCATTTGTGAAGAGCTTCATAATTGGTGGTTGAATGATGGGGACTAAAGCCATGTAAGAATAAGCGGCAACTGCAATGGCTCCGAGCAACTCTGGTGCAAGTTTCGATGCTAAGAAGATTGCTGTAGGCCCATCTGCCCCACCGATAATGGCAATGGCAGAGGCGTCTTGGAGTGTAAACTCAAAGCCAGGTACAGAGTTCAGTGCAATGGCGCCTAACAAAGTTGCAAAAATACCAAATTGGGCGGCAGCACCTAAGAATATTGTTCGTGGGTTGGCAATAAGCGCACCAAAGTCGGTCATGGCGCCTACACCCATGAAAATAAGCAGCGGTGCAGCACCGCTAGCCACAGAGATGGTATAAAAGTTATATAGCATGCCATTGGCAAAACCTGCGTCTCTGGCTACCTGCATACCGGCCAAACTGTCCGCTTGATTTGCCTGTTGGTAGTCATTAAGCAACTGAGCAGTACCTTGAAACTCTACATTTAGTGCACCAGCTATAGCTTGCATCACTTCAGGTTGCGCTACATAAATTGCATTTTCAACCGCATCTAACGCTAAGCCTGCGCTAGGAATATTCGCTAAAATACCTCCGAAGCCAATCGGTACCAATAGTAACGGTTCGAAGTTTTTCGAGATCGCTAGGTAAAGCAATACAAAGCCAATGCCAATCATCACGAATTGACCCCAGGAAAAATTTGCAATACCCGTGTCTTGCCAAAGTTTTAATAAGCCGTCCATAATCTACTCGTTTTGTTATTTGCTGGATGCGATTTATAAAGACACTAATTTACAAAGTCACTAAAGGTGTGCCCACCTTTACTGAGTCACCTTCTGCGATCAGTATTTCCGACACCACACCAGAGTTAACTGCTTTTACTTCAGTTTCCATTTTCATGGCTTCTAGAATAATCAACGTTTGACCGGCTTCAACCTGAGCGCCAACTTTAGTTTCTATTTTAAAAATATTGCCTGCCATCGGTGCTTCGAGGGCTTCGCCACTTGACTCACTTCCTGATGCCTTTGGAGTATCGTTTTTTTGTGCAGATGTCGACGAGGACTTGATGTCTGCTATCTGCCCATCTGGCGCAACCGTCACCGAATAATTTTTACCATTAACAGATACCTGATATGACTCTGGCCCCGACGTCGAAGAGTTCGATGCTGATGGTTGGCTGCCAGGACTTTCACTTGATTCAAGCTCGTTACTTGGTGCGGGCTCAAATGCTTCTGGGTTGCCTTTATTTTTAAGAAACTTAAGCCCAATCTGTGGGAATAAAGCATAGGTAAGGACATTATCAATGAGCTCACCTTCTAAGGTTATGTTCTCTTTCTCGGCGATGTCAACTAACTCATCGCTTAATCGTTCAAGCTCAGGCTCTAATAAGT
>QQTG01000013.1 GCA_003370465.1 Kangiella sp. HD9-110m-PIT-SAG07 | reverse complement strand
ATCGCTCAAGGAACGACCTTGCTCATTAGTCATATGCCGCTAGTGTCTCACCTTTGGGCAGGTTGGTTGCAAGGCGAGTCACAATACTTCCCCACGGCGGCAATAGGTAGTTTAGTGTTGGACTCTAATGAAACCGGTTATTATGGCAAAAAAGTAGTGTTTCAAAGCCCTGAATAGCTATATCCGAATAATAAACTGGAAGTCCTCGCTAAAAATAGCTAGCATTGCGTTTCTATGACATTTGTGTGACATCGGTTTTGAACGAAATAAAGCCTAAAAAAGCAAACCTATTCAGAGCATGGTGGGTGATTCTGGTTTCAATCGCAGCAACGGGTAAATATAGCCTGTTAACGCTGACTACGGCTTTGTTTAACCGTAGTGAGTCTGCGCAAAAAAACGTCAGATCTAAAATTGACCATGTGATTCACCGCTGGGGCAACAGTTTAACCAGAGCTGTAAGACTTCAATGGACGGTTGAGGGCGATTTAGAAGCCGAAGCGGAGCCTGGTAGACGAGTGATCATTGTCGCTAATCATTCTAGTGCTTACGATATTCCTCTAGTTTTTGCTGCGCTTCCAGGCAGTATCCGTATGATTTCTAAGAAAGAGTTGTTCAAAATTCCGATTCTATCCAGAGCGATGAGAACGGCTGAAATTCTTTCTGTCGATCGCCAGAATCGCCAGCAAGCGATAAAGGACCTGGCGGTTGCTAAAGAAAAGATGGAGAACGGTATCAGAATCTGTATGTTTCCAGAAGGAACACGCTCCAGCGATGGTGTGCTTCATCCGCTTAAGAAAGGCGCGATACGTCTGGCTATCGATACTAACGCACTGATCATTCCTGTGGCGATTGAGGACATTTATAAAGTCCTACCCAATAAGAAATGGTTACAGATGCGACTTAATCAAAAAGTTACTGTGAAAGTGGGTAAAGCCATCGATTGTAGTGAATTTGAAGTAGCTGATCGCAATCAATTAACAGAATTGGTATATAATTCCCTATACAGCATGTTACGCCAGCAGCAGGATGAGGTAGCACCATGAGTGAACAAGACATTTACCAGCAGGCTGAAAGTGAATTAAGCACGATTGCTGACTTCGTACGCTTCGCCGCAACTCAATTCCATCAGTCTGACCTATACTTTGGCCACGGGACTGATAATCCGTGGGATGAAGCTGTCGCTGTTGTGCTACAAATGCTTGATTTGCCAGTGGATTATCCGCAAAGCATGTTGGATGCTAAAGTCTTATCGGAAGAAAAAAAGCATCTGATTCATGCTATCAAAACTCGCGTAACGGAGCGCAAACCTTTAGCTTTTATCACTAATAAAGCGTATTTCGCCGGTTTGGAGTTCTTCGTCGACGAGCGTGTGTTAGTGCCTCGTTCGCCAATTGCGGAACTGATTCATAATGATTTTTACCCTTGGTTAGAAGCTGATAATCCAAAAGTATTGGATTTGTGCTGTGGTAGCGGTTGTATTGGTTTGGCTGTAGCAGCTTATATCGAAGACGCCGAAGTGGTGATGTCGGATATCTCTGAAGATGCGTTGACGGTGGCCGAAATTAATACTGAGCGTTTAGGCTTGTATCATAAAGCGCGTGCCGTCCAGTCGGACTTGTTTGATGGTTTAGAGGGGGAGCAGTTTGATCTGATTGTGTCCAACCCTCCTTATGTCGATGCCGAAGATTTGGCGGATATGCCGCAAGAATTCCACCATGAGCCAGAAATAGGCTTAGGCTCTGGGGATGATGGCCTTAATTTAACGCGTCAAATTCTTGAAAATGCGGCGCATTATTTAACTGACCAAGGTGTGTTGATTGTGGAAGTGGGGAATAGCTGGCCGGCGTTAGAAGAGACGTTCCCTGAAGTTGAGTTCCACTGGATCGAGTTCGAGCAGGGCGGCGATGGCGTCTTTGTTTTAACCAAAAAACAGTTAATGGAACACTTTAGTTGATCGATGTTAATTGAACAGCCTCCAGTACAAAATATTGTTCCAACAAAATATTGTGTTCAGCAACTGGCTGAAAGCTTTAACCAGACTTTTGCTGAATACAACATTATTCTAAAGCATGGCGCTGATGAACCTTTTTATCAAGCCAGCGAACTATCGCGACAGCATGCGATTATCCACTCTACTTATGACTACTTCTCTAGCGCTTTGCACGAAATTGCACATTGGTGCATCGCTGGTGAGGAACGTCGTCAACATAATGATTATGGCTATTGGTATGAGCCTGACGGCCGTTCGCCAGAGCAACAGGCTGAATTTTTTAAAGTCGAAGTAAAGCCACAAGCTTTGGAATGGGCATTTAGTCTCGCGGCAGGTGTCCCGTTTCGAGTTAGTGTGGATAATCTTGATGGTGATGTTAACGCTCAAGAAAAGGCTCAAAGCGACGCTGAGTGTTTTAGAAATAATGTCTACAAACAGCTAAAACATTATTTTGTGCAAGGGTTTCCACCAAGAGCTCTTAGTATGATACAGATGCTAAGCTCCCAGTATCGAGCACATCAACCTATTCAAATTCCTAAGAAAGAATCATGTTTACTCTAGGTTTTATTATTAATCCCTTCGCCGGAATTGGCGGCAAAGTAGGGCTCAAAGGCAGCGATGGCGAAGCGATAAGGACAGAGGCTTTTGCTAGAGGCGCTAAGGCGCAGGCTGTGCAGCGTGCGAAAGTCGCTTTGGAAGCCTTAGTCCCTTATAAAGAGCAACTGCAAATCCTCACTGCCTCAGGAGATATGGGTGAGAGCCTTCTTAATCAGATGGGCTTTCAGTTTAAAGTCGTTCATCACGGCCAAGAACCATCGACGTCTGAAGACACGATTAAAGCCGCCAAGGTTATGGCCGGACTCAGTGAAGAGCCGTACAATATTGATGTGCTGTTATTCGCTGGTGGAGATGGTACTGCTAGAAATATCTTTGAAGCGGTTGATGCAGCGGTACCGGTGTTAGGTATTCCTGCTGGCGTTAAAATTCATTCGGGCGTTTACGCCGTGACACCACATGCTGCAGGGCTGGTGATCGAAAAGATGATCAATAAAGAACTGGTCAGTTTGCTTGAAACCTCTGTGATGGATATTGACGAAGATGCTTTTAGAAAAGGCGTCGTCAGAGCCAAGCAATATGGCGAGATGCAGGTTCCAGCCGAACACCGTTATGTGCAGGCGACAAAGTCTGGTGGGCGTGAGCTCGAAGAATTAGTTCTTCAAGATATCGCAGACTTTATCATCGAGAATATGGAGGATGATGCCTACTATCTCGTAGGTTCGGGCTCGACTTGTGCATTTTTAATGGATTGTATGGGTTTAGAGAATACGCTGCTTGGCATCGATTGTGTGCATCAGGGTAAAGTCATTGCTAGCGATATGGCGGAGTCCGATATTTTACAGCTTCTAACCCAGCATCAAAAGCAAGTGAAGCTGGTTATTACCGTGATTGGAGGGCAAGGTCATATCATTGGCAGAGGCAATCAGCAGCTAAGCGCTAAGGTCCTCTCGCAACTGGACAAAGATGATATTTACATTATTGCCACTAAGACAAAGCTACAAGAACTGGAGGGAAAACCTTTAATCGTAGATAGTGATGATACGGAACTGAATCAACGTTTATCTGGGGTCATTAGGGTTATTACTGGCTACGAAGACTTTATTTTGTACCCAGTTGGACTAACGAGCTAGCTGTTTTTAAGCATTTGGCGTCATTCCTTGTGCGAGATCTCGCACAAAGGCTTGAGCATACTCTGAAAAGACACCCCGAGTTAAGCTGTATTTTTTATGTATCTTTTGTAAGTAGTTGATATTGAATGCATTTTAAATATTGTAACTCAGTGAACTCTGTTTTTCATCGAATTCCCCAATTGTCCAAGCCATATTTTTTGCTACAGTATCTTCCGTGTTCAGGGAGAACACACTATCTACAAATCGACTATCTAACGATAGATTACGGAATAATAATTTGGGACTTAAAATAAAAGGAATTATTATCCAAGGTTGGATAAGGAAAACTGTGGGACGGACTCATCCTATATTCAAAGCGGCTTAGGTCGCTTTTATTTTGCCTGTAACTTTTCCAAACTTTTAAAACTCTGCCTGGAATAATCATCCTTTCTCTAAAAGAAACAACTCGTTACGTCAAAGCTTCATTTCTTTTTTGATAAGAAGTTGTGTAGACTCAGGGTATTAAGAATACGACAAATTAATATTTGTTTTCGGCCTTAACTTGTGACGCTAGGTAGGTAATGACAACCCGAGTCCTCTTAAATTTAGTTCATCCTATTTTCGAAAAGTCGTGGGCGAATCAGGCCATGCTTGAGGCGATCAGAGATCTGGATTACGTATACGTCAATGATCTGTATGAAGAGTATCCCGATTACTTTATTGACATAAAGCGTGAACAAAAACTGTTGTTAGAGCATCCGCTCGTTATTTTTCAACATCCTTTCTATTGGTACAGCTCACCTTCGTTACTCAAAGAGTGGCAAGATTTGGTTCTAGCTGATGGCTTTGCTTATGGTGAAGGTGGTTACCAGCTGGCTAAGAACCACTGGCTTAACGCCATTACCGCAGGGGCAGCTAAAGATAGCTATACGCCAGAAGGCTTTAATCAATTTTCAACGGAAGAGTTGCTTCGACCTTTCGAGCAGACCGCGGATTTTTGTGGAATGAATTTCGTGAAGCCTTTCATCATGTACGAGGCTGAAACTATTAGCCACAGTGCAGTTGAGAAAGAAGCCATACGATATCGTGACTACGTCGACTCTCTGGCTAAGTCTTTGGACTTGCTGTCGGACGATGAGCCGGTAGAGGAGGACTGAGTGGAAGAAGCGAGTTTCCTGTATCAAGCATTCATTTTCTTATTGGCTGCTGTGGTTGGCGTTCCCATCGCCAAGCAACTTGGTCTGGGATCTGTTTTAGGGTATTTAGTCGCAGGAATCATAATCGGGCCCTTTGCGATGGGGTTAGTAGGGCAAGATGTTACCGACATCATGCACTTCGCAGAGTTTGGCGTGGTTATGATGCTGTTCCTGATTGGGTTGGAGCTACAGCCTAAAAAGTTATGGAAAATGCGAATGCCGATACTCGGGCTTGGTGGGCTACAAGTCGTGATCACGATGGTCCTATTGACCTTATTGGCGTTAGTATTTGACCTACACTGGAAAATGGCTTTAGCCATCGGCATGATTTTTGCCTTATCGTCCACTGCAATCGTTTTGCAGACCTTGTCCGAGAAAGATCTTCTGCGAACAGACGCCGGGAAGTCTGCTTTTTCGGTATTACTGTTTCAAGATATTGCCGTTATCCCAATGCTAACTTTACTGCCTTTATTGGCAACGCTTCCGGTCGAGTCTTCACAATCTGTGGGACATACAGAATTAGAAGCGTGGCAGCAAGCTGCATTGGTTTTTGCGGTCATCACGGGCATCATTCTTGTCGGGCGCTACTTGGTTCGTCCGATTTTCAACTGGATTGCTCGAACTGGCTTACGCGAAATATTCATCGCAACTTCGCTACTTTTGGTGTTGAGTATTACCATCGCGATGCAGGAAATAGGTTTATCGCCAGCGCTTGGCGCATTTTTGGCCGGTGTGGTCTTAGCGGAAAGTGAGTATCGACATGAGCTTGAAGTGGGGCTTGTTACCTTTAAGAGTCTACTGCTGGGACTGTTTTTTATTACTGTTGGTGCCAGCATCAATCTTGAGCTTTTGATGCAGTCACCATGGCTGATCTTGCTGTTGGTAACGGCATTGATTGTAATCAAAATTATCGTTCTGATGATTCTCGCTAAGCAGTTTAAGATGGCTTTAATCGAAAACTTGCTGTTTTCATTTGCGCTAGCACAAGGTGGTGAGTTTGCTTTCGTGCTATTCAGTTTTGCCTCACAAAATGGCGTGTTAGGCCAAGATATTATTTCTTTGCTGACTGTGGTCGTGGCTTTATCGATGGCGCTGACGCCAGTTCTGTTAATTGCTTGTGAGAAAGTGATTATTCCACGTCTGTCCTTCGGAAAAGAAAGACGTGAGTTTGATACGGTAGACGATGGCGAAACGCCAGTTATCGTCGCTGGTTATGGGCGTTTTGGGCAGATTGTCTCGCGCATTCTACGCTCGCAAGGTTTTGATACCACTCTGTTAGAATACGATGCGGTACAGATCGACTTGGTCAAAAAATTTGGTACCAAGGCATATTATGGTGACGTCACTAACGAGGAAGTATTAAGGGCAGCTGGCGCCGATACGGCGAAACTGATGGTCATCGCGGTGGGTAACCAAGAGAAGACTTTGAAAGTTATCGATTTATGCCACAAACATTTTCCACATCTTAAAATTTATTCTCGTGCCAAGGGGCGTCGTGAGGCTTATGAACAAAAAAAGGCCGGCGCTGACATTGTGATGCGAGAAACACTCGGTTCAGCGGTAATTCTAGGAAGGGAAGCGCTGATGGGCTTAGGGTACCGTAAGTATCAGGCGCACCGAACCGCCACGGCTTTTTATCACTATGACTCGCAGCACCTAGAGGAATTAGCCGAAGTCTGGGGCGATAAGCAATATGTCATTAAAGCAGCTGAAAGAGCCGAAATGCTGGAGGCTGTGCTTAAAGCCGATCAAGCCGACTCATCGGCGATGCGTCGCGCTTGGAACACTCCTGTATCCTTAGAGGAGGAAGAGAGCGATGATGAAGAAAACCGGGACGCAGAGAGTGATGGTGCTGAGCTGAAAAATAAACCCCAAGAGAGTTAGTTTTGCAGTTACCCCAAATTGGTTACATAGACTTGGTGATTAGTTGTTTGCCAGTGCTATTAGTCGGTATTATTTTTTATCGCTGGAAAGCGAATAGTAAAGAGCTCATTATCGCGACTTTGCGCATGATCGGGCAGTTAATCGCTATAGGTTTTGTCCTCGTGTACTTGTTCAAGGAAACATCCAGCTGGCTTGGCCTGTTGGTGATGTCGATCATGCTTATTGCGGCTGGCTGGATTGCGATGCGTCCATTGGCCGATAAAAGTTTAAGCCATATTGGGGATTTAGCACTCTCTTTAACGGTGGGATGTGGTTCTATCCTGGCAATTATCATTGTGCTCGTTTTGGATTTGTCGCCATGGTATCAACCGCGGTTTGTGATTCCTTTGGCGGGGATGTTGCTAGCAAATACCATGAATAGCTTGAGCTTGTCAGGAGAGCGTTTTGAGACTGAAGTAAAAGCTGGAGTGCTATTAGAAACCGCTCGGAACAAAGCTTTCTATACCGCGATGATTCCGCAAATTAATGGTCTGTTGGCGGTGGGGCTGGTCGCTTTGCCGGGGATGATGACGGGGCAAATTTTATCTGGGGTTAGTCCGCTAGTCGCGGTGCGTTACCAAATCGTCATTATGGTCGCGATTTTATGTTCGTCAGCATTTTCGACAGCCTGGTATTTAACAACTCGTGCCAAGAAAGTCTCAGCTTAACAAGTAAAACTTTATACTCGTAACGGAGACAAGCGACTCAGCAATGTTTTAGGCAGCGGTGAAGGCTTGCCTAGCATGGAGCAGCTGATGACATCAGCACACAACATTGAGAAGCATAAACCTCGTGCGCCAAAACCGTAGTTCAGCCAGACTGATTGTTCCGAACCATTGTGACTCATTTGGTTAAAATAGCCACAGAACGGGAACCGATCATAACTGGTTGCTCGAACCCCGGGGTGTTCGTCCGCAATATCCTTTTCTTTAAAGTCAAAACCAAACCGTTGATTCACGCGCTCAATATTGTGTAGAGAATTTTTGCGCTGAATAGAGTCATCGCTACTATTCTCAAAAGTCGCTCCAATAACGAGTTGATCCTTGTAGTGAGCGATATGACCATCGTGATTGACCGGCGTACGATGCTGAAGTTTTGCTTTCAAAGTCGTGAGCTGTCCGCGCATTGGGGCTACTTGCGGTAAAGGTTTGTCGCCCGATAAGCTAGCGCCTAAATAACCACTGGCGATAATAATATGGTCAAAATCGCTTAATTGAGTAAGGCTATTTATGGTTGCCTTTAAATGCAGCTGAGCTTTTGGTAAGTCTTGTATGAGGTGCTGGCAGAACTCTCTGCCATTAACTTGTACCGCCGGGATTTTCAGTGATTTAAGATCGCTGGTACCAAGCTTGAGTGACTGAAACTGAAACCACTCTCGGTGTTGCTCCCAAGTCTGTGCCGAATAAATATCTTGATACTGGTCGATATGATGTTGAGGGTATTTTCGGTTATGTAACTGATGCACGAGGTTACTATGCGCCAGCTTAGGGTGTTGATTGATATAGTCTTTAAGGTGTTGGAAGCCATGAAACGTAAGCTGACTATAGGCATTGTGATCAATCGACATAACGGGCAGAGCGACCAGCGAAGGCATATTTGAAGCGCCGCCACAGATACCTTTTCTATCAAACAGGTGGACTTCAACATCTTGTTGATGGAGTGTATGAGCCAGTGAACATCCAGCTAAACCTGCGCCAATAATGGCGACTTTGTTGGGTGGCTTTCTCGGCGAGATGTAGTTTGTGGCTAATGTTGGTTTGGGTGGAGATAATTCTTTTTCACTAAACTGCGCCGTAAGCATTTCACGTTTACGACCGAAACCGGGACGCTTTTCTATCGCGAAACCATAATGGGGTAGAGGCTTTTTTAACACAGACGCTACGGTGAATGTTGAAAGCGTTGTACTGCTGTGGCTGTGTAGCGCCATGAAGTGTAGCAGCCCTTTGGCCCACATATCAGGATTTTTACTGGGGGCAAAACCATCTAAGAACCAAGCATCAAAGGCAAAGGTTTGTGGTAACGCCAGCTCCTTCAGAGCTTTTTTAATAGGAAAGAACACCAGGTGTAGCGTGATATTTTTAGCGACTTGGATTTTGTGGATACCCGGCAGTGCATCAGGATAATTATCGATTACAGCATTGGAGAAGTCTGACTCGATTCCTAGAAGGGTGTAAATTTGTCGTAGGTCTTTAGGGTTGATTGGGAACTGTTCAACAGACCAGTAGTGAAGTTCACATTTGGAATCTTTTGTTATTTCTTGATGCCATAGCCTAGCGGTTAGTAAAAAGTTTAACCCAGTGCCGAAGCCTGTCTCGAAAATATTAAAAGTTCTAGAATCGCTACTGTTCGCAATACTGGAAAAGCGTTGCGCTAAATTATTGCCTTCCAGAAAAACATGGGTACTCTCGGCAACGCCGTCTTGTGGATTATAGTAAATATCGTCAAAAGCGGGTGAGTAAGGTGCGAATTGAGAAGGTGCGAATTCAGCGTTTGGACTGAGGTCGTCTGCATCCGCAGTCAGCCACAACCGCTTTTCTGAGTCGTATTGACGCCATTCTATGACAGCGGGTTTGACGCCCAGAAAAGCATTATGCATAAGGCGTTATTACTTTTCGATAAGAGTCAGAAACTCGTTACGAGTGTTTTGCGACGAGCGGAACTGACCAAGCATAGTCGAGCTGGTCATGACAGAATTTTGTTTTTCGACGCCGCGCATCATCATACACATATGCTTGGCTTCGATGATAACACCAACACCAGCCGCGCCAGTCACGTCTTGAATAGCTTCTGCGATTTGTTTGGTCAGGTTTTCTTGAATCTGTAAGCGTCGTGCAAACATATCAACAATCCGAGCAATCTTTGATAAGCCGATGACTTTTCCTGTTGGTAAATAGCCAACATGAGCTTTACCGATAAATGGCAACATGTGATGCTCACACATAGAGTAAAGCTCGATATCTTTCACGATCACCATAGAGTCGTTATCAGAATCGAATATCGCACCATTGACCACAGTATTTAAGTCTTGCTCATAGCCCTGAGTCAAAAACTGCATCGCTTTCGCGGCGCGAGTTGGCGTGTCGAGAATGCCGTTGCGCGAAACATCTTCACCAAGCTCTACTAATACATCTTTATATAAATTTGCTAATTTGTCGGACATCTTGCCATTCCAATTTCAATTTCAGTCGTAATTCTAATGGATATCGTTACAATACCCAAATAATTATGCCAAATGAATCAATACTGATGTGGAATATCGTCGCTGATGAAAATATGCCTTTGGTCGAAGAGTTGTTCTTCGAGATTGACGGAAAGGCAAGTTATATCAAGCGCTTAGCTGGCAGAGGTATTAACTCTGATGACTTGAAAAATACAGATATTCTACTCGTCCGCTCGGTTACTCAGGTCAATCAAGAGTTGCTTGAAGGCTCTGCGGTGCGATTTGTGGGTAGCGCCACCATTGGTACCGATCACATTGATTTAGACTACCTTTCTCAGCACAATATTCAATTCGCCAATGCTCCCGGCTGTAACGCGCAAGGCGTGGCAGAGTACGTATTAGCTTCTATTGCCTACTGGGCTCAGAGTCGTGACATCGACCTAACCACGGTTGAGGTTGGTATTATCGGTGCGGGAAACGTTGGTAGTCGTGTAGCTAACGCTTTAGACGTGTTGGGTATCCAATACGTTTTAAATGATCCGCCACTAGCTGATGATGGCGACGACAAAGATTTTGTGAGTCTTGAGGCGATTCAAAAGTGTGACGTGGTTACCTGCCACGTTCCTTTAGTCAAAGACGGGCGACATGCTACTTATCACTTAGTCGACGATGCTTTTCTAGAAGGGATGCCAGAAAATAGCTTGCTGATTAACAGCTCCCGCGGAGCCGTGGTCGATAATAGCTCGGCTCTGGGTATAAAGCAGGCGGGAAAAGCGATTGATTATATTCTTGATGTCTGGGAGGGCGAGCCAAACATCAATGTAGAGCTTATGGAACAAACCCTGATCGCAACGCCGCATATTGCAGGCTATTCGCAGGAAGGTAAAATTCGTGGTACTTATCAGCTTTACCAAGCGTTGAACCAATGGCAATCTTTAGCTGACTCTGTGTCACTTCAAGAGTTATTACCCAAAGCGCCTAAGTGGCAGTGGGGTGGTTCTCTAGATGGTTTGTATCAAAGCCTTAAGCCGTACTACGACTTAGAAGCCGATGATAAGCGAATGCGCCAAGTCAAAGGTGAGGTCCGACAAAAATTTGATCATTTACGCAAAACCTACCCGCAACGACTCGAATTTCTTGATACGCTATAAATTATGAAACCATTGAACTTTATTCTAAAAGCAAAAATCCAGCGTGGCTGGAAAATTGTCATCATCAGTTTTATTCTCGCTGCCTTTATTGGCTTGCCACTGATGTTTCTCGCATCGTTAATTGCAGCTGGAACTCTACAGACTACGTTAGGTCTGGTCTCGATTTTTATCGTTGTGGTTGGGTTGGTGAGTATGATGGGGGGATTTTTTATGGTGTTGTATGATTTGTATCAGAGTTAACATTTTCTGTCATCCTGACGATAGTCAGGATCTTCCATATCTACGGTATTAGTATCTTATGTCACTTTTCTTGCATGCCCAAGAAAAGTAACCCAAAGAAGGGCACCCCAAAATAGAGGTCTTACAGACTTCCTTCAAATCACTTAAGTACTGACGCACCGTGAAATACAGTCCCTCCATGGCCTGAATTTCACTATTTGAATCATCTAGGATTCAAATTGCTATACTTTTCATGATTTTTAGCTCTATTTTACGGGGAGTTGAAGCAAGCCTGAATATTCTGAAGTATTGTCATCCCGTGATACCAAGGCACTTCCTTTGGTCGCTCACCACGGACTAAAATCGCGGGGGAGCGATTTTGAACAGCGAAGCTGGCCTTTGGTGGAATAAAGGGATGTATTCCATAATCCAGTGTCTTTTTTATTAAGGAGCTCTTCATAGGATGGGTTAAGCGTAGCTGTAACCCGTCACATTAATCGTCAGACCTTTTAATCCCACTAAACTTTTTCTTTGGTTTTGAG
>QQTG01000024.1 GCA_003370465.1 Kangiella sp. HD9-110m-PIT-SAG07 | reverse complement strand
GGTTCTGGGGCTAATCAATATATAACAGAAACATTTCCTAATGGGCCAAACGTTTGAGAATTTATAATTTGAAGGCTAGACAAGTCTGAAGCTTCATAGACAGCGATGTCACTGTTACCACCGACCATGTAAAGACGATCGCCGTCAAGCTTCACGCTGTTCACGGTGTAACTGGGTGAGTCGAAAGTACCGATTAAGCTTGGGGCATCACTATCAGATACGTCATAGAAGTGAATCTCAAACGGGCACCTAACAGCTAACGTGCTGCCGTCAATCTCTAAGTCAGTCGAATCACAACCGACCTCTAGCTCATTAATTAAACTAATATTTGAGCTATCTGTTACATCAAGGACGATAAGATCTTTATTACTATCAGCCGCGTATGCTGTGTCGTTATAATAGGCCACGTCATAATATGGCCCCATACCGTAAGATGACTCTAAATCTATTAAAGTACCTTCTGAACTAAAGCTGACTGTTGGGATTAATAATGCGCAAATTAAAGATAAAGTGATTTTTTTCATTTTCTGTCCTGTTTATTATATTTTCCTAGAGATAATCTTGTTAACGATGACTATCAGAAAAAACGTTTTGAAAAACGTTTAAAAACCAGTTTCAGACTTTACTTCTTGAAAAAGAAGAATACAAGTTTTTGGCAGAAAAACAGGTGATTTAGCATATCCCAATGCATATATGACTTAAGTAGAACGTTAGACGACTACAATATTATTATTTATGAATTGTATTTCCTTTTGTCTATGATGTGTCGTATGTAACCAAACAATACAATTACCCCGCCTAGAAGCAATGATAATAACAAACCTATTCCAGTTGAATATCCTACAGAAAACAGACTCCTAGTATTCGAAATTCGATCATCACCTGAAAAAACTGCAACCGCTAAAAGTACCACTACTAATAAATAGAATAGAAAAGCTAGCAATATAGTCAAGCGCTTAAGTTTTACGAGTTTCATTACTCGTTTATGACACCACTCGGAACATGCCCGCTGGCGACGTGGCCTTTAGCACGGTCAATATGCCCTTCTTGATCATCGAAAAAGACGTCGGCGCCGAATGCTTTGAGGAATTTGGTTTTATCCATACCACCGAGGAATAAAGCCTCATCGATACGAATATCCCAATAGCGGAGCGTTCGGATAACTCTTTCGTGTGCTGGTGCGGAGCGTGCGGTGACAAGCGCTGTACGGATTGGGCAGTTGTCTTGTGTGTATTCTTTTTGAAGTTTATGTAGGGCTTGTAGGAAGTTTTTGAAGGGCCCTCCTTCGAGAGGTTTTTGTGCTGACTGTTTCTCGGAGCGAGAAAATTCTTCTAAACCATCTTGCTGGAATATTTGCTCCGCTTCATCGGAAAATAATACAGCATCGCCATCAAACGCAAACTTTATGATATCAGTTTCGTTACTTGCCTGGGTTGGCGAAACAATCGTTGCCGCTGCGATGCCTGCATTAATCGCCTGCAAGACATCTTTAGGGTTAGTCGATAAAAAGAGATGTGCTCCAAACGCTTCAGCATAAAGATAAGGGCTGTTGCCAGAAGTAAAAGCTGCTCGGGTGATCTGCAACTCATGATTTTCGATCGAGTTAAAGACACGAAGTCCAGTATCCGCACTATTACGCGATAATAAAATCACTTCCACTCTTGGCGTGTCTTTTTTGCTTTCATTAAGCGATAAAAGCTTTTTCACTAAACCAAAAGCAGCACCTGGTTTTAACAGCTCATCCTCGTGATCTATTTGATACTGTGCATAGCTATCAACACCGCTATCCATATAAATGCGATGACTCTCCGCCAGGTCGAACAAAGCAGTCGAGGATATTGCTATAACTAGTGTATCGTTAAATTCAATCGGCATGTCTTACTTTTACCACTCTTCGCAGTCTTCCTCAAATTCGCACTCGTCTTCAATCGGCGGACGACCATCATAAATCAAGAATTCTCTGCGCTGTAAATAGGCATCACGCACCATTAGGTACTCGTCTAAAGACTGTTCCAGCTGCTCTTCCAAAGGTAACAGCTGTGCTCGAGTATCGATCAACCATAGTGATCTTAATGCCCACTCAGTTTGTGCATCATTGAGTTCATCGTATGGACTATAAAAAACGAATGAGTCAATAGCAAAACCGGAACCATCTCTTACTGTCGAAGGGCCGATAAAAGGTAACATGAGGAAAGGTCCTGAATCAAAGCCCCAAACTGCCAACGTTTGACCAAAGTCTTCTTCTTCTTGCTTAATGCCCATTTCAGTCGCTGGGTCGAGTAAGCCACCAATTCCTATGGTGCTATTAATCAGAAAACGTCCAGTATCTTTACCTGCTTTTAAAAACTTACCTTGCAGGATATCGTTGAGAATCGTCGTGACCTCACCTAAATTACTAAAGAAGTTAGAAACGCCAGTTTCTACAGGATCAGGAGTAATGTATTGGTAGCCTTCCGCGACAGGTTTCAGTATTGCTCGATCGAGCGAACGGTTAAACTCCCAAACTGCCCTGTTTCGTTCCTCATAGGGATCTTTTGGGTTATCACCAGTAGTGGCACAGGCTGTTAGCAAAATCGCCAACAAAAAGATGATGATCGGGTTACTTTTCATTCCTCAATAACCTTAATATACTTAGTATCCGCTAATCATAAAGCACTGAAACCCTTATGACCAGTGCTAAAGGCAGGTGTTATGGTTAATTTAAGCAGTCCCTAAGAGAATGTCACGTTCTAGCAAGCCGGTTAAAATTTGCTGTCCGCCATTCAGTAATTGTTCAGGATTAGGAAAGCCGGTTTCTTCGATTAACTGCTCCAGCGCTTGTTTTCCCGTGATTTGACGACCTTCATGTAAGTGCTCGATGAAAATATCCAAAAGCCTGTAAGTCATTGAGTTTCCTTCAATAAAGTCTACTTCATGCTTACGGTTTCGACTAATCAAAAGGAACGTTGGAGCTTCCGGCGGCTCATCCGGTAAATAGCTAGCGCCAATCCTGTGAACAGGAAATTCATAGACCAAGCTATGAGCTAACGGCGAAACTACAACCGGCTCAGTGAACAAGTCACCATTTCTTTCATGGGGTATCTTTAAGATGTCCTCTTTCGCAGAGACGGTTTTCACTTCCATCCACTCCCAGTGAGCAAGCTCTAACATGAAGGGAAAGTCATCCGCTTCGGCCTTACGCTGTTCGGATAAATAAGTAAAAAATTCTTTGGAAATTTCAATAAAATAAGGGGACTCTGCGCGGTACTCTGTAAAGAACTCCCGAACCATTCGATGCCACTTATCATCAGCAGTAATAGCTCGTAATACTGGAAAACTGTTTTTACAGAAGTTCTCAATATTATTGTAGAACAGATCCTGATAGACCTTCATGCGGCGAGCTTCAATGCCCTGAGGTGCCTGAAACTCTGCCGGATTACGCAGGTTCTTTGAGAATTCGTACTGGAGTTGTTGGAACTTTGGTATTGAATCAACCATTGGTTTAATCCTATGCAATGGCAGGTTGACTGTCGTGCTTGGCACTGTATTTATTCTGTAGCTCTTTAATTCTATCAACTTCTGTTAACAGCTGCGGCATCTCGGGAATATTGAAATCGCGCTCAAGCAGCGTCGGGAATACTCCAAAATGCTGGTATGCTGTCTCTAATAACGACCAGACATCATCTTTAACATCTGAGCCATGCGTATCGACTTTTAAATCATCCGCTTCATCGTAATGACCAGCGATATGAGAATAAGCCACGCGATCTTTGGGGAGCTCTAATAAAAACTCTTTTGGATCATAGCAATGATTAATACTATTGACGTAGATATTGTTGATATCGAGCAAAATATCGCAGTCCGCTTCTTCAACCACCGCTTTGAAAAATTCTAGTTCAGACATTTCCTGACCAGGAGCAGCATAATAAGAAACATTTTCCATCGCTAAACGTTGACCAATAATATCTTGTACTTGCTTAATGCGATCTGCCACATAATGAACTGCGTCTTCTGTAAAAGGGATCGGCATTAAATCGTACATGTGTCCATCGTCGCTGCAATAGCTTAAATGCTCGCTGTAGCAACGAATATTGTATTTCTTGATAAAGGCTGCGACTTCTTTGACAAAAGCCGTATCTAGAGGACTCGGACTACCTATTGATAGAGATAAGCCATGAATGACGAAGGGAAAGCGTTCCGCGTATTGCGCAAACACTTGCTCTAGATGTCCACCAAAGGGTAACCAGTTTTCGGGAGCGACCTCCATAAAGTCGACATTCGAAGCGTCTAAAGCCTCAAATTCACGCATGAAGTCTCGTCTTAAACCAAGTCCGGCACCTGTTACTGGGTACAAAAGATCACCTTTAGAGTGTTTGTGAATGGAAAGGTGGGTGATGGAGAACCATCACCCAATTTTACTAGCGCTTAGAAGAATGCGCGTAGAAAATATGTGCTTTAAAAAAAGGATTGGCAATTAAGCTACGCCACATTTACCTTCTTTTTCGGCTTTGCCTTCACCGCACTTGCCTTCGCCACACTTACCTTCTTTCTCGGCTTTGCCTTCACCGCACTTGCCTTCGCCGCATTTACCTTCTTTCTCGGCTTTACCTTCGCCGCACTTGCCTTCGCCGCACTTGCCTTCTTCATGCTTCTTGGCTTTATCTTCACCACATTTGCCTTCGCCGCATTTACCTTCACCTGCGTCGAATTTGGCAAGATCATAGCCTGCTTGAAGATCGTTTAATGCAAAAGGATTGTCGCTTGCAGCGGCAGTACCCATAGCAGCTGAAGCTGCGATTGATGCACCAACGATTACGGCTAATTTTTTCTTGTCTTTGTTTAACATAGAACTTACTCCTAGGTTGCTTACTTTAGTTAAGTTATTCAGAAACTTAGACTTACCATATCTGAATTTGTTACATTTTTTTTTACTTTTGTCTAAATTTCGCGCTTTTTGAGACAAATGTCACGCAAAAATTTAACTTAACAACACTATTCCACGGTTTCCGTGATTTCTACGTGAAAATTTTCACTAGGAGTTATTGATTCTAGTAAGGAGGTCTGACCAAAACGATCACCAGGCTCAGGTTGCGCCAGCCCACTTTGTGATAATCGCACTTGAATATAAACGTTTTTAGAGTCCCACAGACTAACACCAGGTAGCATCACGTTGCTTGGCGTGAGTTTTTGTGGAGTATTAAGTTTCGACACCTCTATCGACTTTACAGCCACAGGTGGCCCACCCTGCTCCTTGCGCACTAAGAAAAAAGCTTTCTTGTAACGAGTCAGCAATAACGAATCAATATTATCAACCACCACAGTAATATGGTTTAGCTCCTGGAGTTTAAGTTGACGCTTAGCCTGCTCTATCTGTTTACTGATTAACTGATGTGAGTCGCTTCCCTGTTCGCGGTATTGCAGTAACTGCTGCCAGTAATCAATGGCAGCTTGATATTCTTGTTGCTTAAAATGGTTAATCCCTTGCATCAACAAAGCGCCTTCATGATTAGGCTCATTCATTAATACAATGTTTATGTGGCGCTCGGCATTCTCAAAAGCTTCTGGGCTACCCTGATCCATAAAGTATCGCGCAAACTCAATACGACTTTCAGACCCGGGCTTAGCAGTCACTGCTCGAGTGAAAGCTTGGTCGGCTTTTGCTACCTCGCCAAATCTTAGGAAGATATTGCCAAGTTCACGCCACTTCTCAAAACTATTGGGATCGCTTTCCGTACGAAGTCTTAACTCCGCTAATAACTCTTGAATAGTAATTTCTTTCTGATCAGCTTTGTTGGCCAATTGCTTGAGATTAAAACCACTTAAACGTTGATGTAACTCTGCCGCTGCTTTTAACTCTTGATGCGCACCTTGGTGATAGTAAAGGCTTAAAGAGCTAACGCCAGCCGCAACCAATAATGTGATATAGGCAAACACTCGGTACCTGCCGGTAAAAACTTGCCCAAATAGCCATGCAGCCCAAACTAACACAACTAATATCAATGCCAACCAAACTAACATGAACTACTCTTCCTCAGACTCAGACTGCTCTGTAGTGACTTTACGCCTACCGACTTTCAATAAAACCGCAATTAAAATAACGAGAAAGACCGCTAGTGGTGCAAACCACAAAAAATAATTTGATGGTTTTACTGGCGGATCATACAACACAAAATCACCGTAACGCTCCTGCATATAGGCTAAGATATCGCGTTTAGAAGTGCCATCACTCACCTTCTGGTAAACGATATAACGCAAATCTTCGGATAAACCAGCATTAGACTCAGCTATCGTTTGATTCTGACATTTAGGACAGCGAAGCTCATGAATAATCTCAGTATAAAGCTGTTCTTGCTGCTTCGTTTCGAACTCGTAGGTCTCAATGACAGCCAGAGCCTCTAAGCTCATCATCAAGATCATAATCGTTATTAGTTTCTTCATCATAACTCCCTAATTTTGAGTTACTGCGCTTGGACTTTCGGCTACTTTATCTAGTGGTTTACCTTGAATCGCCTCAACTGCGGGCTGTATTTTAGTGGACCAAACTCTATCATCGATGACCCCAACGTAGCGGAAGCGTATATTCCCAGCACTATCGACAATAAAGGTTTCAGGAGCACCATAAACACCAAGGTCAATACCAAACTGGCCGCTCTGGTCAGCGATTATCATCGAATATGGATTACCCTTTGACTCGATAAACTCCAGCCCATCAATGGTCTTGTCTTTATAATTCACCCCAATAATCGGCACAGAGTACTGCCTAGAAAATTTCATCAAGTAAGGATGCTCAATATGGCACGGACCGCACCATGAACCCCAGACATTCAGTAAAAATAATTCTGTTGGTAATGATTCCGAGGTGTAAACCAACTCAGGATTCTTTAAAGCTGGCAGCTTAAACTCCGGAACAGGTTTATCGATTAAATTTGAGTTAAGTTTCTTAGGATCTTTCTCTAAAGCAAACCAAAAGAACACCACCAATGCAATAAAGGTGATAATGGGCGCTATGGCTAAGACTAACTTTTTATTCATTGCCAGCCTCCGAAGTATGACCTTCAGCTTTTGACTTAGTTGATTGTGCTTTCTTCTCTTTTTTCTTATCACGTCTTCGCTGACGGTAGCGCTTATCAGAAATCGCTAACAAACCGCCAAGTGCCATAAAAATAGAACCCAGCCAAATCCAACGAACAAATGGCTTGTAATAAACGCTAATCGCCCAGGCCCCGTCATTTAGAGGCTCACCCATCACCACATAGATATCTCTAAACAAACCCGCGTCGATATCAGCTTCCGTCATGACCATTTTGGATGCGTTGTATTTACGCTTTTCAGGATGCAAATCCGTAATCAGTTCATCATTTGAATAAATTCGGAAGCTACCTGCGGATGAAATATAGTTCGGGCCTTCCGTATTTTTGAAATCATAAAACTCAACGCTTAAGTCTTCGACTTGTACAGTCTGACCTTGACGAATCTTGATGTTTTCTTCGATACTGAAGTATGACGTTAGTACAACGCCTAATACGGTCACCGCCACACCCAAGTGTGCCACTAACATGCCCCAATAACTTCGGCTAATTTTCTTTAGGCCTTTAACGAAAGAGTCGCTTTTAGCGGTTTGGCCAAAGATATATTTAGCGCACCCCGCCAACACCCAAAGTCCTAGCGTGGTACCAACAAGAGCCATTTGTTCAATGCCACCCATGATAATAACCACCGCAAGAGCAAGTAAAACACTGCTAATAGCCCACAGCCAATACTTGGCTAGCAAAGGCTTTATCGGCTCTTGTTTCCAGCTAATCTGTTGCCCTATTGGCATCAAGATCAAGATTGGAACCATGAAGATGGTGAACATTAAATTAAAGTACGGAGGGCCTACTGAAGACTTACCGCCGGTAAATGCTTCTTGGATCAGTGGATGCAAAGTTCCTAAAAGCACCATAAAGGTCACTACCGCAAGTAGTGCATTATTAAACAATAACGCAGTTTCACGGGAAAAGAGTCCAAAGTTAGATTTCGAGCGGATTTTGCTCGACTGAATCGCGTAAATCAGTAATGAAGCGCCGACCACAATACCGAGGAACACCAGAATAAAGCGCCCTCTTACCGGATCATTCGCGAAGGAATGTACTGAGGTCAAAACGCCCGAGCGGACGAGAAATGTCCCTAATAAACTGAGTGAAAACGTTAGGATTGCCAGTAAGGCCGTCCAAGACTTAAAAACACCTCGCTTTTCAGTCGCAGCCAAAGAGTGTATCAGAGCCGTACCCGCAAGCCATGGCATAAATGAAGCGTTTTCAACCGGATCCCAGAACCACCAGCCGCCCCAGCCTAGTTCGTAGTAAGCCCACCAACTGCCAAGAGCAATGCCTAGCGACATAAAGATCCAAGCCACCGTTGTCCACGGACGGCTCCATCGCGCCCATTTGTTATCCAAATCTCCCTGCAACAATCCCGCAATCGCAAAGGCAAAGACTACCGAAAAACCTACATATCCCATGTAAAGCATCGGTGGATGCACGATCAGGCCAAAGTCTTGTAACAACGGATTTAAATCAGAGCCATCGATAGGTATAAATGGAAACACTCGCTCAAAAGGATTTGAGGTAAATAAAGTGAATGCAATAAAACCTACTGCAATGAAGCCCATCACACCCAATACACGAGTCACCAACGGCCTGGGCAATGACTTACTGAAAATCGCTACCGCGGCCATCCACCCTGTTAGGATCAACACCCATAGTAACAAAGAGCCTTCGTGTGCGCCCCAAACGGCTGAAATACGATAATGAAGCGGCAGCTGAGTATTCGAATGATTAGCGACATAAGCGACGGAGAAATCATTATTGATAAAGGACAAGGTTAGGCAGACGAAACTGGCAAGAATCAGTACAAAAATACTCAAAGAAGCGCGCTTGGAAAAACGCATCAAACCATCATGCTCAGTATGCGCACCGACAAAGGACAAAGTGCCTAAAAATATGGCGTTAATAAACGCCATAATAAGTAAAAAATTACCGATTTCAGGAATCAAAAAGCTCACCTAATATTCAGTTGATTTTGACTTGCCAGGATGGCCATATTTCTCTAGCGACTGCTCGACTTCTGGTGGCATATACTTTTCATCATGCTTCGCTAAAACTTTCGTCGCTTTAAATTGCGTTTTATTAATCAATTGACCTTCCGCAATCACGCCCTGACCTTCTTTAAACAAATCAGGCAAAATACCTTCATACTGCACCTGCAACGAACTTTGGTTATCCGTCACAGTAAACGCGACGTCTAAACCATCATCAGCGCGCTTAACCGAGTTGTACGCCACTAAACCACCGACACGAATCGTTTTATTCAATGGCGCTTTTCCTTGGCTAACTTCTGTTGGCGGATAGAAGTGATTAATATTAGAACTTAATGCATACAAAATTAGTGCGACTGCTCCCGAAAGGAGTAACAAGCCACCAATAATAGCGATTAATTTATTACGACGATGTGCTTTCATGAAACCTACAACTTGCTCAAAATAATGGATTCTTACGTTAGTCCGGCTGGGACACTTTTAATTTACGCGCTTTCTGTTTTTTGGAATCAGGAGCCACTGCTGCAACTTCGACCTGTTTTTTTAACGATTTTAGCATCATCCTAAAACCGATAAACAAACCCAACAGTACAACCAAGGTCATAAAATAGCTCGACCATACGAAAGCGCCGTGTTTACCCATGAATATAAACTCATGCCAACTGCTCATGACTCACCTCTTTCTAAAGTCTTTCCAGAAGCCCACTCTATTACCCAGCGTGACTTTTGATTGCGCAACACAATTTCAGCACGTAAGCGCATCAGTACCAGAGCTGCAAAGAGCAAATATATTCCCGCTAGCATCAAAAATAGCGGGGTTTGAAATGCTGGGTTCAACGCCCCTTTCTCCGTAATTGAGTAGCCTTGATGCAGTGTATTCCACCACTTCACCGAGAAATAGATGATGGGAATATTAATCACACCCACAATGGCTAAAATAGCCCCAGCTTTATCAGCTTTGGAACGGTCTGAGAATGATGCATGTAATGCTATATATCCTAGGTACAGGAAAAGTAGCAGCAACTCGGACGTCATCCGAGCATCCCACTCCCACCAAGTACCCCATGTCGGCTTACCCCACACAGAGCCTGTAAATAGAGCCAAAAACGTCATAGCAGCTCCGACCGGCGCGATGGAACGTACCACGGCAAAAGCCATCTTCATTTTCCAAACCAGTCCGACAGTCGCCGCAATCGCCATCGCGATATAGCCAATCATGGATAAAGCCGCAGCTGGCACGTGCACATACATAATGCGAACGGTATGGCCCTGACCTTGGCGTACCTCTATCGGCGAAGCCCACAGTGAGTAATACAAACCAACAGCCAGCAGTATCAACGTTGCTCCCCATATCCATGGAAGCCACTGACCTGTTTTTTGGAATAAATATTTTGGAGAACCTAGCTGGTGAAACCAGCGCCAAGCGTTTGCCATTAAACCTTAACCTACTGAAATTTTAAGTGCGCGACCCGATGCGAAAGGCGCAAATACAATTGCTATCAATAAAAAAGCGCCCAATATGGCGAGTTCGCCATTATAACGCATATTTTCTAGGGATGCTGTAACTGTTGAGGCACCAAATATCAAAACCGGCACATACAAAGGAATGATTAAAATCGAGACCAAGAGACCGTTTCGGCTCGCCGCTAGGGTCAAACTCATGCCCACTGCACCCAATAAACACAAGGTTGGCGTGCCTAACACCAAGCTCAACATTAACACCCAAGTATGAGCCGAGTGCTCAACACCGTGGTTGATCTGCATCAATACACCAAGAAGCGGAGACAGAACCACCAACGGCAAACCAGTTAGTAGCCAGTGCGCTAATATTTTGCTGATAGCCACCGATGTCGGCGAACTCATTAATAAGAGTTGCTCAAGCGAACCATCTTGGTAATCGCTACGATAAAACTGTTCAAGCGACAATAGCATCGCCAATAAAGCCGCTACCCATATAACGCCTGGCGCTAACTGTTGTAAAACGGGAGCCTCTGGACTGACGGCGAAAGGAAATAAGCTCACCACAATGATGAAAAATAGCAGCGGAATCGCTAAACCAATCCAGTTGCGGCGCGCGACTTTCAATTCACGTTTGAGCAGAGTCAGAATCATTCGTGCTCTACCCCGACTTTTTGATCGACAGGCAGCTCATCAATATGATGGTGCGAGGTAAAGAGTACCGTGCCACCTTGCTTTTTAAACTCAAGGGTTTTAGCTGCTAGCCAGCCACGAGTTTTATGGTCTAGATTGACGAAAGGTTCGTCCAAAATCCATATTTTTGCAGGCTCCAGTACCAATCGAGCCAACGCCACCTTATGCTGTTGCCCCGCCGATAACTCAGCAAACATACGCCTTTCAAGCCCACCAATGCCTAAGTCGATGAGGACTTGGCTGATCTGGGTTTTAAGCACTGTAGTCGTCACTCGATCTTTTAAACGAAGTTGAGCGTAAAAAGCTAAATTTTCAGCAATGGTCAGCTCGTTTTTCATCGACAGACTATGCGCCAAAAAAATCAAATCACTGCAAAATCCTGATTCGGGATGGTTTATCGGTTTATTATTCCAGTAAACCGTGCCATGTTCAGGCTGCAATAACCCGGCCAAACAACGCATCAGGCTGGTTTTGCCAGCGCCATTTTCACCATAAAGATAAGTAATTGTAGAGGGAGCGAGATGCAGATCAGCATCTTCAAGAAGAATCTGCTCAGATCGAGAAACCGTTAGCTCATGGGCATAAAGTCCATCGAATTGTATGTCTTGAGATTGAGACATCTGAGCTGCGGCTTGGCATAAGTTGCTTTGCCCTGAATTATAGAGGGCTTAGCCCCTTATGCCAATGATTTTACGTATATTTACCTAAGCTGAGCTTATGCTAAAGCTTTAAGTACAGCGTCGCCCATTTCTGTCGTCGACACTAACTTATCAGCTTCAGTATGAATATCCGCTGTGCGGTAGCCTTGATCCAGTACCGTAGAAACGGCTAGGTCGATCTTGTCCGCTAATGCGCCTTCACCGAAGCTATGACGCAACAACATAGACACTGACAAGATAGTTGCCAAAGGATTCGCTTTGTTCTGGCCCGCGATATCAGGCGCTGAACCGTGAATCGGCTCGTACATACCTTTACCGTTCGCATCTAGGCTTGCAGACGGCAACATACCGATTGAGCCTGTTAGCATCGCCGCACAATCCGACAGAATATCGCCGAACATATTGCCCGTTACCATAACGTCGAACTGTTTTGGCGCACGCACCAGCTGCATTGCTGCGTTATCGACGTACATGTGAGTTAACTCAACTTCAGGATATTCTTTGCTCACTTTATCCATCACTTCACGCCATAGCTCAGTCGCTTCAAGCACGTTTGCTTTATCAACTGAGCAAACACGCTTATCACGCAACATCGCCGCTTTAAATGCGACGTGAGCAATACGCTCCACTTCGCTTTCAGAATAAACGTATGTGTTATAGCCCTGGCGCTCGCCATTCTCAAGCGTACGAATACCACGCGGCTGACCGAAATAAATACCGCCCGTTAACTCACGAACAATCAAAACGTCCAAATCAGCTACTAGCTCAGGCTTCAAGCTTGAAGCGTCAGCAAGTTGCTTATAAAGAATCGCTGGACGCAAATTACCGAATAACTCTAACTCAGAACGTAATTTCAACAACGCCTTCTCAGGACGTACTGAAATATCATACTGTTCCCACTTAGGACCACCTACTGCGCCTAACAAAATCGCGTCCGCTTCTTTCGCCTGACCTAAAACTTCATCCGTCAACGGCGTTTCATGCGCATCATACGAAGAGCCACCCACCAACGCCGACTCATAGGTTACGTCCAAACCATGATTCTCAATCAACGCATCTAACACACGCGTCGCCTGCCCTACAATCTCAGGGCCAATACCGTCACCCGGCAATACCAATACTTTTTTAGTCATGTTAAATCCTAATAAATTGTTCTGTTTCAAATCCTGTAGCACAGGATCTCAAGAAACTATTCTCCCCGTAATATTGAGCTAAAAGACTCGCAAGTCATAGCAATTCAAAACAGGACGTTTTGAATAGTGACATACGGGCCATGGATGGAACGTATGTCACGGTGCGTTAAGTGACTTTAGAGTCTTTTTGGGAGTCATTCTTTGAATGACCTCAATATTGGGGTGGCCTTCTTTTGGTTCCTTTTCTTGGCCATACAAGAAAAGGAACAAATACCATTAACTATTAAATAACCAAGGCGCACGCTTTTGTCGAGCACTCTCATACTCCGTAATAGCTGATTCCTGCTGCAATGTAATACCGATATCATCTAAACCGTTGTACAAACTGTGCTTACGATCTGACTCAACCTCAAAACCAATCACATCACCGTTTGGCATAGTGACGGTTTGTTTATCAAGGTCGATATCGAGCTTAAAGCCTTCGTTCGCTTCAGTCTGCTCAAACAAGGTATCCATCGTTGTATGGTCTAACACGATCGGTAAGATACCGTTCTTGAAGCAGTTGTTGAAGAAAATGTCAGCATAGCTTGGCGCGATGACCGCTTTAATACCATAATCTTCAAGTGCCCAAGGAGCGTGCTCACGGCTTGAGCCACAACCAAAGTTTTCACGCGCCAAAAGAATCGAAGCACCTTGGTAACGGTCTTTATTCATCACGAAGTCAGGGTTTAGGGGGCGTTTTGAGTTGTCCATGCCTGGCTCGCCGTGATCCAAATAGCGCCACTCGTCGAATAAGTTCGGGCCAAAGCCAGTACGTTTAATCGACTTCAAAAATTGCTTAGGGATAATCGCGTCCGTATCGACGTTAGAACGATCTAAAGGCACGACTAAACCTGTGTGTTGCGTAAAGGCTTCCATTAGTGCACCTCCGATGCTTTTGCTAATTCTGGATCTAATTCTAATTCACGCACATCAACAAAGTGGCCGTGAACCGCTGCTGCTGCCGCCATCGCTGGACTCACTAAGTGAGTACGTCCGCCTTGACCTTGGCGACCTTCGAAGTTTCGGTTTGAGGTCGATGCACAATGCTCGCCTGACTCTAAACGGTCAGCATTCATAGCAAGGCACATTGAACAGCCTGGCTCTCGCCATTCGAAACCTGCTTCGGTGAAGATCGTGTGTAAACCTTCCGCTTCCGCTTGCTCTTTAACCAAGCCAGACCCCGGAACAACCATCGCCTGTTTGATACTCGGTGATACTTTGCGACCTTTCGCTACCGCAGCAGCTTCGCGTAAATCTTCGATACGAGCATTGGTACAAGAACCGATAAACACTTTATCCAAAGGAATCGAAGTAATCGGCGTATCGGCTTTCATGTCCATATATTGAAGCGCGCGCTCAATACCTTCTTTTTTCACAGGGTTTGATTCTTTTTCTGGATTTGGGATATTGCCGTTCACTGGCTTAACCATTTCTGGTGAAGTACCCCAAGTCACTTGCGGAATAATCTCTTCAGCTTTAAGTTCCACCACTCGATCAAAGTCTGCATCAGCGTCACTGTGTAAATCTTTCCACGCTTCTACTGCCATATCCCACTGCTCGCCTTTTGGCGCAAAAGGACGACCTTTGACATACTCAATGGTTTTATCATCCACAGCCACCAAGCCTACGCGTGCGCCTGCTTCAATCGCCATGTTACAGATGGTCATACGGCCTTCCATTGATAAACTCTCGATAGCCGTGCCCGCAAACTCAATTGCGTGACCATTACCACCCGCCGTACCGATTTCGCCAATGACAGCCAAAACAACGTCTTTCGCGGTAACGCCAGTGCCTAATTCGCCATCAACGCGAACCAGCATGTTTTTCATTTTTTTCTGACGTAAGCATTGAGTCGCTAAAACGTGTTCAACTTCTGACGTACCCACACCGAACGCCATAGCGCCGAAGGCACCGTGCGTTGCTGTATGTGAGTCACCACAAACCATCGTCAAGCCTGGAAGTGTATAACCTTGCTCAGGGCCGACAATATGCACGATACCTTGACGGATATCGTCCATTTTAAATTCTGTCACACCGTAGCTGTCACAATTGTCATCCAAGGTTTGAACCTGAATACGTGACACAGGATCTGCAATACCATTGGTACGATCCGTAGTCGGAACATTATGATCAGGCGTCGCTAAGTTTGACTCTAAACGGCGCGGCTTACGGCCCGCGATTCTCAAGCCTTCGAACGCTTGTGGCGACGTTACTTCGTGCAACAACTGACGGTCGATATAAATTAACGCAGAACCATCATCATTCTCTGCGACAAGGTGATCTGCCCACAACTTGTCGTATAAGGTGTTTCCAGCCATTAACTGTGCCTCATTTGGTCTTTTCACATAATAAAAATAGCCGCAAATTCGCAGCAAACTGGAACAAGTGTAGACCTTCTTGTAGAATAACTCCAATTCATTATTTTTATAAAACCCATAACCAAAAGGAATCCACAATTCCTCAGAGATCTCGCTATGGATATCGAACTACTCAAAACATTTCTAGCGGTAGCGCGCCTTAAATCATTTACGCTCGCCGCCAAAGAGCTACAAATGACCCAGCCAGCGCTGAGCAAACGCATTAAACGCCTGGAAGTGATAGTCGATAGCCAGTTGTTCGATCGAGTTGGTAACCACGTTATCGTCACTGAAGCGGGCCAATTATTACAACAACAAGCGCCACAAATCATCAGCGACATTGAAGACGCGGTGCAAAATATTCGAGATCTCAGTGGCAAAGTCAGTGGTGAGTTACACATTGGCACCAGTCACTATATCGGCCTCCACCTTTTACCCAACTATCTAGAGCAATATGCTGACACCTTCGATCAAGTTGATGTCAATATTGAGTTTATCGACTCTGAACTCGCCTACGAACGTGTATTAAGCGGTGAACTCGAGTTGGCTTTGTTGACCTTCCCTCAGCAGAACGACCCTCGCCTAGAGCATGAATTAATATGGAAAGAGCGTTTAGCCATCGTTTGCCACCAAGATTACGCCTTAGCGCAGGAAAAGAACCCACTACAACAACTCGAACATTATCCTTGTATCTTACCGCCGGCTCATACCTTTCCACGAGAACTCTTCGAGGTGCAACTGGAAAACGCCGGCGTGATTCTCGGAAAAGTAAAAACTGCAAATTATCTTGAAGTTATCGCCAAGCTCGTCGCCTGTAAGATGGGTTGGACCTTGTTACCCACTCGCCTACTGACCGAACCACTGGTTAGTTTGTCATCAAAGCAGTTTCTTTCGGATCGAGAGATGGGCATTATTTACAGAACCAATAAAACACTGTCTAACGCCTCACAAGAATTAGTGAAGCTACTAAAAACTGTCGAATACAGATAATTCAGCTAGAATAAGCAAAAAGTTAAGCAGTCCCTATTAAGGGGCCCTATTAAGGAGTACCTATGAAATCGCTCAGCACCCTATTCAGCGTCATATTATTATTGACGACATTATTGGCTGCACAAACTGCTGGCGCTATCGTCAGCACCCAAAGTAAGCAACACTTCTCGGTCAAAATTGAAACCACCATCAAAGCTCCAGTCGAAGAGGTTTATCAGCAATTCTTAAAGGTTGGCGGCTGGTGGGAATCAAGCCATACTTGGTTTGGCGACGCCAGCAAAATGTACATCGAGCCAAAAGCCAACGGTTGCTTCTGTGAAGTTAATGGCGATAAAGAAGCATTACACATGACTGTCAGTACAGTCATACCCAACAAAAACGTGCAAATGGTCGGTGGCTTAGGACCTCTACAAAGCATGGGTGTTTATGGTCATATGTCTTGGAGCTTTAAAGCACCAACAAAAGGCATGACAAATCTTACCATGACTTACTTAGTAAAAGGCTTTGTCGGAGAGGAGTCGGAAATGATGGCTAAAGCTGTGGATGGAGTTCTCAACACACAAATCACTAATTTAGAATCTAAATTTAAATAAGCCTAGTATTTATAATACTTACAAAAAAGCCCGCATCATTGCGGGCTTTTTATCAAAGCACTTTTAATCTAAACACTTTCATAGAAACAGTTGACTCTACTTC